>JAZKBK010000004.1 GCA_040388625.1 Gemmatimonadota bacterium | reverse complement strand
AATCGTCGGAGATCAACGCGAGTCCGGAAAGGCCAGGCCCCGTAGAACTAGACGGTGTGCTCGGCACAGTCGTGGATGGTGCTGTAACGGTCGTAACCGGCGGTGTCGACGCTGGCGGTGGTGCTGTGGCAGCAGGCGGAGCGGTGGCTTCCGGTGTGGTGGTTGTTGTCGTAGTTGGTGTTGTTGCGGTTGGTACCGTCGCGGTTGGCGTTGTCGCCGTTGGGCTGGTAGTCGTTACCGTTGCAGGCGTCGTGGACGTCGTTGTATGGTCAGATGTTGTTGAAGGCGGTGTCGCTGCCGGAGCATCGGTCGACGGACTCTTGACCGTGTCGCTCGTCGCGCCCGACGTTGCATTCTGATCACTGCCCGTCACCGTAACGGCGCTCGAAGCGGTCCGATGCCCAGTGATCGCGCTAATAACTACGTGTCCGTCTCTCAGTCCTTTAACAAGACCTGTAACTGACACTGTGGCGATCGTTGTATCGCTGGATTTCCAGTGTGCGAGGACGCCCATCACGCCTTGCATCGGGCGACCATCCGCATCGACGATACTCGTTGCCAGTTTTACGGTTTTGCCGACGACGAGCTGGGATGTGCCGGGCGAGACCTGGACGGATGCCGACGGCGGCAGCGCATACTCGGCTGCCGTGAGGTCCGTAACATCAGCCCCGCTCTTGTTTGCGTCGGTGCCGGCGCACGCAGCGACGGCGAGAAGAAGTGCTGTAAGCACAGTCTTGGAACTTGGGTTCACAATTCGGTCCTCGTAAAAACGCCATTCGGAAGCCCGACTAGCATGGCGCGAAGTTTTCGCGCTTTAGCCTCGTGGTTTTGCGTCCCCGCCTTTCAGCGGGTTTGCCTTTGTCGTGGCCCCTCTAGAGGGCCCAACTGGAAAAGAACGGTAAAGGCGTAGTATTTACCGTCCACCTTATTACGACTAACTCCCTACATGGTAACCGCTGGTCACGTGTTTGTGGACCGCCCTCACTGTTTTTTTATGGCGTCTACGGCTCCCAGCAAAACAGCCGTGTCATATTCCCAGTTATAACGGTTCCGAACGGCCGTTCGTCCGGAAGCCCCCAGGATTGCTGCTATATCAGGCCGTGCTACCTCTTCTATGGCGGTGGCAAGCTCGATGGCATCGCCGGACCTGAAGATTCGCCCGGAACCTGTTTCCCGAATTATCCGCGCACAGGGAGCGGCGTCCGAGCTGACCACGGGCAGGCCAGCCGCCATGTAGTCAAAGAGCTTGTTGGGGATCGTGGTATCCCAGGACTCGTTCTTCCTGTGCGGAATCAATCCCACATCGGATTCCGCGACAACGCGAAGCGCCTCCGCGTGGGATGCGATATAGCCGAGGAACTCGACGTCCTCCGCCGTGAGGCCCAGCGATGCAGCGCGATCCCTCACCAACGCCTCGTCCCGCCCGCGGCCTATCACGCGAAGACGGATTCGCTTTCCTTCGTTCTTGAGATGCGCAACCGCATCGATCGCTTCGAGAAGACCGCGAACAACTTCCAGGTTACCCATGTAAACGACATCCGTCGTGGCACGCGTCGACGACGGCTCATGCGATGGACAGTCGAGTCTGGCAAGAGGTGGAGTGTTCGAAACCACAGTGAGCTTGCTGCGCGGAATGCCAAGCGCTGCGACGCGGTCAGCGGATTCCTCGACGACCACGATGATGTGGTCGACATTTCTCACGCAGCGACGCTCGACTTTCGCCGTGATGGATGGATTCCTGGCAAAGTAGTCGAACAATGTGTCGCGACCGGTCTCCCAAAGCACACGCATCATCGCCGGATAATTTTCCGCCATGTCGAGCATCACCGGTATGTCGAGTCGCTTGCCGCACGAAATCGCGGTTGGGCACAGCGGCAGGTCGCGAACGATTATCAGATCGGCCTTCGCTTCGCGGCACGTACGGTCAATCAGACTGATCCAGCGCGGACTGAAGAACGCCGGAAAGCTCAACGCATTGTCGAGGCGGCGGCCGAGCGGTTTCCACGGCATCATGCGGTGAACAGTGCCTTCCGGTAACGTCTCCGTCGTCTGCTTCCAGGCGCGATTACGCGCCACGATGTGCACCGAATGGCCGGCACGCGCGAGCGCGAGGGTTACTTTCTCGGTGCGAACGTCCCACGGGTAATCGGCATCCCAAACGTAAACAATCGATTTACTGGTGTGGCTCATCTGCGATTCGGCGCGGAAGGTCAGAGGTCTGGGAGCTGAGATGCCGCGCGAATGGTGTGGACGCGCGAATACCGATTGCTGAATATCGGCAACTTCGAATACGGACCGCATCAACGCTCGCGCAGCCAGCGAGACATTTCAACGAGATCGGAATTACTAACCATATGATGTGTCGGCAATGTAACAAGCCGGCGCGCCAGTTCGTGCGCACCGTGCAGCGGCTCGCGCGACGCAACCAGACAGGGCTGTATCTGCGGCTCGAGAGACAGCGGATTCGGATAGCCGCGCGCGATTCCAAGTGCGTCGTTGTCGCGTGGATCGTCGCGAAGGAGAACGGGGAAGCGCAGGTATCCTGACTCGCCTGTTTCTATCGCGCGTACCGTGTCCAGGTTCCGCGACTGGTCGGCAGTGTCGCGTAGTACGAGGGCGTTGGCCTGGCGCGCTTGCACGGCGCGCCGCATCCCCGGGAAGGTCCGGTCGAGCAGGGCAATGCCGGCGCGAGACATTCGGCTCGGCTCGCCAGCATCGTGATACACGGTTTCTCCGAGATGAAGCGACGGTATGGATGCGGGTATTCCATAGAAGGAAGGACGGCCAAGCACCCACGTCGCGGCAGTGGTCAGGAGCACGCCCGTGCTCGGAGCCTGTCCACGCTCGCCAGGCGAGAGCGTCGCTCCGGCCTCGACACCGCCACCACTCAATAACGCGCCGCCGCGGCCGGATGTGGTCCCCTTGCCGCGTCCGAAGCTCAGCACGGTTACGTCGCCGAACGACCCGGCAGGCTTTCCCGCGATCGTTGCGCCTGCATGCTGGGCGGCATCCTCGATGACGGGGACGCCCGCGTCTCGTGCCATCTTCATCACGGTTGGCATGTCCGCGGGAAAGCCGTAAAGGTGCGCGATCACGATTGCACTGACACCCGCGCTCATCACGCGTTGCAGCGAGTCCATGTCAGGACTGAGTGTGTGCGGATCGATGTCGAAGAGACGAACGCGTACGCCACCCCGTCGCGCGGCCGCTATGAGATCGACGCACACGTACGCTGGCATCGCGACAGGCATCGTAATCTTTGCGAACATCCGCAGCGCAAGTACGAGTGCCGACGTGCCGCTGTCGGTAAGCAGAACGTCGCGTGCATTGAATTCCATCGCAATCGCGTTGCGCACGCGCTCGCTCGCATCCCGACGCGCGATGGTGTCGAGCGTCGCGCCGACGATGTTGCCTGCGCTGAGCGGTGACGCAACGGTGAGCTGCCGGCGGATATGCATCGCGTCCGCTACGGGATGAAGCGGATGATGCGCGGGCCGAGCGCGTTTGCCAGCGGGAGAGGGAGGCGCTTCCAGATCTCTGGGCCGCGTGCTGCTGCACCGTGTCCTTCAGATGGCGTTGCGGCGCCGGCCGCTCTGCGCTCGTACCACCAGAGTGGCTGATCGACCGTGCCCCACTGAGTCTTGAACTTGTGGGTGTTTCCACCGGGCGTGCAGCGGCCGAAGTTGAAGGTGGTGACGCCGCGATCGGCGACGTGTTTCATCAGCTCCCAGTACACCAGCATGTTGGGCGACATGCGGTTGTAGGCACGCAGCGCTGATGCCCACGTGATCTCGAATTCGCTGTTGTCGCCGGTGCCCCACGTGAAGCCTGCGCCGCACGCGATCGGTTTGTCGTTGTGATACGCAACAGCGAACAGGGCGTCGTCGCCGAATTGGTGCGCTATCTCCTCGAAGAACCTGCGCGGCATGACGGGGGTGCCGAGGTCACGCATGTGGTGCGCGAAGACGTCGTAGAAGGGACGCAACTGATCCGCGCCGATGCGCACTGTGACGCCTTCCTTCTGCGGTCTCCGGATCTGACTGCGCAATTTCGAGCTCAACCGCTTCCACAACGCGTCGGAGCCGCCGCTGCTGTCGAGGAGGACCGTGATCTTGCGATGCGACACCGAAAAATCCGGAATTGCACCGATGTCATGGCGACTGCGCAGCTCGAGTACTGTTGCGCCGTCGTCGGTCGCCATCTTCGCGGCGTGGGCTGCCAGTGCCGTTATCGCGGACGGTGATCCGAGCGGGCCACCGTAGTTGAGGAAGGGCACAGAGACGAGGAAGTGTCCGAACAGCGCGCTCTTCACACGAACCAGCGGCAGCACACCGACGATCTGGTCGTCGTGCGCTGCATCGTCGATCGCGACGAGATACGGAGTGTCGTGTCCCATTGCGTGCTGCATGACGTTGCGCCAGCCGTGCAGGTGGAAGTGGGTCCAGCCTTTTTGTGACCGGACGAACTCATTCCAGCGCTCGGGCGATCCGGTGTAGCGCTCGACGCGCAGTGTCAAATCCGGGCTACGGCGTGTGGTGACACGTCGGGCAGCGGTGCGGTTGCACGAAACCACTTGCCGTCACCGGCGAGTCGTTGCGCGATCGACGTGAATTTGAATTCGCCGAGCAGGCGCTCGAGTCGAGGAAGCACTTTGTGAATGTTCCGGTAATGACGGACGGTGGTCAGCCACGGAACGGGCATGCGCGGCTGTTCGCAGTCGATTTCCCAGGGATGAATGTAGAACACGCCGGGGATTCCGGAGCGGTCTTTTTCGCTGAAGGCCTTCCGGATTATGCCATATGGAAAGTGCCGGAGGTATCCGCCGCCAGCGGCTGGAATGTGCTTTCCGAGGACACGCGTGGTGGTGAGCGGAAATTCCATGAGATCGCCGGCGCTGCGATGGATGAGATGCGGCAGCGGCGGTGTGGTCGGGTAGCCGTAGTTGGACCGGTTGATCGGGAAGAGACTGGAGTCGTATCGATAGCCCGTTTCCAGCAGCACGTCGAATGCCCATTCGTTCCCCGGTGTGATCGAGAAACTCGGGGCGCGATAGCCGACGACTGGGCGTCCGCTCACCTGCTCGAGGATGGCGCGCGATGCATGCGCGTCCTCGCGGAACTGCGCGGGTGTGAGGCTGGTCACCTTGCGATGCCACCATCCGTGAGAGGCGATCTCATGACCCGCGTCGGCGATCCTGCGAACTATCTCCGGATGCTTGTCGGCGACCCAGCCGAGTGTGAAGAAGGTGCCGTGAGCGCCATGACGCGCGAGCAGGTCGAGGAGCACGTCGGTATTGCGCGCGACGCGTGACGGATAGCCATCCCACGCGGCGCGATCGACGACGCCCTCGAATGCGTAGACCTGAAAATAGTCTTCGACGTCTACCGTGAAGACGTGCTCGGTTGCCACGTTTCTCCTAGGCGGTCATGTGGTGCTTGCAACGCTGTCGCGCTCGTCCGCGAACCACCTGAACGTTTCGGCTATACCATCTGCAATTGACATGCGCGGAGTCCAGCCGAGTACTTCTTCCGCTCTTGAAGCGAGGAGCACCGAGCGGCGAACCTCGCCAGCGCGCTCCGGCGCGTGTTCGATCACGGGGTTGGCACCGGACGTCTCGTGGATCAGCTCGGCGAGCTCGATCACGGTCGTCTCCACGCCGGTTCCGATGTTGAACGAGCGTGAATCGAGAGGGCCGGCTGGCGGCAACTGTCGCGTGGCGGCGAGGAAGTTGGCGTTCGCGACGTCGGCGACGTAGACGTAATCGCGGGTCTGCTTTCCATCGCCGAAGACTGTCAGCTTCCGTCCAGCGAGGACTCGCTCGCAGAAGATCGCGACGACGCCAGCCTCGCCATGGGAATCCTGGCGCGGGCCGTAGACATTGCCGTAGCGGAGCGCCACCGTATCGAGACCGTGCACTCGTGCATAGTAGCCGAGGTACAATTCCACGGAAAGCTTGGCGTTGCCGTAGGGGGACTGGGGGTCTTTCGGAAAGTGTTCCGGGGTGGGCAGCACCTCGACGTCGCCGTAGAGTGCGCCGCCAGTGGACGAAAAGATGAAGCGGGTTGTCTTCTTGCCGCTCTGGCGCATCGCCTCGAGCAGGTTGAGCGAGCCGCCTATGTTCACCGCTACGTCGTAGGCGGGATCTTCGACACTCTTGCGGACGTCGATCTGAGCCGCGAGGTGACAGATGACGTCGAATGCGCCGTCGCGGACCAGGCGTGCGGCAGAGGGCGATCTGATGTCATCTTCCACGAAAGTGACGCCTTCGGGGAGATTGGCGAGCTTGCCGGAGGACAGGTCATCGAGGACGGTTACGGACGAGCCATGCTCGACGAATCGCCGGACGACGTGTGAGCCGATAAACCCGGCGCCGCCGGTGACGAGTACAGAATGGGACATAGTGTCTTAGGAAGAGTAGCAGGGACCTGGCCAGCGCGATGCACCAGCGATGGGTTGGAGATTCAGTACCGTTTGGAGTATCGGCGGCAAACAGGAGTCGCAACAACGATACCGGCGCGGAGTGCAAGCTACATATGGGTGTCGCGGTCGCTACCAGCGCGTCGGGATGTGGCCGCGCAATGAATCCAACACGTGTGGGGCGAATGCAACACAAGGATTGGTCCGGGATCGTCCGGTTCGTGCGAGAATGGTGCGGTGTCGGTGGTCAGTGCCCGGGTGATGTTGCGAGCTTTTTCATGGGAGAATATCACATATTCGACGATCGCACTTCAAATGTTTGAGGCGTTATGGCCTGGCGGTCATGCGGGGCATGGAATCTGCCAATCAGGATGCCTGTCGCAGGGTGTCGACGGGCGCGATTGCGGCGCTGCATCCAGCTCCTAGGGTCACCGTCGAGTAGGTAAACATTATTTTGGAGGAGTAGAGAGTATGAAGATTTCTCGACGGTTAACCGCTATCGCTGGTGCTGCAGCAGCGTTGGCACTTCCAGTGGCCTCGCAGGCTCAGGTGACGTACTTCACGACTGGCGTGTTTACGTCCACCGGCACGAATACGGTCAGCAACGGTGGGATGACCATCACGTTCAACGGCCTTCCGAGCACGACGACGGCGACGCCGAGCAACGTCAGCTTCGGCGACTTCCTGTCCACTGCTGCCTCGACAGGTTCGTCAGGAACGTTCAACGATCAGTTCACCCTGAACGTGTTCCAGACATCCCCGACGACAGGTCAGGGGAGCTTTTTCGGCTCCTTCGCTGGTACGATCTCGAGCACCGGAAGCCTTACCTACTGGAATCCGGCCAACCCGACGATCTTCAACATCGATGCGTCCACCTACTCCCTGACGAACTTCACGCCAGGCCTGGGCTACTCGATCGTTGCGCCGAACAACAACAACGGCCACACCACGGTTCAGGGCTTCGTTTCGACGCCTGAGCCGAGCTCGATGGCTCTTCTCGGAACGGGCCTCATCGGCCTCGTACCGATGATCCGCCGCAAGAAGCAGAAGTAGCAATGGCCGGATCAGCGCACTGAGGTGTGCTGAAAAAAGGGGCGCGCATCGAGAGATGCGCGCCCCTTTCTGCTTTCTGGTGCGGCTGCCGGACTCGCTGCCGACACTGGCCAACCCGGGCCGATGACCGCATTTTGCGGCCATGCAAATACCTCGCTGGTTACAGATCGTCGTCGCTGTCTGCCTGATCGTCCTGAGCCTCGACGCGACGTTTTATCTCATTGGTCCTGCGCGCGACCACCGCTACTCCGCCGGTCCCGAGCACTTTTCGGTGGTCGATGGCCGGACGGGAAGGTTCTGTCAGATGAATGGGTCTGCAGCGGCGGTATGCTGGAACCCGATGGTGGTCGAAACGAACGCGACGAAGCCCTAGGGACGGCCCCTCGGCGCGATCGTGTCGTGAAAGGCGGTCGCTAGAATCGCTTTCCGGTGGATGCCCAGTGGCGGACCAGGCGATTCCAGGCCCAGCCGCCGACGCCCACGATGACCGCACCGGCAAGAATGTCGAATACCATTGTGTTGCTCCTGTAGGCTTCGGGCGCCGATGGTCGACGCCGCTCTCCTTAATTATGTGTCAGTTTCGAGCGGAGAAACGTTGCCTGCCCTTGTCATGGGCCAGCGCACGGGTACTCAGCACGGCGAGCTTGCGCCGTGCGCCCTGGATGGTAAACTCTCCCTAGCTTCTTCCATTCAATCAACCGGGGGGATTCAATGTCCACTGTCGGGGATTCGCTGGACGCTCAGGGGCCAACTGGGCTTGTCGCGCGTGTGAAGGGCATCATCATGCTGCCGAAGTCGGAGTGGCGTGTGATAGACGGTGAGTCAACCACCGTGAGTCAACTGTACACAGGCTACATCATTCCGTTGTCAGCCATTCCGCCGATTGCATCGGTGATCGGGCTGAGCATTTTCGGAGTCAGTCTCCCGTTACTCGGTACGTATCGTGTTCCGCTTGGCTCGGCACTCACGAGCGCGATAACGCAATACATACTCGGGCTGGTCGGCATCTACGTGCTCGCGCTGATAATCGACGCACTCGCGCCCACGTTCGCGGGTCAGAAGAATCAGATCCAGGCGTTGAAGGTTGCGACGTACTCGAGCACGGCGAGCTGGCTGGCGGGAATCTTCGCGCTCATTCCAGGGCTGCGTATTTTCGGTCTGCTGGGTTTGTACGGCCTGTACCTGCTGTACACCGGCCTTCCGACTTTGATGAAGGCGCCGGCAGAGAAGGCGATGGGTTACACTGTGGTGGTAATCATCTGCGCGATCGTGATCTTCGTAGTGATCGGGGCGATTGCCGCACGGTTTGTGTCGTATCCGGCGCTGGGAGGGTTGCAGTAGCTTTTAGTTCGATCGCGCGTGGAGGGGCCAGGCGCGGATATATCCGCGCCTTACGCAGGACCGGCGATGCGGCGCGTGGCTGAGCGTCGGGCGGGCCACATCCGAGCTCGATCGCGCGTGGAGGGGGCAGGCGCGGATATATCCGCGCCTTACGCAGGACCGGCGATGCGGCGCGTGGCTGAGCGTCGGGTGGGATACAATCAGGGGGTTGAGATTGCGGATCAAGTTCTTTGCGATGATGGTCGTTTGCGTTGCGGGACCGCTCGCGGCGCAAACGACTGCGGCTCAGCCGAAACCGGCTGACACGGAGGTGTGGGGTCCGGAGCCGCGGATCGTGACGCCGGGCGCGTCAAACGCGGCGGCGCCGTCGGATGCGATAGTGTTGTTCGACGGCAGGAATCTGGATCAGTGGATCAGCGCACGCGACAGCTCGGCGGCCAAATGGGACGTCGGAAACGGGATCGTCACCGTGAACAAGCCGTCGGGTGATATCCAGACCAGGCGGAGCTTCAGCAACTATCAGCTGCACATCGAATGGCGCATCCCTGTTGGAATAACAGGGACGAGTCAGGATCGCGGCAACAGCGGGGTCTTTCTGGCCATCACTCCCGTGGGCGGGTACGAGCTGCAGATCATGGACTCGTACAACAACAAGACGTACGTCAACGGACAGGCTGGAAGCATCTACAAGCAATACGCGCCACTGGTGAACGCGGCGCGAAAGCCTGGTGAATGGCAGACGTACGATGTCGTCTGGACGGCGCCGACGTTCAAGAGCGATGGTTCGCTTGCGACTCCGGCTTATGTAACGGCGTTTCACAATGGCGTACTCGTGCAGAACCACGTCGCACTCAAAGGTGTGACCAAGAATACGGGGTATCCGGAGTACAAGCAGCACGGGCCTGCTCCGATTCTTCTGCAGGCGCATGGAGACAAGAGCGCCCCGATCAGCTTCAGGAATATCTGGGTGCGGGTGCTGTAGAACGCGGCGCCAGCACGCTTTGCGCGTGCGCTCGCCTGACGCGTAGCGCACCGCGTTCAGTCGCGAGCCGGAGGATGTCGTTGAGTACGCCGGCAGCGGTGACAGCGGGTCCCGCGCCGGGGCCGGTAATCACGAGTGGTTGCCGTTTGTAACGTCTGGTTGTGAATGCGAATTGATTGTCGGTGCCGCTCAGCGTGCCGAGTGGATCGGTTACCGACACGGCGACGAGTCCAACTGTGATCGCCGACGGCGTGACGCGGGCGCGATAGCGAAGAACCGTGCTGGCTGCGCTCGCTTCGCTCACCCGCGCGCTCCAGTGGTCGTTCAGCTCCTCGATACGCTCGAGAAATTCTTCGCGTGAGATGTCGCGCAACCGATCGGGGACGAGCGACTCGACTACGATGTCGTCGAGATCACCGTCGAACCCAATCAGTCGCGCGAGTATGAGCGCCTTGCGCGCAACGTCGATGCCTGAGAGGTCGATTCGTGGGTCTGGCTCGGTGTAGCCAGCCGCGATTGCGCTCCGCAGTGCCGCGGCGAAGGTGCGACCGCTGCCTAGCTCGCCGAAGAGATAGCCGAGTGTTCCGGAAGGACAGCCCTCGATGCAGAGAACGTGATCACCTGCCTCGACGAGTTTTCGCAACGTGTCGATCACCGGGAGGCCGGCACCGACAGTTGCTTCGTAGAGGATGTGACGGCCGTGCTCCTGCGCGGTCTTCTCCAATTGCACGGCGGTGTCGCGTGTAGCGAGCGGAATCTTGTTGGCAAGCACGAGATCCCATCCTCTAGACAGCGCGAGATCGAGGATCGCGCCGGAGTCCGCGGCGGTCGCGTCGACGAGGATCGGACGCGACAGGGCGTGCGCAGACATTACCTCGATCGCCTGGACGGCATCGGCGAGCTGGCCACCAGGGACCGATGCCAGCGCGCCGCCGTTCGACTTGTGCAGCGAGAGTGCGACAAGCTCGGCGCGCGACAATCCGCGCGAATCGAAGACGAAGCCCGACCGGTCGATCACCCCGCACACACGGAGCGGTGCGATGGCGGTCGTACCAGGCTCGGTGATCTGATCGAGCAATTCGCGGCCGATCGCACCGACGCCGAGCAACACGACGTCGGCGTGAGCCGGCGCGCTGACGCGGCCGCCGCCTGTCTTGTGCAGTTGGAACCGATCATGGATTGCGCACTGAACTTCAGCAGCGCGTGTCGCATCAACGACGACGGAGAGCGAGCCGCCCGATCCGCTACCTTGTGCAGCGGCAACGACGTTGATCCCCGCATCGGCGAGCGCGCTGAATACGCGTGCCGCGACGCCGGGCTCGTGTGCAAGCGCGCACCCAACGATGCCGATGGTGGCGACTCCGACACGTGCGTCGATGTGCTCGATCTCTCCGCTCGCGAGCTCCGGCGCGAGAGCGTGTCGCAACGCGGCAACCGCGGCACCCGCGCGACAGCTGGCCACGGTGAACGCCACCGCATAATCGGTAGCTGCCTGGGATATGAGTGCTGCACCGAGCCCGGCGTCATGCAGCGCCGCGAACGCACGCGTCGCGATGCCCGGAAGCGCGAAGAGGCCCTGACCGCTGATGCTCACCAGCGCCTGGTCCATCGTGGCCGCAATCGCCTGCACGGGAGATGGCGAGCTGTGGCGGTGACTCGATATCTCGGTTCCGGCCGCAAGGCGATTGCTGAACGGGCGCACGTGTACGCGAGTGCGCTCGGTGAGGGGAGCGAGCGTACGCGGATGAAGGACCTTGACGCCGTAGTGCGCCAATTCGGCCGCTTCACGGAAGGTCAGATGCGGTATGACGCGCGCTGTCGCAACGACGCGTGGATCCGCGCTCAACAGGCCATCGACGTCCTTCCAGAGAATGACCCGCGCCGCATCCAGTGCCCGTGCCAGCACAGTCGCAGCGAGATCGGAGCCGCCGCGGCCGAGTGTGACTGTAGCTCCGTCATGACCGCGACCGATGAATCCCGGGACTACGGGGATGGCTCCCGAAGAGAGCAGCGGTCCGAGCGTGGCGCGACTCGCAGCGTTCGTGCGGCCGAGATCCGGTGCGGCGTGACCGAACCGGCCGTCGGTCTCGATCAGGTCTGTTGCATCGACGAAAACAGCGGGGAGACCCACGCTCCGCATCGCCGCCGCAAGGATGCGTGCGGCAAGACGCTCTCCGCGTGCAACGATGAGATCCGACTCGCGCGGCCCCGCATCACCGACGATCCGCGCCGCAGCTACCAGTATCTCCAGCTCCTGGAAGGCCTGATGCACAAAGGCACGTAACTCGTCTGCGTCTGCCCCTCCGAGAAGCACGTCGACGACTTCCAGGTGACGCGCGCGCAGCCGCTCGATCTCCGCCGCGATCTGCGCCGGCGCATTCCTGGATGCGGTACGGGCGATGCTCAGCAGTGCGTCGGTGACACCGGCGAAGGCAGATGCTACTACAACCGCGGGATGTGCGTCGGACGCCGACGCAGGCGCATCTTGTGATGCTGGCGCGATCAGAGAAATCGCTGCGCGGATGGCGTCAGCGTTGGCGAGAGCAGCGCCGCCAAACTTGTGGATTGTAAGAGCATTGTTACAACCGAACGGGCCGGCTCGCGTGTGACCTGTCACGTCGATCATGCGAGGGTTGCCGCGAGCGAGGGTGATGCGCCTGTGATACAACGTTCCGTCCGGGAGGCGGCTACGCGATCGAGCGCGCGCGTAAGATCCTGGACCAGATCGGCCGCAAGCTCGATTCCGACTGACAGGCGCAGCAGCGAGTCGCTGATTCCGGCGACGGCGCGTGCATCCGCGTCCATCGAGGCGTGGGTCATCGTCGCCGGATGCGCGACGAGGCTTTCGACACCGCCGAGGGACTCGGCCAGAGTAAAGCAGCTCAATGCCGATGTGAAGATCTCGACCGCGTCTATTCCGCCCCGCAGCTCGAAACTGACCATCGCACCGAAGCCGGACTGCTGGCAACGTGCGACGTCGTGGCCGGGATGCGTGACAAGGCCGGGATAGTAGACGTTGGCAACGGCTTCGTGGTCGCACAGCGCGTCAACGACCGCGCTTGCGTTGCCGAGGTGCAACGCAAGGCGAGCATACAGGGTGCGAATGCCGCGCAGCGTGAGAAAGCTGTCGAATGGTGCGCCGGTGAGACCAAGACAGTTCGCCCACCACGCGAGCTCCTGGCCCAGTGCGGCGTCACGCGCGATCACCGCTCCTCCCACGACGTCGCTGTGTCCGTTGAGGTATTTGGTAGTGCTGTGCAGGGCGATGTCCGCGCCGAGTGCTAGTGGCTGCTGGAGCGCCGGTGAGAGGAAGGTGTTGTCCACTACGACGAGGGCGTTGGCAGCGTGCCCCGCGGCGGCGATCCGGCGAATGTCCGTGATGCGAAGCAGTGGATTGCTGGGTGTCTCGATCCAGAGGATTTTGGGCCTTCTGCGCGCGATTTCCGCTTCCGCAGTGGTACCGGTGAGGTCGATCAGCGCGAGATCGAAGTTGCCGCGGGCGCTGAGCGATCGCAGCAGACGCTGTGTTCCGCCGTAACAATCGTGCGCGGCGACGACGAGATCACCCGGACGCGTCAGCTGAAGCACAAGCGTCACCGCCGACATGCCCGTGTTCGTCACGACCGCCGACGCGCCGTGTTCCAGCTCCGCGAGCGCGTCCGCAAGGTGACTGCGCGTTGGATTACCGCTTCGAGTGTAGTCGTACTGGCCCGGCGACCCGAATCCGTTGAACGCGAACGTCGAGGAGAGGTGAATTGGCGGGACAACCGCGCCATATTCGCGATCGGTTGCGATACCAGCACGCACGGCGCGCGTTGCTGCTCCGTGCGACGTTGTGATGTTGGATCCTGTCATGACACGACCTCGGTGTGTAGTGAGTTGTGGAGGATCGGGCCGATCAGATCCGGCTCCGCGAGAAATGCGTCATGCCCCGTTGCGACCTGCAATCGGATGAGACGATTGGGACCGGCGAGTCGGGCAGCCAGCTGGCGCAGCTGCTCGCCGGGCACGATCGTGTCGCCGTCGATGCTCACGAGTACGGCTGGAGTACGGATGCGCTCAGGAGCGACGCGGTGGAGGTCGGCGGAGAGCGAGAGAGCCAGAAAGCGACTCGCGCTCCAGCGCCGCGCGAATTTCTCACCGTTGTGCAGGAGATAATTCTCTACCGGGAAGGTGGCGCCTGCTTCGGTCGTGGCGTCGGGCGTGGATGCGAAACGCTGGGCGAACTCGTTCGCCGAGCGATATGTCGTCATTGCGAGTGCGCGGGCGAGTACGAGCGCATCGTGCGTGCGCTCAGTCTCGATGCCAAGCGTGACGATGCGACGTTGTATGGTGCGGAGAGCGGTACTCATTGGATGAGTCTCGTGCGGGGCGCTTATCACGATCAGCCGCCCGACGCGATCCGGATATCGCTCCGCGAATGCGAGCGCCACCATGCCGCCGTACGACGCGCCGACGATCGCGTGTACCCGTGCGATGCGGAGCGTGTCGAGCACGTGCGCGAGCGCATCGGCCTGGTCGTGGGTGGATACGAGGGCCGCCGGCCGTCCGTCTTTCGTGCTGCCGCCATCGATGTAATCGAAACTGAGGACGCGATACTCTTTCGTGTCGATCGCGCGTCCCGCGCCAACTACGTCCTGCCACCAACCGTCCGACGTATCGCCAACCGTCGATGTGACGTGGCGGCTGGCGGAGATTCCGCCGAGTGTGACGACCAGCGGCGCCGCGGGCGGTCCAGTTACTTCGTACGGCGGTAACGGCGCTGACAATGGAGATGCAGCGGAGAATGCAGCGGCTCCGCGTGCAGCCCGCCTCGGCGTCGGTGTCTCGAGTTGTGTCATCTATCGCAATCCTGTTTGTTGGCGGACCGCGGCTTGCGCTTGTCTCGCGTGTGGCTCGTCCGGTGTGTTCTCGGAGTCACAGCCGTCGTTTGCCGCGCGTAAACAGGGCGCACGCGGTCACGGAAGGCAGCGCGCAGATGAGACTGCGCGACGCTCTCCATGACTCGCAAACGAAAATGCCCGGACGGTAGAGCCGCCGGGCAGATTGCGTTTTAGCACTTTGTTTTACGTGGCGGCAATAGGCAGCAAATGACCACGAAGCTTCGATTGTGACCGGAACATATAACGGCCATTGCCGGCAGTCAATGCCCAGGGGATGACGAAGGGGCGATCCACAGCACGTACCGGGGGGAGAGGCCGAGAGGGGGATGTGGTTGCGGGTGTTGCCTTCATGCGTCATTGAACAATGCACGCAATGCCGCCGCCAAATGTAGCAAAATGACCACGTCTGTAGACTCCAAAGGCAGTTACCGCGAAGTTCAACCCAGCCAGGCGCAGAAGCTGGATGCCGTGAGCCGGCTGGCGAGCAAGGTCGCCCACGACCTTAACAACATTCTCACCGTCATCCATGGCTGTTCGGATTTCCTCACGACGAGCCTTGCCGACGATGATCCGCGTCGCGCCGATGCGGTGATGATCAGGGATGCGTCGTCGCGTGCGGCCGCGCTCACGACCAGGCTGGTCGAGTTCACGACGAATCAGGAACTCGAGGTGTCAGTCGTCGATCTCAATGCCTGCATCATCGCGCTGCAACCAACGCTCGTTCGTGAAGTTGGTGCCGGCGTCGTTCTCGCGATCGATCTTGCCAGCGATCTCGGCCGCGTCTCGGTGGATTACGGGCGGCTCGAAAGCGCGATTCTGAGCATGGCCGCGAACGCAAGAGACGCAATGCCGAGCGGCGGCGAGCTGCGAATCACCACGCGCAACTACATGGTGGGCGAGGCTGACATCCGACAACATCCCGAGGCAACGCCCGGGCCTCACGTTCGACTGTCGATCTGCGATACCGGACGCGGAATGGATAATGCGACGCTTGCGCGCGTGTTCGAGCCGTTCTTCACGACAAAAAAACCTCCCGGAGCGGGGATTGCGCTCGCCACCGTGTATGGAATGATCCGGCAATCGTCGGGCTACATATCCGTGGCTACCACGCCTGGGGCGGGCACGTGCTTCGATATCCTGCTCCCGATGGTCCAGGCGTCACCGGATGAGGATCCGGGATTGACGGACGGAGTGCAGACGGCGCACGGGAAGGAAGTCATCCTTGTCGTCGAGGACGACGCGGGCGTACTTTCGCTCGCATCGCGCATGCTCATCAGCGAAGGCTATGCAGTTATCGAGGCTGCGAACGGTGCTGAAGCTCTGAATACGGTCCGTGCATGGGCGGGGAATGTGGATCTCGTCATTACCGACGCCATGATGCCCGTGATGAATGGTGGCGAGCTCGCAGATGCACTTGCGCGCGAATATCCGCATGTCCGGGTGCTTTTCATGTCGCTCTACACCGGGGACGACATCGTCCGACGTGGGCCGGACGCCCGGCGCGCGTTCATGCCGAAGCCGTTTACGGCGGCGGACCTGACCCGGAAGGTGCGGGAAATCCTCGATAGCAGCGAAGGACGTTCGTGAGCAGCGTGCCGGCCACACCGGGCGTGCAGCGGGACGCATCGCCCAACACGCCGCGCGTGCTCTGTGTCGATGACGATCAGTTTGTGCTCGCAGGCATGCAGCGGATATTGCATGCGAAGTTCAGTGTCCACGTTGCTTCCGATCCGATCTCGGCACTCAAGCTCATCGACGAATCCGCGTCGTCGCCGTTTGCGGTTATCGTGTCGGATCTGGCGATGCCGGGTGTGAATGGAATCGCGCTGCTCAAGCGTGTTCGTGAGATGGCGCCGGATACAGTTCGCGTGCTCCTGACCGGGCATGCAAACATCGACAGTGCGATTGCCGCGGTAAACGATGGGGCCGTGTTCCGCTTTCTGACCAAGCCGTGCGGGGCAAGCGCGTTGATCGCTGCCGTGTCCTCTGCTGCCGAGCATTATCGGCTCACCATGTCGGAACGCGTGTTGCTCGAGCGAACGTTGCATGGATCGGTCAAGGCGCTCATCGATATTCTCACGCTCGTCAATCCGTCGGCATTCGCCCGGGGAACGCGACTCAAGCGATACGTCGCTCGCGTTTCCGACGCGCTGGAGGTGGACAATCAGTGGGAGATCGAGATTGCCGCGCTTCTTTCGCGGCTCGGCACAGTATCCTTGCCACCTGCGCTCGTCGACAAACTGCACGTCGGGAAGGAACTGAGTCAGGAGGAGCAATGTCTTGCCGACAGTGTCCCCGCGCTGGCTGCGTCATTCATAGCGGAAATACCCAGGCTGGACGGAGTTCACGAAATTCTCGTGTTCCAGAATACTGGATTCGACGGCGCCAACTCTCCGCGTCGTGGTGTGCGTGGCGAGAAGATCCCGCTTGGTGCGCGCATTCTCAAAGTCGCGACCGATCTCGACGCACTCGAGGCGGGTGGCATGACAGCGAGCGTTGCCATCGCAGCATTATCGGATCGCGCGAACGTTTACGATCCGCGCGTTCTGCGAGCATTTGTAAAGTCGATCGAGAGCGATACCGCGCCCGTGAACGTGCGGCACGTACGGTTGGGAGAGGTGGTTCCCGGAATGGTATTCGCTGTCGACGTTACGGGGGCGAACGGCCTGCTGCTGGCCGCTCGCGGGCAGGAAGTAGGGCGCGCGCTCACGGAACGTCTCCGCTACTCCATGCCGGGCGCACTTCTGGATCAGGAGGTCGTGGTGATCGTACCCGACCCGGGTGCCCGAGATCGTTAGCACTCGCGTGAGCCATCGCGCGCTTGCGGGCGCGGTAACAGTTGCCGTTCTTGTCGCACTGGCGGCGATCCGTCGCAACGATCTGCATCGCGCAGCCGTTGGAGAGTGGACGCGCCGATCGTCATCGGCCGTTCAAATATCGAGTGGCTCGGCGCGGGCCTGGGTCGCCGAGCGCGCAGCTGCGGTGCGAATCGTCGGTGCAAGCGGTGCTCGCAGCCCCGCACTCTTCGCCAGATCGGCGGCGCTGGGTTTTCCGCTGGCCGACTCCGCGCTGATGCACAGGCTTGCGACGGTCCTCAGCCAGCTCGATCAGGCGTCTGCGCAGTCCACAGCGCCATTCTCGGCCCTGTGGTTGCTGAACCGATCGGGTGTGTTGGTTGGCTCTGCATCGCAGAGCACTCCGCCTGACGTCGTCGTTGCGGCAATGCGCAACGCGAGGGATACGAACTCGATCATCGTGGTGGGTCCATTTCCGTTGAACGACAGTCAGCTGTGCGTCGTGTTCGTTCAGCCGGTGTTGTCCAGTGCGGATACGAGCGGAGGAATCTCCGGTCGTTCGTCGATGATCGGTGCCGTTGCGATGGCGACGACGCTCGATGGCAAGTCGCTCGCAAGGCTTGGTGTCGCGCCGCCGGGCCCCACGTCGCAACATACCGCTCTGGTCGCCCGCGTGGGGGACTCGGTATATGCATACACGCTCTCGAAGCGCGGGAGCGGATTCCACGTTCACTCGATGGGAGCGCCGCAGGCGGGCCCGCTCGTGCTCGAATCTCTGGGCGCGTCTGGAGTCGTGCGCTCGCTGGACGGTCACGTTCCAGCTGTTGCCGTTCATATCGACGGGCTGCCGTGGGGATTGGTGCGTCGCGCAAATCCAGAGACGCTGTATCGTTCCGCGGACGCGACCCTTCTGCACGAGATTTCTACTGTCCTCGTCATTCTGACGTTAGTCAGTTGGCTCGTGCTCGCTCGCGGCCACAGGGAGCGCGCCGAGAATCTTCGTGGACTGGCTACGTCGGAGGCACGCTATCGCCTGCTGGCCGATCACTCCACCGACATCATCGCGCGGTTCGCGCCCGATGGCCGCGTGTTGTACGTATCGCCGGCCGTAAAGGCAGTCCTCGGTTACGAACCGCAGGCTGTGGTGGGCACCTTCCCGTTCGCGTTGCGCCACGATGACGATGCAGCCACCACGCACACCGCCATTCATCGTGCCATGTCTCTAAAGGAAGCCGTGCGCACGGAGCATCGGTTCCGGCATGCCGATGGCCACTTTGTGTGGCTCGAGACCGTTGGCACCGCGGTCCGTGATCCGATGACGGGAGAGGTGAAGGAAGTCATCACCACAAGTCGCGATATCGTCGACGCGAAGGCGTCGGAAGAGGCGCTCAAGGCGTCGGAAGAGCAGTACCGCCTCCTGTTCGAGACGAACCCGATGCCGATGTGGGCGTTCGATGTGGAGACGAGCCGTTTTCTGGCGGTCAACAACGCCGCTGTCGAGCACTACGGATTTTCACGCGATGAATTCCTGCAGATGACGATCTTCGACGTGCGGTCGCCCGAATATGCGTACGAGGTCCTTTCCCCGGAAGAGCGTCTGAAGCAGGGATCGGTAGAGATCACGGGACGCCACCATCGCAAGAAGGATGGCACGCTGATCGACGTCGATCTTACAATTCATTCGCTTCCGTTCGGAGATCGTGCAACGCGGCTCGTACTGATCAACGACGTGACTCAGAAGAACGAAATCGAAGCCGCGTTTCGTGAGTCGAGCCAGTTTGTTCGTGCGATCCTGGGCAGCTCTCCGGTTGCGATCATAGCAACCGATCTCGACCTGCGCGTCGTCCAATGGAATCGTGCGTCGGAGCGTCTATTCGGCTGGCGCGCTGACGAAATTATCGGCAGGCAATGCCCGCTGATGGCAGTGGATGCGAACGGTGTCAGCAAGGATCGACTTCATGACGTCCTGCCTGGCACCATGCAGATTTCCGGACGCGAAACGGAAGTCGCGCGGAAGGACGGGACCCATGTCAAGGTCGATGTATCAGTCGCGGTGATTCACAACGCAACGGGCGTTCCCGCCGGCTTTGTCACCCTCGCGGTGGATCTTACAGAACGCACACGTCTCGAAGCACAATTACTTCAGGCGCAAAAGATGGAAGCAGTGGGCCAGTTCGCCGGCGGAATCGCTCATGACTTCAACAACCTGCTTACCGTAATTACGGCATACGCGGAGATGCTCATCGGGGACGTCGATGAGACTGCTCCGAAGCGCGCCGACCTGTTGGAGATCAGGGGAGCGGCGTCGCGGGCCGCCGCGCTGGTACGCCAGCTTCTGGCATTCAGCCGCAGACAGGTGCTGGTCCCCACCCTCATCGACCTCAACTCCGTCGTGCGCGAAACGGAGCAGATGCTCCGTCGCGTGCTTCCGCCAACGGTAACGATAGTGACGTCGCTCGATCCCGACCTTCACTTAGTCTTCGCCGACACAGGACAGGTCGAACAGGTGCTGATGAATCTTGTGGTCAATGCACGGGACGCAATGGCCGATGGCGGAACACTCACCGTCACGACTGCGAATGTCGCGCGGGATACGGCAACTGGCGCGGATGGTGTCGACGCACGCCACACTGCGGAGGTCATGCTTTCAGTGAGCGACACGGGCTGCGGCATGCCGCGCGAAATTCAGGATCGTATCTTCGAGCCATTCTTCACGACCAAGGAAGTCGGCAAGGGAACAGGATTGGGACTCTCCACCGCGCATGGAATCGTGAGTCAGTCCGGCGGCCGTCTCACCGTCAGCAGTACGGAAGGTGTGGGAACGACCTTCACGATACATCTGCCCGCCGCGTCGACCTTTGACGCGGATAACGAGGCGGACCAGCCCGACAAGCCGGCATCCCGCAGGCGCGGGTCGGGAGTCGTGCTACTCGCGGATGATGAAGGCGCTGTGCGCTACGTGGCGACGCGCATTCTCGAATCCGCAGGCTACACCGTGCTCGCTGCGAACGACGGTCCGGATGCACTGGCGCTGTATGCTGAGCATCACGCGGACATCAAGCTGTTGATCACCGACATGATCATGCCGACGATGACCGGCGCTGCGGTCGCCGCGACGTTGCGCGAGGAGGATCCGCATCTGCCGGTCGTTATCATGTCCGGGGTAGCGGACGATGGGATGGCGAGCGGCGTTTCGGGCGATCCAATCATGATCCTCCGGAAGCCGTTCACGCCGGACGCCTTCATTCGCAAGGCGACAGACGCGATCGGCGCAGTCAGTCCACATGGACCTCCGAGCCGGTCGGCCGCTCTCCGCGCCTGAGCAACAGAACGAGCGGAAGGCCTAGCACGAACAGCGCGGTGACCAGCAGGAAGACATGATTGTAGGCAAGTACCGTCGCCTGTCGTGTCACTGAAATATCGAGCAGCTGGAGCGCGCGTTGCTGGGCCGTGAACTTGTCGGCGCCAGCGTGAATCATCGCAGCGGTTGCGTTCTTGAGGAACCGCACGGTGGCGGGATTCCACATTCCCGTGTTCTCCGACAGCACGTCGTGGTAACGTGAAGTAGCGCTTGTGAGCTGAGTCGCGGCGATCGCGATTCCGACGCTACCCATCACCTGACGCACCACGTTGTACAGGCCGGTCGCCTGTGTCATCTGCGGTTTGGCGATAGTTGCGAGCGCAGCGGTGCTGAGCGCAACGAAGATGAGCGAGAAGCCGACTCCCTGCCAGAGCTGCGGCCAGAAGATGTCCCAGAAACCGACGTCGGTCGTGAGCACCGAAAGGCCCCAGAAACCGTACGCGCAGATGACGAGTCCTGACCCGATCAGGACGCGCGGCCCGAGTTTGTTGTAGAATCGTCCGGCGATCGGCATGAGCAGTGCCATGGCCAGACTGCGCGGCATGAGCGCGATTCCGGATTGCGTCGCATCGAACCCGATCAGATCTTGCAGAAAGAGTGGCAGCAGAAAGAGGCTTCCATTGAGTGCCAGCCCCAGCACGCCACCGATCGCCGTCGCGGAAGTGAACGAGATGTTGCCGAGTATCCGCAGATTGACAGCTGGCCTGCGCGCTTTCATCTCGCGCCAGATGAAGAGCATCAATCCAACTGCGGCGATCGCAGCGAGCCGCAGGATGAACCCGGACTCGAACCACTGGTTGCGCTCGCCCTCTTCCAGCATGAGCTGCAACGCCCCCAATCCCGCGACGAGCAGACCGAGTCCCAGGAAGTCGATCTCTCCATTTTCGCGAATGAGATAAGGGGGATCCTGAATGAAGCGCGCGACGAGGATGAGATTGAGAATCCCGATCGGGAGATTGATGTAGAAGATCCACGGCCATGAGTAATTATCCGTGAGCCAGCCGCCGAGCGTGGGACCGAGCGCCGGCGCGAGCACGACGCCGAGTCCATACACGCCCATCGCTATTCCCTGTTCCTCGGGCGGAAACGATTCGCGGAGAATCGCCTGCGACACCGTTATGAGCACTCCGCCGCCAAGCCCCTGGATGATCCTGAACATGACCATCACGAGGAGCGAGGGCGCGAGCCCGCAGGCCATCGATGCCGTAGTGAACAGCACCACGCTTGCCATGTAGAAGTTCTTGCGGCCGAAACGCGAGCTCAGGAGCGCCACGATCGGCATGATGATCACGTTGGCGAGGATGTAGCCGGTGATTACCCACGTGATTTCTTCGATGGTCGCGCCGAGCGTGCCGCTCATGTTCGGCAGCGCGACGTTGACGATGCTGGAATCCAGTGACGCCATGATGGAGCCGGTCATCACAGTGCCGGCTATCACCCACTTGTGCGTCCCTTCCGCAGGCTCAAGTCGCTCCAGAGCCCCGGCTACTGAAGTCACCGCGCCATCGCCTCGATCATCTTCGCAGCCTCGGCGACCGATACGCGGCCGGTATCGATTACTACGTGATAGAGCAGGGGATCATGCCATTCGCGATGATAGTAGCGCTGTGAGTATGCGGCGCGATCGGCGTCTATATGGCGCGCGCGGTCAGCGGCAGTATCGTAGTCCCAGCCGAATCGCGCCATGAGCCGTTCGACACGCGACTCCAACGGCGCGACGAGGCGCACGTGCAGCGCACCCGGGCGCGTGGCGAAGATGTTCTGGCCGCTGTGGCCGACGATGATGAGTGGCGGGTTCTGTGCGGCTTCGACGACGACACTCTGGGCGGCCTCGGCAACAGAATCCATGTGCAGCATGTGGGGTGTGTCGATCCCGACCGGCATCTCCGGCGGCGCGATGAGGAGCGCCGAGGTGACGCGTGCGAGCCAGTTTGGCGGGTGCTCGTCGAGGCGCTCGACCGCTTTGACCTGGAGTTTGAGCCGCTGCGCTACGCGGCGGATGATATCCTGGTCGAGTACCGGCCAGCCGAGGCCGTTGCCCAGCTCTACCGCGAAATCGCTCCCTCCAGCCCCGAACTCGCGACTGACGGTTATGAGATCGATCGATTGGTTCTGCACGGTTTGTTCGTGCCGTCTTGTGTGAGGTTTAATGCCCCGTGCGCTTGATCCGCCGCCGCGGGGGTTTACGTTCAATATGTACTAAACAAACATAACAAAGTTTGGTGACTCGAGGAATTGCATGGTGGCAGCGCGCGAGCGATTCATCGAAGAGGTCGGGATGGCGGCGGAGGGGGACGGGTTGCCACGCATTGCGGGGCGGCTCTTCGGCCACCTTTTACTGAGTCCGGGTCCGTGCACGCTGGACGAGATCGCGGAGGCGCTGAACGTGAGCAAGGGGAGCGTGAGCACCGACGCGCGGCTCCTGCTGCGTCACGGTTGGCTGCGTCGGAGCAGCCGAGCCGGCGACCGTAAGGACTATTACGAGATGGCGCCGGATTTTTTTGCAGGAATCGTGGCGTACCGGCTAGAGAGATGGGATGCGCTGCACGATCTCGTCGCGGCGTCGATTCCGGATTTTGCGGAGGCGCCGGCGACGGTTCGCGGCCGGTTGGAATATCTGGATGAGGTGCAGGCTTTCTTTGTTGCCGGAATGCGGCAACTGCTTCTGGAATGGCGATCGCGCGGTGAGGTTGCCACTTCAGCGGCGGGTTGACGGGCGTTATCCACTGCTACCGCTGCGCGGGCTGGGTGAGCCGATCGAGACGTGCAGACTGTTGCAGCGTTGCGTCGGGCCGAATCTCGAGGGTCCATGCGGTTGCTGGATTGTCAGACGGTGCGAAGCGCAAGCCGAACCAGTTGAGCGCTTCCGAATAATCCATCTCGTCGGTGGTCTGGAGCAGCGTGTGGAAGAACGTCGTGAGATCCGTTCCGGCGACATCCGACGCGGTTGCGACCCATTGTTGCGGCGTGAATCCGTGCGCGCCGCCGTAGCGCTTGTAAGCGAGGCGCATCATGTCGTCCAGGCTCTTTCTGCCATTGGTCGCGTGCTGGATGCGCGCGTCGAGCAGCAGTCCGACGATGAGTCCCTTGTCGTAGTAGCTGACGTTCGTATTCGGATTGCCGCCCTCACCGGACCCTCCGGTGGAGAAGATGTCGAGCGATGCCTGCTCCAGAGTCTGCACGTGGCGGCCGGGCGAGTTCTGCACCGATGTGATCGCTTTTGAAAGCGCGTTGAGCACGTCCTGCTGCGTGCCGAGGCCGCCGCGGCTCACCATGAGATTGCCGTAGTACGTCGTCAGTCCTTCGGAAATCCAGAGGCTCGGCGTTTTTGGCGGATGCTCGTAGTCGAACGGGCCAAGTTGAACAGGGCGGAGTCGCTTGACGTTGAAGGCATGGAAGTATTCGTGACTTACGTATTGGAGCCAGCGCATGTCGCCGCCGCCGGTGGAGTTCGGACTCGACGTGAGCAGTGTCGAGTTGAGGTGCTCGAGTCCGCCGGCGCCGCGACGAAAGACGTTGAGGAAAACGTATTTCCTGAATGGCAGGAATCCCCAGAAGCTGGAATCAGCGGTTACGAATTTCTTCAGGTTCTGCGCGGCGAGTGCGCCGTCCCATTGAGGCGGGATTTCACCGATGTCGGCGAGGTAGTGTTTCGCGCCTGCGAGCTCGAATTCGTGGAATGAAATGTTGCCCGCAATGATTGGAGAATCCGCGAGCTCATCGTAGCTCGATGCTTCGTAGTGATTGGGGACGCTGTCGGATGCCGCAGCGAGCGACGTCGCCGACTGTTTCCATCGCGACGGAAGCTCGAGCGCGACGTCGTGTTGCCGCTTCACGTGCTCGGCGAGCGTGATGTATGTCGCCGGCCCGTTGAGAATGGCCATCGTCGTATCGACCCAATCACCAGTCACGGAGCGGTGATCGCACACGAGTGTGTATGACAGTGTGATTGCGGATGCGCCGCCGGTCGCGATGCGCCAGCGATTGGGCTGCGGCTGTTCCACAGTGAGTGTGCGTCCGTCCGGCGTCGCTGCCGAAAGCTGCTGAACGTGAGTGGCGTAATTCTCCTGCACATAATAGCCCGGTGACCAGACTGCCATCATCAGATCGACGTACGGCTTTGCTCCGGTTGGAATGCGCGCCTGGACGTGAGCCAGGTGCGTTTCCGGTGCTGGCATGCTCACGGTGTACTGGATGGGTGGTAACTGTTGCGCGCGCGCGACCGGCGCAATGGTGAGCGAAGTTGCGGTCGCGAATATGGCGTAAGTGAGGTGGCGCCGAGTGGTGGGCATGTTAGCGATTGGTCCGATCTGGTAGGGAAGTGCGATAAGCATGCATCCTCGACGTCGGGCGGGCTATCCGGCGACGGGAGTTACTCTGCGCTCGACGAGCGCCAACATTCCATCCACTGCGAGCGCGAGCGCCGCCGCGGGTAGCGCACCGGACAGTATCATGCGTGTGTCGGCGAGTGCAAGGCCGGCAACGATGGGCTCGCCGAGGCCGCCCGCGCCTATGAATGCCGCGAGCGTGGCGGCGCCCACGGTGATCACCGCAGCGGTTCGCACGCCGGCCATGATTATTGGCGCAGCGAGCGGGAGGCGAACCCACAGCAAGCGCTGTACTGCCGTGGTGCCGAGCGCCTCCGCGGCCTCGATGGCGCCGGGATCGGCGTCGCGTACGCCGGTATATGTGTTGCGCGCGATCGGGTACAACGCATACAGCCAGAGCGCAACGAGCGCTGGAACTGTTCCGATTCCGAACAGCGGTATCATGAAGGCGAGCATCGCTATGCTCGGCACTGTCTGAATCACGCCGAGTGCACGCACCACAGGCTCGGCCGCACTGCGTGCTCGCTCGAGTGCCAGGCCGAGCGGGATGGCGACCAGGATAGCCGCGCCCAGCGCAATCACCACCAGAAAAAGATGACGCAGCGTGAGGGCACCGATGGTCGCTCTGCGATTCCACATGTAGCGCCAGAAAGAATCGTGCGTGTCGCTCCTGAGTGACGTCGCGGGGCTGACCGGCGCATTCATGAGGCCAAGCGCGTTGAGCGCATCGGCTGCCACGCGATGCACGTCCTCGCCAGCGACCTCGACTCGCTGATTGAGGCGACGCATTCGCGCTTCATCGAGTCGGCCGCTGAGCAGCGTGAGCACAGCGATCGCGTCGGGACGATCGCGCACCAGCCGCGGACTGACCAGCGCTGCCGCCTCGTAGGGCGGGAAGAAATGACGATCATCCAACAGTGTGACGAGATCGTACCGTGCGAGCAGCCCGTCGGTGGAGTATCCATCTGCCACGTCGACGGCTCCATCTGCAAGCGCGCGATACTTCACGGCAGGCGCCAGCGGACGGACATTGCGCAGACGAACGCCATACACGCGAGCGAGCCCCGGGAGCCCATCGCTACGACCTATGAAATCCGGAGTGAAGCCGCCGACCAGGTGCGAGCCCTCCCGGGCCAGATCGCTCAGCGTGCGAAGGTGGTATCGCTCTGCTGTCGAACGACGGACGGCTATCGCGTAAGTATTCTGGAAGCCGAGCGGCGGGAGCCATCGTACGCCGTAACGCGCGTTGAAAGTGCGCGCGACCTTTTCAAAGACTGCGCGCGAATCTCGTGCGAGGGAATCTGCAACCGAGTCGTGCAGGATCGCGATCAACCCCGTTCCTGTGTATTCAGGATAGACGTCGATAGCGTCCTGTCGGAGCGCGCCGAACGCGACCTCTGTTGCTCCGAGGCCGGGGCGACGTGTCACCGCAATACCGTGTGCTTCGAGAAGCTGCGCGAACATCTCGCACAGGAGATACGACTCGCCGAACGGCTTGGATGCAACAACGACGGGAGGCTGGTTCTGCTCACCCGGATTCGCGTGTGGTGGTGGTGCGACGGGGCCGAAGGTCTGTCCGCGCGAACCGTTCGCGAATCCATTCGCTCCACTGGCCGCGAGCGATAGCAGCAGGATGGCAGGGAATACGAAGATCATGCGTGCGATCCGGCTGCGCGAACCGCTCATGGCGTGGGGATGAGATGCGCCGACGTCGCTCTCGCTCGTGCGATCAGTGCTGCGACGTAGCTCGTTGCGGGAGCAGTGTGGAGATCGGACATGGTTCCCTGTTGTTCCACTCGCCCTGATCTCATCACGGCGATTTCGTCCGCGAGCCGCGCCGCCTCGGCGAGATCATGCGTGACCAGGAGCACGGTCATCGGCAGCTGGCGGCGCACATCCTGAAACGTCTCGTGCAGTTCCGCGCGCGTAATGGCGTCGAGCGCGCCGAAGGGTTCGTCGAGCAGGATCACGCCGGGCCGCGCGGCGAGTGCGCGAGCGAGAGCTACGCGCTGACGTTGCCCGCCGGACAGCTCGTGCGGGTAGCGGCCGCCAAACGTGTCTGGCGATAATCCGACGAGGCGAAGCGCTTCGGCAGCTTCCGACTCCGGTTCGTGCATCTGCAGCAGTTTCGGGACGAGCGCCACATTACGCAGCACGCGCCAGTGCGGCAGCAATCCACCATCCTGGGGGACGTACCCCATATGACGGCGCAGCGTGATCACCGGGAGAGATCGCGCATCGATACCGCCTACCTGGATCGCCCCTGCGTCCGCCTCCGCCATGCGGTTGAAACATCGCAGGAGTGTCGTCTTGCCGGAGCCGCTCTCGCCGACGAGCGCGAGAGCCCGAGCCGCATCGACGGTAATACTCGCGCCGTCGAGGGCGAGCACACTACCGTAGCGGTGCACCACACGATGCGCCGCGAGTGCGCGTGGTGACGACTGGCTCTCAGACATCGATTACGCGGGATTATCGGAGGGTGATACGTTCGAATCGGGGACTACCAGATCAAAGGTATGTGCTGTGGGGCACATACGGGTAATCAGCGGGCTCGTCGGCGGCATCAGGGCCTCCCACGTTGACAAGTCTCGCGCCGTGGCCCATCGTTGCGCACGCCGACATCTTCTTCTCCAGTCCGCCGCACAACGTGACTTCCACCCCACTCTGGACACCGCCCCTACGCCGAGCTGCCGGCGTCGTGTTGAAATCGCAGCAGATTGGAATCGTCGCCGTCCTGATCGCGCTGGGTATCGCGCTGACATTCGCAGCCGGCTCCCATATCGACGCGGTGAGCGGCGCCCACACAAATAATTTCCTCAACGTCTACACGCTGGTGCAGATGGGCACCGACGCGAGCTCATTCGCGATCATGGGCGTCGGGGCTACGATCGTGATCATCGCCGGCGGGATCGACCTCTCCGTCGGCGCGATCTATGCGCTGGCCGGCGTCGGGATGGCGATGGTGCTCCGTGCCGTCGGTCCCATGGGGCCCGTCGCCACCGTGTTCGTCGCTCTGGCGACCTGCCTCTCCATCGCACTGCTATGCGGACTCGCCAACGGGTTCATGGTGATTGGCCTTGGCGTGCATCCATTCATCGTCACGCTCGGCACCATGTGGGTGCTGCGCGGCGTTGCGTTCGTGGTGAGCCACGCGGAGAGCATTCTGGTACCCGGCGCGCTGACGAGCGTCGCCAAGGCGCGCCTGGGTCTGGGTGCCGACCTGTATCCCGTACCGGTGCTCGTGATGCTCGTCGTGGCGGCGATCGGACAGGTGTATCTGAGCCGGACTGTGAGCGGACGCTACGTATTCGCGATCGGTGGCAATCCGGAAGCGAGCCGCTACTCGGGACTTCGCGTGGACCGCATCAAGCTCGGTGTGTATGCGATCTCAGGCCTGAGCGCCGGAATCGCGGCGTTCCTGGGCGCGTCATTCTATGGATCTGCGACGTCGTCGGACGCGAACGGCTACGAGCTGTACGTGATCGCGGCTGCAGTGGTCGGCGGTGCAAGTCTCATCGGGGGGAAGGGCAGCGCGATCAGCGCGATGCTGGGGGCAATTCTCATCGTGATGATCCGGCAGGCGATTCGTACATTGCATCTGGACCAGAACTACGAGTGGATCATCATTGGCAGCGCACTGATCCTCGCCGTCGTATTGGATCAGGGTGGCACCCGTCTGCTCGCGCGCCGAATGGCCGCAGTTCCTGCCACGAAAGACACATCCACTGTAACATGAGAGGCGTTGTGATGAAGCGATCGCATATCATCCCCGTTCCATTCCTTCTGAGCGCTGCCGCCATGCTCGCCTGCGGGGGTTCGGGAGAAAGTGCTGCGAAGGGTGGTAGCGCGTCCTCCGGTGGCGCAAAGACGTTCACGATCGCGATGATCGCGAAGAGTTCCACCAATCCGGTGTTCCTCTCGGGACGCACCGGCGCGGACTCGGCGGCGAAGGAGCTGTCGAAGCAGTATGGTGTGAACGTGCGCGTTGACTGGCTGACGCCGCCGAGCGAGGATGCGACGATTCAGGCGCAACGGATCGCGTCGGCGGTGAACAGCGGCGACAACGCGATTCTCCTCTCGGCAAGCGATGCGGGCAAGCTGATCGGAGCGGTGAACGAAGCAGTGGACCGCGGCGTTCCAGTAATGACGTTCGATAGCGACGTCGCCGGCTCCAAGCGATTCTCGTTCTACGGTGGCGACGACGAGCTGATAGGCAAGCAGGTGATGCAGGAGCTCGCCAAGCAGATGAACGGCAAGGGCCGGATCGCGATTCTGGGCGGAAGCCAGAACGCGCCGAATCTGCAGAAGCGCATCGAGGGAGTGAAGAACGAGGCGAAGAATTATCCCGGCATCACCATCGTCAACACCTTCTATCACGAGGAAACTCCGCAGGATGCCGCGGCGGAAGTGGTGCGCGCACAGAACGCATATCCGGGCATTCAGGGTTGGGCGATGATCGGTGGATGGGCACTTTTTACAAAGGCGCTCCTGACAGATCTCGATCCCGCGCGACTCAAGATTGTTTCCGTGGACGCGTTGCCTGCCGAGCTGCCATACGTGGATAAAGGCCTTGCGCCGGTGCTCCTCGCACAACCGACGTACCTCTGGGGCTACGTCTCCGTGAAGACGATCTTCGATCATGTTTATCTGCACAAGGATGTACCGCCTCACGTGCAGATGGATCTCGTGCGCGTATCGAAGGACAATCTCGGCACATGGGCCCGCCAGTTGAAAGCGTGGGGATTCACCGACGTCGATCCGAAATATCTCGCGATGAAGTAACATGGCGGCGATTTCGTTCTCACACATCACCAAACGCTTTCCAGGAGCTCTCGCACTTTCGAACGTGAGCTTCGACGTGCGCGCCGGCTCCTGCCACGCGGTGTGCGGTGAGAATGGCGCCGGCAAAAGTACGTTGGGAAAGATTCTGGCGGGACTGCAGCGCCCTGACGACGGCGAGATCCTGCTGGAAGGTCGTCCCGCTCGATTCGACAGCCCGCGTGATGCACTTGCGTCGGGCGTGGCGATGGTGCACCAGGAGCTCGCGTTCTGCGAGAATCTCACCGTTGGCGAGAATCTCTGTCTCGGCACGCTTCCGCGTCGGTTCGGATTCGTTCGGCGCGACGTCACGCACCGCCGCGCGAAGGAGTTGCTGGCGACCATCGGTGCGACGATCGATCCGTCGCGGCCGATGGACACGCTCACGGTTGCTGAGCAGCAGCTAGTGCAGATCGCGGGTGCAGTTGGCGCCGGCGCCAGGGTCATCGTGTTCGACGAGCCCACCAGCAGTCTGGGCGGCGACGACGCCGAGCGACTCTTTACGCTGATTGGCGAACTGCAGGCGCGCGGCGTTACGATCATCTACGTCTCGCATCGAATGATGGAAATACACCGACTGTGTGATGAGATCACCGTGCTCCGGGATGGCCAGCACGTAGTCACGCGACCGGCAAACGAATTGGATGAGGGTGCACTCATCCAACTCATGATCGGGCGCCGGCTGGAACAGTATTTCCCGACGGCAACAGGGGAGGAGCGCGGTGAGGAACGTTTGCGTGTCGAAGGACTCGCGCGCGGCGCAGCGTTCTCCAACGTCTCGTTCACGCTGCACGCAGGCGAAGTACTCGGCTTGGCCGGACTGATCGGCGCAGGACGCTCGGAGATCGCGCAATCCATTTTCGGGCTCGAGCCAGCGACGCATGGCACGGTCTGGGTGCGCGGTGTACGTGCAGTAATCCGGTCGGCGCGGGACGCAGTGCGGTTGCGTATCGGATTCGTTCCCGAGGATCGCAAGAAGCAGGGCCTCGTTCTTTCGATGCGAACCGGGGAGAACAGCACGTTGCCGACATTGCCGCTCTTCGCGCGCCTGGGCTGGATCGACAGGGCGCGGGAGAGCGGTGTGATCCACCAGCTGTTCGAACGGCTTCGCGTACGTGCGACTCCACAAGCCGTTACCGCCGAGTTGTCAGGCGGTAATCAGCAGAAGATCGTGATGGCAAAATGGCTCGCCGCCGATTGCGACATACTCATACTCGACGAGCCAACCCGCGGCGTGGATGTCGGAGCCAAGGCGGAGCTGCACGCGTGGATCGACGAGCTGGCGTCGCGTGGATGCGCAGTGTTGCTCATCTCGAGCGAGCTGCCCGAGCTGATCAATCTCTCGACGCGCATCCTCGTGCTACGAAACGGCCGCGTCGTCGGCGAAGTCGCCCGCTCCGACGCGACGCAGGAAGGTCTCCTGCGGTTGATGACCGGCACCACCGCGACAGTGTTGCCGGCTGCGTGAGCCGAGTGTCATCGCGTGACGTCAGCGTCACCTGGTGTGGCGCTACGGCAGTGCGTCTCCTCGCGTCATTCGCACTCCGAACACCGCCGCGATCTGACTTCCCTCAGCGGCCTGAAAGCGCACCGTGACCTTCGACTTGCCCTGCACCAGTGCTGCCGGCACCGGACAACGCACATCGTAGAATTGGCCGGGGTCGGTCCGCTCCACCTTTTGCTCGGCGATCTGTTGGCCGTCGACCAGGATATCGAACCGGGCGGGTGAGGTGCGACGGTCCGCAGTGTAGTACGTCGCGACGAGGACCATGGGGTGCCCCGCCTCGACCGGTAGATCGTAGGAAAACCAGCTTCGTCCCGCGCGGGCAGTGCGTCCGAGCACGTGCTGCGGGGTCGCGTCCTTGCCGCCCTGGTAGTCGAACGACTGTTCGGTAGCCGTTTCTCCCGGATGGACGAAGGCAACTGTCGCAGCTTCGAGCTTGCGCTGGCTCTCGGCGTCGCGCGCGTACTCTGCTTTCTGCGCCGTCCACTGATCGGGGGTGAGGAGATCCCAGTATGTCGAGTAGGTACGCTCGTGCAGGCGATAGAACGGCACGAGATCGACTTCGTGCGCGGTTCCGGCCACCGTCGGCTCGTGTCCGACGCCCACGGTTCGGAACCGACCGGGCTCGCCCGGCACCGGCCTGACCCAGTTCTCGACCGGAACGTTGGCTGCGACAAAGACCGGCACAACCACGGGAGCGTGCACTCCCTCGTTTTCTCCGTCACCGTTGTCGTCTTCGCGATGCGGCGGCTCGGGGCCCAGGTCGCCAGCGAGCACGAATGGTCCCCACATGATTGCGACGCGCTGCGGCATGTCGGGAGTTGGTTCCAGTCGGAGAGTCTTGGGCAGTGTCACTTCCACGACGTCGCCGCTGTGCCAGGTGCGCTTCACCTCGACGTACGATCCCACCGGCACGGGCGAGCTGTACATGGGGTGTCGCGCTGGTCCCCGCGCGGCTTCAGCGGACTTGGGCGTCTCCGCGGAGTTCGTGACAGTCTTGCCGTTGACGCTCACCGAGTAGCCATCGCCGGCCCAGTAGGGTCGCCGCATCGCGAGCGTGAACTGTCTGGGCCGCTGCAATTTGAGAGTGAGGCGGGCCGTTTCGCCTTCGGGGAAGTCGCTTTCCATCGCGAGTTGTACGCCCGCCGCTGGCCATTTCGCGGTGGACGGTGCGTAGATGTTGACCCACAGCTTGTCGCCGGACTCGTAGTACATCCCGTCGCCGGCGAGTGCGTGATTCTCCATGCCCGTGCCAACGCAGCACGTGAAGCTATGCAGCATGTCCTGATATTCGTGCGTGACTCCGGGGCCCACGGGCACCATGTAGCACATGCGCGAATTATCCGGATTGATGGACGCCATCGCGTGATTGAAAAGCGCGCGCTCGTGAAAATCCGCGTAGTGGACATCGGGCGCCACGGAAAACATCTGCCGGGACATCTTGAGCATGTTGTAGACGTTGCACGACTCGGCGGTGCGGCCGTGCACGCGTGCGCCGAGGCGATCGGGCGGGCCGAAATATTCGTCCGTGCCGTCACCGCCCGTGGAGAAGCTGTGGTGTTGCGCTACCTGGTCGTAGAAGAACGCGGCGGCCAGAAGATCGGGCACCTGTTGCGTGTACGCATATCTGGCAGCCGATCCGATGAGCTTGGGGATCTGCGTGTTTGCGTGTTTTCCGTTCAGCACGTCTTCATGACGTTGCAGCGGCTGAATGAAGGCCGTGTGCTCGAAGTCATATGAGACATTCAGCCAGCGCCGATCGCCGGTGTCTGCGTACAGATCGACCAGCACCTCGTTCATTCCGCCGAACTCGGTGTCGAGCATGTGCTGTATCTGCTCGTTGTCGAGGCCGGACAGAATTCCGTGCGCCCATTCAGCGAATTTCGTCTCCACATTCAGAGCCGTTCTGTTGCCAGTGAAGCGATAGGCATCGCGCAGTCCGGCGAAGGTCTTGTGCAGCGTGTACCAGGGCGACCACTGGCCGTTGAGGTCGAATGCAGCCGCCTTGATCTCGCCCTTTGCGAGTGCGTTGAAACATTGCCGGCCGCCTTCGAGCGCGCTGAGGTAGCCGTCGCCGTGCTTGTCCTGCACCAGCTTGAGCTCCGTGACTATGTAGTCCACGCGCTCCTTGAAACGCCTGTCACCGGTCGCGGACCACATCGCGCTGGTCGCCGAGAGGTAGTGGCCGGCGATGTGACCGGTGAGATTGCGGCCGCCGCCGTCCCAGCCACCGTATGGCTTTGCCCTGGGAGTGAGGCCGGCGTTCTGCCGGTAGTAGGCAAGCATTCGATCGGGCTCCAGCTCGAGCAGATATCTGATGTCGGCGTCCTGCGCCTGCTTGAGCGGACCACCGAGCAGACGCACCCCGTCGAGGGGCAGCGGCCGCGCCGCCAGAATCTGATTCCGGGGCGGCTGCAGCAGCTTGCTCGGGGGCGTGGTCGCCTCTGCGTCGGCGACTCCGCTCGCAATGGAATCGAGCAATGAAACCGCGCCTGCTCCCAGGCCCAGTTTGAGAACATTACGGCGGGACAACGTCATGGAATGCTCCTCGTGATTCGCCTGCGAGATTTGCCTGCTCAGCGTGTTGAAGGGGGGACAATGGCAGCCGACGTGCTGGCGCTCGATTCTCCTCTCGGATATAGTATACCGAACATGACACGGATTGGCCGTGTCGGCGGGCCACACCCGGCAGCACTCGATGCGAGGTCTTGATTCATGAGCGACTCGGTCACTCGCCGGGACTGGCTGAAAACAATGGGCCTGGTCGGCGCCGGCGCACTGGTCGCGCCGGATCCGCTGCAACGCGCGGCGCCGGCAACTGGTCAGGTCGCGACAACGCCCATGGCGGGAGCGGCCACTCCGGTCGTGCGGCACGCCCCGGGGACGATTCTGGACCTGGTCTCGACGAGCGAGATATTCATTCCGCCGCGCGGTCGCAGTTTCCAGAAGTTCAGCTTCGACTTCCCCGAGCCGTCGGTGGCCTTTGGCGATTACACGTTCGGATTTCTCGTCTTTACCGACGAGAACACCTATGGTCTCGACCGGGCGGCGATAAGGGCCGACGGAAATGGCGACGCGCTGACTATCACGTGTGATCGTTTCGTCTGGGCTGGCGGGCAGCAGACGGCGCCCGGGCGGCTGACCGCGTCACTCCGGCGCAACGGGAGTGCGATCGAGTGGGATGCAGTGGTGGAGATGGAACGGCCGGTCAAGTCGGTCACCACGATCGTCCGCAGCGTGCCGCGCGGTCACGTTTCGTTCGGCGCAGGCGGATTCCGCGATCCGCACGACGACGAGATGCTCGCTGGTTACGCATTCGGCGCCGGTGATCTGAACGGTCCCGGTGGAAGCATGACGACGCCGCTGCTCATGATCCAGACGCCGACCGATGTGTTCTACGTTTCGTCGCTGGACGATCGCATGCGCCCAAAGCGATTCTATCTCGCGCCGGGCGAGACGGGCTATCGAGTGGAGGCGGTCTACGAGCACGACGGGTGGCGCGAGGACAGGAAGGTTGTCGTGCCTGCGTGGCGGCTCGGCCGCGTCGCAAACGAGCAGGACGCGACAGCTCTGCACATGCAACACGTCGAGAAAGCCTTTTCTCTCAAGTCATGGGAGACGCGCACCGATGTGCCGGCGTGGATGCGCAAGCTGGCGATGGTGACGACGCTGCATGGCATGCACTACACGGGCTACATGTTCAACGATTTCGCGAAGATGCTGGAGATTCTGCGCTGGATGGCGACGCAGATTCCAGCCGATCGCGTGCTGGTGTTCCTGCCCGCGTGGGACGGACGCTACTACTGGGACTATCCGACGTACACGGTCTCCGATCGCATGGGCGGCGAAGCAGGCTTCCGTCGGCTGATCGACGAGGGTCACAAGCTCGGTTTCAAGCTGATGCCGATGTACGGCACGAACGCCGCAAACACGAAGCTGCCCAGCTGGCCCACGATTGCCAGCGCGGTCACACGGAAGATCGACGGCAACGTCTACAATCTGGACTGGGTCGACTGGAACAACGACCGTCACGGTGACGGATGGCTCGCGTACATGAACCTCGGCGCCGACGCGTGGCGCGAGCATCTCGAGGGCCGGATCTCCGACATGATAACGCGCTACGGCGTCGACGCGTATTTTCTCGACATCGTGGGCGGCCACGTCAACAGCACCAATGGCGACATGCACGAGGGAACGCGGCGACTGGTCGAGAGTCTGCGCGCGAAGCATCCACAGGTTGCATGCGTCGGTGAGATGCCATATGACGCGCTGCACGGCTTCATTCCAATGTTTCAGGTCGGTCTGGGGCCACTGTGGTCGAAGTACAGTCACGCGTATCAGCATCTCAGCAGCCCAGCCCCGGGCCGCGGCAGCAGCGGCGTACACGAATCGGGATTCGGCCGGTTCAATTCCGAGACGTTATCGCTCTCGCCGAACAGCATTCCCACACTTCAGGTCGTGGACGACACCTTCACCAGCCATCGTGATGCGATGACGGCGATCATTCAGCGTGCAAAGCAGCGGGCGGGTATCGTATGACGGACAGACGCGGTGCATTGCTGGATCTTCGCTGCGAAGTCTGCGAAGCGAACAAGGAACTGGCGGAGCGCGGGCTCGCGCGATTCACTTTCGGGAATGCAAGCGCGATCGATCGTGAGTCCGGTGTCGTGGTGATCAAGCCGAGCGGTGTGCCGTACGATGCGATGACCCCTGCGCAGATGGTAGTCGTGAACATGAACGGTGACGTCGTGGAAGGGAGTCTGCGCCCGTCGTCGGACCTTGCCACGCATCTGGAGCTGTACCGCGCGTTCGATCGCATCGGCGGCGTGGTCCACACGCACTCGCATTACGCCACGGTTTGGGCACAGTCACAACGCGAGATTCCGTGCCTCGGCACGACGCACGCCGACTATTTTCACGGCGCGATTCCATTGACCGCGCATCTCTCGGCGGACGACATTCAGTCGGAATACGAGGCCAACACCGGTCGCGAGATCGTGCGCAGATTCGCGAACATCGATCCGCTGCGAATGCCGGCGGTGCTCGTGGCGGGGCATGCGAGTTTCTGCTGGGGTGAATCTGTCGGCGCCGCGGTGGAGACTGCGGACCTGCTCGAGGAAGTGGCTCGTATGGCGTACGCGACACTTACGCTGAATGCGAACGCGGATGCAATTCCGGCGGCGTTGCTCGACAAGCATTTTCTGCGCAAGCACGGACCGGCGGCGTATTACGGGCAGGTAAAGAGCTAGCGATTGGCAGGTCGATGTTGCATGGGGTTCGATTCAGTCAGCGCTCAAAGCGAGATTTCGATCTCACGACCGGTGAACGAGAGCGAAGTCACTTTCTTACTTCCTGCCACGCGCACATCGATGCGTCGCGGTGCAGGCTCGCGCATGCGTGAACCTGGTGCGAGGCGCAGGCTGAGCCGGCGTGTTGCATCGTGCCACGTCATGTTGATACGCATGAAATCACCGCGTCGATAATCGAACGTATTTCCGTCGTCCTCGTACCATGACGATTCACCGTCGGCGCCCGGATAGACAACCAGAGTCACCGGCTCGTCGCTCTGCTCGCTGACGTATTGTCTGACCGGGCCCATTGGTATGATGGAGCCTGCACGCGCGTAGAGTGGCGTGGTCGCGAGGTCCACTGCGCGATCGATTTCGCGACCGCCTTCGGTGCGCTGTTCGGTCCAGAAGTCGAACCAGCTTCCGCGCGGAAGGTACAGGCGCCGTGATGTGACGCCTTTTTCCACCACGGGCGCGACGAGCAGATCTCGGCCCCAGAGATACTCGTCGCCGCGCGCGACCGCGGCTTCCTCTCCGGAATGGTGCAGCCACAGCGCGCGCATGATGGGCATCCCCGTGTCGTGACTCTCACGAACGGCGGTATACAGATATGGCAACAGGCGATAACGCAGCTCCAGATATTTCCGGCATATCGGCTCGACAGTGGTGTTATGCAACTCTGCCGGATCCACCTGAAAATTGCGTGTCTCCGGCGGACCGCCATCACCTCCATCCCAGCCCCACGGCAGATGCAGATGCCAGTTGCGTCCGTGTGATCGGAACAGCGGACAGAATGCACCGAACTGAAACCAGCGCACGTACAGCTCCCCCGTGTACTCCGACGTTGGAACGAATCCGCCGATGTCCGTTCCCCAGTACGGCAATCCAGTGAGACCTGCATTGATACCGACAGCGACATGAGTGCGCAGCGTTTCCCAGCGTGACTGGACGTCGCCGGACCAGAGAAGGCCGCCAAACCGCTGCACGCCCGCCGATGCATTGCGGTGAAGCGCGAAGGGACGCTCGTTGGGACGGAAGAGCTGAGTGCCTTCCCAGTACATGCGATGGCGGTTGAGTTCCGACGGACCATCGAAGCCATCGCCCTGATCCGGCCACCATCCATCTATCCCGTCGTCCACCATCACGGACTTGTGCGATGGCCAGTAGCACGCAACCTGCCGGTCGGGTGGCCAGTGTCCGTCGGGAGTCACTCCGCTCGGAAGCGGCGCAGCGGTGCATGGATCCGACACGGTACCCGTGAGATGATGCCCTTCCACGACCACGTGCAGCACGACCTTGAAATGCTCTGCGTGCAACGCCGCGACCTGCTGCTTTGGCGATGGGAAGTTTGCGGAGTTCCAGGTGAAGTCACCGTTGCGGGTGTTCCAGCCCGACGGACAAAAACCCGTGCCGAGGTAGATGAGTGCATCGCATGGAAGCCGTTTCTCGCGCATGGTGCGCGCGACGCCCATTACTTCATCAGGACCGGCGAGGGTGCGGGACGATTGCAGGTAGCCGAACCCCCAGAGTGCGGGCATCTCGGGCAGGCCGGTGATGCGCGCGTACTCGCGCATGATCACGCGCGGCTCTTTCGACGAAACGACGAATATGTCGAGCGGCAACGCCGGCGAGGGGATGAACTTCCCCGTAGTGCCGGTGAAATCGAATGTGCCGTGCGGTCGATGAACGAACATCGCCCAGCCGTCGGTTCCCACGAGCCACTGAATCGGGGCGCGAGTTCCGTTCGTCGACAGGCGATAGCCGCCCTGTCCGATGATCATGGGATCGGTCTTTCCCTTGCGATCGAATTGCGGGCCTCCCTCGCCGAGGCCGAGCAGCGGTCCGTGTCCGAGGGAGAACGACATGCCGGGTGTCGATGCGTCGAACGCGAGATCCTGAACGATCGTGCCGCTGGCGGTCTCGATTCGAATCCTCGGCGGGTCGTCGGTCACCGTCACGAACAGATCGCCAGCTCGCACGCGTGCAAGGTCGGTCGCAGTGCGGCCGCGCCGCGAAATCTTTCCAATCTCGTGGTCAACGAGCTCACCCGTGATTGGCAGCGGCTGTGGTTGCCCGTTCTGCAGTGGGCGAATCGTGAGTCGCGCTGTTTGCGGGCTCAGCGATAAGACGGTGATCTCCACTGGCTGGCCGGCGATGGTGATGTCGCGAGCGGTGCGGCGGATGGTGAGTCCGCCGCGGGTGATGTCGCCGCTTAGCGCGAAGCCCGCGGTGATCGTGGCGAGGCGCTTGATGGCGTCGCGCCGTGATACGGAATCCGACATGGGAGTAGATCCTTATCCGAAGCTGGAATCAGATGCCTTCCTGAGATTGGATAAAGTATACAGCCCAATCGGCAGCGCCGCATCACTGCACTGCGGCCGCCCTGGCTGCGCGAACCTCGGCCGCGATCCGACGCAAGTCCGGGAGCACGGTGCCGACACGTATCGCGGGCGACGATGGATCACCCATCGCGAAGTACAGCGACCTGTACATCTCATACAGCCGTTCACAGGTCGCCTGCTCGCGCGGCTCGGGCTCGATGACGCGAAATGGCGGGCAGAGCGCGGCCTGCGCTTCCTCGATCGTGCCGAAGACACCGGCGGCGAGAAAGGCGAAGATGGATGAGCCGAGTCCCGTGATCGGACGCTCGGGCACGAGAATCGGCTTGCCGAGCACGTTTGCGTAGACGCGGTTGAGCGCGTCGTTCTTCTGCGCTATCCCGCCGCCGTGTATCACGCGATTGATCGGCACGCCGTGCTCCGCCATTCGTTCGAGTACGATGCGCGTGTGGAACGCGGTCCCCTCGATTGCGGCGAATAGCTCGTCACGCGCGCTGTGGTTCAGATTCCAGCCGAACGTCACACCGCCAAGATGCGGATTCACCAGCACCGTGCGGTCGCCGTTGTCCCACACCATCCGCAGCAGTCCGGTCTGGCCCGCGCGATAGTGCTCGATGCCGGCGGAGAGCTCCTCGACCGTGCTTCCGCTTCGCGTTGCTATGGACTCGAAGATGCTGCCCACGCCGGACAGTCCCGACTCGACGCCGACATAATCCGGATGCGCGGATCCGCGCACCACTCCGCAGACGCCCGGTACGCAGTCGACATTCTTCCCGATGGCGACGATGCACGTGGACGTCCCGATCACGTTGACGACGTCGCCTTCGACGAGGCCGGCACCGATGGCATCCCAGTGTGCGTCGAATGCACCAACCGGAATTGGAATTCCAGCTCTGAGACGGAGCTTGGCGGCCCAATCCGCGGACAGTTCGCCCGCGACATGCTCCGACGTGAGATAGCGGCCCTGCAACTTCGCGCGCACGCCGGCCAGCAGCGGATCCACCGCGCAGAGGAATTCCTCCGATGGAAGGCCGCCGAGCTCCTCGTTCCAGAGCCACTTGTGTCCCATGGCGCAGATCGAGCGGGCGACCTCGCGCGGATCGGAGACGCCGCACAGCGTCGCCGCAACCATGTCGCAGTTCTCGAGCGCTGTCACGAACCTGTCGCGCTTGTCGGGATTGTTTCGCAGCCAGTGCAGCAGCTTGGCAAAGCCCCACTCGGCGGAATAAACACCGCCGCAGTACTGGATCGCCTCCAATCCCTCGCGATGCGCGATCTCTGTTATCAGCGCGGCTTCATGCTTTGCGCGGTGGTCGGCCCAGAGATAGTAATCGTCGAGTGGGACGAGTCCTTCGCCTACCGGTATCACCGACGATCCGGTCGTGTCGAGCGCCAGTGCGAGAATGTCATGTCCATCGACTCTCGCGTCCGCGAGTGCAAGCCGCATCGCGTCGACCAGCGCATTCATCTGCGCGTCGTGCGGCTGGGTCGCGAAGTCGGGATCGTTCGGATCGCGCAGCAGCGGCAATCCGGCGACGCCGGCACCGAGCTGTCCAGCCTTGCTGTCGACGATCGCGACGCGCACGCTCTGCGTGCCGAAATCGACCCCTGCGACGATAGGCACTCTGCTACGCGTGCTTGTGGACGTCCCAGCCAAGATATCGCGACGTCGCCTCGTGCACCGAATCGGTCACGGTTGCCATCGTACCCGCGACGTGATGCTCGAAGCCCTTCTCGCAGATGAAGTGCAACAATTCCTGCAGGCGCGGAATCTCCACCACGCCGGCGCCGCCGAACGTGGTGAGCGGATCGTTCGTGAATCGCCCGCCACCGACATAGCCGCGGATGCGGCCGCTGCGGTCGTCAGTCGAAAAGCGCGCGTACGTCATCGGGTTCGCCTTCACCTTGCCTACGACGGTGCCGTATGTATTCTCCCGTCCCACGGTGCCGGCTATGATCGCCTGATAGTCCATCTGCACGTCTTCGAAGAAAGCCTTCGGCAGGTTGCTGCAGTGGAAGCATACGGCCTTGTTGGGATCATCTCCGTAGTTGTTGTTCCAATCCAGGAGAGCGCTGGGCGTCCCGGACGCGAGCGTCAGTGCGTACATGCTGATGGTGCCGCACACGTCCATCTCGCATGCACTGGGAAGATTCACATCACTCATCATGCTCATGATCGTGCATGGTACCACGCCGAAGAACTCTTCCATGGAGGTCCAGCACTGGATTGCGCTTACCGTTACGTCTGCCTCGTGCATCCAGCGGTCGATCACGAGGCCCAGCTTGGCCATCTTCATGAGCGCTTCGGACGGGATGCCGTCCGTTGAGACGTAGGCCTCGATCTCGTCCAGTTTCGTGCGAACGTGAGGGTCGTCGTTCGCGAGGCGGTCGATGCGTCCGAGAATCTCGGACAGATCGATTGGCTCGACGGCGATTCCGGAGGCCTCGAGTATCTTCTCGCTGAACCGAACTGTCTTGAACGCGGCCGGCCGAGCGCCGATTGCGCCGATACGCGCATGCTTGAGACCTCGTACGACGCGGCAGACGCTGGTGAAGCTGCGCAGATCGGCGCGGAAGCTCTCGGATTCCGGACGCTGGGTGTGCAGTGACGTGAGCGAGTAGGGAATGCCGTACTGCGTGAGCACGTTGCAGGCGGACATCTTGCCGCAGAAAGCGTCGCGTCGTGCATCGATGCCCATTCTGGCCGGATCGTCGGCGGTGGCGTGGATGAGCACGGGCACGTCGAGCCGGGCCATGCGGAGCGTCTCCGCGATCGCGCGCTCGTCGCCGAAATTCGGCAGGGTGACGATCACGCCGGCGATTTTGTCGGCGTTGGCGCGGAAGAGCGCCGCGCATGCCTTGGCCTCGTCGCGACTCTCGACGGCTCCGTGCACCGAATCCTCCGGACCGAGCGCTATCGCGTCGATCCCTTCCTCGGCGAGCGCCTTGAGCATGTCATCGCGTCCCGTGCTCGCGAGGTGGCCGGGGAAAAAGCCCCGATTGCCGACGATGACGCCGAGTGTCACACGCTCATGAGGGGTGGAGCGGGGCGGGCGTGACGCCGGCCTGGCAGAGCGCTTTGCGGTGAGCTTTCCACCGGCATTGGACTCGAGTTTATGGATGCGCATTTGGATAGGTCAGGAATCAGGATTGTATACAATACTGCAACGCCGGAGCGGTCGAAAGAGCAGCAAGCAGGCGCGATGCGCGATGTCGTCTCATGACTGACATTCGACGTCAGGACTTCCGGACGCAAATTCATGTTTTTCCGGACTGCGTACGCGGTTGTGGGCGTGCACGTTTCAGAATGTCAGCCGGCGGGCTGATTCAACCGTGTCGACACGGGCTGGCGCGAAGCACGTCCATCAAACTCATCGAGTGAGGGATCGTACAATGTATTCCGACACAGCATTACAGAAGAACGTGATCGACGAACTGGCGTGGGACCCCGCGTTGACAGCGACAGAAGTCGGTGTTGCAGCAAAGGCCGGTGTCGTCACGCTATCGGGTAAAGTGCGCAACTACAGTCAGAAATATGCAGCCGAGAAGGCCGCGCGCCGGGTGTCCGGCGTCAAGGCACTCGCGGACGAGTTGGAAGTGCACCTGCTGCCCGAGTACAAGCGGAACGATACGGACATTGCACATGCCGTTCTCAACGGCTTCATCTGGAACGTCTCCGTACCTGAAGACAAGATCCAGGTCGACGTCGAGGATGGGTGGGTCACGCTGCGGGGGCACGTCGAATGGGATTTCCAGCGACGCGCGGCGGAAGCTTCCGTTCGGTCGCTCACCGGAGTGCGCGGCGTGTCCAATCTGATCGCGGTGACGCCGAGTGTCTCCGTGAGCGACGTCAAAGGGAAGATCGAGTCCGCCTTGAAGCGATACGCGGAAATCGACTCGAAGCACGTTCAGGTATCTGCGAGCGATGGCACCGTGACGTTGCGCGGGACTGTGCGGTCATGGACCGAGCGCAACGACGCCGAGCGTGCCGCGTGGGCTGCCCCGGGCGTTCGTCAAGTCGAGGATCTCCTGACGGTCGGCGTTCTTTGAGGTGCGCGAATCGCCAGCCGCGTTGAGGAGGGATATGCTCGCAGGAGTATATCCCTCCCCGCCGGCGGGCACGGAGCACGGCAGTTCAGCGATCGTGGTAAGAACAGTCCGATGTGGCACTCAGCAGATCTCAATCTGGTCATGACTGGGTCGACGTCGCCTCTCTCCCGCTGATCTCATTGATGTGGATGCGAAACAGCACGTTCCGGAATGCCGCCCGATCATGCTCGGTCCACGTGTCCGGTTCCAATTGGCGCAGCAGCTCGAGTGCCTTGATATATGCGAGTGCATCCGGCCCCGACAGATCGGCCGGAATTATCTCGAACTCACCCTTTATGACTACGCTGCGCCAGTCGAACTGGCCAGCGACCTCGTCTACCTCGAATGCGACCCAGTGGTGATGCGTCAGTATGGCGAGCTTGGTGCCGTGCGAAGTGCGGCCGTACAGCCATCCATGCGTGTAGACGTAGCTGATGGGCTCGATGTCCACGCTGTCATGCAACGTAAACGCCAGGCGTCCGACGTGATTGCGTTCCAGCAGGGCCTCTGCTTCGTGATGGGCGAGCTGTCGAAATACCGGCGGACTGGAGGACCCCGTCATTCTTGCATGTTCTTTGTTCGCGCTTGCCATTTCGGGCCTCCGCTTCTGTGGTGTAATCGAGGTACAGCAAAACCTAGCGATTGTGCGGATGACCTCGCTGTCAGATACGTCCGTATTTGATGACGGGGAAAAGCCGACATCCTTGTCCGTAAGAGTGGTGGCGCGGTGGCGCGAGGTCCTTACACGAAATGCATTGAATTCCCGACATGACGTTCCCGTGCGCGAGATAGTATGTCCTTGTGTCATTCTGCCTCTTTCCCTTCGCGACACCCTGCAATGGAATCCCAGGCCACAGAGCTTTCCGGGTCGCTTGTGTCTGCCATGCGTGAGGCGCCGATTCTTGTCGCCACAGACGGAAATCCGCATGCGGACACCGCACTGATCGCAGCCGCATTCATAGCGGGCCGCGTCGGAGCAAATGTGCAGGTATTCTCGATCGTGGAGCATGCGTCACCGGCATGTCGAGAGTGTGATAATACAGCCGGCGCGTCCCACGTTTCTCATGACCCGCGAAAGCAGTGCGGCGCGCAGGAAGAGATTTCCGAAGAACGGGACGCACGCTGCGCAATGATCGCGGCGCAAGTGGCTCTCACGGTCGGCGAGGCGGCAAACTGGCCAATCACGGTGCACGATGGGCCGCTCGGCCAGACGACCTGTGATCTCGTGACGCGGAGTCATGCACAATTGATGGTCATCGGACAGCGACGGCAGCGGAGTCTCGATCTGCAGTCCGAAGATGAGCGCGCGACCGATGCATTGATGCAGTGCGCGGTCCCGATCTACATCGCGGCACCAACACTTCGAGGAATCGCACGTCGCGTCGTGGTCGCGATCGACTTCAGCGTCGCGAGTATCCACGCTGCGCACATCGTCAAACGTCTCAGTGCACCGGACGCGCGCATGTACCTGATCCATGTCGTTTCCTATGCGTCTGCACAGGAGCTGGAAGAGCGGCGACGCCAGTTGCTGAATATCGAACACTCCCTTCGTGACGAATCCGGCGTTTGCGTCGAGTCCATCATGCTGCTGGGAGACGCGGCGCGGGAGACGCTCAGCTTCGCTGAAGGTATTCAGGCGGACGTCATTGCCTGTGGCCTGTCCGGCCGGCGTGCCGTCTCCCCAGCAGATCCTTCCCCGCCCGTGGGCGATGACGTTACACGGGGCCTCATCCGCCATGCATCGTGTTCGATGCTGATCGCCCCAGCCCTGACCGGTTTGTAAACCCAATCACTCGCAGAGCCATGTACACAAGATGCGCGCAGCGACTCGGCCCGCCGGATGCGAAGGACATCGCCCGGAGCATTCCGTCGTCGATTCAGCACATTGTCGTGATGTGTGACGGAACACCGTCCGGCGACGGCGCCCTGCGGCTTGCCGACGCGATTTCGCAGGGTACCGGTGCCAGCGTTCGCGCCGTCACGTGGCTTCCGGATGGGTATGCGCTCTACGGGGAGGCGCCGATCGAAAAATTTCTCGCCTCCGTTACGCGGCAGCTCTACAGGATCACGCCGATGGCTGGATTCTGGCGGCTCGAGTTGTTGGCGGGGCATGTCGATATGCGGCTCGCCCTGCTGTGCGCGACGGAGTCTGCCCAACTCCTCATTGTTCCCGGCGCACTGAGCCTGGCGAGTCCGGGATATCGCTGGACTCCAATGGCGGGAATTCCTGCGGTCTGTGTGGTCCAGGACACCGAACCCTGCGGCGAGCAGGCGATACTCCATGCACGCGCCGACGCCCGAAGTCAGCTTGATGCCCATGTTGCTGCAGCGATCGTTACGGCTGCTCACACGGTGCATGCCGTGGCTCACAGATCTCGCGGAGAATATGCGAAACCATCATGTCCGTATGTCCATGTCCAGACCGAGCCCGCGGTGGCGAGCTATTTGGTCGGTGCCCACTCCTCGTCGAATAGCTTGAGCTTGACCGCGAGTTGAATGTATTCCGCGCGGTGCGACACGCCGATCTTCTCCTGAATTCGTTGCTTGTACGTCTCGACCGTCTTGGCGCTGATGTTCAGCTTGTGCCCGATTTCCGGGCCGGAGTATCCACGCGCGACATGCCGAAATACAAGTCCCTCGCGCTCGCTTAGCGTCGCAAACCGTTCGCGATCGGCATGGCGCGGTTCCTTGTGTACGAGTTGCTGGACAACCATTCGCGCAGCAGTCGGTCTTAGATAGACATCGCCATACGCAACGGCCCGAATGGCATCGACGAGCTCACGGTCCGCGGCGGTCTTGACGAGATAGCCGGAGGCGCCGGCGTGCAGCGCGGGTGACAGATGTTCTGCCTCCTCATGCATCGTGAGGATGAGGACTCTGGTGGGGCTCAGCCGACTGACGATCTCCCTGGTCGCTTCCGTACCGTCGCCGCCAGCCATATCGAGGTCCATCACGACGACATGCGGATGAAACCGCTCCACCAGACTTACCGCTTCGCGTCCGTGCTTTGCTTCGGCAACCACTTCGATGTCAGCAGCCTTGCTGAGGATGGTTTTCAATCCGGTGCGCACAACTGAATGATCGTCAGCCAGCACTACTCGAATGATGTCGAGCGTCATGGTCTCGCACCTTTTCTGAAGAGTATCACTCCGGAACATATCCCCCGATCGGGGCGGCCGTGTCCAGTATTTGGATGACAGCTCGTCCGAATTCCTGACTGGACTCAGCGTACATTTATGCCATGGCATCGGATACGAGGGATTTCGTACTGGATGCATTCCGCGCATTGTTCGGGGATCCCGAGCGATACGCGCTCATTCTGACGCAGGATCATGAGGTTCTGGAGGGTACGGCAGCAGCGCGCCGTCTCTTTGGGCTCCCCCCGGACGGCGTCGCCTCTGCGCGCGGGATACTCCCTGCGGCCGTCGCGGACGCGATCGACGAAGCCTTCCGGGGACGGGTTGTACAGCTTGATTTTGCGGCAGAAGCGCGTGACGGAAAGGCCGCCTTTGAAGTAGTCATACAGCCCGCCGGCGAACTGGCGGAGACCGGGTCCGTCCTTCTCCTGGCGGTCGCCACCGATGGCCGGCGTACACACGAAGAGCAGGAAGGCGAGCTGCTGGCGCGGATCGCGCTCGCGGTATGCAAAACCGCCAGCGTCACGTTCGCGGTCGAGGAGACACTGCGAAATATCTGTCAGGCGACGGGATGGCCGCTTGGCGAAGCCTGGATTCCGCAAAATTCGAAAGGCGTAACGCCAGCGCTCATGTGTTGTGGTAGCTGGACGAGCGAAAAGGGCTGGCTCGAGACGTTTACGACCCAGGCGACAGGACTCCGGTTCAACCGTGGGGAAGGGGTTCCGGGGGCGGCGTGGGATTCGGGGCGTCCTGTCTGGGTCGGTGACCTGGCGACGTCGCGCATCTTCACCCGCGGTGCCCTGGCTGCCATTTCACGTCTCAGGGCAGCGGTGGCCATCCCGCTGATGTACGCCGACGATGATTTTGTCGGCGTCCTTCAGTTCTACATGCGCGACGTGCCCGCGAACAACGATGAGCTGGTGAAGCTCGCGTCCGCGGTCGCAACTCCGCTCGCTCAGTTGCTCCGGCAGAAGCAAAGCGAAGAAGCGCATCGCCTGGCGGAGGCGAGGTTCATCGGGATGGTCTCGATGGCATCGGATGCCATCGTCTCGATCGACGGCGCACGCCGGATCACGCTCTTCAATTGGGGCGCCGAGCGGATTTTCGGGTACAGCTCGGCCGAAGCTATCGGACAGCTGATGGATATGCTGTTACCGGAAGACGTGCGAAGTCGGCACGCCGCGCACATCGCGGCATTCGCCGCGTCGTCCGACACGACCCGACGTATGGGAGAGCGCAGTCACATCGTGGGACGACGCAAGAATGGCGAATTGTTTCCCGCGGAAGCGTCGATCTCGCGATTTCTGGTCGGCCGCGAATGGGGGTATACTGCGATCCTGCGCGACGTGAGCGAACGGGTTCGGAAAGAAGACGAACTCCGGGTGCTTGCCGAGCGCATGCGGAAGGCTGCCGCCGCTCGCGACGAAGTCATGGCGCTTGTCTCGCACGATCTTCGTAATCCGCTGAGCACGATGTCGATGTGCCTGTCCGCACTGCACGACGATCCACCGCCGACGCCGGACATGGCTCATGGTCTCGTCGTGCTTGCAGAAGAGGCGGCGTTGTTGATGTCGCGCATGATTCAGGATTTGCTCGACATCGCAAGCATCGATGCTGGGAAGCTGTCCATCGAACGCACGGAACAGGCCGTCGGTCCAACGCTCGAGCAAGCGGTTGAAATGCATCGGCCCATTGCGGCCGAACAGGAAATCGCGCTTGTCATGGATCTTCCGCCCGGACTGGAAGAACGCATGTTGACGATCGATCGCGAGCGTATCGTGCAGGCGCTCTCGAATCTGATTGGCAATGGTTGCAAGTTCACACGCGCCGGCGGCAGCGTGACAGTCAGCGCAGCCGCGCTTGCGGATGCAGTGCAGGTCACCGTGCGAGACACGGGACGCGGGATTCCGGTCGACGCGATTCCGCACGTTTTCGACCGCTTCTGGCATGCCCGCCGCGGCGCTGCCCAGCGATCAACCGGATTGGGGCTCGCGATCGTGCGGGGAATCATCGAAGCGCACGATGGCCGGATCTGGGTCGAGAGCACGGTGGGAGAGGGAAGCGCCTTTCACTTCACGCTACCATCCCTTGCCGTGTCAGGCAATGGACGACATGTCGCGGGTGAAGTCCCGCACGAAGATCAGGTGACGCGCTGACATCCAGGGGGGTGGGCTGGGCGTATGATGAATCAACTCATCTCGTCCGGAGCAACTCATGGCACCACTCTCCTCGCCCCAGACGGCGCCCCGGGCCGCGGGTTTGGCGGTACGCGCAACTCAACTGTCGCCGGTCTTTCCGGCGGTCGTTGCAGTAACCGCTGATACAGCGGCGAGCGCCGCGATCTACATCACGCATGCACTCGCACAGGAGTGCGGCGCTGTACCGACGGTTCTGCGTGTCGTGCAGGACGATATCGCAGCACGTGCAGCTGCGACTGGGACGATGCTTGGTGTCCCGCAGGCTGCGCTTGATCCCGCCTATCGTACTTCCCAGCTGGCCGCGCTAGAAGATCAGGTGCAACGAATCCTGGGTACGCTTCCGAGCTGGCAATACGACGTCGAGATCGGGGTGACCGTGCCCACAATCGTGCGGCGGGCTCATGATCTTCGTGCCGAGATCGTGATCCTGGGATTGCCGGACCACAACTTTTTCCGGCACGCATTTGTGCGCGACACGGTGCAGGGGATTATCGAACACACCCAGGCGGCGGTCTTTGCAGTCCGTCCGGAGCTGGTACATCGCCCCGAGTCGATTCTGGTGGCTCTCGATTTTGGCATTGGTAGCCTGCGAGCTGCGCATCTGGCATGTCAGCTCGTAGTACCAGGCGGCCGCGTCATTCTCGTGTATGTCCAGCCGGATCTTCCACCGGGCAGCAGCGCGGATGCGACCAATGACAGCCCCGATGGTTCTTTGGCGCTCCAAACGGCGATCACATTGTTGATCGACGAGCTGATGTCACAGAAGGCGGTCACGATCACTTCCATCATCGAGCACGGTGGCTCGATCGAGGGTGTCAAGCAGGCCGCAGTGCGCATGCGGCCTGACGTCATCGCTCTGGGATCCCGGCATCACTCCGCCGTCGATTGGTTCTTCGGCGACAGTGTCTCGGCGGACCTCCTGAGCGACCGTCGGTGGTCGCTATTGATGGTCCCCGAATAGTGCGACGCCCTGCACGCACGGAGTACACGTGCCAACCGTAATCACTCATCCGACGCGCACGCCGGAAACGTGCATCGGGCATGACGGCCCGCACGCACGCTCCTGGACGCGGCCACGCGACACGACTTCAGGACCTGGCGTGCCCGAGCTGCGAATAGCCGTCTCCGTGCCGGGTAGCGCATCGAGCGTCTCGATGCAGCTGGCGCATGAGGCACATTGGTCCGTGCTGACAGTTCCGGCACGCAACGATGTCTGAACGAGCACGCGATGTCCCCATGAAGCTGCTGCTCGCGATCACCAATGATGATCTTGCGCCTGCTGCGACCGCTGTCGCGGCCGCGCTTCAGCGCGAGCGTAACGCCCGGCCATCGGTCGTCTATGTCATCGACATAGGCCCCACCGTGCCGGAAGCGGCGATGCTGGTCGCACAACTCGAAGAGCCGCAGGCGCTCGCGAGAGAAGCGGTCGGGATGCGCCCCGTGCTCCACATCGACCGGGGTGCGGCTGCGAGTTGGCCGTTCGAGATCGCGGTTGGAGCGGTCGCGCGGGAGGTCGTGGAAACCGCGCAGCGGGAAGAGGCCGATGTGGTCGTGATGGGATTGAGCCGGCACACCTCCATTGGGCGGGCCATCGGGAACGACACAGTGCGGGAAGTCATGACGATAGGCGGTGTTCCAGTCCTCGCCGTTCGCCCTGAGTTGACGGCGCTGCCCAAACGCGTCGTGATTGCGGTCGACTTCAGTCGGGCAAGCATTCGCGCGGCACAGCTCGTACGCAGGTTGGTCGACGACAACTGCAGCGTACACCTCCTGTTCGTCGAATCTGATTCTCCGCGCGAGACCACCGAGAGCGCGGAGGGATTGCAGCTGATTCGGAGCCGCGGCGTCGATCATGCTTTCGCGGAGCTGATCCGCACGCTCGATGCGCCGCCGGGAATGACGATCGATGCCAACGTGCGACAGGGCAAGCCAGTCGCGGAGATTACACGCTTCTGCGAGGAGGTCGCCCCGGATCTGGTCGCGGTCGGAAGCCAGCACCACCGCTTTCTCGATCGCTTGCTGCTGGGGAGCGTCGGGAAGGCAATCGCGGGCGATGGCAGATGGTCAGTGTTGGTGACACCTCCCGGGTTGGTCGAGCATACACCACCGATAGAAGTATCGGCAGCGCGGCGGTGATTCATGCGCGCCTGGCTCATGAACGCGGGCCGCGGTCACGCGGGCGGCTCCTGTCATGAATCTGCGCACCGCTAGCGCTCCAACTGCAACATCGAACGCGTCGGCAACGCCGGCAGCGGCTGAAGGACTGCCAGCTGACCATCACACTGCGGAGCTACGCCCGCGCTCGATTCAGACGTCGCCGTTCCTCGATGAAGCGGCGAGCCACTCTGTGCAGTGGGTGTACGAACGTCTCGGGACCGGTGACGCCGGCCTCTCGAGCGACGAGGCCCGCACCAGACTCGCGCTCCATGGCCCCAACGACATAGCGTCGGAACATCCTCCCGGCTGGGCGCGGCGACTGTTGCTGGCATGCCGCAATCCGCTCGTTCTGCTGCTCGCGGTGCTCGCCAGCGTTTCGATTGCCACGGGGGATGTCCGTGCCGCGACGGTGATTACAGTGATGATCGTGCTCGGTGTCGCGCTTCGACTGTTCCAGGAGCAGCGCGCCGATGTCGCCGCGGAAAGCCTCCGTGAGATGATTCACGTAACCGCGACCGTCATGCGAGACGGAGCCGCTGCCGAGATCCCGATTCACGAAGTGGTTCCGGGCGACATCGTTCATCTGGCGGCAGGCGACATGATCCCGGGTGACGTTCGCATTGTCGTCTCGAATACACTGTTCGTGAATCAGGCGACACTGACTGGCGAGTCGCTTCCGGTCGAGAAGTCGGCCGACGCGACTCAAGCCACCACCGCTAATCGTTCAAGCGGCGTGGCGCTCATCGATGCCACGAATGTCTGCTACCTAGGGACCAGCGTTCAGAGCGGGACCGCGACGGCCGTGGTAGTCGAGACCGGTCCGAATACATCCTTCGGTCGCGTGGCGGCGAGCATCGCTGCGACCGAACCGCCTACCGCGTTCGAACGTGGCGTGAGCCAGTTCACCTGGTTCATGATACGGCTGATGTGCGTGATGGTGCCGCTCGTGTTCTTCATCAATGGAGTGACCAAGCACAACTGGCACGAGGCGTTCTTCTTCGCTCTGGCCGTGGCGGTCGGACTCACACCCGAGATGCTTCCGATGATCGTGTCGGTTTGCCTTTCGCAGGGCGCGCTCGCGATGTCCAGGAAACGGGTGATCGTTCGGCGGCTCGATTCGATCCAGAATCTTGGCGCAATGGACGTCCTCTGCACGGACAAGACCGGGACGCTCACCAGAGACGAAGTGATCCTGGAGCGCCACTGCGACGTCGACGGCGCGGAGAGCGCTCGCGTCCTCTTGCTCGCGTCGCTCGTCAGCCAGATGCAGACCGGCCTGAAGAGCGTGCTCGATCGTGCAATCCTCGACTACGTGCAAACCCACAGCGACTCGATTCCGGTCACACACGACAGTTATCGCAAGGTGGGGGAGATTCCCTACGATTTCACGCGCAAGCTGATGTCGGTCGTCGTGGATGCGCCGGACGGGAAGCGGATGTTGATCGTCAAGGGCGCGCCCGAAGAGGTATTCCGGCGTTGCACGCGACTGGAGATGAGCGGCGAAATGGTCGTGATCGATCCTGCGTTCCTCGCCGATATCGGGGAGGAATACGACGCTCTCAGCACCAATGGCTTTCGCGTGCTGGCGGTGGCATACCGCGAGGTTCCGCCGACGGACGGAGTCACCACGGAGGACGAGACTGATCTTGTGCTGTGCGGGTATGTCGCATTTCTGGACCCGCCCAAGGAAACAGCGCGGGCTGCGATCAAGGCTCTGGAGCACGCGGGAATCACGGTGAAGACGCTTACAGGCGACAACGAGCTTGTCTCGCGAACGATCTGCCGGTCGGTCGGAATCGCGACGAGGCATGTCCTTACGGGAGCCGACATCGCGCTCATGTCGGATGCGCAGCTTGCGGATGCGGCGGAGAAAGCATCCATCTTCGCGCGTGTATCGCCTGCCGACAAGCAACGCATCATTCGCTCTCTGCAGGCAAAGTCGCACGTCGTTGGCTACATGGGTGACGGAATCAACGACGCGCCGGCGCTTCACACGGCTGACGTCGGCATCTCGGTCGATTCAGCAGTGGATGTTGCCAAGGCGTCGGCCGACATCATCCTGCTCGACAAGAGTCTGGCGGTGCTTGCACAGGGTGTGATGGAGGGACGAAAAGTCTTCGCGAACGTGCTCAAGTACGTGAGGATGGGTGCAAGCTCGAATTTTGGAAACATGTTCAGCGTGCTCGGTGCCAGCGCGTGGCTGCCGTTCCTGCCAATGGCTCCGATCCAGGTGCTCACGAACAATCTGCTGTACGATGTGTCGCAAATTCCGATTCCATCCGACCGGGTCGATGTGGAACAGATTACTCGCCCGCGTCCCTGGGCCATGGGTGAGATCCGGCGCTACATCCTCTGGATCGGGCCCGTCAGCTCGCTATTCGATTACACGACGTTTCTGGTGATGTATTTCGTCTTTCACGCGTCCACGCCCGCACACGCTGCGCTCTTTCAGACCGGATGGTTCGTCGAGTCACTGCTGACACAGACGCTGATCATTCACGTCATCCGAACCGACAAGATACCGTTCCTGCAGAGCCGCGCGAGCGGGCAACTCATTGCGACGAGCATCACGGTAATGGCAATCGGCGCATGGCTGCCGTTTTCTCCATTCGCATCATCGCTTGGCCTTGTCAGACTGCCGTCCCTGTACTGGCCGTTTCTGCTCGCGACGGCCGTGGCGTACATGACCGTCACGCAACTCCTCAAGACGGTGTTGCTGCGCCGGAGGTTGATCTAGCGACGATCAGGCGGAAAGTGGAAAACAACGCGGATCCGAGCACGACGGCGACATTCCATGTGAAGAATCAATGACCGGCGTTATCTGCAGCGCTCACGCGGTGCCGGAACATCCAGTACAGATAGCCGAAATAGCCCACGACGAGCACGGCGCTCATCATCCACCAGATAAGACCGATCCGGAGGCCATATGCACCGGCCGCGCTGTTTGCGATGGTCAGGCTGTTCGCTGGATCGGTCGTCGCGGGGAGCAGCGTTGGATACATGCCAAACGCGATTCCACCCAGCATGCCGGCGATGTAAAGACTGGACGAGACGAAGGCGAACAGATCGTTGTGGCGCGCACCAAACCAAGCCATTCCAGCCAGCCCACCAAGAGCGACGACGGGTATCAACCACCCCAAGCCGAGCACGCGATAGTTATCGAGAATCGTCGGACGCACCCGGACCGTGGCAAAAAATCCCACTACGGTAACAAGAGCTACGATCCACCAGAGAGTTGTTGCAATGCGACGCGCTCGTCCGCGCAGCGGCTCTTCAGTCTTGAGTGCGAGCCAGTGCGCGCCGTGGTTTGCCAACGTCACTAACGACATCACACCGATCAACGTGGTGTACCAGTCCAGAATTCCTGGCCGGCCCGTGACTCGAAACGTCGTCCAGAGCGGCTCGAAGAAATAGCCGTCCGAGTTCAGCGGCACGCCGCGGATCACGTTGCCGAGCGCAGCACCGAGGAAGATGGCGAGCAGTGCTCCAGAAAGCGTGAACACAAAATCGTAGAAGCCGTGCCAGAGCGGGTCGTTTACATGGGATCTTACCTCGATGCTGATACCGCGAAGCATGAGCAGCCACAGCACCATTGTGAGCGGGAGATAGAAGCCGCTGAAGCTTGATGCGTAAAGTGCCGGGAAGGCGAAATACAACGTTCCGCCAGCTGCAATCAGCCAGACTTCATTGCCATCCCAAACAGGGCCGATTGCGCTTAGCACCAGGCGACGCTCGTCGCTCGTGCGGCCCACAAGCCAGTGAATTGCTCCGACTCCCAGATCGAAGCCGTCGAGCACTGAATAGATCATGAGCATCAATGCAACAATCACAAAAAAGGCCGTCGCCATCGTTGCGCCTGCCTAGGCTGTCGCCGGTCGACCGGCAGCAGCGGGGCCCTGCTCGATCTCGCGGTAGATGAGGAAGAGAAACAGAATCGTCAGCACGGCATACATCCCCATGAAGCCCAGAAGCGTGAAGAGGCCATTACCCGCCGACACTTCCGGCGAAAGGCCGTGTGACGTGCGCATGAGCCCGTAGACGAGCCATGGTTGGCGACCGATCTCCGCCGTCAGCCAGCCCGCGGTGTTCGCGATATACGGGAACGGCAGCATGAGCATCAGTATCCAGAGCATCCAGCGGTTCTTATCGAGAGTTCCCCGCCACAGCAGAAGCGTACCGACCAGTAACACCGCGATCATGATTGTGCCGAGGCCGACCATGATGTGGTAGGCGTAGTAGAGGAGTGGTACGTTGTCGGGCCACGTATCGGCGGGGAAGGCGTCGAGTCCGCGCACAGATGCGTCCCAACGCCGGTAGGTCAGGAAACTCAACATCTTCGGGACCGTAATCGGATTGTCCAACGACCTGTCGCGCATGTTGGGCTGACCGATGATCACCAGCGGCACGCCCGGCCCCGTCGTGAATACGGCCTCCATCGCAGCAAGCGTCACCGGCTGATATTCGGCGACCATCTTCCCCTGGCGGTCCCCGGTCGGGAACAGCTGCAGCAGTGAGAACAGGCAGCCCGCGAGAATTCCCACCTTCAGGAATATCTGGCCGTGCCTGGTCGCTCGGCCTGAGAGGACGTAGAACGCGCCAACGCTCGCCATCACCACCGAGCCGGTAATCGCCGCGCCGCTCATCGTGTGGGCATACTGCCAGAGACCCCACGGATTGCTGAGGAGCGCACCGAAACTCGCGAGTTGTACGCTTCCATCCGGCATGACCTGGTTCGCGACCGGGTGTTGCATCCAGGCGTCGGTCACCACGATGAAGTAACCCGACAGCCATGAGCCCAGGAAGACCAGCAACGCCGCAACCCAGTGTCCGCGAGGCCCGAGCCGGCGCTCTCGGAATAGAAAGAGACCGAGGAAGGATGATTCGAGAAAGAACGCGAACATTCCTTCCATGGCCAGTGTTTGCCCGATCACGCCGCCTGCGAACTTTGAGAACGCAGCCCAGTTTGTGCCGAACTGGAATTCCATCGGAATCCCAGTGACCACGCCGAACGCGAAGTTGATTCCGAAGATGCGGGCCCAGAAGCGAGCGGAATCGCCGTATCGCTCATTTCCAGTCCTGAGCGCGAGCGTCTTCAGCACGAGGATGAGGAGCGCCAGCCCCATCGTCAGTTGCGGAAAGAGGTAGTGATATGTAATTGTGAAGGCGAACTGAAGGCGATCTACAACTAGCGCACTGTCCATCGCAGCCTGTGTGTTGAGCCTTCCATGAAACTACTCGTTCTATGGCTACCCGCACGCGTGTGCGTGCCAGATACGCCAACGAGATGTAGTGGTTGTCGGACGGCTACACACGCTCATGATCACTCCGTCCTTTCGACAGAGGCAAATGACCAAGGAGGCAATTCCAATGAAGGCAATCGTTGTGACGGACCAGACCGCGGGAACGGCCGGGATGAAGTTGACCGAGCAGCCCGCGCCGGCGGCAGCGATAAACGACGTTGTCGTTCAGATTCATGCGTCGGGATTCGTTCCGACCGAGCTGACATGGCCCTCGACCTGGACCGATCGCCGTGACCGCGATCGAACACCGTCGATTCCCGGCCACGAGCTGGCTGGAGTCGTCACCGCACTCGGCTACGGTACGACGGGACTGTCGATAGGACAGCGCGTGTTCGGCCTTGCGGACTGGTATCGCAACGGCACCCTTGCCGAGTACGTGGCGATCGAGGCACGTAATCTCGCGCCGCTGCCGGGCGACGTCGACTTCACCGTGGGCGCGAGCCTGCCGATCTCGGGACTCACCGCGTGGCAGGGACTGTTCGAGCAGGGCCGCCTTCGGGCGGGGCAGAGTGTAATCGCGCACGGCGCGGCCGGCGCGGTCGGCTCGATGGTGACGCAGCTCGCACGAGAGATCGGGGCCCACGTCATCGGCACCGGACGCGGGGCCGACCGTCAGAAGGCGCTCGACTTCGGTGCGCAGGAGTTTGTAGACCTCGACAGCGACACGCTGGAAGACGTCGGCAGCGTCGATCTCGTGTTCGATGTCATCGGCGGCGACATCGGGAAGCGGTCTGCGCGCCTGATTCGAGCCGGAGGAACGCTGGTGTCGATCGTTGGGCCGTCGGAGGCGCGGCCCGTTGACGGCCTTGCGGTCGACTTCGTCGTCGAGTCCGATCGTGCCCAACTGAGTGAGATTGTCCAGCGGGTGCGGGACGGACGACTGCGGACGAACATCGGAAATGTCTCGACCCTCGACGATGCGGTCGCAGCCTTCAACTCGACCCAGCGGCGCGCGGGGAAGCCGGTCATCCGCGTTCTTCTGTAAGGAGTCTGGGAGGGCGAGCGATTCTGCCCTCCTGGGTGGATTGCCGCACGTCAGCCGAGTCGATCTTCGTGATCGCTTGGACATCGGGCCGATCAAGACCTGATCGATTGCGCGTGGGATCTCAGATGCGCGAAACGCCGATCGATGTCGATCGGCGTTTCGCTTGTAACTTGTTGTTGGAGCGGGATTTACAGATCAGTCGGGGTGGCCGGATTTGAACCGGCGACCTCTTGCTCCCGAAGCAAGCGCGCTACCGGGCTACGCTACACCCCGATGCCTTCATGGTACAGCCTTTCAACTTAATCAGGGCCAAGGGCGCGGCGCCACCCCGCGCCGCCGGCTGAGCTGGAATGGTGGACAGCGTTGATTGCGTAAACGGCTACGTGGATTCCCGCTTTCCCGGGAATGACGAGGGCGTAGCGGGAATGACGAGGGCGTGGCGGGAATGACGAGGGCCCGAATGGGCCTGGCTGGGTGCGAGCAGGAATCGGTTCCCTCCCCACCTCTCGGCTCCGCCGGTTAACATAGGCTCGTAACTCGCAATTACGCACCCGCAGAAACGGTCCAACACTTCAATCCGACCCTCGCATGGCCACCGCCGTCCTGCAAGAAACTCCCACAGCCAAATCGCTGTACGAGGCCTCCAGCAAGCCTGAAACGCTAGCCCAGCTGGTCGCTCCGCTCCGCGCAGCCGACATCGCCGAGCTGGTGAATCAGCTGCAGCCGGCCAGGGCTGCGCGGGTTCTGGCCAATCTTCCGTTCGACGTCGCGGTAGATGTGATGGACGAGCCGGAGCTCGACCGGCGGCACGACATCGTCCAGCACATGGACAGGGGGATCGCCGGAGCGCTGGTGGCCGCCATGGCGCCGGATCGGCGCGCCGATCTGCTGCGCGAGCTGAGCCCGGGCAAGCGAAAGGCGGTGCTCGCCACGATCGATGAGCCCGACCGGTCCGTTCTCAATGCGTTACTGGTATACCCGGAAGGATCGGTTGGCGCGATCATGACCACGGAGTTCGTGAGCGTTGCAGCGAACACCACTGTCGCCGATGCGATCGAGCGCGTCCGCATACTCGCGCCTGACGTAACTGCCGTCTACGCTGTGTACGTGGTCGATCCGGTGAGCGGGAGGCTCGAGCGCTCGGTGCACCTGCAGGACCTGCTGCTCGCCGATCGCAACGCTCCGATCAGCAGCATCGGCGACGCGCGCAAGCCACTTTCCACGTCGCCGCTCACGAGTGAAGAAGATGTCGCGCGGCTCATCTCCAAGTACAATCTCGTCGCGCTTCCGGTTGTCGACGAGACCGGCAGGATGATCGGCGCGGCAACTGTCGACGACGTGATCGATGCGATGGTGCGCGAGACGACAGAAGATGTCCAACGATTCGGCGGTGTCGCCGCGCTCGAAGTTCCGTACCTGCGCATCTCGCTCTTCGGCATGGTGCGCAAGCGCGCCGGTTGGCTCGCTGCGCTGTTCCTCGGTGAGATGCTCACGGCGACGGCGATGGGATATTTCCAGACCGAGATCGCGCGTGCGGTGGTGCTCGCGCTGTTCATCCCACTGATCATCTCGTCCGGCGGCAATTCCGGATCGCAGGCGACTTCGCTCATCATTCGTGCACTCGCGCTGCGGGAGCTCTCACTGCGCGACTGGTGGCGCGTCGCGGTGCGGGAGCTGCCAACCGGACTGGCGCTCGGCACAGTGCTCGGCGTCATCGGGGTCATCCGAATTCTCACGTGGCAACATCTCGGATGGTATGATTACGGTCCCCACCACAATCTCGTCGCGCTCACGATCGGTGTCTCGCTCGTCGGGGTGGTCACCTTCGGATCGATGGCCGGGTCGATGCTCCCGTTCCTGCTCCGGCGGCTCGGATTCGACCCCGCCAGCGCATCCGCCCCGTTCGTCGCGACGCTGGTGGATGTGACCGGACTGGTCATCTACTTCTCGGTCGCCTACGCAATCCTGCGAGGGACGTTATTGTAAGGCGTGACCCAATCAAACATGCCTCTGAATCCGCCGGGCTCACCGCTCTTCCGGGACCATCTGGAAACGAAGGTCGCCTCGTGGATCCGGCCGTGGGATGGAACGGAATCCGTCGACGTCGTCCTGCTCGGCGCACCGCTGTCCAAGACGTCCATCTCGCATTCCGGTGCGTCAGGAACGCCGCAGGCAATGCGCGAGATGTTCGGCGCGGTATCGACGTACAACTTCGATCACGACGTCGATCTCGCATCCGCGCTGAGCATCCGGGACGCGGGCGATGCCAGGGTACACGTGACCGATCTCGCGCGATCGCGCGCGGGGATCGGCGAAGCCGTTGCCGCGGTGCTGGCGCAATCCTCGGGTGCGCTCACCGTCGTCATGGGCGGTGACCACTCGATCTCCGCGCCGTCGATCGAGGCGTTCCGCGCGCACGTGCGCGGTACTGCAGGACTGGTGCAGCTCGACGCGCACATGGATCTCCGCAATCTCGACGATGGTGGGCCGAGTAACGGAACTCCGATCAGACAATTGCTGGAATCGGGAACGCTGGAAGGCCGCAACATTGTACAGATTGGTCTTCACGCGTTCGCGAATGCGCGCGCATACCGCGACGTTGCGCGCGACGCGGGCATCACGCAGATCTCCGCACGCGAGGTCGCACACACGCCTCCAGGAGACATCGCGCGCATGGCCCTGTCCCTGCTGGACGAGCGAGCGGATGCGCTGTACGTGACGCTCGACATGGACGTGCTGGACCAGGCCTTCGCACCCGGCGTCCCAGCGCTCGTGCCGGGTGGAATGACGTCGTGGCAGCTGTTCGAGATGTTGCTCGTACTCGGCGGTCATCCGAAAGTGCGCGCGATCGACATAGTCGAGGTCGATCCGTCGCAGGATCCGCGACGTGCGACCGTGCGCGTCGCAGTGCACGCGATGCTGACATTTCTCACCGGCATGGCGCTGTGCCGAGGCAAGGCATGACCGTCACGGATACGGTACGGATCGATGGGCGATCGCTCAGGATTGCCGACGTGATTGCCGTAGCGCGTGGACTCGCGCGCGTGGAGATGACCGATGCCGCGCGGACGCGGATGGCGGCATCGAATGCGACCGTCACCAGCATCGTGGAGCGCAATGACGTCGTGTACGGTGTTACGACCGGGTTCGGAAAGTTGTCGGACATCGCGATACCGCCGAACAGGCTCGCCGAGCTGCAGGTGAATCTGATCAGATCGCACGCGGTGGGAGTCGGACCGCTGTTGAGCGAAGCCGAGGTGCGCGCGATGATGCTGCTGCGCGCGAACGTGATATCGAAGGGATATTCGGGGGCGCGCGCTGCACTTGTGGATCTGCTCGCCGGCATGCTGAACGCCGGATTGTATCCGCCTGTACCCGAGCAGGGGAGTGTCGGCGCCAGCGGCGATCTCGCGCCGCTCGCGCATCTCGCGCTGTCGATGATCGGTGAAGGATTATTGTTCAAGGGCGATCAGTCCGGCCCCGCAGCCGACATGTTGCGTGCGAGCGGACTCGAACCGATCACGCTCGGTCCCAAGGAAGGGATCACCCTCATCAATGGGACGCAGGCACACACGGCCATCGCGGCGTTGCTCGTGCACGACGCAGAGCGAATCTGGCGCGCCGCGCACGTTGCTGCGGCGATGTCGCTCGAAGCGCTCAAGGGTACGCCGGTGGCGTTCGACGCCCGTATCCAGGAAGCGCGCGGTCAGATCGGACAGGTGGAATCTGCGCGCGTGATGCGGCTGCTCCTCGACAACAGCGAGATTCGAGAGTCGCACAGGTCGAACGATCGCAGGGTGCAGGACGCGTATGGATTGCGGTGCGTTCCGCAGGTTCACGGGCCCGTGCTCGATGCGCTTCGATGGATCGAAGGGATGGTGTCGCGCGAGCTGAACGCCGCGACCGACAATCCGCTGGTGTTCGAGGACGGCGAGATGTTGAGCGGTGGAAACTTTCACGGACAGGCAGTTGCGATGGCGCTCGACTTTCTCGCAATTGCGACAACCAATCTCGCAGTTATCAGCGAGCGTCGCACCGATCGGCTGGTTCATCCGGACCTGAACGAAGGGTTGCCTGCATTTCTGTCACCGGATGCCGGCACGAATTCGGGATTCATGATGGCGCAGGTCACCGCCGCGTCGATCACGAGCGAGTGCAAAGTGCTGGCGCATCCCTCCAGCGTGGATTCGATCCCGACCGACGGGAGCAAGGAAGACGTGGTGCCGATGGCGATGGGCGCAGCGTGGAAGGCGCGTCGCATCATTGCAAACGTGCGAAACGTGCTTGCGATCGAGATGATGTGCGGTGCGCAGGGGATCGATTTCCGCGCGCCGCTCAAGCCATCCTGTGCCGTGGCCCGAGCGCATGGCATCGTCCGCCAGGTAGTCCCGCACCTCGATCGAGACAGAGTGATGAGCGGAGACATCGGAGTGATCGCGACCGAGATTGCCAACGGACGCTTCGATGAGTGCATAGTATGGGACGTGGAGGAGCAAGTTCAATGACGCATGGCGCCAGAGTAGTGCGCGCACCGCACGGAACGGAGATCACCTGCAAGGGGTGGCAGCAGGAAGCGGCGATGCGAATGCTGATGAACAACCTCGATCCGGACGTCGCCGAACGTCCGGACGATCTCGTCGTGTACGGCGGAACGGGAAAGGCCGCGCGCAACTGGGAGGCGTTCGACGCGATAGTGCGCGAGCTCCGCGACCTGGGCGATGACGAAACACTGCTGGTGCAGAGCGGCAAGCCAGTGGGTGTGCTGCGCACTCACCGCAGCGCACCACGAGTGCTCATTGCGAACAGCAATCTCGTGGGCCGCTGGGCAACGTGGGACAAGTTTCGCGAGCTCGAGCGTGCGGGACTGATCATGTACGGGCAGATGACAGCCGGCTCGTGGATCTACATCGGATCGCAGGGCATCGTGCAGGGAACCTACGAAACGCTGGGCGCGGTGGCACGCAAGCACTTCGACGGCTCGCTCGCGGGACGACTCGTCGTTACTGCCGGACTTGGCGGAATGGGCGGCGCGCAACCACTCGCCGCAACGATGCTCGGCGCTGTGTTTCTAGGCGTCGAAGTCGCGGAGTCGCGCATCGACAAGCGGATCGAGACAGGGTATTGCGATCGCAAGACGAGCAGTCTCGACCAGGCGTTGGCGTGGCTCGGTGAGGCGCAGCGAAACAGGACGCCGCTATCCGTTGGGCTGGTTGGAAACGCGGCAGATGTGATGCCTGAGCTTGCCCGGCGTGGTGTGGTGCCCGACGTGCTGACGGATCAGACGAGCGCGCACGACATGTTGAACGGCTACGTGCCAGCGGGCATGTCCATATGGGAGGCCGATGAACTTCGGCGCAACGATCCGGAGGAATACGTGCACCGTTCGACGGCGAGCGCGGTCCGGCACGTCGAAGCGATGCTCGCGCTGCAGAAGATGGGCGCGGTGACCTTCGATTACGGCAATAACATCCGCACCGTGGCGTTCGACGCGGGACTCGAACATGCGTTCGACTTTCCCGGATTCGTGCCTGCATACATACGGCCACTGTTCTGCGAGGGGAAAGGACCATTCCGGTGGGCCGCACTATCCGGCGATCCAGCGGATATAGCGCGTACCGATCGTCTCGTGCTCGATCTATTTCCGGAGGATGAGCATCTCGCGCGATGGATCAAGCTCGCGAGCGAGCGGATTCACTTCCAGGGACTGCCGGCGCGGATATGCTGGCTGGGTCAGGGTGATCGAGCACGATTTGGCGTCGCACTCAACGATCTCGTTGCTTCGGGTGAGATAAGCGCGCCGATCGCGATCGGGCGCGATCATCTCGATACGGGGAGCGTTGCATCTCCGTTCCGCGAAACCGAAGCGATGCTGGATGGCAGCGACGCGATTGCCGACTGGCCGATATTGAACGCGCTCGTGAACACGGCGAGTGGGGCGAGCTGGGTGTCGTTCCACCACGGTGGCGGCGTCGGGATCGGTAACTCGCTGCATGCGGGCCAGGTGGTCGTCGCCGACGGAACGCCGGAGATGCGCGAGCGTATCGAGCGCGTGTTGACGAACGATCCCGCCACTGGAATTCTGCGGCACGCCGATGCGGGCTACGATAGTGCTCGCGACGCCGCCGTGCGTCACGGGCTGACGATCCCCGTTCCGCGCTGATAGTGTGACGCGGAGAATCATCTTTCACAACGCATCGCAGGTCGTCACTTGCGCCGGACCCGCGCGCGGCAGGCGCGGTGCCGAGATGGCCGACGCGGGGATACGAACGGAGGTCGCGGTCGGGATCGATGACGGCCTCATAGTCGCGGTCGGAACGATGACCGACGTCGAGCGCGGGCTTGCCGGCCTCGAGCGCTCTGGCGAGTCCGAGTATCACGCGCAGTGTGAGTACATAGACTGTGCGGGGCGGGTCGTGACGCCCGGATTGGTGGATTCGCACACGCATGCTGTGTTCGGTCGGCCGAGGTATGACGAGCAGGAGTTGCGCGCGGCGGGCGCTGGCTACATGGAGATCGCGCAGAAGGGAGGCGGGATTCACTCGTCCGTACGTGACCTGCGTTTGCGTAGCGAGGACGATCTGCTCGCGTTGACGAGGGCGAGGCTGCAGCGTCTCGCCCGGTACGGTACAACCACCGTCGAGATCAAGTCGGGTTACGGGCTTTCAAGCGAAGACGAGCTCAAGTCGCTGCGTGTCATTGCAAGTGTGCAGAGCGAGACAAACCTTCGGCTCGTGCCGACGTGGCTTGGCGCACACGAAATCCCGCAGGATTATCGCAGCGGTCCGGACGGACGGCGTCGATACATCGAGCAATTGGTCTCGGAACAACTGCCGACCGTTGCGCGGGAGAAACTGGCGACATTCGCGGATGTGTTCTGCGAGCCCGGAGTGTTCACTCTTGACGAGACCCGGGCGATCCTGGAAGCGGCGCGCGCTCGCGGATTGCAATTGAAGCTGCACGCCGACGAGCTGGAGCCGTCGGGCGGCGCGGAGCTCGCAGCGGAGCTGGGTGCAACGTCTGCTGACCATCTGGCTGCGATATCCGAGGCGGGGATCGCGGCACTGGCGAGTTCCAATACGGTCGCGACGCTTCTTCCTGGAACCATGTTCTTCCTCGGGCGTACCAGGCAGGCGCCCGCGCGTGCTCTGATCGAATCCGGTGCCGTCGTGGCGCTGGCGACCGACTTCAACCCCGGCACATCGCCGACACCGAACCTGCCACTCATTATGACCATCGGCGTGAGTCAGCTTCACATGAGCGTTGCGGAGGTTTTGCTCGCTACGACTGTGAATGGTGCGGCAGCGCTTGGGCTCGCCGGTTCGACGGGGCAGATCGCATCGGGCTTCAGCGCCGACATCGCCCTCTGGGATTGTGAGGACGCGCGCGAGATTCCGTACTGGTACGGCGATGCTCGCTGTGTTGCGACCTGGTGTCGCGGAGAACCGGTGCACACGGCGTGACCTGGCGCCACGGACCTTTGAATCAAGACGGAGACAGTCGGTGGATGCGATAGACATTTCGGGCGATGTCGCGATTGTGGCGATAACGCTTCTGACGGTCAACATTCTGCTCGGGATGTTGATGTCGATCAAGTACAATCCAGTGCGCAGCTGGCCACACCGGCGCGTCAATACGCTCAAGCTGCACAACTGGACCGGATACCTCGCGCTGGCGGCGAGCGCAATTCATCCACTCATAATTCTGTTGTCATCGACGGCGAAGTTTCATCTGATCGACATCGTCTATCCGATAAATGCCCCGAAGCAACCGTGGATCAACACGCTCGGCGCGGGGGCTCTTTATCTGCTGGCGTTCGTCGTGATCACATCGTACTTCCGGTTCGACATTGGCCGGTTCTGGTGGAAGCGTATGCATTACGTGACGTACGCGCTGTTCGTACTGTACGCATTTCACGCAATCCTGACCGATCCCACGTTGAAGGACGCGCCGCTCGATCCGCTGGATGCGGAAAAGGTGTATGTGGAGCTGTGTATTCTCGTGGTCGTGATCGCCACGGTATTGCGCGCGCGCTTCGCATTAAGGCAGCCGGCGCCGCGTGTCCACAGGCCGAAGCAACCCCGCCCAGCGCGGCGCAGAGTGTTGGCATAGTCCTCGTTCGCCGCAAAAGCTTCCCGACTCGTCATTCCCGCTTTCGCGGGAATGACGGGCCGCTAGAAATCCCTATCTACATCCTACTTCTTGGGGTTCAGGATCTCCCCGATGCGATGCTCCGCGTCGGCGAGGTGAAGCTGTGTCTCCCTGTCCGTCGCATTCCCACTCGCACGCTTGATGTCGGCGGTAAGTGAGACGAGCTCGCCGCGAAGCGCGGACTTTGCATCGTCCGATAGCGGTGGCTGCGGTGGACCGAAGCCTGCGCGCGCCGCGGTAGTTGCCGGTGCGTTCAGCTTGCGATCGATCTGTGTGAGATAGGTATCCTGCAACGCACGCCGGTACGGATCGATTGCGACGTGCGACGATGCCAGCTCGCTCCAGATTCCGTGGCGCATGTCGTCCAGCATGTTCACGAGCGTGTACGTATCGCGCTTGTTCGTGGCGAGTGCCTCGTCGCCGAGCAGGCGGTTCATTCGCTGATCGTCCAGGAGGCTGCTGAGAATCCGTCCCTGCGCGTTGTCGATGCGTCTGATCATGCCATCGGCTTCGATTCTGCGCGCGATGTCCGGCCGGATCAGGAAGGTCGGCGTTTTGAACACGTTGTCGTTGAGAAAGCGAATCGCGTCGGCCTGCCGAGCGCGTGACAGTGGAGTGTAGACGGCACCTGGCTGACTTCCGGACTTGTACTGCACTTCCGCGCCGCCAACGACGGTCGTTACGTGATTTGCTTCCGTTGTCCACTGGTTGACAGTGCGGTCGTATATCTCGCGCAGGTCGCTGTTATCCTCGCCTTGCTCGGTCGCTGCTCCGTTTATGTAGCCGACGACGCGTTCCAGGTTCTTGAAGCCGTAGCCTGTGGACTTGACCGGATCCGCGTCACCTACGGCTTCTGTAAGAGTGCCGAAGCCGCCCGCTTCGTTGTTCTCGGAAAAGCGATACCACGGGATGCTGTCCTGCATGCGCGCCCACTGATCCAGCATCGGACGCTCGGCGTCAGTGGTCATCGCGGCCGGAATCGGCTTGTAGCCCCACATGATCGCGTACTTGTCGTATGGACCGATGCGTGGGATGATGTCTTCCAGCGGAATGTGGTCTTCCGGCTGCGCCACGTAGTTGAAGCGCGAGTAGTCCATGATCGACGGCGAGTGTCCCATCTTGTGCACCCACGTCGCACTTCGGACGCTGTCCGCGGGATACGTCGAGCTTCCGAGCTGGTCGTGCCGCAAGCCGATCGTGTGACCGATCTCGTGTGCGACGACGAACTCCAGCAATCTGCCCATCAGCGAATCCGGCATCGGGAAGCTGCGCGCGCGTGGATCCACCTGCGCGGCCTGCGTGAAGTACCAGTCGCGCTGAAGGTTGAGCACGTTCTGGAAGATGCGCACGGAGCCATTCAATATCTCACCCGTACGCGGATCGCTGACGTGCGGGCCGACGGCATTTTCGACCGTGGACGGCAGCCAGCGGATCATTGTGTGACGTATGTCGTCGGGTGACCAGTCGGGGTCATTGGCCGGCGGGTCCATTGCTATGATCGCGTTCTTGAAACCGGCGGCTTCGAATGCGGGCTGCCAATCGGTGATCGCCTTGCGGATCCATGGCTTCCACCGATCCGGCGTGGCGGGATCCACGTAATAGATGATAGGCTTGACCGGCTCCGACAGTGCCGCACTCGGATCCTTCTTGACGAGGCGATAGCGTGTTATGAACTGGCGCTGTGCCGCGCGCTGCTCGACGCCGAAGTTCACGTTCCGAACTGAGAAGAACCCGACGCGCTCGTCGAATCTGCGCGGCATCATCGGAATCTCCGGCAGGCGCACCAGACTCCAGTGTGCGAGGACGCTCTGCGCGGTCTGCAGCTCCCGTGGCGTCGCGGGCGCGGGTGGTGTTCCCGGTCGCGCCGGCGCTGGTGCGGGTACGCCGGTCTCGGTTGCTTCGACCTCGACGTTATCGGGGAATGCGATGGCGCTCTCGACAAATGAACGGCGCTCGTCGATGGTTCCACGTATGGCGGCGAACTCAGGTACTGCCGTTGTGTAGAGACGAGTTACATCGATCACCGCCGCGCTGTCGCGGCCATATGCCTCGACATTGAAGACCGCGACGATCGGTGAGTAGTTGGAATTCTGAACCGCGCGATAGACCGCCAGCGACGAGTCCGCGGTAATGGCGAAAGATGGCGAGCGGAGTATTATGCGATCGCCATCGCGATCCCACCTAAGTGTACGCTCGCCGAATTCATCGCCGCCGTAGTCGCCGAAGCCGCCTCCCGGCGCATTCGGATTCTCGGCCGCGGCGCGTGCGTACCGGCCCACGAGCAGCATGTCCTTGCCGAGCTCGTTGCGCGGTATTTCGAAGTAAAGCTTGTCGCCCACGCGATGCACTATGAAGAGCCCGCGTCGTGTCTTCGCCTCGGATGTGATAACCCGGTTGTACGGGCGTGGTCTCGGGGCGACACCCGGTGTGATTCGTGGTGTGGAATCGCGGGGTGCGCCTGCGACCTCCGCGTTCGTGCTGGCGGCTGCGCCAGCTCTCACCGGTGATGGCGTCGGAGCTGGCGGCGTCGCGTTGTGCGCGCATCCAACTGTGAGCACTGCAGTACCCAGAGTGATGATCAGCCTGTTGGTCATTCCAGTCGGTGTGAGATGTTGATTGCGGGAATCGCCCGAAAACATACGCTCTCTTCGGTGCGTTCGTTCGCAGCGACTTTTACCGGCGCCCGGAAACCTTTGGCCTTATCCGATCCACCGTTCGCCGATAACCGTGGTTCGCCGCGAACACTGACGCGTAGGTTAGCCTCACCCTTGAGCGGGTCTGCTACCGACGCACGCTGCGCGCAGGCGCGGCACTGCGTTGGGACCAGCCGCAACGCCAGGTGAGCGCTTCGTCTGCTCACCCGGACGCGCCCGGCGTTTACATAAGGCCGGAGCCCGCCTAGCAACTCACCTCAGCTAGGAGCTCGCACGACGCTATGACGATTCGTTATCTCAACCGAGTGCTACTCTTTATTGCCGGGACGCTCGTCGCGCCCGCAATACTTGTAGCCCAACAGACTGGCGGTACGATCACCGGGAGTGTGGTGGACGCATCGTCGCACGCACCGATCCCGTCGGTGCGGATCCAGATTGTCGGCTCGCAACGCGCGACGCTCGGCGACGCTGAAGGCAAGTTCAGGATCACCGTGCCCGCGGCAGGCCAGTATCAGGTGCGCGCGATGCGAATCGGATTTGCGGCATCGACGCAGACCGCGACAGTGGCGGAAGGCAGCTCGGCGAATATCGTGTTCACACTTTCGCCTGTGGCGATCAGCCTCGAAGAAGTCGTAACGACGGCGACCGGCGAGACGAAGCGCAAGAAGGAGCAGGGTACCGCCGTTGCCATTGTGCAGCCGAAACCCGTGGAGCTGGCCACGGCGCAGTCGGCGAGCCAGCTACTGACGGGAAAGGTCGCGGGTGTTGACGTCGCCACGACTGGCGGCACGGTTGGCTCCGGCTCGCGGATCCGCATTCGCGGCGCCAACTCGCTCTCGCTCAGCAACGAGCCGTTGCTGATCGTCGACGGGGTGCGTTACAACAACCAGTTCTCGGGCATAGGCGTCGGCGGGCAGGCTCCGTCATCCTTCAACAACATCAATCCCGAAGACATTGCCGACATCCAGGTGCTGAAGGGTCCGGCAGCCGCGGCGCAGTATGGCACGGCTGCGGCCAACGGCGTGCTCCAGATCACGACGAAGCACGGCGCCAACACCAAGCCGCGCTGGAATGCGTACGCCGAGGGCGGCACGATCCAGGATGTGGCGACGTATCCGTCGAACTATCACCAGGTGGGTGTGACAACGGCTGGCAAGCGCACCACGACGTGCACACTCGACAGCCAGACTCTGGGCAATTGCACTCCAAACCCGGATTCGCTCGTGTTCTACAATCCGCTGGCGGCATCCGGCGCCCTCATTCACGGGCATCACGGCGGGTATGGCCTGAGCGTGAACGGTGGCACCGACGCTGTCAACTACTACGTTTCCGGCAGCTTCGACAGACAGCAGGGTGTGTTCGCCGTTGACCAGGATCAGAAAGCAAGCGGCCGCGCAAATGTAAACGCCGTACTGAGCCCGCAGCTCAATGTGCAGGTAGGCTCGAGCTATCTGACGGATCACCTGCGACTGCCCCAGAACGACAACAACACGCTCGGCGTTGTGAGCGCTGCGCTGCTCGGCTCCGCATTTCCGAATGCCGCGGATGGCTATCTCAACGGCCAGCTGCCGCAGGTGCTGTATGCGATCAATACCAGGCAGGACATACAGCGTTACGGCAGCACTATCAACTCGACGTACACACCGCTGTCATGGCTGACGGCGACGGGTGTCTTCGGGCTTGATTACACCAATCGCTGGGATCACGAGGTGATTCCGCCGAACGTCGTTACGTTCGGTTCGTTGCCGCAAGGCCAGGTGACATCGAATCCGACCTCGCTATACGACTACACGGCGAACGGGACGTTATCCGCGCACTGGAGTCCGTTTGGCCAGCTCAAGACGACAACGAGCGCTGGATTTGCGTTCGCCAAGGAGTTGATCCAGGGGACGCAGGCGTTCGGCGCAGGTCTGCTTGGCGGGACTGGCTCGCTCAGCGGTACCAGCGCGCGCTTTGCGGTCAGCTCGACGAATACCGACAACAAAACGATCGGTGGCCTCGCGAGCGAGGAGCTCGCATATGCGGACCGGCTGTTCATTACCGGATCGGTAAGAACCGACCAGAACAGCGCGTTCGGTCAGAACTTCGGCCACATTACCTACCCATCGATCAGTGGTTCCTGGGTCGTCGATGAGCAGTCGTGGTTCCCGAAAACCAACCTGTTCAATTCACTGCGCCTGCGCGCGGCGAGCGGCCGGTCGGGAAGGCAGCCAAACTTCCGCGACGCGATCACGTTCTTCAACGAGCAAACGGTCACGGTTAGCGGCGCAGACGTTCCCGGAATCATTGTCGGCGGAACTGGCAACCCGAATCTGCGGCCCGAGCGCTCGTCCGAGTTCGAGTTCGGTTTCGATGCTGGATTCCTCGCTCAGCATATCGGTCTCGAGGTTACGCATTATCACAAGCGAACGGATGACCTGCTGGTCGCGGTTCCCCTCGCTCCATCGCTCGGTCTGACGGCGACTCAGTTCCAGAATCTTGGCGCCGTGCTCAACACCGGATGGGAATACGTGGCGAACGTGAAGGTGCTCGATGCCCGGAAGGTCCAGTTCGACTTCTCCGTAAATGCGTCGACGAACAACAACAAGTTGCTCACTCTTGGTCTGCTGCCGACAGGGAAACCCGTACCACCGATCGTGGTCAACAGCGATCAGCAGCATCGCGTCGGATATGCGCTGGGATCGTACTGGCTCAAGCCGATGTCATTCAAGGACGCGAACGGTGACGGCATAATCGCGCGCTCCGAAATCACTGTCGGTGATACGGCCGTGTACCTCGGCAACATCTTCCCGACCAGGAACTATTCAGTCACGCCGAACCTGACATTGTTCAACTGGATGAGGTTCTCCGCGCTGATCGATCACAAGGGCGGGTTCAAGCTGTTCAACAACACAGCGCGCTTCCGTTGCGCGTTCGGCAACTGTCAGGCAGCGTACGACAAGTCGGCGCCACTTGCGGACCAGGCTGCATCGATCGCCGCAACTTCGCTGGGAACCGACGCAGGCTACGTGGAAGACGCAACCTTCACGAAGCTCCGGGAATTGTCGGTCACGTTCATCGCATCACCACGCGTGGCCCGTGCATTCCATGCACGCGGTCTGGATCTGACCATCGCGGGACGGAATCTGCACACATGGACGAACTACAAGGGCTTCGATCCAGAAGTCAACTCGACTGCCAACGCGAATTTCTCGACTTCGGACTTCCTGACACTTCCACCGTCGCGCACCTGGACCGCACGCATCAATGTCAACTACTGATCAAACGACCCTCTCACCGAGACAACACATGAAGATCGGAACAGTCTTGCGTGGAATCACGGGTCGGCCGGCCCGACTCGCGGCTCTAGCCGCTGTGATCACGCTCTCCGCTTGCGATACGCAGAAGATCCTGCAGGTAACAGATCCGGACGTGGCACGACCGGATGCGTTCACGAGCGCGTCGGCGCTGCCGGCACTGTACGCTGGTGCCGTCGGCTCCTTCGGGGGCGCGTTCGACGGGCCAACCGGAGACTGGCAGCAGGTTCAAATGTCCGCCACGCTGTCGGACGAATTCATCAATACCGAAACATTTCCTACGCGTATAGAGACAGATCAGCGGGCGCAAACGATCACCAACACGAGTCTGGGACCGTTGTTCCTGACACTCAACCAGGCGCGCGCCGCTGCGGAACGTGCGGTCAGCGCCTTCAAGGCGCTGGCGAAAACCAAGGCCGATAGCACCGGCTACGCGGAATCACTGGCACTTAACGGCATGGTTTACGTGTTGTTCGCGGAAAACTATTGCGGTTCCGTTCCAACCAGCGTTCAGAATTCCGACGGCTCGTTTACCTTCGGCGTCGGGCTGACGACTGATCAGCTGTCAGACAGTGCGATATCGAAGTTCAATCAGGCGACTGCCGGCGGTGGATCGTCGCTCACCGCGAGCATCAAGTCGCTCGCGGCGGTGGGATTGGGCCGCGCGCTACTGGATAAGGGCGACTTCGCTGGCGCCGCAGCTGCTGTCGCGGGCGTTCCAACGACGTTCCAGTACATCTATACGCATTCCCAGACCAGCGCTGGGCAGAACAACGGTACGTGGGCATTGACGGCCAACGTTGCCCGCTTCGGTGAGGCAGACCGAAAGGGAACCAATGGTCTCCCGTACGCCAGTGATGGCGATATCAAGGTAAAGGGCGCTGCCGCGGATCCACGCGTCGCTGACAGTGTCCGCGCAGGTACGGGCCTCGGCTTCGACGGCTTCACCAGGCAGTTGGTGCAGACCAAGTATCCGTCGCGCACGTCATCGACCGTGATCGCCGACGGTGTGGAAGCACGTCTGATCGAGGCGGAAGCGGCACTTCAGGCCGGAAGCCCGACCAACGCGCTCACGATCCTCAACGCGCTTCGCAGTAACGCTGCGTTGCTTTCGCTCCGTGGGTATCCACCCAATTCTCTGCCGCCGCTAACGCTTCAAACGACAGCTGCCGCGCAGAGAGATCAGCTCTTCAAGGAGCGCGCATACTGGCTCTATCTCACCTCGCATCGCCTCGGCGACATGCGTCGCTTGATCCGCCAGTACGGTCTCGGTGCGGAACAGGTCTTCCCGACCGGTATCTACGTTCACAACGGCGGCAATTACGGCACTGACGTCAACACGCCGGTACCGCAGGCCGAGCAGAACAACCCGAGTTACGTCGCGGGGTCGTGCAAGCAGAATCAAGCGTAGAACCTTGGGGTTGTAAGTGAAAGGGGGCAGGCTACAACACATCGTAGCCTGCCCCCTTCGTTCTGCCATGAACGCCGCTACGGCGACGAGGCCTCGCGTGTATGGATGTAGATCACGCCGGCCGACGCGTTCGTGCCCTGCGAGCCGCTGCCGCGAATTCCACTCAGAATCTCGATGCTGGCAATGGCGGTCGCCGGAAGCTGCGCGAGTGCGGCAATGTCGGTCAGGCGCGCGCCGTCGATGATCACCATCGGTGCGTCGGAGTCGGACAGTATTATCGAGCTGACTCCGCGCTGGGCTACGATTCGCAGGGGTCTGCCCGACCGATCCTCCTTGTATGTGTATCGGCGCACTTCGTTCTTCAGCACTTCCCACGCGGACGTCGCCGACGTGCGTGCGATCTGTTCCTGTGTGATGGTGACTGTACCATCGGACGTTCTGTCGCCTTTCTGTACGCCCGCGGTGGCACATCCCAGCAGTGAAGCAACTGCCGCGACACCGAACCACGCGTTCGAGCGGTGAGTGCGCATCATACCTCCCATACGTGAAGGACTGACACACCAGCAAGTGCAATGAGCGTGGTTGGGACGATTTTCGGGTACGCGTCAATCTTCGGTCTGGGCCGCTCGCCGGCAAGGGCGAGCGGCGTATGTAACGTGTAAGCGGTCAGTCCGCGGAGGCGAGCGGCGGCTATTTCCTCGCGGGCCGCGTCTTCATGATACTCTCGATCTCGTCGATCTCCCGTGGCGCGCTGCTCATTCGCTCCAGTCCGCGATCGGTTATCACGTAGTCGTCCTCGATGCGAACTCCGGTATTGTTGTAACGCTCGACTGCCGCGCGTACGTGCGCGATGAACGCCCGATTCTTCGGTGTGGCGGGAAGAACGTCCAGCGCCGCCGTGCTTATGTAGATGCCGGGCTCGATCGTGAATGCGTCGCCCTTCATGAACTTCCTGTCACCCGTGTAATATTGCGCGGGGTCGTGCACTGCGAGCCCGAGCCCGTGACTGATTCCGTGAATCATCCACAGCATGGATTGTCTGCACTGCGCTGGTGCGGCGGTGCAGTCCACCTTCCATGGCGGATCGAACGTTGCGTCGACGCTCTCGATCAATCCGAGCTTCGCGAGACCGGACGCACGGATCGCAACTGCGGAGTCGGTTGCTGCTGCTGCGGACATGCCCGGCCTGGAATTGCGCTCCGCGGCCGCCTGCGCATCACGCACCAGCTGGTAGATGATACGCTGGTCTGCCGTGAACTTTCCGCTCACCGGAATCGTACGTGTGACATCGGCCGCGTAACCCTGGTATTCCGTGGCTGCATCCATCACGACGAGATCGCCCGGTCGTGCAGTACCACTGTCCAGCATGTAGTGCAACTGGGTGCCGCGCTGTCCAGCACCGACGATCGATCCGTACGCAGGCCGCGAGCCACCCAGCTTAGTGAACGTGTTTTCGAGAGCGGCCTTGAGCTCGTATTCGTGTCGTGGTTCGGGAATGTGCAGTACGGCGACGTGCCCTGCCGAGCTGATCTGCGCGGCGCGCCTGAGCAGAGCGATCTCCGCCGGACTCTTGCGTGCGCGCAGTGCATCGACGATCGGATGCGCATCCTTCACCACGAGTCCCGGATGGTTCGAGACAAGCGTGCGAACGAACATGCGTCCGCGCGTAAGCGAGTCCTGGCGTGCGAAGTCCGCGTCCGCGAAATCCGCCAGCGTGTAGACCGGCAGTCCCGACGTCGCGAGCGAATCCACGATCGTGCCAAGCGCGCTGAACGACCGCGCGCCGACTCCGAGCGTGCTCGTCACACTGGCGGAGTCGGGTCGCCGTCCGTAGTAGAATGCCGTGCGCGGATCGATCGGCGTGAGAAACAACGTGCTGCTGGTTGCACGGCCGTTGCGTACGACCATGACGAATGCAGCGTCGGCCTCGTCGAAGTTCGTGAGGTAGTGGAAGGCAGGGAGCTGGTAGAACGGTCCGAAATCAGTAACCGGTGTCCTTCCGCCGAATGCTATCACGACGCCGTTCCCGACGTGTGTCGCGAGCGAATCGCGTCTCGCTGCGAACTCAGCGCCGCTGATCTGTGCGTGCGTCACAATCGGCGCCGCGAGCAGTCCAATTGTGATCAGTAACGAATGCAGTTGCCGTGACACGTATCGCGCTCCGGTTCGGGGTTTGCGAAAGAGAGCCACATACCCCGATAACGTCAAGGCGGCTACACCGTCACTGACGTCACTTTGGTGCCGCAGGCCCGGACGACCCACGGATCCGGTGCAGAGTGCCACCGCGTGACACCGTGAACCGTGGAAACAGCAGTCGCTCCTTGATCGCCGTGCCCGAAGACGCGGCAGAAGGAACGTTGATGGCGGCGGAGGGAGAGACAGGAACGTTGGGGTTGAACGCATTCGCCGCGCTGAAGTCGTCGGCAGCCTCCGGAACAACGGTGTAGCCAAAGTCTGCCAGCGCCTCGATGGTCACGAGACTCAGCGGATCCAGCCCGTTGTGAAGCGTGCCTGTCATCAGCTCGTGACCGAATACAGTCGCACGCCAGTGGCCGTCGCGCGTTCCATCACCGCCCGAGTTTTCGATCGGAACGCCGAGCGACGAGTCGGCAGTGAAGCCGAGTTCCGCGGATGCGACTCTCGCTGCGTGCCCGATGAAGACGGGATCAGGCCCGCCAAGCCCTGCGGCAGTATTCGGAAAGTACGTCACCGAATCGCGTACCGTACCATCGGACCACAGAGTTCCGATGCCGAGCACGTGACCCATCTCGTGAGTCAACATCGATACCAGAACACCCTGCTGGTCCAGCGAAGCGACATCGGCGGAATCGACGGTGATGGTGCCGAGTGCAGTGAACTGCGGCGCATCGTCGCGAATTATGCACGGGCCGCCCTCCCCGACCGTATTCGATCGGCCGTCGATCGAGTCAGACTGGATGACGATCATCATGCTCGTTTCGACCGTATCGACTGCAGGGATTCCTGCGCCGCACAGGTTCGCCGTGGTGACTACATGGTACGGGATGAGCGGCGCAGAGATTACAGTTTCCCATCTTTGCGCCGCCTGCGCTGCTGCCGCTTTCACCGTCGATGAAACGTTGCCGACGAATCGGAGATCGATCTTGAAGCCAGCGATGCCGAGCGCGGCGACTGAAATGGGAGCTGTGGCCGATGCCGCCCCTGAAGTAACTGTGAGCGTAGCCTTTCCCGGCGCGATTCCATGCACGACACCAGCCGAAGTGACTGTGGCAACCGCGGGATTGTCGACCGAGTATGTGTAACTCCTTCCGTGCAGTGTGTCACCCGCGGCGGAAAATGCCAACGTCTGTGTCGCAATAGTGTGGCCGACGCCGAGATCGAGCACGCCGGGCACAATCCTCGCGCGCGCCGCCGGAGCCGTCACGACCACGGGAAGCGACGCCGACACGCTGTTGGCCCGCAGGGTGACCGACGTCGTGCCGGTGTGCACACCGGTAACCACGCCAGTGCTCGATACTTTCGCGATGGTCGAGTCGGCGATGCTCCACGAGATCGACGTCGGAACAACCGGTGATCCAGCGGAGTCGAAGAATGTGGCGATGATCGTGCTCGTGCCCTGCAAATCGACAGAATCCACCAACCGATCGAACTTGATGATCGCGAGCGGAGGCGGCGCCTTCAACGTTCGTGGGCCCGTAGCGGAATCGCCGCCGCATGTCAGACCCGGGATGATACAGACGGCCGATACGAACACCGCGCGAGCGATACGGGCGACGCGAACGATGCGGGCGATGCCCCCGCGAACCCGGGAACGGAACGGCCCTTGCGCTCGGAACTGATTACCCCAGCCCATCCACATTGCCAATTCTCCGGTCAGTAGCCGCCGTTCTCGTCAGCCGTCGCACCGCGCGCCGCCTGGCAAGGATAATTCCGAATCCGCTGGTGCGATATGCCATCGTAACCATAGGTACTGCAGTTGTTCCGGTCCTGGCCGCAAGAATCGGTGAAAGGTGGGCAAACCGGCGGGCAACGGAGTGGGGAAAGAGGTGGGGCAGAGGGCGGCCGGCGGTCCTTGACCCCAACGCAGACGTGCTGCTGTAGCTCGGCCGTTGTTACCAGTCAACCCGGTTGCTCGTCAGTGTAAAAGCATCGTCGCGGCCACCACGCCGCTGTCAAACTGGCCCAACGGAGGCGCGATGGCGCGGTCGCGCGGGTACCTTTTCATCGTCATCCTCACAATTGCCGGATCGGCGGTCGCCTGCGGCCCCTCAGGCCAGGATCAGCGCGACCAGCGACGGGTACTGGCGCAGAGCACATGCGAGGACGCAGTGCGCGACCAGCTGACGTCTCGCGCCACTGCACGGTTCAGTACCGACGCAGAGCATGTCTACTACGACTCTCTCGGCGGAGCTGGCGTGACCGGCACCGTTTCGACAGCGTCCGGTGAGCGGAACTTCGCCTGCCTCCTCAAGCCCGCCGCAGACAGCAGCTGGATTCTGACAGCCGCCCGACTGCTCAACTAGAACCGCACCGGCGCTCGACTGGCGGCCCGCAACCTTTCGACAAACTCTCGACGGAGCCTGTGCTGGCGGTGATGCGGGTTTAGCTTGCAGGTCGCCTCGATGCTCCTGCATCGGTTGACTTTGTCCCACTGCCATGTTCGTCTCAGCACTGCTCGTCGTCGCTGGCTTTGCCAGCCACGCGCAGCCGAAGCCCTCGCCCGTCACCTGCTATCTCGCCAACGGCGACCGTCTGAGTGGGGCTCTGGTATCGGTGTCCACAACGAAAGTCCGGATAACCCATAAGTCCCTCGGCCCACTCTCTCTGGACCGGAGCGCGATTGCGCTCTGTGAGTCGAGCGACAGCACGGCGCTTCGCCGCCTCGGTACGCTCGCGCTCGCACCGCTGCCGGAAGTCCCCACCACGACTGTAGCGGTAGTGGGTCCCCCAATGCCGATTCCGACGCCTGCGCCCACGCCCCGTGTGTCGCTCGAGAAGCTGACTCATCCGAAGCAGGCAATTCCGCTCGCCGCGCGCGCTCTTCCGACGTACGTATCTCACGTGGGGTGGAAGCGGTCACTGGGAGCCACGTATCTTCTCACGCGCGGCAACGCCAACGTCAGCAACCTTGGATTCACCGGGGCGGTTGCGCGGCGCACCGACAGGACGCAGATAGCGCTTAGCGGCAAGCGGGAATTCGGCAGTCGGGAAGGATCGGCGACGGAAAACTTTCTCTCCGCGACGCTGCGCTACGATCTCGCACTGGGGCCGAACGATTCAGCCGCAGCAGCGCGTCCGTCGTTCTTCTCGGAGGCGGTGTACGAGCACGATCCGTTCGCACAGATAGCGCGTCGCACGGTGGAAAATACCGGTGTATCGGTGCCACTGTCGCGCAACCCGCACAACAACATTGCGCTCGAAATAGGAACCGGTGTCACCAACGAACAGCCGACTGTCCTGCCGAGTTACACACGCATCGGCGGCGTTCTGCGACTTGCGGCGCGGCAGGTATTCGGTACTACGAGATCGGACCAGCAGATCGCGGTCTTTCCCGACATCACCGGTCCACCGGGCCACTATCGTGTCAATTCGGACCTCAATCTCTCGGCGCCGCTGTCCAAGTCACTCGCGCTCAAGGTCGGAATCGCCAGCAGATACGACACCAAGCCGCAAGTGAAGGTCAAGAAATCCGATACAACGATTCAGAGTGGAATCGGCATCGAATTCTGATCGGTGATCGTCAGTCCGTGCGACTCGTGCGTTCGAGCATTACGTAGCCCGACATGCGGCGGAATTCCTCGCGTCGTTCCCGCGATCCGAATCTGGACAGAAGTCGCCAGAGCGGCGCCATGCGCATCTCGCGCCGCAGGCGATGGGCTTCGTCGAGGCCGGAGCGAAATTCGAGTTCGCGCCAACCGAACTTCTCGAAGAACGCCGTTCCCTCCGCAGGTGCGAACTGAAATGGAGCATTACCTGCGGTGACCGCGCGGCCCCAGTAGCGGTTCATTATGGGTAGCAGCCGCTTGCTCGCCAGGTCGAACAGCCACCAGATCGCGCACTGCATCGACTGAATGTCGCGCGCGAGCGAGCCGACCTGTTCGGCGGTGAGATAGATCAAGAGGCCTTCGGTGATCACGAGAGCGCGCTTGCTCTCGCTGTCGATGCGCGCGAACAACGCGGCGCGCTCCGATGCGTCGGTGAGATCCGTCGCGATTGCCTCGTATGTGCAGGCGGTTTTCTCGCCGCGCATCGCGTTCGCCTTGTATTCCGTGATGCCTGGCAGATCGACATCGATCCAGCGGAGCGATCGAGGTAGTTGCATTCGCCACGCCCGCGTGTCGAGTCCAGCCGCAAGATTCACGACCGTGTCGACGCCGTGGTTGGCAACGCGATCCATGATCATTTCGTCGAACACGGCGGTACGCACGATCATGGGCCACGCGAGCGACTTGCCGCGCTTGAGCTCGTTGACAATCAGGGCACCCTGCGCACCAGCCAGTCGAGCCGCGAATGGGTCGTTGAAAAGGGCGTCGCGCCGTGCGGATTCCATGGCGCGATAGACCGCGACCCACCGGGCGGTATCGGAGATGTTTTCTATCGGCATGTCTGCGAAGTCGAACCGGCCAGGGGTTGGGCGCCGGATGGTGCGCGCCTTGCAACCCAGGCGAGCGGCTGGCGGCACACGATCCGGACCTAATTTATGACTTGCCGGCCGGACTGTCACTGCCCTCGACCGCCCTGCGCGCAGACCCCCATCCTCTTTCCCCACCACGATGTCGCAGGACATAATCGCCAGAAACAACGTGAAGATTTCAGGGCGCGGCAGTCAGCCAATGCTGTTCGCGCATGGCTTCGGGTGCGACCAGAACATGTGGCGGTTTGTCACGCCGGCGTTCGAGGATGACTATCGCATCGTTCTGTTCGATTACGTGGGCTCGGGCAAATCCGACATGGCCGCGTACGACAGCGAGCGTTACTCGACCCTCGATGGCTATGCACTTGATGTGCTCGACATCTGTCACGCACTGGATCTGTACGACGTGATATTCGTTGGTCACTCTGTGAGCTCGATGATCGGGATACTCGCGGCGAATGCAGAGCCCGACCGTTTCTCCGATCTCATCCTTATCGGGCCGTCTCCACGCTACATCAACGAGGCACCGGATTATGTCGGCGGCTTCGAGCGCTCGGATATAGACGGGTTGCTCGAGACGATGGACAGGAACTACATCGGCTGGGCGAACTATCTCGCGCCAGCCATCATGAAGAATCCGGATCGTCCGGAGCTCGCGGCCGAGCTGACGGAGAGTTTCTGCTCGACGGATCCGATTGTCGCAAGGCAATTCGCCGAGGCCACCTTCTTTGCGGACAATCGTGCAGATCTCGCTGGCGTGCGAGTACCGTCGCTGATTCTTCAGTGCTCCGAAGACATCATCGCGCCACAGGAAGTCGGAGCGTATGTGCATTGCAAACTTCCCGACAGTACACTCCGTACGATGCGGGCCACGGGACACTGTCCCCACATGAGCGCTCCGGAAGAAACTATTCGGCTCATCAAGGAGTATCTAACAGCAGCGGTTGCATTTTGAGATCTCTTCCGAAGCTGGAGCTGGACGGTGGATGAGCTTCTGAACACGCTGCCCTGTGGCGTGGTGTCGTTCACGGACGAGGGAATGATCACGCTCGCGAACGCCACGCTCTGCAACCTGCTCGGCTATCCGGTCGGAGAGCTCGACGGGAAGCGCTTCGAGACTCTGCTCACGGTTCCGGGACGCATCTTCGTTCAGACACATCTCTTTCCGATGCTCAAGCTGCACGGGAAGGCGAGCGAGATATTTCTGCTGTTTCGCGCCAAGGACGGAACTGAAGTGGGTACGCTCGTCAACGCCGTGCGACGGGAGCGCGGCGGCGCCTTCGCGAACGATTGTGTGTTGATGGAGGTGCGCGAGCGCCGGAAGTATGAAGACGAACTTCTGAACGCACGGCGGAAGGCAGAGGCGTTGGCCGTTACGCTTACCGCGCGCACTGACGAAATGCACCGCGCGATCGTGATCGCGGATGAAGCGAACCAGGCCAAGACGCGATTCCTCACGACGATGAGTCACGAGCTGCGCACACCGCTCAATGCAATCGGAGGTTACGTTCAGCTCATCGAGCTGGGCATTCACGGCCCTGTGACAGAGGCGCAGCGCACCGCGCTGGATCGCGTGAATCGGAGTCAGCGGCATCTGCTGCGGCTCATCAACGATATTCTCAACACAGCGCGGATCGAGGCGGGACGAGTCGAGTACCTGCTGGAGGACGTGCCGTTAGCCGACGTCGTGGCAAGCGTGATTCCGATGGTAGATCCGCAGATGAATACAGCTGGGCTGACGCTCAAGTCATCAGTGCCCGAGAAGATCGTTGCGCGAGCCGATCGGGAAAAGGTGCAGCAGGTGCTCATCAATCTTCTTACAAACGCGATGAAGTTCACGCTCCGTGGCGGCCACGTGCGAATTGGCGCCGGCTACGATGAGGCCGGTACAAGAGTACGCGTGATGGTGACGGATTCCGGGATCGGCATCCCGCCTGCGAACCTGACCAACATTTTCGAGCCGTTCGTGCAGGTGCAGGTCGAGCGGTCGCAGCGGCTGGAGGGAACGGGCCTGGGGCTCGCGATCAGCCGGGACCTGGCGCGGGCGATGGGCGGTGATCTCACCGTCGAGAGCGAGCTGGGGGTGGGGAGCACCTTCATCTTCGAGCTGCCGAGGGCGTGAACTGGCCCGACACTTAAAACGCCGCGATCTCGATGATCGCGGCGTCGGTTGTCGTTGTGTTTGTGTTGGAACTGGAATTCAGTGCGCCCGGAGGAAGTCGAATCCCCAACCTTCTGATCCGTAGTCAGATGCTCTATCCAATTGAGCTACGGGCGCATACAAACCGCATTCACTACCGTGGCGTCTTCTGACCGCCTCTACTCATCCTGCAATGGGCGGTACAAGACTCGAACTTGTGACCTCCACGATGTCAACGTGGCGCTCTAACCAACTGAGCTAACCGCCCGCGATGCGCAGCCCTGGCGCCCATCCCTTCGATCAGGGGCAGGGCCCCCGTGTCTGCCGTATTTGGGGCAGGCACGGAGGCCTGCCCCTACACGCCTGCCCATATACAAGCGGGAGACGGGACTTGAACCCGCGACCCCAACCTTGGCAAGGTTGTGCTCTACCAACTGAGCTACTCCCGCATTTCGCCCCACCTTCGGGGCACCTGCTACTGCAAACAGCCGTTCCGCCCAGTGGAGCGAAGGGGGATCGAACCCCTGACCTCTTGAATGCCATTCAAGCGCTCTACCAACTGAGCTACCGCCCCAAAACCGGGTAAACATTCGGACCAGAATCTCGGTCCGAACCCCTGCCCGGTAGGAACCGCGAAGGATATCCGGGGGTATGTCGAAAGTCAAGAAATGTCATCGACTTCTGGGTCTAGACACGGGCCCTTCGGCCGGTATCTTGCACCGCGACCCCACTGTCTGAGTGGGTTATACAATCCACACGACTTCAGCGCCGCGAGAGCGGCGTCTGATACATATAGAGTAAAGAGGCTAACATGGCCGAAGTCAAACCACGCCGCCGCCGAGGAACTGGAACCTCACCGGCCGGCATCGCTCCGAGCGAGCCAGAGCGCGACATTCTCGATCAGTACCTGTACGAAGTTAGTACATATCCACTTCTCAAAGGCACAGAAGAGATCGACATCGCCCGCAAGATCCGCGCGGGTGATCCCGATGCGCTCCAGGAATTGGTGAAGCGCAATTTGCGCTTCGTCATTTCCGTCGCAAAGAAATACCAGAACCGCGGTCTTCCGCTCATCGATCTGATCGGTGAGGGCAACGTCGGTCTACTCACTGCTGCGCGCAAGTTCGATCCGGATCAGGGAGTGAAGTTCATCTCCTACGCAGTGTGGTGGATTCGTCAGGCAATCCTGTCGTCGCTCGCACGCCAGGGTCGCACGGTCCGCGTTCCGCTCAACCGTACCGCGGATCTCTCGCGCATCATCAAGGCGTCGGAAATTCTGCGCCAGAAGTTGCGTCGTGAGCCAACGCCGAACGAGCTGGCGCAGATCACCGGTCTCTCCGTCGATGTAGTGCAGTCGCTCGCCGCGCTCAATACAGGCGACGTGCGTCTCGATGCACCGATGGATCCGGAAGGCGATCGCTCACTCATCGAGCGTTTCGTCGCTGATGAAATGCCGGACACCGAGGAAGAGGCGATGAACCGCTTCCTCAATGACGAGATCGAAACCGCGCTGCGCACGCTTCCACCGCGCGACGCGAAAGTTCTCAAGCTGTACTTCGGTCTCGAAGGCGGCCGGGAGCATACGCTCGAAGAGATCGGCTCGATGCTTGGCGTCACGCGCGAGCGCGTTCGTCAGTTGCGCGATCGCGCGCTCAAGCGCCTGCGCGAAGGTGACGTTGGTCGCGCACTGAGCAGCTTCGCGGCGTAACGCAGGAAAGACCGCCGTGGTCTGACCACGGCGGCGCGATGTCCGGAGGGCCGGGGCAGCTGCAGGTGACGCTGCCCCGGCCCTTCTGTCGTTTCGGCGTGTCACCGTGAGCTTCCGTCAGTAGCGTACGGAGTTACACCATGTGCGTGGTGGAGCTCTCAAATCAGCGCTGGCCAATACGCGGACCGGAGCCAATATTGGACGCGAGCGGATGGTCGCTGTCGGCACACGCACTGATCGACGTGAGGTTCCCACCTTGATCTTCATGGCGGATAAAGGATGACGACGCTGGTGACCGGGGCCGCTGGATTCATCGGCTTCCACGTCGCGAAGCGACTGCTCGAAGCTGGGGATGCGGTGGTCGGCATCGACAACCTCAACGACTACTACGACCCGTCGCTCAAGCTCGCACGCCTGGCGGAGTTGGCGCCGAGCTCGTCGTTCCGGTTCGTCCACGGCGACATCTGTGATGCGCCGCTGCTCGCGAAAACAATGGCAGAGCACCGTCCGGACGTCGTCATCAACCTCGCCGCGCAGGCGGGCGTACGTTATTCACTCGAGAATCCTGGCGCGTATGCCGACAGCAATCTGGTCGGATTCCTGAACATTCTCGAAGCGTGCAGACATGCCCGAGTCTCGCACCTCGTGCACGCGTCTTCGAGCTCGGTCTATGGAGCCAATACCGCAACTCCGTTTTCCGTGGAGCAGCGCGTCGATCATCCGGTGAGCCTGTACGCGGCGACAAAAAAAGCATCGGAGCTCATGGCGCACAGCTACGCGCACCTGTTCCGTCTCCCGATAACTGCACTTCGCTTCTTTACCGTGTATGGTCCGTTCGGCAGGCCCGACATGGCGTACTTCAAGTTCACTCGTGCGATCGTTGAAGGGCGTCCGATAGAGCTGTATAACAATGGCGACATGCTGCGCGACTTTACGTACATCGACGACGTTGTCGAGGGCGTGGTGCGCGTCGCCGCCAGGCCTGCAACCCCCGACCCCAACTGGTCGGGTGATTCTCCGAATCCTGCAACGAGCTCGGCGCCATATCGCGTTTACAACATCGGCCACAGCGATCCTGTGCCGCTGCTCGAATTCGTCGAAGTGCTCGAACGCCAGCTTGGAATCCACGCCAAACGCAAGTATTTGCCGATGCAACCGGGCGACGTTCTGGCAACGTACGCAGACGTTTCCGATCTCGAGCGCGACGTCGGGTACCGACCGGAAACATCCATCACGGTGGGGTTGGAACGGTTTGTCGACTGGTACCGGGACTATTACGGCGTGAGGCAACCGGCTGCAATGGCCTGAGGCCCGGCGGCGCTACAACTGTGGCATCGCAGCATCACCCGATCGGTCGAGGCGCAGCGCGGCTGAATTGATCCGAAGCGCATCTACTGGTACTGCAATAACTTAGCGCGAATTTTGCGAGCAGGTTCGCCGTGCATGGTTCTTGATCCTGGCGATGGTCTCCAGCTCCGTCGAGTTGGGAATTGGGCGGGATCGCTTCGCCGTATTACGACGACCATTTTATCGCTGAGCGACCGAGGACCTGTGTTAGTGACGGAGTTTACTGGCGCGCAGGAGACCGATGACGCTACGGACCGCGAACGCGGCCCGGGACGGCGTCTTCGCATCTGCATGCTCACCACTTTCTATCCGCCATACAACTTTGGCGGAGACGGGATCGGTGTGCAGCGTCTCGCGGCGGCGTTCGCGCGCCGTGGCCACTCGGTCACGGTCGTCCACGACGCGGATGCGTTTCTGGCGCTGAATGGCGGAATCGAGCCAGCGCCTGGCGCGTCCATCCCGGGCGTCGAGGTCGTGACGCTTCGAAGCAAGCTCGGAATCATCTCGCCGATTCTGACGCAGCAGTTTGGACGCCCTGTGGTGCACGGGCGAAAACTTCGCGCCCTGCTCGGTGAAGGGTTCGACGTAACCTTCTTTCACAACGTATCGCTCGTGGGCGGCCCGGTGTTGCTTCGAGAGGGGCGTGGCGTCACGCTGTACGAAGCCCATGAGCACTGGCTCGTGTGCCCAACCCACGTATTGTGGCGTTATAACCGTGAACTATGCGATGCGCGTGACTGCGTGCGCTGCGTGCTGTCCTATCGCAGACCGCCGCAACTGTGGCGGTCCACGGGCCTGCTCGACCGCGAGCTGGACAATGTCGATGCATTCATAGCGAAAAGTGCGTTCAGTCGCGACAAGCATCACGAGTTCGGCTTTCCGCGCGACATGGAAGTCATTCCGTATTTCCTGCCGCAAGACAGTGCAGGGGCGGATCCGGTGACGGAGGCGCCGTCACCTCACAGTCGTCCATTCTTTCTATTCGTCGGGCGATTGGAGAAGATCAAGGGACTCGAAGACGTCATTCCGTCGTTCGCGGGCACCGATGGACCTGACCTGCTCATTGCCGGAGACGGGGACTACGCCGCGTCGCTACGGTCGCTTGCTGCCGACATGCCCCGGGTGCGTTTTCTGGGTCGAGTGCCGGGCGAGCAGCTCGGATCGTACTATCACCATGCGCTGGCGCTGATAGTGCCGTCGGTTTGCTTCGAGACGTTCGGCATAATCATCATCGAAGCTTTTCGGAAGGGCACGCCTGTAATTGCGCGCCGGCTGGGGCCGTTTCCCGAGATCGTCGAAACGGCAGACGCAGGGCTGCTGTTTGAGAATCGCGCCGAGCTGGAAGCGGCCATGCACGAGCTGGTGGAATTCCCGGAGCGTCGTGAGGCACTGGCGAATGCAGGCCGGCGCGCGTTCGCGGAGCACTGGAGTGAGGAAGCAGTGATGCCCCAGTATCTCGATCTCATTCGCCGCATGGCGAGTGCGAAGGGCGAAAAGTCCATTGTTGATGCTCTCGCGAGCGGAGGCCCGGCATGAAGGTATTCATTACCGGCGGCGCAGGTTTTATCGGCTCGCACCTCGCGACCCGGCTGCTCGACGACCGTCATCAGGTGATCATTCTCGATGACTTGTCGACGGGCTCGATGGACAACATCGAGCACCTGGTTGGTCGTGCCGGATTCACGTACCATATCGGATCGGTGACGAACGCCGCGCTGGTGTCCGAGCTGGTGGATAGATGCGACTGCACGGTACACCTCGCCGCAGCGGTCGGTGTGCGACTCATCGTCGAAAGCCCGGTAAGGACGATAACGACGAACGTGCACGGAACCGAAGTGGTACTCGACGCAGCGGCCCGTAAGCAGAAGCTCGTGATCCTTGCGTCGACGTCGGAAGTATACGGAAAGAGTCTGCACACACCGTTTCGAGAAGACGACGACCTCGTACTTGGATCGACCACTCACTCACGGTGGGCTTACGCGTGCTCCAAGGCGCTGGACGAATGGCTCGGGCTGGCATACATGCGCGAGCGTAACGTGCCCGTGATCATCGTGCGTTTCTTCAACACCGTTGGCCCCCGCCAGACTGGCCGGTACGGCATGGTGGTGCCGAATTTTGCGTCGCAGGCAGTGCGCGGCGAGCCGATCACGGTGTACGGGCCAGGTACTCAGTCACGCTGTTTCGGACACGTCTCCGACGCTGTCGAATCAGTCGTGCGGCTGATGCGCACGCCCTCGGCACCGGGCCGAGCCTATAATGTCGGGAACGACGAGGAAGTTACGATCATGCGTCTCGCGGAGCTGGTGCGTGAGGCGGCGGATAGCTCTTCACCGATCGTGCGCGTGCCATACGATGAAGCGTATGCCGTTGGGTTCGAAGACATGCCGCGTCGTGTGCCGGATCTGTCGCGCCTCGAGCAGACGATCGGCTTCCGTCCACGTACTCCGTTGTCCCGGATCATCAGCGACGTTATCGCCGATCAACGCTCGATTCTGGAGAGCGTGGAGGCGTGAAGGCTCGGGTGGTCAGCATCGACGATGGAGCAGCGCGTGATGTCTCGCCTGATGTCTCGCCCGGCCTCGGGCCTGATACAGCGCCGGCGCGCTCCGGCGCGTTCGCGCGCTTTTCGGATCTCGTGCTCCTGCTGCGCCCGCGGCAGTGGATCAAGAACGGATTCGTGCTCGCTCCTCTCCTCTTCTCCGGACTCGCGACGAACAGCTCGGCCAGGGACCACGCATTCGGTGCATTTGTGTGCTTCTGCCTGATCGCGAGTGGCATCTATTGCTGGAATGACGTTTCCGACTCCAGCGCAGACCGCGCACACCCGACCAAGCGCAACCGTCCGATAGCAGCAGGCCGAGTGAGTCGCCGCACCGGCATCGTGCTCGGCTCGGTGTTGGTGTTTGCATCGCTGGCGCTCGGCGCCTTTATCGCACCGCTGCTCGCTCTGGTGCTTGTTTCGTACGCCGGTCTCAACGTCATCTACTCCTTGCTGCTCAAGCGTGTGGTGCTCGTGGACGTCTTCGCTATCGCAGCGTTTTTCGTACTGCGCCTTCTGGCTGGAGTAGCCGCGATCGGCGTGCACGCTTCGGTCTGGCTGCTTCTTTGCGGCGGGCTGCTGTCACTTTATCTGGGGTTCACCAAGCGCCGGCACGAGCTTACCCTGCTTGGGGATGGCTCCGGTGAACACCGTGCGGTCCTCAGACAATACGACGCCGAGACCCTGGATCAGATCTCCGGGATTCTGCTGTCCGTTACCATCGTGTCGTACATCATGTACACGATCTCATCGTCGACGGCACTGGCCGTCGGCTCGGAAGCGCTGAGCTACAGCACCGTGTTCGTCCTGTATGGAGTGTTTCGATATCTGTATCTCGTACGACGCAGCCACGGTGGCGATCCGGCGGGCACCCTGTTCACTGATCGTGCGCTCCTCATAGATGTGGGGCTCTGGGCGGTCTACTGCGCTGCGACGCTCTACCACGTTGTTTGAGGCTCCGACTTGACATCCGCTGAAAACCCCACCGAACCGGTGCCCGCGCGTATGCGTGAGCCAAGGTCGTCGCGCACGTTGCATGGTCGAGCAACGGGTGCGAGTGCGATCCGGGATGTGATACACAGCTTCCGGAGTCCGATCGCGCGTGCGTATTCGCGCGTGCGCTTCGCGATCGTCCGGCAGCCGTTTCTCGAAGAGATCGGCCAGTATCTTCCCGATTGTGGCGACGTTCTGGATCTGGGTTGCGGTTTCGGTCTTTTCTCGCTGTTCTACGCGATGACGAAGCCGGACCTGCAAATTGTTGCTGTCGACCTCGATCCAGGACGTGTCGCTGCCGCTACGACAAGCGCGGAGTACCTCGAGCTGACCAACGTTGCGTATGAGGCGAGTGACGTCACTACGTGGACCAGCGAGCGGCAGTTCGACGCCATCTACATGCTTGATCTCCTGCATCATCTGCCGCAATCGCGAGTGCGAGGGTTTCTCGCGACGGTGGCCGGCCTCGTCCGGCCGGGCGGTATTGTGATAATCAAGGATGTTGCCGACCGGCCGCGTTACAAGATGCTCTTCACGCTGCTGCTCGATCGCCTGCTGGTCGGAATGGAACCCATTCATTACTGGCCGCCCGACGAGCTGGTGACGATTCTGAGCGGCCTCGGCTTCGACGTTGCGATGCATCGGATGAACGACGTGCTCCCGTATCCGCACATACTGTATGTCTGTCGACGTCGCGCAAGCTGAGGTCGTAGCGCAGGCACCGGAAGCGGCGCGATCGAATATGATCGCGGCGATTGTGTGGATGCTTGTCGCGATAGCAGGCGAACAGGCGGCAATCGCGCTGTACTCGCCAGGTGCGTGGCAATTCGGGTTTGGTGCGCCGGCCGAGCTGCGGCAGCACCCACTGGCGATTGCAATTCTCCTGTTCGTCGCGCTCGCTGCTACCGTCGGACTCACGAGGTCGTACCGAAGCCTCACTGCGTCACACCGTGCTGCCGGAGTCGCGGTGTCTGTGTGCGTCATCTGGGTGCTCGCGACCACGCTGGTGTCACGCGACCCGGTCGGCTATGGCATCCACCTGATTCTCACTGCCGCGATGCACGCCGCCGGACTGGCGTGCATCGTATTCGCAGCGCGCAGCATTCCGCGGGGCCCGGCGGTGTCGGCGCTGCTCGATGCGGATGGCCGCAAGGCGTGGGTGATCGTTGGTGTTGCAGCGGCGTTCACGACTCTCGCGTGCGGTACGGTTGCATTACTGACGTTCCACCAGATCCCGCACGTGCCTGATGAAGTCGCCTATCTCTTCCAGGCGAAAACGTATGCGCACGGTCGCGTCTATCTCGATACGCCGCCGGCGCCCGAGTTGTTCCGGCAGTTTCTGATAATGGTGCACGACGGCAAGTGGTTCAGCGTATTTCCACCGGGCTGGCCTCTGGTGCTTGCGCTTGGTGTACTCGCGGGCGTCCCATGGATACTCAACCCGTTGCTTTCGGGCGCAGGCGTTCTGCTCGCGTACGCCGTGGTCAGGCGCGTTCACCGCTCGTCCACCGCGCTCCTGGCGGCTTTGCTGCTCGCGACGTCGCCGCTCTACGTGACGGTCGGCTCGACATACATGGCACACCCGCTCAGCATTGTCTGCGCACTTCTGGCACTGCTGAGTGCGCTCGAGCTGCAGAAGGGAGCGCGAATCCGATGGGCATTCATCGGCGGCCTGGCGCTCGGCCTGCTGTTTCTCACCCGCCCCGTCGAGTCCGTCAGCGTGGGCGTCATCGTGCTTGCGATGTGTATGGGTGCATTCGGTGCGCGCGTTCGTGCCGCTGCCGTTGCGGTGGCAGTCGGCGCGAGTTCCGCTGTCGGCTCGCTCTTCTTCGTCAACAATAGGATTCTCACCGGAAATGCATTCCGCGATCCGGTGCAGATGTTCTTTGATCTCACGTTCTATCCGGGATCCAATTCACTGGGTTTCGGACCGGACAAGGGCAACATCGGTTGGGCGAACGACATCCTCCCTGGTCACAGCCCCCTGGAAGCCGCGATTCACCTGAATCTGAATCTGAGTATTATCGATACCGAGCTGTTCGGGTGGCTTGGCGGTGCCGCGCTGTTCATCGTCATGCTCGCGCTGGGGAAGACAGTGCGTGGGATGTGGCTCTGGATCTGCCTCATCGTAGCGGTCCTTGTGCCGCCGACGCTGTACTGGTACAGCGGCGCCGATCTGGGGCCGCGCTACTGGTATCAGACACTGGTGCCCTTTGCGGCGCTGACGGCGTTGGGAGTACGCGCGCTGGCAGACGGCATTGGGATCGATCAGACGCGCGTCGCGTCAGTCGCGCTCCTGCTCGCGTTCGTCGGCTTCTTTCAGATCACGGTGTGGCGAGGGACCGGGAAGTATCGGCGTTACCGCGGCGTGAGCGCCGACGTCGGTAGACTGATTGGCGACAACGCTATGCAGCACGGTCTGATATTTGTGAAAAACGGGAACCCGCCCAACGATTATGCCGACTACGCGAGCGGATTCCTGTGGAGCGGTGTTCCACTCGGAGACGGACCCATTGTCGCACGGTACGGTGATGCGTCGGCGATGGCGGCCATTCATGCGCGCTTTCCGGATCGCAAGCGTTGGATCATCGCCCCGTCAGGCGAGGCCGGGAGATACTCCGTGATTGCAATGCTCGACGGCACCCCTGGCAACGTCCCGGCCACCCATGGCAACCAGCTTGACAACCGATAATCCCGTCGTCGTTGCCCCGGTCGCGGGGCGCGTCGCACGCGCATTCGTCGCGCTCGGTTCCGGCGAGGTTACGGCGCGTCTCATAGCGTTCGCCGGGATGTTGTATGTTGCGCGTACGCTCGGCCCGGAGCGTTACGGTGTGATCGGGTTTGCGCTCGCAGTGCTTCTGTATCTGCAGCGCCTCGCAGATGCCGGCTTCGATCTTGGCGTCGGGGTTCGTGAAGTCGCGGCGCATCGTGATCAGCTCGGGAGCATGGTGCCTGCGTTGCTCACCGTAAGGGCGGCGATCGCAATCCTCATCGCTGGTACAGCCGCAGCCCTGTCCTTGGTCTTCCTGCCCAGTCCTGATGGAAAGGTTCTCGCCCTGTACTGTGCCGCTGTAATCGCTGTTGGGATCAGTACCAGCTGGGTCCACGTCGGGTTGGAGCATGCGCGCCGGGTAGCGGCTGCACGCGTCGTGGGAGAATGTGTCGCTCTTGGCGTACTGCTCTTCGCCGTGCACGGTTCAGCGGATGTGGAACGGGTTCCAATTGCCCAGGTCATCGGAGATGGCCTCACCGCTGTGATCCTGCTGGTGATCCTGGCGCGGAGCGGTATCGTGCTGTTGCCGCGGGTCAATCTGCGAGTAGCCCTTCCGTTGCTGCGGCAGGGATGGCACCTCATGGCAGCATCACTGTTCGGGCTCGCGCTGTACAACTCCGATCTGCTCTTCCTGCGTTTCTTCCGCGGCTCCGAGAGCGTGGGATACTACGCCGCTGCCTATACTGTGGTTGCCTTCTGCTTGAATGTCGGTATCGCGTACGGGCTCAGTCTGCTTCCGGTGCTGAGTGCATGTCGTGCGGATACTGGCGAGCATCGCAAACTCTTCGAGACGGCACTTGCCCACGTGTTCGTGTTTCTCATCCCTGTAGTCGTTGGCGGAGCCGTGGTCGCCCCGGGTATCGTCGCACTGGTGCTCGGTCCTACGTATGTCCCGGCTGCAGCTGCGCTGCGCTTGCTGATCTGGTCGCTGGTTCCCGGGGTCCTGTGCAATGTTGCTGTCGTGGGATTGCTGTCGGTCGGTCGTGAAGCTGACGTCTTGCGCGCATTCGCGCTCACTCTCGTGGTTGTCACCATACTCGATATAGTGCTCATCTCGCGCTTCGGAATCCCCGGTGCAGCCGTGGCGACGATTCTGGGTGAGAGCGTGCGGCTGGCGCTTACGATGTACGCGGCAAAGCGCGCGCGCATTGGAGGAATCGTACTGGCTCGCTTGTGGCGCCCAGTCATCGCCGTATCGGCGATGACCGCCGTGCTGCTGGTGCTCGAACCGCAGACTCTGGTTACGGCGCTGGTGTGGGGAGCCGCATCCTATGCGGTGGCTCTCGTCCTGACAGGTGCGGTGAGAGTCCGCGCTGGGCAGATACCCGTGCTTGCCGTCTAGTGAAACGCATGCGACGATACCGGTCGGCCGCTCGGGTGCCGCTGATGGGGACTCGATGATGCGCGCTTCGTCCGATCGCACGGGATGGTTGCGCGTGTGGCCGCGCCAGATAGCGGTTGCGCTCTTCATCATTGGTGTGCTGCTGCCCGTGCACTCGTTCGCTGGTGCGCTGGCCGGTCCTGCAGCATCCGGCGAGCACGTGGCGCAACTTGTCGTGGGCATGGTGCTCCTCAAGGTCGCGCTGGTCGTTCACGCCGTGCTGTTGGCGCTCATTCCGTCCATGCGGCTCGTGCCGTCAGAGGGGCGGGGTCTGGCACCGGATGCGACGGTTCCGCCGTCCAAGCCATGGAGTCGCGCCGAGGCCTGCGCAGCCATTTGCATTCTCGCTGTGGGCGTCGCTCTCCGGATCCCGTCGCTCGGCCGCGGTCTCTGGTTCGACGAGATCCAGACATACGTCGACTACGTGAGGCTCCCCCTCATTCACATCGTTTCGACGTTCGACAGCCAGAATCAACATATGCTCTATTCGATTCTGGCGCGGATCTCAGTCGTTCTATTCGGTGGCAGCGCGTGGGCGCTCCGCCTTCCCGCGGTCTGTCTGGGCGTCGCGAGCCTCGGCGCGCTGATCTGGTTCGGCGAGCGGGTGACGTCGCGGCGCGAGGCGTTGCTCGCCGCGACCATTCTCGCCGTCTCCTACCATCACGTCTGGTTTTCTCAGAACGCTCGTGGCTATACGGGGTTGCTGTTCTTCACTCTCGTCGGAAGTGGTTGCTTCCTGTTGCTCCTGAGCGACCCGTTGCGTCACACCTGGCGCAATGTTGCCGGATACGCTGTAAGCATGGCGTTGGCCAACATGATCCATGTGACGGCGGTATTCGTCACAGCCACTCACGCGCTCGTGTGGCTGTGCCTCGTGATCGTTCTACGCGATGACCTTCGCAATCGTGCCTGGCGTGCGCCACTCGCTGGTCTGGTGCTCGCCGGAACGCTTTCTGTGCTTTTGTATGCGCTGGTCCTGCCGCAATTCATCGCGACGCTGACGATTCCTCCGGATGCAGGCTCCGCCACCGTTTGGAAGGATCCTGTCTGGATGTTCACCGAAGGGCTGCGAGTTCTGAGCAGTGGAATTCCGGGTGGGCTGGCTGCGGTGGCGGTTGTATTCGTAATCATCGGTGCGGGCGTGGCGAGCTACTGGCGGCGGAGCGTGGTGATTACCACGGTGATGTTGCTCCCGGCGGTCGTGACAGGCGCCGCAGTAATGGTACTTTCGCACAATCTCTGGCCGCGGTTCTTCTTTTTCAGTGCCGGCTTTGCCGTCCTGATCGCTGTACGCGGAGGATTTGCCGTGGTCCAAGCTATAGTGCCAGGCAGAGCTTCCGTCCCGGTGTCTGTTGGTGGAGCACTGCTTGTTGCCGCTGCCAGCCTCATGACGGTTCCGCGTGCATGGCTGCCGAAGCAGGATTTTGGGGCGGCGAGGAGCTTTGTCGACTCTCACCGCGGGCCGGCCGATGTCGTCGCAGTGACCGACATGAGCAGCTACGTTTACGGCCGGTATTATCACCTTCCGTGGACGACAGTAACGTCGGCGTCGGACCTGGCGCAAGTCGAGCCTCGAGGTACACGGACCTGGATGGTCCTGACGTTTCCCGTGCGCATCGAAACTGGTGAACCGTCCCTGTGGACGCGTCTATCCGATTCGTATCGTACAGTAGCACGCTTTCCGGGCACGGTCGGAGGCGGAGACCTTTACGTGATGGTGAGCCGATGAGTGCATCTCCGAACCCCCTGCAGGGTCTGCAAGAGCCACGGTTCGTAGCTCGTTTCCACGCCGCCGGATTGATCGAGCGGGAGCTGGAGCCGGACGAGCGTTCTCTCTCCCACGCAGTTTCGATCGTCATTCCAGCATTCAACGAGGGCGCGCACGTTGCGGCGCAGATCGAAGACGTGGCCCGCGTGATGGACGCGTCCGGGTGGGACTATGAGATCATCGTGGTGGATGACGGTTCCAGCGACGACACAGCTCAGCGCGCCGCGGCTGCCGGAGCGCATGTACTGTCGCATCCGCGCAATCGCGGTTATGGCGCCTCGCTCAAGCACGGGATAAGGCGCGCGTATTTCGACTGGGTGCTGATCACCGACGCGGACGGCACGTATCCTGTCGCGGCGATTCCCGAACTGCTGGCTCGTGCGGATGCCAACGACATGGTGGTCGGTGCACGGACCGGCGAGACCGTCCAGGTGCCGTTGGTTCGCCGGCCTGCCAAGGCGTTCCTCCGTTGGCTCGCGAGCTACCTGAGCGGTCAGCACATTCCCGATATCAATTCCGGCTTGAGGCTCATGCGCAAGAGCCTCGTCGAGCGCTACGAGTATCTGCTGCCGCCGGGATTCTCATTCACAACGACGATCACGCTGGCCTCCATCTGCAACGATCATACGGTGGAATACATATCCATCGACTATTACAAGCGACTGGGCAACTCGACGATCCGTGCGCGTCACGCGTACGACTTCACGCTTCTCATCCTCAGGACGATCGTCTTCTTCAATCCCCTGAAGGTGTTCATTCCGCTGGGAGCCGTGCTGGCGGTGATAGGGATCGCGAAGTTGATCTACGACATATTTCGCGACAACATGTCGGAGACGACCGTGCTCGGGCTTCTCGCCGCGCTGATCATCTGGTCCGTGGGCATGCTGGCGGATCAGACCGCGCGACTGGCGAACCGCAAATGAAACGTTGGCTCAAACCGGCAGTGAGCATCGGACTGCTCGCCGCGATATTCTACTTCCTGCCGTGGCACGAGGTCCAAGCCGCGATCTCGCGTCTCACGTTCAGCACGTGGGCACTCGTGCTGGTCGGCTTTCTCGCCGGCCACCGGCTTGGTGTCGCGAAATGGCGCATGCTGGTGAACGCAGGACGCGCGCGCATGAAGTCGCGCGACGCGATTCGTTGCTACGCCGCCGGCCTGTTTGCGAATCTCTGCCTACCAACGGTCGTTGGCGGCGATGTAGTTCGGGCCGCGCTCGCCGCCCGCGCGACCGGCCGGATTGAAGCCGCTTTCTTCGGCAGTGCTGCCGACAGGGCGATCGACATAGCCGCAACAGGATTGTTGATCGCCGTCGGCGGAGTACTGTCACGGGATTCATTCCCGGGATGGGCGGGCGAGCTGCTAGCGGTCGGCCTGCTGGTCGTTGCGATGGCGTTGCTCGCATGCGTGCCGCTTCTGCTTCGCCGCCGTCTCAGCCGATGGCCAAAGAAGATTCGCAGACCGGTGGGACGCAGCCTGGTGGTATTGCGGCGCATGAGCCGCTCGCCCGGAACCGCAGTCATGGCAGCGATGATATCGCTCACGATGCAGAGCGGCTTCGTGCTGCTCAACGCATGGATCGGTCGCTCAGTCGGAATAACGGTTTCCATCACCGTATGGTTCTTCGTCTGGCCGCTGGCAAAGATCGCGGGTCTGCTCCCGATCAGTCTTGGCGGGCTGGCTGTGCGCGACGCAACCCTCGCCGCGCTGCTGGCGCCGGCTGGCGTGCCGGTGACGCTCGGGATCGTCGCTGCGCTCATCTGGCAATCCGTGATGATATCTGGCGGATTGGTCGGCGGAGCAGTGTGGTGGGCCCTGAGCGGCGGCCGAACCGGATGGCGGGACGTGACCGGCACACGCAGGACGGGAGAACTGGAGCCCAACGCCAACCATGCGTGATTCATGACACAACCAGCTGAGTCGGTTGCCGCAACTGATGCCGCGGATGAACTTCCGCACGTCGTCGTGCTGGGCGGCGGTCCGGCTGGAGTGGGCGCGGCGTTCCAGTTACGCCGACTCGACCGCGCGCGCGTCACACTCATCGAAGCAAATTCCGCCGTCGGCGGCAACTCGGGCAGTTTCGACCACGCAGGCCAGCGACTCGACTACGGAAGCCATCGGCTGCATCCCGCGTGCGACCCCGCGATTCTGGAAGACATCAAGACGGTGCTCGATGGTGATCTGCTCGATCGGCCGCGACATGGACGTATCCGGTTGCGCGGCCGGTGGATTCATTTCCCGCTAAAGCCGCTCGATCTGCTGCTGCGCCTGGATCCGGGTTTCGCATTCGGAACCTTGCGCGACATGACGCGTCGCGGGCGTCGCAAATCAGACGATGTACAGAGCCAGGAAAGTTTCGCGTCTGTACTTCAGGCCAGCCTTGGTGAGACGATATGCCGCGACTTCTACTTCCCGTATGCGCGGAAGATCTGGGGTGCGGAGCCCGAAGAGTTATCGGCAATCCAGGCGCGCCGCCGCGTTTCTGCGGGTTCGTTCAAGAAACTGCTGCGCAAGCTGTTGTCGGCGGTACCGGGATTCAAGCCGCCCGGCTCGGGTCGATTCTTCTACCCGAGGCGCGGCTTCGGGCAGATCAGCGAGGCGTTTGCGGCCGCTGCGAGCAAGGCGGGCGCGAAAATCATGCTCGAATGGCGCGTCGTCGGCGTCGAGCGGGAGGGAGACGGATGGTCGGTGCATGTCGAGCGCGGATCCGAAACACACGCGATACACGCCGACTACCTCTGGTCCACACTTCCAATCACGATGCTCGCCAGAATGACTACTCCGGAGCCGGACGCTGCGTCGCTCACGGCGTCCGGTGACATTCAGTACAGGGCGATGTTGCTCGTGTATCTAACCCTCCCGGTGCCGCAGTTCACCGAATTCGACGCGCATTACTTTCCCGAGGGATCGGTGACGATCACGCGATTGTCGGAGCCAAAAAACTATTCGGCGCTCGATGAACCCCGTAACTCCACGACGCTGTGCGCCGAGCTGCCATGTGCGTTGGGCGACGCACACTGGGAAATGAGCGACAGCGCTCTCGGCGAGATCGTTGCAGCGGATCTTCTGCGTTCTGGTCTTCCACTGCCGGCAGCGCCAACTTCTGTATATGTGAAGCGCCTGCGCTTCGCGTACCCGATCTATCGCCAGGGCTACGAGCGCGCGTTTTCCGCGCTGGATGGATGGGCTTCAGAACAGCCGAACATGCTGACGTTCGGTCGCCAGGGCCTTTTTGCGCATGACAACACCCATCACGCGCTCCGTATGGCCTACGCGGCTGCCGATTGCCTCGGCCCGGATGGCTTCGACCTCGGGCGCTGGGCCGAGTATCGTCATGAATTCGAGAGCCACGTGGTGGAAGATTGATGCGGAAATTGCCTCGCTTCAGCACGGCTGCTCGACTGGCTCTGACTGTGTTTCTCGTGTACGTCACGCACTTCGCGTCCAATGTCGTGCGGGAGACCTACCTGGCAATCACTCTGGGCGAACATCTGTCGGTGCGTGTGGATGAATACATGGGCCTGCACCCGGATCTCTTTCAGATTCCGGGGAGAGGAGCATACATCAACAACAATCCTGGCGCCTCGATGCTCGGCGCGATCCCCTATGCCATTGCGCGGCCCGCGCTGGCCGTGCTCTTCCGTGCCCGCCCCGATCTGATAAGTCCCAAGCCTGCTGCCGCATACAACGATCCGCGGCCGAACCGTACGAAATTTCTCAATGCCTCACGCGAGCGTGGCCTCGACGTCAAGCTCGGTCTCGCCGCCGCGATCACGCAAGCGGGTCTGATGGCGCCGCTCGGTGCACTCGCCGCAGTAGTCCTGTTCTGGTTTCTTCGAGCGCGACTCGGAGACGAACGTCGGGCATTATGGTTTTCGCTTCTCTACGCATTCGGTACGCCGATCTTCTTTCGGTCCGCATTCCTGAACCAGAATGCGATCGTAACTCACTGTACGCTGATTGCGTTCGTGCTGCTTGCGGGCGCGCGCGCCGATTCGGGCGAAGACGCTGGGGCAGCGTGGCCGCCGAGTAATCGGGCGCTCGCAGGCGCCGGTGCGATGCTGGGTCTTGCGGTCCTGTGCGATTATAGTGGCGCGGCGCTCATTGTCGCGTTTGGATTCTGGACACTCGCACGAGGATGGCAGCGCGGAGGCGCCGTTGCCGGTGTCAGAGATACCGCATGGCTCGCCGCCGGCGCGCTGGGTCCTGTGCTGCTCCTGCTATGGTACCAGTGGGCTGCGTTCGGGAATCCGTTCTTCCCCGCGCAGCGTTACATGGCCGCCACGCAGTACAGCGGGCGCGGCTGGAATGGAATCTCTCTGCCGGCCGCTTCGCTGCTCTGGGGAAATCTGTTCGATCTCCGGTATGGCTTGTTCGCATTCTGTCCGATGCTCATCGCTGCATTCGCCTCGCCTTTCGTCCAGCGTCGCACGCGCATCGTGAGCAGCGCCGAGCTGACACTCGTTTTTGTCGCATGCGCGGCGCTCTGGCTGTTCAGTAGCGCGAATCAGTATGCATTCCTGCAGTGGAACACGGGAGTTCGATACATGGTGCCCGCGGCGCCGTTGCTGTTCGTGGCGCTGGTACCTGTGCTGCTTCGATGCGGGCCGCTGCTGCGCTATCTGCTCGTCGTGCCGACGCTCCTCATCTCGTGGAGCGTGGCGATGGCGCGCGAGGACGTGCCGACTTCATTGATGCACATCCTGCTCGGAGGCTTCGAGCTTCCATTCCTTACGGTCTTGAGCAAGACTGCGTCAGCCGGTTATGCTCCGTTTCTTGCGACTACCGGTGTTTCGCCTCTCCCGATCTTCGTTCTGCTCGGCGTCACAATCTGGTTGATCTGGCGACGCCATCCGGTCGAGCACGGTGCGTTGCGTCACGCGACAGCTACGACTGACGATAGACCGTAATCACGCCGGCCGCCGGCATGGTGACGTCCACACCATTGCCGGTTGTCACTGTGACGCTTTGCAACTGACTGCCTGAAGCTGTCGCCGTGGTGTATGAGACGCCGTAAGTTCCCGCGGGCAGGCCGTTGATGCGGAACGTCACAGCTCCAGTCGTCTTGGTGACGACGACAAATCCGCCGTTCGTATTGACGAATGCCACAGGTGCAGCAGCATCGGTCCCGCCGCTCGTTCCCACGCGCACCGCACCAGCCCTGACATACCGGAAATATTCCATGAGGTACGATGTGCGCGATCCCATCGTTACCGTCGGTGAGTTTCCGCCTCCTTCGACGAAGTACGCGCCACCGCCGTCGGAGCCGGGATAACCCAGCGTGTATTGCTGCCATGCACTGTTCTGGCCCGCGGTCAGATCGGTATATAGATCCTGGTAATCGCTTCCGATGTGCTCCAGCATGGATGTCTGCAGTCCATACTTGTTGGCGCGAGTCACGATTGCGGCGAGGGCGTCATCGGAAACGCCGGCGTATCGATGATACGACAGCTCCTTCACGTACTGCTGCGCACCCGGCACCGCCATCATGGAATCGATGTACGATGATGCGCTGGTCATGCTCATCGTCGACGGGGCGACGAAGTGCGGTGTGAAGCCGGCCGCCTTCAGTCTGTCACCCGCTGCCACAATCGCGCGGCCAATCATGCCGCCGTCCCACAAACCGCCGGTGTTGTCCGGCTCGAGTATGACTTCCCACGAGTCCGGCGTGATATTGAAGGTGGACTGGAGGTGTTGGTAAGCGGCAAGAACGAACTCGGCGTATTCCGGCGGGTTGTTCAGGTGGGCGTATGGCGTATTGCTGCACTGTCGCGCGAACGCGACGTACTCGACGTTCAGATACAGATGCTCGCCGCGTGCCTCCACGAGCGCCTTCATCGGGAGCACGAGACGGTTCATCGTTGCGTCGAGCTCCGAGAAGTGAAAGCCGGCCGGGTTAATTACCATCGGATCGGCATTGTCGTTTATCGTCGCGTAACGCTGACAGCGCCAATCCGCGGCGGAAAGCGTCCCCGCCTGCTCCTCGGCCCACGTATCTACAGGGTTCTCCGCGCCGCTCCTTACCTCCACGCGCAGCCGGTTGATTCCGAGCGTGTTGACGGCGAGATCGAGCAGCTGCGCGCGGTACGCGGGATACGATGCGACGTCATTCTGCCCACCTTCTGCAGTCGCTTCCCAGCCAGTCATCGCCTGGTACTTGACCGACGGGTTCACAGTGATGACCGTCGATGGTGCGGGGCCGGACGTGGTCGAAGGCTGCTGAGTATTGCCGAGCTGTCCGGGCGCATCCGACGATGCACCGCCGCAGGCAATCATCGCGATAGTCATGAGCGCCGCAATCAGCGGGCGCACCCGGCGCGGCGTCAGTTCAGTGACAGGAAGCATGATTACGTACTCTCCGTTGCTTTTGTCGCAGGACTTTGACTGAGAGAAGCACCGGCCTTCCCTGTAACGTATCCCATAAGCTCGCCAGCTGCCCACGCAGACGCAACGGCGATGAGCGGCACCGAGGCCCGCGCGAGCGCCCCCAGATATCTTCGCCTGCGGACGACGTTGCCCGTAACACGAGCAACGAGGAGCGGCGGTAGCAGGAGAGCGGCGCCCGACATCGCCAACCGCTTCGCCGGTGAGGCGCCCACGACGCGCGTGCTGCCGAACAGCCGGCCGAACGAGTACCTGTCGTGAAGCGTCTGCGACCATGTCATCGATCGCTGTTCGTGGACCACGATGCGCGGCGAGAACCACAGCGGCTTGCCGTGCCTTGCGAGCTCCGCATGCACGATATTCTCGTGGAACTCATTGCTCCACACCGGAGCTATCTCCATGAGCGCCTGGCGCTTGTACGAAACGTTGCAGTCGGAGGCCGCGCCGGATCGGCCTTCGGCCATTGGGAGTGCGTATCGGCTGTAATCTGCCAGATACAGTGCCCAGTTGAGTGCTGTGTCGTCGCCGGAATCCGGTGGAAAGCCCTTTTCCATTGCGCCGCCGACGGCAGCGGCATCGCCCTGGTGTGCCGCGATCACCTGTGCTGTCCAGTCCGGCGCCGGCACGCAGTGATCCTCCACGAGCGCAACGATTTCACCTCGGGCGCGCGCGACGCCTACCGCACGAAGGCTGGCGGGCGAGCGTGGGTCATCGAAGCGTACGAAATCGACCGTCGGATAGCTCGAGCGAAACCGCGCAATGTCGCCAATCAGGGAATCACAGACGACGATCACTTCAGACCGGTCGGTCGTCTGCAGGGTAAGCGCATCGAGCAGTCGCTGCAGGTACTGCTCGCCAACGAACGCTACCACGACGACCGACAGCTCTGGGGGTGTTTGCGTCATCTGGGGCCGGGATCGCGATGGTTCACAAATCTGCGTAAATCAATTCCGCGGCGCCCCAGCGCGTCGACAATGTCGTGTATCGGCGCACCGTTACTGGCTTTAGCGTAGTCGAACAGGATGTCACGCCGAACCAGAAACAGCGGACTCCCAGGATCTATCGGTAATCTCTGTGAACGGTCCTTTGCGAGCACGGAATCACTCCTGACAAGCATGGTGTAGTGGCCCTGCTGACCGATGGGGTGGAACCCCGCCGGTAACGACATCTCGACAGGCTGCACGACGTAGTTCGTGTGCTCCGAAGGGACTCCCATATCGTGGTGCAGATAATAGTTCCAGACCAGTGGTGAGTTACCCAGCGTTTGGGGCACATGCCGGTCCCACGACATCGGAAACAGCAGCACCAGCGTATCTGCCGCTCTGAATTCCTCAGGTGAAGAGACGTCGTACCCCGGAACGCGAATCTGGATCTCGGAGGCGACCCGCCGAGCCCATGTCATGGGTGCCCCTCGCCTCGGCAACGCCAGTATCAGCGCGCCCACGAGGCCAGCGAGCGCAGCGATGCGCCATTCGATGCGCTGCTTGCGCTCGTCCGGAGCAACTCGCCAGTACAGTGCGATCGGTAACAGCATCACTGGTACGTAGTAGTGCAGTTTTGAATACGCCTGCACGTACGTAAAAACAAAATAACCGACGATCAGCAACGCGATCACACGACCGAGCGAATCCTGGCGTTTCCAGAGAAATATCGCCGCGACCGGCGCGATCCCGCAGGGAATGAGTACATACAAGAGTCGTCGCCAGTCGCTGAACTGCACCATCAGCACGCGGTTCAACAGCATGTCGCTGCCGTACTCCCCGCCCGGAGCCAGCGACCCGACGCGCCGGAGAAGATACGGCAGCAACGTCCCCAGCACGATACATGCAATTATCAGAGTGCCGAGTGTAATGACAATCCGGCGCGGCACCGGTCGATACACGAGCAGTACCGCCATCCAGAGCATTCCGAGTAGCAGCAGTCCGTTCGGCAGCGCGAAGTAGGACAGTAGCCCGAACAGCATCATCCAGCCGACCTCATCCGACGCCACTGCAATTATCGTTGCCGCGAAGAGTGCGACGAGCATCGTATCCTGCGCACCTGGCATGGCGATATCGGCGGAGTATGCACTGTATGTCGCGCTGTAGGCCACGACTATCGTATAGACAAGCAACGCCGTCCAGATCAGCAATCGCTCACCCGCACCGAGCGTACGACGTGCCGTATCGGCGCCTCTATCGCGAACCTCCGCGAGGGCGACTATCGCGGCGTGAGTGGCGAGCAGTGCGAGCAGCAGAGGCGCACGTGCCGAAAATTCCAGTGCGCCGAACGCGCGCACGAACCACGACGCCGGATACGCGAAAAGCATCGACGTAATTCCCGGGAAGTTGCCGACAGTTCCCGCGCCAGCGGGCCAGAATGGCATCGCCTGGTGAAATAGGAGCCGAGCCACTTCGAGTGCGTCAGCACCGTCGCCGTTGAAGTTCTCCCACATGAACTTGGGAAGCATGACTACGAGAATGACGGACAGCGCCGCTGCAGCTTCCAGCGCATTTCGCGCAGCGAATCGTGGTATGGCCGGCCGGTCAGTGCGCATCGCGCGGAACCAGGCGATAGCAGCCGCTGCTGCATTGCAGCCGAACACGACGAGGAGAAAACTTGCTCCGGTCAGCGGTGTTCCTGCGATCCGCTGGACGGTAGCAGTAGCTGCGCTCAACACGACAATACCGAGTGCCACGCCGCACAACAGCCACCAGCTCCACGATCTCGTCGCGCCAAGCGCAGAGGCCAGAAACAAACCCGGCGCTATGAAGACGAGCATCGAGCTGATCACGACCGCCGGCACGCAGACATACAACAGCCATGCGTGTGACGGCAGCCAGAATGGACTTGATCCGTCGGCCAGGTTGTACGTGGATGCCGCCGATTGTATCGCAGATCGCCCGACCGTCACGATAACGCTGGCGACGGCCACGGTGACCAGCATCCAGATCAGTTCGCGTCGGACGTTCCCCAGCGTAGCCGCTGGCGCACCGACCCCGGAGCGCGACGTCCGCTGCGAAGCCAGGGTGTGCTGCTGCACATCAGGACCGCGCGTCTCAGGCATTGGCGAGAGTATACGGCTGCACAAACCGCACCGGCAAGTGGAAAGTCCTGCCGCCCCCTGTCCTGCGGCGGAAATCGGGAGTCCGATCACCCGCGGACCACCGAGCCCTTACGACCGGATTATCCGGAGAACAGCGACGACTGGCCGGCAACTCGCCGCAGAACGACATTTCTGAATGCAAATTGTGCGGCGGGGCGACTGGTTATCGACGGTCGTGCAGGGAGTTCCGCAGCTCGGGGCGCTCGTCCGACACATGCGTCCGACAATCCACCTCGCAAGTGTAGCTGCTCTGGACCCGCTGATACTTCACTCCCTGGGCACCGCCGGAGTGATCACCGGGATGATCTGGGACGTCGATGGCACCCTCATGGCGCGCAACGCCGCCGCGGTCGCACCAGATCTCGAACCGGCTTTTTCACGCCTTCTCGCCGAGCCCGAGCTGCGCCACGTGATTCTGTCCAATTCGGACGAACGTAGATTCATCGAACTGTCCGCGATCTTTCCAGGAATTCCCGTGATTCGTGTCTACGACTGCCCGGACGGATTGATCGTACGGCGCCGGATCGGGGCCAGCGATTCGTGCGCCGCAGAGGATGGCGTCATACATCGGCCAGCGGCGCGGACACTGCGCAAGCCCAATGTGTCGCTCGTGCGCGCTGCACTCGCCGAGCTGGGATGCAGCGCGCCAACCCGCGCCGTGATGGTCGGCGATCAGTATCTTACCGATGTCGCGCCCGCGAACTGTCTCGGCGTTCGAACAGTCAAGGTCAGAACCGTACAGCCGCGCAGTTTCCCGATGGCAGTACGAGTGCTGCAAGCCGCTGAGCGCGTGTTGTACAAATTCTCATCCAACGGATAGAGCTCCAGATGGGATCTCCGCAGCCGCGCACACCCGAGTATTTCGCGCGCATGCGCGCTCTCGAGGCGCAGTCGTGGTGGAATGCCGGCATGCGGGACCTCGCTGCGCGCCTGCTCGACCTGGCTGCGCTGGGGGACGACTGCACGGTCCTCGACGTCGGGTGCGGCTCCGGTCAGACGCTGGCATGGGTGCAACAGACGCACCCACGTTGGGCTACCCTCGGACTCGATATAAGCGAGGACGCCTTGTCCGACGCACACAGCGAGCACATCGATCTGGTCCTTGCGTCGGCGACGAACATTCCCCTTGCGAGTGCGAGCACAGATCTGGTCATCACACTCGACGTCCTGCATCATCTGCCTGTGGATGGCGGAGACGTCGCGGCACTACGCGAAATCATGCGAGTCCTGAAACCAGGCGGATACCTTCTGTTTCGCACGAACGCACAGAGCTTCCCCCGCAAGGCTGACGATGTAACGTCGAGCTATCGTAAGTACGACCCGCCCGACCTGCACCAGAAACTGATTGCAGCGGGCTTTGAGATTGTGCGCATGGGTCGTGTCAATGCCGTGCTGGGCCTTGCCGAAATTCCGCGCGAGTTACGGGCACATAGGCGCAGGGACTCCGGAATCCTGGCGCCAGAGCCCACAGCCCCAGGTCGTGCAGACTCACTCAAGCGCGCCTGGCTCAACCTCGAAGGACGCGTCGTTGTTGCTGGCTGGCGCCTGCCGCTGGGTCGCAGCATCGTCGGATTGTGCCGCGCCTGATAGATTCCCACGGCTCGCAGCACGCCGCGGATGTGATGTCGAGATCGTTCGCCTCGGCACGCGTACACACCGCATCAAAACGGAGATCGAATGCCTCCATTCAAAGTCGCAGTCGTCGGGCTGGGTAACGCCGGACACACGCTTCACCTGCCGGCGCTCGCTGGCTTACCGGACATCGCGACCGTGGTCGGCGCGTGCGATGTCGATGCGGCGCGCAGAGACCGCGCCGCATCGACGTGGAAAGTGCCGGTTTTCGAGTCGATCGAAGATGTGATTTCGCGGACGACGCCGGACGTGGTGATTGTGGGCACGCCGCCGGCGAGCCACGTCGATCACTGCATACTTGCACTGAAGTCCGGCGCGCACGTGATATGCGAAAAGCCATTCGCCTCCAGTATCGACGAAGCGAACAGCATACTCGCCGCATCTGCCGCAACCGGAAAGCGCGTCGCACTGAATCACGAGTTTCGTGAAATGGAGATATTTCGCGCAGTTCGCGATGCCGCGGATGCCGCGCCCGGAGGCGTGGTGTTCGCCCAGGCCTGGCAGTTGATGGACCTGCCACCGTGGGCCGAGCCGGGATGGCGCGGCCAGATGTTGCAACGTACGCTGTACGAAGCTGGCATCCATCTCGTGGATTTCCTGATGGCGCTGTTTGGCGAGCGCCCTGTCTCCGTTTCGGCGTCGACGTCCACCTGTGGAGTTCGCGACAGTGATTCGGACGCGGTCGCCCTCGTCACGCTCGAGTTCAGTCGCGGCCGGCTGGCCCAGATAGTTCAGGACAGGCTGTGCAAGGGAGAAACGCAGTACTTCGAATTGCGAGCGGAAACTCGTGACTCGTCCCTGCGTGCCTCGTTCGGCGGACGTGCCCGTGTATCGGCCGGCCTCCATCGCAGCACCAGGCCGCATGTGCGGCTCGAGTACGGAGTGTCGGGGTTGGCGTGGCGCGAAGTCGGCCATCTTCGCACGATGCTGGCGCGCAATCCCAAGGACCCAGCGATGCTGGCAACGCGGCGATTGATCCAGCGGTCTCTGCTTGCGTTCCGCGATGGTGGTGAACTTCCGGCCGACGGCCAGGCCGGAGTCGATGTCCTCGAGGTGATCGCCGCTACCTATCTTTCCGCGGATTCGGGCCAGCGCATCGCGCTCGATAGTGATGCGGTTCGCGACGTCGCAAGTCTCCAGATGGGTGTAATTCCGGGCTAGCCCTCCCGCCATCGGGTTTGTAGCGCCGCATGGCAGAATGTGGTGCCGGCGCAGCAGTTCGATCCCCCCCGCGCCGTCCGTGTGTGTGCTTATCATTACGTAAACATATGATTAGTATTGTATGGCAAGCACTTACGCTGCTTTCACCTGCCGTGGGTAGAAAGCCATCCGGCGGTACGGTTGGTGCGGGATATCCCTGCCACGGACACCTTCGGGTAGCGCACCTTTCAGCGATGTTCACGCTTGCCGGCCGCGCGCATTGACCACCGCACCTGCCATGGAACTGATCGAACGAGACGAGCGAATGTCCAGCGCGCGCCGTGTGGACCGTTTGCGGGCGGGCGACAGCGTTATCGTCTGCGGCGCTGGCCCAGCAGGCCTTACGGCTGCGTACTTGCTCGCCAAGCGCGGTGTGTCCGTAACCGTGCTTGAATCCAGCGACACAGTAGGCGGAATCTCCCAGACTGCGCAGTACAAGGGATACCGGTTCGACATCGGTGGCCACCGTTTCTTCACCAAGATCACTCCCGTGCAGGAGCTCTGGGAGGAGTTGCTCGGCGATCAGTTCATCGATGTCCCGAGACTGTCGCGAATCCACTACGGCGGCAAGTACTTCAATTATCCGCTGCAGGCGCGCAATGCGCTCAGCGGGCTCGGCGTCGTGAATGCGATACGAATCGTGGCGAGTTACGTCGACGCCAGACTGCACCCGTATCCCGTGGAGGATACGTTCGAGGAGTGGGTGTGCAATCGATTCGGACGCAGACTGTACGAGCTCTTCTTCAAGACCTACACGGAAAAGGTCTGGGGAATTCCGTGCAGCGAGATTCGTGCGGAATGGGCGGCACAGCGCATCCAGGGGCTGTCGCTCGCAGCGGCCGTGCTATCCGCAACGTCGCTCAATCGAAGGTCGTCCGCCATCAAGACGCTCATTCACACCTTCAAGTACCCGCGCCTCGGCCCTGGCCAGATGTGGGAAGCGTGTCGCGACCGCATTCGCGAGATGGGCGGCAAGGTGCTCATGCGCCATCACGTGAGCGGATTGGAATACAGCAATGGTCGCCTTACCGCTGCACGTGTGCAGACGCCAGGCGGCGAGATCAGAATCGCGGGTCGCCATTTCATCTCGACACTGCCCGTGCGCTCGCTTGTGCGGTCCATGGGCGACGCACCGCCGGCTTCAGCACGCGAAGGGGCCGAAGGACTGGCATACCGCGACTTTCTGGTCGTAGCGTTGATACTGGAAGGAGAGAACGTCTTTCCAGATAACTGGATCTACATCCACACACCCGGCGTCAAAGTCGGGCGCATCCAGAATTTCAACAACTGGAGCCGCGACATGGTACCCGAGCCGGGACGCACGTGCCTCGGATTCGAGTACTTCTGCTTCAAGGGCGACGGGCTCTGGAACAGCAGCGACGAGGATCTCATCGCGCTCGCCACCAGGGAACTGGAGCAGCTCGGCCTTGCCCGCGCATCGACCGTGATGGACGGCACTGTCGTGCGCGTGCCGAAGGCTTATCCGATCTACAATGCGGCGTATCGCGGTCACCTCGACGCCGTACGCGACTTTACCGATGCGATTCCCAACCTGCACATGGTGGGACGCAACGGCATGCACAAGTACAACAATCAGGATCATTCGATGTACACCGCGATGCTCACTGTTGCGAACATGTACGGTGCGAATCACGACGTATGGTCAGTGAATACCGATCTCGATTACCACGAGGAACAGAAGCTCGAGATAGCCAGCTCCGACATCAGCGATGCTCGCGCCGGAGATAAGCTGCCTGCCAGCGCGTGAGGATAGGTGTGGACGCGACATGCATCGCCAACGGACGCGGCTACGGCAGATTTGCGCGAGAGCTGATCGCGGCGATGGCTGAGCGGTCTCCAGCGGACGAGTTCACGCTCTTCGTGGACGACCGCGCAGCCGCCACATGGACCGGCACGACGGCGAATGTGCGTCTCGTACTCGTACAGCAACGCGTCTCCCCAACGGTTGCCGCCGCCGTCGACAGTTCGCGGTCTCCGGGCGACATGCTGCGTTTCACGCGCGCGGTGTGGCGTGCGAAACTCGATGTCTTCTTCTCGCCGTCTGTCTACACGTACTTTCCGCTTCCGCCGCGTCTCGCAGCGGTGGTCACTCTGCACGACGCGATCGCAGAGCGCTTTCCCGAGATGACTCTTCCATCGCGACGCGCCCGCCTATTCTGGAATCTCAAGACCCGGCTCGCACTGATACAGGCGAAGCTGGTGCTCACCGTGTCCGAATTTGCCGCGAGCGAGATCGTCGCCGTGCACGGACTTTCTCGCGATCGTCTCAGAGTCGCAACCGAGGCGCCGTCCTCCATTTACAAGCCCAGCGAGTGTGCCGCGGATATCGACGCCGTCGCGCGAAAGTACGGCCTGCGCGACGGCGAGCGATGGTTTGTCTACGTCGGCGGATTCAATCCTCACAAGCACGTGGACATGATCGTGAGAGCGCACGCCGCCGCAATTCGCGGCGCCGAGCATCCGCCACGTCTCCTGCTTGTCGGCACGCGTGACTCGGACGTCTTTCATGGTGACAGCCCGCGAATCGCAGACGCGATTCGTCAGTGCGGCACGACGGAACTCGTCCAATGGACAGGCTTCATACCGGATGACGAGCTGCGCCACCTCTTGTCGGGTGCGATCGCGTTGCTGCTGCCGTCGGAGAGCGAGGGATTTGGCCTCCCCGCGATCGAGGCCGCTGCATGTGGAACGCCGGTAATCGCTACCACCGCCAGTCCGCTTCCCGACCTGCTGAAGGACGGTGGCTATTTCGTGAAACCGGGTGACGAACAGGCCACGGCGCGTGCGATGATCGCGTTGATGACGGACGAGGGCGATCGCGTTACGCGCGGCAACCGTGCGCGAGAGGGCGCGGGTCGTCTCAGCTGGGTTGCGGCGGCCGACGTCGCGCTGTCTGCATTGCGAGAGGCGGCGGCGTGAAGGCGGTCATCATGTATCACTCGCTGGATCGTAGCGGATCGCCGATCTCGCTCGATCCGGAGACGTTCGGGCGCCATGTTCGGTGGCTTGCGTCAGGCCGCGTTCGTGTGGTGCCGCTCGAGCGACTATCCGGCGACTCTGCCCAGGGCGATGCGGTGGCTCTTACATTCGACGACGCATTTCTCAACTTCGCGACGGTGGCGGCCCCGTTGCTCGCGGAATACGATCTACCATCGACACTCTTTGTTGTATCCGGCTGTGCCGGCGGCACCAACGCGTGGGGTGGCGTGGCACATCCACGCATACCGACACTGGATCTGCTCGACTGGGACGCGATCTGCGCACTTGCTCGCGACGGTGTAGCGATCGGTGCACACACACGCTCGCATCCGCGACTCGGCGCGATCGGCGATACGCGGATGACGGATGAGATTGCGGGCTCTTCCGAGGATATTTTGAGACACGTCGGAATGCGCCCCGCAACATTCGCGTACCCGTTCGGGGATGTGAACGAGGCCGCAGCCCGGTGCGCTCGGGCCCACTACGCCTACGCGTGCACCACGGATCTTCGCATTCTGTCGGCGAGAGAGGATCCGGCGCTGCTCCCACGTCTCGACGCTTACTACCTCAGGAAGCCCGGAACTCTCGAATCGTGGGGTTCGCCGGCGTTCAGTCGATTCGTTCGGCGGCGTGCGCTCGCGCGTCGGTTGCGCAGTCGTATTCGAGAAACCATGCAAAGTTCAGGGAAGGTCGCGTGAGCTCGTTGATCTGCTCCGTGATCGTTCCCGCGCGCGATTGCGCAGCCATGCTGCGTGAATCGTTGTCCTCGCTCGGTGCGAGTACACTGCCGCGCGATCAGTGGGAACTGATAGTGGTGGATGACGGCAGTACCGACGAGACTGCGGCAACCGCCGCCGCTTTCGCTGATCGTGTCTTGCGTCTTCCCGACGGGCCACTCGGACCGGCGGCCGCAAGAAATCGTGGCGCAGAAGTCGCACAGGGTGTGTTCCTCGTATTTGTCGATGCAGATGTGTGCGTGCGTCCCGACGTACTGACCGGGTTCGTCAATGCATTTGGCGCCGATGAGCGCATCGCCGCGGTGTTCGGTGCATACGACACCGACCCGCGCGCCGCGGGCCTGGTGTCACAGTATCGCAATCTGCTGCACCATTACGTTCATCTTACCAGTTACGGTGACGCGGAAACGTTCTGGGCTGGATGCGGTGCGGTTCGGCGGTCTGCGTTCCTCGCGGCCGGCATGTTCGACGAGCAGCGATTCCCGCGCCCGCAGATCGAGGACATCGAACTTGGCTACAGACTGGTTGCCAACGGCGACAGAATCCTGCTCCGTCCGGAAATTCAGGGTACGCACCTCAAGCACTGGACTCTTCGGCGCATGCTTGCGACGGATTTCAAGGACCGCGCGGTCCCGTGGATGCTGCTCCTGCTCGAGCGTCGCAACTCGGGACGGCCGGGAACGCTCAACGTGCGGCACACGGAGAAGATCCTGACCGCACTTGTGGGCGTGGCGCTGGCGGGAGTTGCCGTTGCCGCAATCCTCGTCGACCCGCGCTGGCTGTTACTGTCGCTGGGCTGCATCGTGTGTGTGATACTGGGAAACCTCACACTGCTCCGATGGTTCGCCGAGCGAAGGGGGGGCCGGTTCGCGCTTGCCGTGATTCCGTTACGGCTGGCCTTCTATATTGTCAGCGGAACTGGAGCAGTCTGGGCAATGTTTGTACATATTACCGGGTGGCGCCGGACCTCCGCTCCGTCGCTTCGCGGCGCTCTACAATGAGGCCAGTGATTATGCGAAATGGGCATCCCGATAACCGCGATCTCAGCCTGCCTGATGGGAGCCTCGCCGGTACCGACGGTCGAGGCGGACCCTTCTCGGTGACGGGCGAACAGCGCGCGAACAACACGATCGTGCTCGCATTCGCGCCGTTGCACAAGGCCGCACTTGGACTCGCGAGCGGCGTCGTCTTCGCCTCGATCTTCGCACTTGTCACACTCGCCGATCTCGTGGTGGATCCGCGGCAGATGGCTGATCTGGGCCTGCTTGCGCAGTACTTCTACGGTTACAGCGTATCCATCGCCGGCGTCTTCATCGGATTGGCGTGGGGATTTGCCGTCGGGTTCGTTGCAGGCTGGTTTCTCGCATTCACGCGCAACGTCGTGCTGGCGATATGGATACTTTATTTCCGCGCGCGGGCAGATTGGCTCGCGACCAGGGACTTGTTGGATTACGTATGACAGCATCCAGCGGAGCAGAGCGCGTGACGAGAGCAGATGACGAACTTCGCAGGACACTCGCCCGCATCAACGGGCGCGCATGGGGTGTTGCAATGGGGCTGGTGCTCGGTCTCGGCCTCGCTATCGCAACGCTGTTCCTGGTGATCAAGGGCGGTGCCGTCGTCGGGCCGCATCTTGGATTGCTCGGAATATTCCTGCCCGGCTACAGCGTCACCTGGCATGGTGCGCTGTTCGGCTTCGTCTACGCGTTCGTCATCGGCTATGCGATCGGGCGCTTGATAGGCATTATCTACAATGCGGCGAGCAAGCCGCGGCACAGTCCGCGCTGAGCTCGTTGACACCAATGATTTTCGCTTGAGCCGCGCCAGGACCATCTCCGAAGACTCTCCGCCGAATACGGAATCCCGCACGGCAACCCCGAAAACAGAGCGCCAGTTCGCACTGATCCTCGTCGCGGCATTTCTGGTGGTGACGCTGCCAGTGATGTTGCACCACGAGATGTGGCGCGACGAAATCCAGGCATGGTTACTTGCGCGAGACGCAGCGTCCCTTGGCGACCTGTTTCATTATTTCCATTTCGAGGGACACCCCAGCCTCTGGTACCTGCTGCTTCGCCCGATAGCGCGGGCGGTGCGCGATCCGCGTTGGATCCAGCCCATCGCGCTGCTGTTCAGCTGCTGCACCGTATATATGTTTGCGCGTTTCGCACCTTTCCCACGTCTGATCCGGGTGCTCTTCGCGTTCGGCTACTTCGTTGTGTACGGCTGGACCATAGTAGCACGCAGTTACGGGGTAGGACTCACGCTTGCGATCCTGCTCTGCGTCCTTCTGGCGCGGCCCAAGCCGCGTTATGGAATGGCAGCGGTGGTAATGGCGCTCCTCGCCGACACGAGCGTGTACGGCTCGATGCTCGTCGTTGCCTGCGGTATTGCGCTTGTCGCCGCGGCGCTATTCGGGCCCGCTGGCGCCGCACGACGTGAGCGAATGCGCCAGGTTGCGCTTCCGGTGCTTGTCGGGGCAGCGGCGGTCCTGCTCGCCGCCGTGCAGGTGTGGCCCGCGTCGGACAACTCCTTCGTCGGACCCGGACTCGCGGGGGCGCACCGCGCCGAACAGTTCAGCTGGGTGGAGAGACCATTGATCGCAATCGCGCCTATCTGGCGCGGCTATGTACCGATCCCTCGAATGGAAGAAACCAGCGACATCTGGTGGGCGAATTTTCTTGTCGATCGCTCGCACAAGGGAGCTCTGCTCGCGGGAATATTGGCGATCGTCGGCGTTGTACTGCTCGCGATGCTCATGCGCCGGTCCGCTATTGCTTTGAGCCTGTATCTATCGGCGACGGGCATCCTGATGCTGTTCTCGATCTTTGTTTACGGCGGTTCGCTGTATCATCACGGTTATTTCTTTCTCGCTGCAATAATGGCGCTGTGGTTCGCCGCAGCCGAGGCGGCTGAGATGCCGCCCGGACGGCAACCGGTCGCGAAATCTGCACCTGTGCGCTGGATCGACGGGCGGGCACAGCTCGCGATAATCACACTGCTCGGGCTTCAGGTTATCGGTGGCGGCTTCCGCTTGGTCGCTGATTATGTAATGCCATTTTCGGAAGGTGAGGCCGCTGCCGACTACATACGTTCGCACGGCCTGGATCGACTTCCGCTCCTCGCGTCGCCCGGTTTCAATGCCACCTCCGTCTCGGGCTACCTCGACAGGCCGATTTTCGCGCTGGACCGCAATGTGCTGATGACCTTTGCGCCGCTGAATCTGCCGGCGGCTATCATCGATGATGCGCAAGTGCTGTCTCGCATCGATACGTGCTGTGCGGCTCGGGATTCGGTGATGGTTCTCATACTGAACCACTCACTCGAAGCAACTTCCCCGTCGCTCGCCATTCGACCGCTGGCTGCCTTCGGCGACGCTCTCGTCCCCGAGCGCTTCTATCTCTATGAGGTGCGGCCCAGGTGATAATTTCCTTGTGAAACGCTGCGCCGGCTGACTCCAGTCCGGTGGGTTAAATTTCATGTTTGTGATTTCTGCCGGTGCCAAATGATCAGACTCGACGACGTTTACAAATCCTTCGGTGACAAGAAAGTGCTCGAGGGGTTCACGCTTGAAGTCGACGAGGGAGAAACGATGGTGATCATCGGCTATTCCGGCACCGGTAAGTCGGTCGCCATCAAGCACATCGTCGGCCTCCTTCTGCCGGATAGCGGCACTGTCTTTGTCGACGGACTCGAAGTGCCTGATCTGCCGCGCGAGCAGCTATACGACCTGCGCGGTAGAATCGGCTACGTATTCCAGTTCGCAGCACTGTTTGATTCGCTAACCGTAGGGGAGAACGTCGCGATGGCGTTGCGAAAGATGCGCACGATGTCTGAGAAGGAAATCGCGGAACGCGTCACCGAATCGCTCGCCCTTGTGGATCTTCCTGACGCCGAGTCTAAATATCCCGCGGAGCTCTCGGGCGGAATGCGCAAGAGAGTCGGAATCGCGCGCGCAATCGCCAAACGGCCCAAATACATTCTGTACGATGAGCCGACGACCGGGCTCGATCCCGTGACTTCGGCGGTCATCGACGAGCTCATGATTCGCATGCGCCAGAAGCTCGGCGTCACGAGCGTCGTCATCACGCACGACATGCGCAGCGCGTACAGCGTCGGCACTCGCATCGCCATGCTGTACGAGGGTAAGGTGCGGCAGGTCGGGACAGTCGCCGAGATTCAGCAAACCACTGATCCCGTCGTGCGACAGTTCATAGAAGGCAAGCCGAGTCTGGACGCAGCTCTGGCGGGCGTCTAACATGACGTCCGTGATCGATTCCGCGTCTCCGGCATTCCCGTGCATTCTTGTTTATGCCGGCCGCGAGCGTTCGCGCGCGTTCGTGCGCGCCGCGTTTCCGCGACGGCGCTGTCACACCGTGCTCGTACGCAACCTCGAGGAGTTCGAAGCAGCAATACGGCGCGAGCTCATCGATGCTGTGGTCATCGATCTTGCCGCACAGGGTGACACGCACTGGACGCTTGCTGCACGCGCCGTGGATTTTCCGAGTACGCCGTTCTTCGGTCTGCTCCCTCTCCGCACCACGGACGCCGAAGCCGTCGCGCACGCCGCGGCGCTCGGTTTTGCAGACGTGCTATGCGAGCAGATCGACGAGGCCAGCGCGCGCGACATCATTGCGCCGCTGAGCTACTCGTCACGCTTCGCCAGAGCGCTGACGGACGCGCCGGACCCGCTCGGTTTCACCAGCGAGACTCAACGGAAAACCTGGCGGGCGATCGTGCTCCATGCGGGGCGGCCCGTGACGACGACCACCCTTGCGGCGGTGATGGGTGTCACGCGGGAACATTTGAGTAGAAACTTCGCCCGCGACCGGGGAGCCAATCTCAAGCGGGTCATCGACCTGGTCCGGCTCATTTCGGCAGCAGAGCTGTCCAAGAATCCGGGGTACGACGTCCGGGATGTCGCGGCGGTGTTGGGATTCGCCTCCTCATCCCACCTCGCGGTGACGACCCAGCGCATAGCGAGCACTCGACCGGCGTCCCTTTCTGGTCTCCGCACTATCGACCTCGTGGATCGGTTCGTTCAGGGCAGAACCAGGAGTCGAGTTGCAGGAAAAGGGGGCTTGTGATAATTTTCACAAGCTCGCCACAAGCATAAAATTCCCGCTTAAATCATGGCCACTGACACCGCGCTCCGTCCTGGCGAAATCAAGGACATTCTCCTTCGTGAGATCGAAGCCGCTGACCTCAATGACCTCAAGGTCGAGGAAGTAGGAACGGTCCTCGAAGTGAAAGACGGCATTGCCCGCATTTACGGCCTTTCCAAGGCGATGGCGGGTGAGATGTTGAACGTCACCTCGTCCGAGACCGGCGAGCTCATCACCGCCCTGGCGCTGAACCTCGAAGAGGACAACATCGGCGCCGTGATCCTGGGCGATTACCTGATCCTCAAGGAAGGCGACCAGGTCCGCCGCACCGGTCGCGTGCTCGAGGTCCCCGTCGGACCCGAGCTCATCGGCCGCGTCGTCGATGCACTGGGTCGCCCGCTCGACGAGCGCGGCCCCATCAACGCCAAACACACCCGCAAGGTGGAGAGCGAGGCGCCTGGCATCATCGTTCGCCAGCCGGTAAAGGAGCCGCTCCAGACCGGTCTCAAGGCTGTCGACTCGATGATCCCGATCGGCCGCGGCCAGCGTGAGCTGATCATCGGCGATCGCGGCACCGGCAAGACGGCAATTGCGATCGACACCATTCTGAACCAGAAGGGAACCGGTGTAGTCTGCGTTTACGTCGCGATCGGGCAGAAGGCCTCTACCGTGGCCGCCGTGGTCGATCGCCTGCGCAGCTCGGGGGCGATGGATTACACCATCGTCGTCGTTGCGAGCGCCGCCGACCCCGCGCCAATGCAGTACATCGCGCCGTACTCGGGATGCGCGATGGCCGAGTACTTCATGTACAACGAAGGCAAGGCGACGCTGTGCGTGTACGACGATCTGTCCAAGCAGGCCGCGGCCTACCGCCAGATCTCCCTCGTCCTGCGCCGTCCGCCTGGACGTGAGGCGTATCCGGGCGACGTGTTCTATCTGCACAGCCGTCTGCTCGAGCGTGCCGCAAAGCTCAGCGAGGACAAGAGCGTCGTCGACGGCAAGACGATCTTCGCCCCGGGTGGATCGCTCACCGCGCTTCCGATCATCGAGACGCAGGCTGGCGACGTTTCGGCGTACATCCCGACCAACGTGATCTCGATCACCGATGGTCAGATCTTCCTCGAAGCCGATCTGTTCTACTCGGGCGTTCGTCCCGCGGTGAACGTCGGTATCTCCGTGTCGCGTGTCGGTGGTTCGGCGCAGACCAAGGCGATGAAGGGTGTCGCCGGTCGTCTCCGCCTCGATCTCGCGCAGTACCGCGAGCTGGAAGCATTCGCGTCGTTCGCATCAGACCTCGACGCGGCGACCAAGAAGCAGCTCGATCGTGGAGCGCGTACCGTCGAGATCCTCAAGCAGCCGCAGTATCAACCGATGCCGGTCGAGCTGCAGGTGATGGTGATCTACGCGGTGACGAATGGATTCGTGGACGAGGTTCCGGTTGCGGAGATCCGCGACTGGGAACACGGGTTCCTGGCATTCATGTCGGCGCAGTTCCCGCAGGTCGGCGACAAGATTCGCACGGAAAAGGCGCTCTCCAAGGATCTCGAAGCCGAGCTCAAGCGCGCGATCGAACGCTACAACGCAACGCGGAAGAAGCCGGCCTGATCGCCGGTTTTGATCCGCATCGAGTCATAACAGCGACGCATGGCGAAAGGACGAGAGCTTAAAGGCCGCATCAAATCCGTCGAGAACACGCGCAAGATCACGCGCACGATGGAAATGGTCGCGACGTCGAAGATGAAGCGCGCGCAGGACCGCGTTGTCGGCGCGCGGCCGTATGCACGGTCGCTCGCGGAGGTCATCTCCGATCTGTATTCACCGGACCTGGCGGAGCAATTCCCGCTGCTCCGCCAGCCGGCGCATGTACGACGCGCCGCCGTGCTGCTCCTGACGTCGAATCGCGGCCTGGCCGGCGCATTCAACGCGAACCTGATCAAGGAAGCGCGCGTGCTCGTACAGAGGCTCGAGTCCGATGGTACTCAGGTCGAGCTGCACATCGTCGGGCGCAAGGGCATCGGATTCTTCCGGTATCTCGGCCGCGAGCTCGCCACTGCGCGCACCGACATCACCGACAGGCCGACCGCGAGCGATGCTCGCGGCCTCGCCGATTCACTGATCGAGAACTTCACAAACCGCGCGCTCGATGCCGTGTATGTCGTGTACGCCAAGTTCAATTCGGCGCTCTCGACACCGGCTACGGCGGAGCAGGTGCTTCCCGTCACACCACCGAAGCGCACCGGCATCGCGCGGGATTACATCCTCGCGCCATCGGCCGACGCGATTCTGACAGAGCTGCTTCCGCTCTACGTACGCAATTCGATCTACCGCGCGCTCGTCGAAACAGTGGCGGGTGAGCAGAGTGCACGACGTACCGCAATGAAGAACGCAACGGATAACGCAAGCGACATGATCAACGTCCTTCGCCGCACGTACAACCGTGCACGCCAGGCACAGATCACGCAGGAAATCGCCGAGATCGTCGGCGGTGCAGCAGCACTGGAATAAAGGGCGCGGCCATACCGCGTCCACGCAGGACCATCGCCGTAGGTAGAGGGCGCAGCGATACTGCGCCCCACGCAGGACCATAGCCGCAGGTAGGGCGCGGATGTATCCGCGCCTGTAGTTCGAAAGCATGTAGGGCGCGGATGTATCCGCGCCTGTTGTTCCGGCAGGCCCCCGTGCCTGCCCGCAGTACGACGACGCCTCACGGCACGCCTAAATATCGAGATCACATCATGACTACCGCCACCGCAATCGAAACCGAAGTCCACATAGGCAAGATCATCCAGGTCATCGGCCCCGTCCTGGACGTGGAGTTCGAGTCCGAGCATCTGCCAGAGCTGTACAACGCGCTCCGCATCGAGGGAACGACGCAGGCCGGCGTTCCGATCAAGGTCACTGTCGAAGTACAGCAGCACATCGGACGCAATCAGGTCCGCACGGTTGCCATGTCTTCGACGGATGGCGTCGAGCGCGGCATGGATGCAATCGATACCGGATCGCCGATCACAGTTCCGGTCGGCGCACCGGCGCTCGGTCGCATCCTCAACGTCATCGGTGACCCGGTCGACAACGGTCCGGCCATTCCGGCGGACGCGGTCCGCTGGCCCATCCATCGCGCACCGCCTCACTTTGCGGATCTCGAAGCCAAGACTGAAGTCTTCGAGACAGGCATCAAGGTCGTCGACCTCATCGCGCCGTTCGTGAAGGGCGGAAAGATCGGACTGTTCGGCGGTGCAGGCGTCGGCAAGACTGTCGTCATCCAGGAGCTCATCAACAACGTGCAGAAGGGCCACGGCGGCCGCTCGGTATTCTGCGGCGTCGGCGAGCGCACGCGCGAAGGCAACGATCTGTACGCCGAGTTCAAGGAAGCGGGAATTCTCGATTCCGTCGCACTCATCTACGGACAGATGAACGAGCCGCCGGGAGCGCGTCTCCGCGTCGGTCTGTCGGGGCTCACCGTCGCCGAGTATTTCCGCGACGTCGAGAACCAGGACGTGCTCCTCTTCATCGACAACATCTTCCGCTTCACGCAGGCCGGATCCGAAGTTTCCGCGCTGCTCGGCCGCATGCCAAGCGCCGTCGGTTATCAGCCGACGCTCGCGACGGAGATGGGAGAGCTGCAGGAGCGCATCACCTCGACGCGCAACGGATCCATTACGTCGGTGCAGGCCATCTACGTGCCCGCTGACGACATCACCGATCCGGCGCCGGCGACTGCGTTCGCGCACCTCGACGCCACCGTCGTTCTGTCGCGCGCAATCACGGAGCTCGGGATCTATCCTGCCGTCGATCCACTTGCGTCATCGTCGCGCATTCTCGACGCTGCAATTCTTGGTGAACGCCATTACAGAGTTGCGACGGACGTGCAGCGCATTCTTCAGCGCTACCGCGAGCTTCAGGACATCATCGCAATTCTCGGCATGGACGAGCTCTCCGAAGACGACAAGCTCGTCGTCGGACGCGCACGCCGTCTGCAGCGCTTCATGTCGCAGCCGTTCGCGGTCGCCGAGCAGTTCACCGGAATTCCAGGCAAGTACGTCAAGCTCGAAGAGACTATCTCGTCGTTCGAGCGACTCGTTGCCGGCGAGTTCGATCAGTATCCGGAACAGGCATTCTTCATGGCCGGCGGCGCTGACGACGTCATCGCGAACGCCGCCAAGCTCAAGGGCTGACCGGTGCTTCGAGTATCAGTGATCTCACCCGAGCGCGTGCTGTTCGAGGGCGAGACCGATTCGGTGGTCGCTCCCGCATTCGACGGCGAAGTCGGCATTCTGACCGGCCACGCTGCGATGATGGCGGTGCTCGGTAACGGCGAGTTGCGCCTCGGTCATGGCGTAACTCACCGATTCCACGTCGAAGGCGGTTTCCTTCAAGTAGCCGACGATCACGTGCGTGTCGTGACGGAGAAGGCAGCAGCGGCGTAACGCAGTCCAGGCACGCGCCACGGGTCGTCATTCCCGCAAAAGCGGGAATCCATCTGCTGCCGACCCTCTCCGGCCTGCGTCGTCGAGCACTGGCGCCCCCTGGACGGGCGTCCGGAAATCCTGCAGGACCGCCTGCCGATGGCAGCCCGACGCGCCCGCCAGCGCTCGCCATCGATATTTCCGGCCTGTTTGCAGCGGTCATCGCAGTGTAGCGTCCCGGGAGACCGTTCGGGTCCCCCTTTTGCACTTGTTTCCCTCTGACCTTGGCTCAAAGGGACCGATGCCTGATAAGCTCCTGCGCGTGTTGGTCGTGGATGACAATCACGACAACGCCGACATCATCCGACAGTATCTCGAATCCACGAAGGAATACACCGTCGAAGTAGCGTATGACGGTGATGATGCGCTGCGCAGACTCCATGAAGTGGATCCGCACGTGGTCCTACTCGACGTGATGATGCCCGGACGTGACGGCTGGGAAGTCTGCCGAGTGATGAAAAGCGATCCCGCCCGCGCAGCTGCCATTCGCGTTATTATGGTCACGGCGCACGGCGATCTCGCCGACAAGCGGACCGCATTGCAATCCGGCGCCGATGACTTTCTGGAGAAACCATTGGATTTCTCGAAGCTGCTTGCCGCGCTGCGGCGAAATGTGGCCACGCTTGCGGCGCGTCCGGACCGTCCGACAGACTCGACAGCTCCCGCGAGTCCGGCAATTCAGGCGTGACGGCCAAGTACGTCGGTGGGCCGCCACTCGGCCGCCGCGTAGGTGACTCCGTAGCGGCGGCGTCTCTGGCGTTTCCCGGGAAGGACGCGCGCAACGCGATGCCCACCCTAGCTGCGGCGATCGACAGCCTGCGCGGCGCAGTGCAGGATCGCGGCGCACTTGTGATCCTGTACCTCAACTTCGACCGCTACGCCAAGATCGAAGAGATTTACGGATGGGAGAAGCTCGACGCCGTGCTTGATACCACCGCGCGCGAGCTGGCGGTCATTCTCGCGGAAACACCCCTGCGCGCCGCGCGTCTCGCGCTGAGCCATGCGAACGACGACGATTTTCTCCTGTTCTACGTTCCGCCGAACGAGCCACCTGGACGCGAAGACGCGGACGGTGGCTACATCAGCGAGCCGCTCATCGCGCGGCTGAATGAAGGAATCGCGGACGCGCTCGAGCGCATCCATGGCGCCGACGTCGCATCGTTGTTCGATCTCTATGTTGGTCGCGCAGTGGTGCAGTACGATCCGAAGGCACGCCTCGAACGTGTCGTCTATCGTGGAATCCGCGAAGCTGCGAGCAACGCACACAACCTGGAGCAGCGCGAGCGGGCGCGACTCGTCGATGATCTGCGCGAGACACTGCGGGCGCGCGCGGTGTACGTGGACTACCATCCAATCGTGCATGCAGCGGATGGGCGAGTGTTCGGATACGAGGCGCTTGCGCGCGGATCGATGCGGTCCTTGCGGCGACCCGAGGTCATGTTCGAGGTTGCCGCGCGGGCAGGCCTGATCTGGGAGTTGAGCCGGCTGTGCCGGGACCGCGCGGTTGAAGGAATATCTCAGCTGCTCAAGCCGGGCGAAGCACTGTTCGTGAATGTGGACCCGCACGATTTCGCCGATCCCGAGTTCGGTGACACGGCACTCGGCGCGTCCGATGCCCACCGCGTAGTCATCGAGATCACCGAGCGCACTGCGATCAAGGATTACCCGAAGTTCCGCGAGCGACTGCGCGCGTTCCGCGACAGGGGCTTCCGCTTCGCCGTCGATGATGCGGGCAGCGGCTACGCTGGTCTCGGCTCCATCGCGAACCTGGAGCCGGATTTCATCAAGCTCGACATTTCGCTCATCAACGGAATCGATACCAACTTCATCAAGCAGGACCTCGTCGCGACGCTAGTTCGTTTTGCCAATGACCAGGGTGCGATGGTGATCGCCGAAGGCGTCGAATACGAGCAGGAATACGAGGTCGTAAAGTCGCTCGGCGTACACCTCGTGCAGGGATTCTACCTACACCGCCCGCAGCAGCTCCCGAACGACCTCGAAGGTACGGTCGACAGCGCCTAGCTCGCCCGCGACTACCGCACCGATCGCGTCCGCGCGGTCGGCGCGCTCCTGTTCGGTCGTGAAGAGACGAATCAAGGTGCGTGACAGTTGCCGTGCATCATCGACACTCACGGCACCACCGGTCGCCAGCATGAGAGCAGCGTCGCGCGAGTCCTCATGACGGGGACCGACGATCACCGGTACGCGAAATACCGCGGGCTCGACGAGCGAATGTAGCCCGGCATCGTGGAATCCGCCTCCAACGTACGCAACCGTAGCAAGCGCATACAGATCTGCGAGTACGCCAAGTCGGTCGACGATTATCACGTCCGTCGATGCTGTTGCGGACGCGAGCGATGAAGCGGATAGCGAGCTGGCCCGGGCCCAGTGTTCGATCGCCGCGACGTGCCCCTCAGCCAATTCGTGTGGCGCTATTATGAGGCGTGCGTCCGGCACCTGCGCACGCACCGCTCGCCACGCCGCGAACAGCTCGCGCTCGTCGGAGCGCCACGTCGAGCCTGCGACGAGAGTCGGACGCGGCGAGCTCAGTGCAGCTACGATCTCCACGTTGCGTGGCTCCGTGCGTGCGCGCGCCCACGCCTGGTCGTACCGTGTATCACCGGTCACGCGCACGCGATCGGCGCGCGCGCCGGCTTCGACGATGCGCGCAGCATCGTCCGTGCTCGCGGCGCCGATCGCATCCAGCGCCCGGTACGCATCGCGCGTTATCATCGACCCGACAGAGCTCTTGCGTAGCGAGCTCGCGGGAATCGAGGCACTCACGAGTGCGAGCCTCACTCCCTGCGATGACGCTTCTCGAACCAGCGCCGGCCACACATCGCCTTTCGCGAACACCAGCGCCGTCGGATCGAGCGCATCGATAGCGACTCGCGCGGCACCGGCGGAATCGAACGGCAGATAGTCACTGAAGTCCGCACCCATCTGCTTCGCGAGTGACTCCGCGCTGGGCGAGAAGAACGTGTATGCAATCTGCACGTTTGGTAGGGCTCTCCGGACACTGTGAACTATGGGTAACGCCATGAGCCCCTCGCCGACGGAGGCCGCGTGAATCCACAACAGCGGCCGCGACCTGTCACGTCCCTTGGCGCCCCAGTTCCGGTAACGTCGCCTGATTCCCCGTCGTGCGACGAACGCTCTGGCAAGCTTGCTCTCTGTAGTGCGCGGCGTCACGAGGCTGATCATCTCCGCCGTTCTTGCAGCTGCGCCATACGCTACGCGAAGCCAGGGAGTCACGAGCTGCGCGCTCCGTTATCCCAGCTGTCGTCATTCCCGCGAAAGCGGGGATCCATGTTACCGCTCTCTCCGGTAACGACACTCACCAATGGCAAAGATGGCTCGTGAATGGGGGGCACGGATGCATCCGTGCCTGTCACTTCAGACTCACTTCGTCGCTTCGAGGGCCTGATCGATTGCAGCCTTCATCTCGCTCGTCGGAATCGCACCCTCGATCAGCTTGCCGCCAACCCAGAAACTCGGCGTGGCAGTCACGCCGCCGCCTTTCGCGCGCTGTTGATCGCCGGCCACCAGTGCGGCGATCGATGGTGAGCTGAGACACGCATGATACCTGGCCGCATCGACCCCGACAGACTTGGCCAGCGAATCAAACGTCGTCGTAGGATCTGGCAGCGCTTCCCAACTCGACTGCGACGCGAACAGTGCGTCGTGCATCTCCCAGAACTTGTCCTGCGCGCCCGCGCACATCGCCGCGATCGCAGCCTGATGTGCGTGCGCGTGGATCGACAGCGGGAAATTGACGTACGCCATGCGTACCTTGCCGGTCTTCACGTAATCGTCGCGCACCATCTTATATGTGGCATCGTGCCATTCCTTGCAGTACGGACACTGGAAGTCGCTCACCTCGATCACCCAGATCTTCGCCGATGGCGATCCCTGAATGCGACTCGAGTCCGCCGTTTTGGAAAGCGAGTCGGTGAGCGCGCCCGTCACCGCCACCGGCGATCCAGCCGCTGTCGGCGTGTCACTCGCCGTGTGCCCGTTCGGCTTGGCGCAGCCAAGAGACACAAATGTGATCGAGGCAGCGAGCGAGAGTCCAGCGAGTCCGTTGACTAGTGTAGTACGCATGCCGTAAATACTATGGTGCTCCAGACCCTACTTCAATCGGCGCTTCTGGCGCTCCTCGTCCAGAGTGGTCCGACGATCCCGCAGCCGGTGGGGCTGGTCAACGACTTCGCCCATGTAATTCCGGCCGACGCCGCGGCCCACATAGAGCAGATCGCCAGCGATGTGCGCAACAAATCGCGTGGCGAATTCACCGTTGTCACGCTTCCCGACATCGGCGACTACGCGCCGTCCGACGTTGCGCTCAAGATCGGACGCCAGTGGAAGGTCGGAAAGATCGGTAATCCGGGCGATCCGACCCGCAACGCTGGCGCAGTGATTCTGGTCGTCCCCAAGGAGACCAACTCCGATGGCAGGGGCGAGTGCTTCATACTCGTCGGCAATGGCGCGGAAGGTTTCGTTACCGACGCCGACGCCGGCACCATGTGCAGACAGGCGATCCCGTTCTTCAAACAGAAGGATTACGGCCGCGGCATCCAGCTGCTGACGCTCCTTACCGCTCAGCGCTTCGCGAACGAGTTCCATTTCACGCTCGACACGGCGCTGCACGCGCCGGAGCCAGAAGCGGCGCCCGAGCCGAGTGGCGGAGGGTTCCCTCCGCAGATGATCTTCCTGGCGATCGTCTTCGTGGTCATCATGCTGAGTAATCTTCGTCGCGGTCGCCGCGGCGGGGGTTGTGGCGGCTGCCTGCCGCTCTTCATCCCGTGGGGCGGGGGAGGCGGATTCGGTGGCTTCTCCGGCGGCGGCGGTGGATTTGGTGGTGGCGGCGGTGGTGGATTTGGCGGTTTCGGCGGAGGCGGCGGGTTCAGCGGGGGCGGTGGTGGCGGCAGCTGGTAGACCCTGGAGATCACGATGACACTTGATGAGCTGGTAACCCAACTCCGCGCCGCCTACGGCACTTCGCTGCGCTCGGTAGTGCTCTACGGATCCGCCGCGGCTGGCGGCGCCGAGCACGTCGCGAAGCGATCCGACTTCAACGTGCTGATTATCGTGGATGACGTACCGCTCGGCCGGCTGCGCGAGCTGTCCGCCGTGACGCGGGCCTGGCGCGATGCAGGGAATCATCCGCCGATGACCTTTACCCAGAGGGAGTGGCGCGCCTCCAGCGACATATTTGCGATGGAATACGCGGACATACTCGAGCGCAACAAGGTTCTGTATGGCGATTCGCCGTTCGAGGGAATCTCCGTCGCGCACGACGACCTGCGCCTGCAGTTGGAGCGCGAGGCGATGGGAGTGCTGCTCCGGTTGCGCGGCGCGGTGCTGCTTGCCGGCAACGATTCGAGCGAGCAGGTAAAGCTCATGACTGCGAGTCTCAGCACGCTCATGGTTGTCTTCCGCGGAATCCTGCGCCTCGCCGGCCGCACGCCGCCCCATGGATACGCCGAGATCGCCCGGGAGGTCGCGGCACTCACCGGGGTCGATGCAACTCCGTTCGAGTCCGCGGCACAGCAGCTTCGTGACTCGAAGGCCATCCCCAAGGAGCGCGCGCAGGTGGTGCTCGGCGCATATTTAACAGCAATGGAAGCGGTGACGGCCTACGTGTCCGCCCTTCCGAACACGAGACCTTGAGAGGACTACCGATGATCAGGCAGCGCAGATTTCTCGCATGGATGCTACCGGCCGCCCTCCTGCTGACCGGCTGTGGCTATAACAAGATCCAGAGCCTTGACGAGCAGGCTCAGTCGGCCAAGCAGCAGATCCAGGTTCAGTTGCAGCGTCGTGCGGACCTCATTCCGAATCTGGTGAACACCGTGAAGGGTGTAACCAAGCAGGAAGACACCGTTTACATCAGCATCGCCAACGCGCGCGCGCAGCTTGCGGGCGCAGTGAAGACCGGAGACCCCGCGCAGATGGCCGCGGCCGATCAGGCTGCGACTGGCGCGATCGGACGGCTCCTGGCGATCGCCGAGAACTATCCGCAGCTCAAGAGCAACGAGAACTTTCTCGCGCTGCAGGATGAGCTGACTGGAACGGAGAACCGCGTGGCAGTTGCGCGCGGAGATTACAACAGCGCGGTGCAGGCGTACAACACTTACATCAGAACCTTCCCGCAGGCGATCACCGCAAAGGTGACAGGTGCCAAGCCGCGGACGTATTACGAAGCCGCACCCGGAAGCGCGACTACACCGACGGTGAAGTTCTAGTTGCGGTCAGGGAATGCGTGAATATTCAGTATTCCTTTATAAATCCTTAATACTGTATTGATAGTTTGTAACGCACAGATGCGACCGTAGTCACGGTCGCATCTGTGCGTTTGTGTACCATTGTCGTGCGGTGTGTGCTCCTGCGCTGACCGTGGTCGCACAGTATTTACGAAGCCGATACCGCCTGCATACGTACGGCGTTCATTGACACAAAAGACATATGGCCGTACCCTTTGTCCCAACGATTTCCGGCCAGACACTTTCCTTACAACGAAAGCAAGTCAGTCCGGCTGCAATCTTTTTACCAATCTCTAAAGAGGAGTGAGTCGGGGAATGTCCAGTTCCCAAAGTCGTAATTCGTCCGTGTGGTCATGTCACACCTATCAGGGGCAACCCTGGAGGAACCATGCTTAGGTTGTTCAAGCGTATCAGTTCAGTCACGGCTGCGTTGGCAACGGTTGCCTCCGTAGCAGCAGCACAGCAAGGCGGTACAATATCGGGACGCGTGTTGACGGAAAGCGGTGCGCCGCTGACTGCAGCAAGCGTCTCAATTTCTTCGCTAGGTCTCGGCGCCTATACCAACGACCAGGGCGTGTACACCATCAACGTGTCAGCGGCACGAATGACCGGTCAGACGGTCGACCTCACTGCGCGTCGAGTCGGCTACGCGCCACATACGGTCCGGGTGACGCTTACATCGGGGCGTAACATACAGCAGGACTTCACGCTCACGGCGAACGCTACGAGCCTTACCGGCGTCGTCGTTTCTGCACTCGGCGTCGAGAAGCAGAAGAGCCAACTGGGTACCGCGATTCAGCAGGTCTCCAGCGAGCAGCTGAATGCGACGCACGATCAGAACATCGTCAATCAGCTGGAAGGCAAGGTTTCCGGCGTTGCGATCACTGGCTCGGGCACGCAGGGTGGTTCGACCAAGATCACGATCCGTGGTGCCAACTCGATCACCGGCAACAACGATCCGTTGTTCATCGTCGACGGGACGCCGGTTTCCAACCGCGGTCGCGGCGGCAGCCCGAACGGCGGCGGACTGGGCGGTTCCAACGTCGATTTCGGAAGTGTCATCAACGACATCGATCCGAACGACATTGCGACGGTGACGGTGCTCAAGGGCCCGAACGCCGCTGCAATTTACGGATCGCGCGGCGCTAACGGTGTAGTCCTCATCACTACCAAGCGCGGAAGTGCAAGCGCGAACGGCTTCCAGACTGCGGTCACGTCGAGCGTAACATTCGACACGCCTTCCATTGAACCCAAGTTCCAGAATCTCTATGGACAGGGATCTGGCGGCCAGTTCCAGTTCGTGGACGGCGCTGGCGGCGGCACGCAGGACTTCAACGATCAGAGCTTCGGTCCCCGGCTTGACGGGCGCACCATGGGTTGCATCTTCACGACAGCCCCGAACTCGACGACTTACGATCAGACTCAGCCGTGCACCCAGTTCGACAGCCCGGTCGTCAACGGCGTGCTGCAGCCCAGCCCGTGGATCGCGCACCCCAACAACGTAAGCAGCTTCTTCCAGACTGGTCAGACCTGGAACAACAACATCGCGTTCAGCGGTGGGACTGACCGTGCAACCGGCCGTCTCTCGGTCGGCGATGAGAACACGAAGGGCGTGATTCCGAACAACACCTTCCGCAAGGTCTCGAGCAGCTTCGCTGGCAACTTCAACGTCAGCAGCCGCCTGAGCACGTCGGCTACCGTCCAGTACATCAGCGACAAGGCATATAACCGGCCCGGTGTCGGATACAACTCCGGCATCATGGAAGGTCTCTACGTGTGGTTCGGTCGTCAGGTCGACATGAACGCGCTCAAGAATTACGAGCCGCACGCCGACCAGACGTTCTCGTGCAACGACCAGTACAACTGGAACTGCAACTTCCACAACAACCCGTACTGGATTCAATACCAGAATCCCGAGGCCGACAATCGCGATCACGTGATCGGAAGCGCTGCGGCGACGTGGAAGGTCACCAACTGGCTCAACGCTCAGGCTCAGACGGGCACCGACTACTACCGGTCCAACATCGCGCAGAATTACGCGGCCGGTAACCTCGGGTATAGCGATCTTGCCTACAACGGTGCGTTCTATCACTTCAACAACACCGGCAACGAGAACAACTCATCGTTGCTTCTGACCGCCAACAAGACTGCGAAGAGCTGGTTGCAGCTGAGCGGTACCCTCGGTGCCAACCGCCGTTACGCAACGTACGGATCCAGCAGCCTCCAGTCCGACGCCATACTTGCGGCGGATATTTACAACGTCTCCAACTCGGCCAAGTCTCCGACGGTGAACGAGTACGCCGAGCGCCGCCAGACCAATAGCGTGTACGGTTCTGGCTCTTTCACACTCGGTCAGGTGTGGACAGTCGAAGTCACTGGTCGTAACGACTGGTCGTCGACGTTGCCCAAGGGTAGCAACTCATACTTCTATCCATCGATCAACAGCTCGCTCGTCCTGACGGATCTGATGCCGTCACTCAAGAATCGCGTCCTGAGCTATGCCAAGATCCGCGGCGCGATCGCGAACGTTGGTAACGATGCAGACCCGTATCAGTTGGCCACGACGTACGTCGGTCAGGCCAACAAGTTCGGAAGCCTGCCGCAGTACACGTTGAGTGACACGCGCGCCAATCCTACGCTCAAGCCCGAGAACACGAACTCGGCCGAGGTTGGTTTGGAGCTTGGGTTCCTCAACAACCGGGCAACGCTGGATGCCAGCTACTATGGCAAGGCAACCACCAACGAGATCGTGAGCCTCAGCCTGGCCAACGAAACCGGCTTCTCCGCTGCGGCGCTGAATGCCGGCAAGTTGACGAACAAGGGTATCGAGGCACAGCTCACGTTGATCCCGATTCAGCTGGCGAACGGGTTCCAGTGGACATCGACGTTCAACTATTCCGCCAACCGAAGCAAGCTGGTTTCACTCTATCCGGGCGTTCAGAACTATCGCATCGGAAGCACGTGGACCATCGACGAGGAAGCGCGCGTCGGCCAGCCGTACGGCGACATCTTCGCGACTCCATACAAGCGCGACAGTACGACCGGCGAGCTGCTTCTGAGCGATGGACTGCCACAGAACGACGCCGGACATCGGCGTGTGCTTGGCAACGTCAACCCCAAGTGGATCGGCGGCTGGAACAATGAAGTCCGCTGGGGCCGGTTCACGGCCAGCGCGCTGCTCGACATTCACAGAGGCGGCAACATCTACTCCGTGACAAACATGTTCGGCCAGTACACCGGCGTGCTCACGAGCACGATCAACGGACGCCAGGTTGATTGGAACAATCCCGGACTTGTTGTCCATGGTATCGACCAGGCGACGGGCAAGGAGAACACCGTCAATGTCACGTCGGAGAACTACTACCAGTCGCTGTTCGAGAACGGCGAGGCATTCCTGTACGACGACAGCTTCGTCAAGCTGCGCGAGGTCCGTGTAGGGGTCGACCTGCCGAGCGGATTCACCAATCGCCTGAAAGTATCGAGCGCAAATCTCGCGTTCGTTGGGCGTAACCTGTGGACTCACACGAAGGTTCCGAACATAGATCCCGAGTTCACATACACTACTGGGAACTACCAGGGGGCAGAGTTTGCGGCGCTTCCTACGACGCGGAGCCTCGGCTTGAATCTCCGCATCACGCCATAACCGCCACCGGAGACTCTTAAATCATGCATATCAAGAAGCTCACATGTGCGGCGGGACTGACACTCGCCGCCGTCGTGGTCGGTTGCAGCAACGACAACCTGACCAATCTCAACACGAATCCCAACAACCCGACGAGTGCACCGCCGGGCCCGGTTTTCACATACGCCACGCGTCTGTCCGCCGCGACCTTTGTCGGCAACGGATTCGATCTGCGTCAGACCGAGTTCGTCGCTCAACACTGGGCCGAGGTGCAGTATCCTGACGAGGATCGGTATGCTCGTCTCGACCCCGCGTCGACTCAGGGTACCTGGACAGGTGCCTACAGCGGACAGCTCCAGGACCTGAACAAGGTTGCTGCCGCCGGCATCGCCGCGAAGGACCCGGGAACTTACGGTCCGGCGCAGGTGCTGCAGACGTGGAACTTCGAGTATCTCACTGATACCTGGGGTGACATTCCTTATTCCGCCGCGCTCAAGGGCGACAGCACGGGCGGTAGCCTGACTCCGGCCTTCGACTCACAGAAGGATGTGTACGCTGGAATGTTGGCGACACTCACGTCCGCCGCGACGGCGCTGAAGGGTGCTTCCAACTCGCTCGGGTCCGCCGATCCGATCTATGGCGGGAGTACAGCGGCGTGGGCGAAGTTTGCCAATTCGCTGCGCGCTCGTCTGGCGATGCGTTTGGTGAACGTGGATCCCGCGACCGCCGACGCTCAGCTCAAGGCGGCCTTTACCGATCCAGCTGGCGTGTTCGCGTCGAATGCCGACATGGCGAAACTTGTCTATCCGGGCGATGGTGTTTACAACAACCCGATGACAGACAACTTTTCCGGCCGCGACGATCACCGCGTTTCGCAGACGCTTGCGAACATTCTGATCGCCAACTCCGATCCACGCATGCCGATCCTCATGCAGCCGGTCGTGGATTCCTCCGCTTCCGGTCCGCTTGGATACGCGGGCATGCCTAACGGACTGTCCACCTCCACTGCCGGTACCTACTTCCGTATTGCATCGCGACCGGGCTCGTATCTGTATCCCGGCGCGACTACGTTCGGAACCTTCGGATCCGCGGCGAACAAGAAGAATCCGACGTATCTGATGACCTACGCGGAACTCCTGTTCATCAAGGCCGAGGCAGCACAACGTGGGATCGGTGGCCTGAACGCCGGACAAGCCGCCGGCTTTTACAATGCGGCCATCGAGGCATCGATGGCGCAGTGGGGCGTGACGAGCGCCAGCGCGATTGCCGCGTACGAGGCGGGTCCAAACGTCGCGTACAAGGGTGGCACGGCAGGGCTCACGCAGATTGCGGTTCAGAAGTGGGTCGCAATGGTCGGCGATGGTGCGCAGTCGTGGGCGGAATGGCGCCGCACATGCCAGCCGTCAACGATCAAGCCTGGTCCGGCCGCAGTCGTCAATTTCGTACCGCGGCGGTTCTACTATCCGAACCAGGAGTACACGCTCAACGCGGCGAGTGTCGCCGCCGCGAACGCGGCTCAGGGTGCCGACAACTTCGGAACGCGGCCCTACTGGGACACGAAGCCGAGTGCAGCACCGACCTACGTTTCGGCAGCCGTCTGCGGACCGTGATGTAGCGCTGGTCGAGTAGTGCTGGAGAGAAAGGGACTTCCGCCGGTGGCGGAAGTCCCTTTCTTCATATAGGTAGGGCTCGCGTGCGCTGCTTGTGACGAAGTCGGTGATCCTGTTTGACGCCCGCCATACCCGATTGGTGGCGCCATGCAGCATTCGAACATTGTCAACACACCGTTGCGTTGAATGGTCGGCGCTCGCCTCAGCCGTCCGAAGCCGTAAACTTTCATGCGCACAATTTTACACGTGCGCCGGCCCGTGAACCGCGCATCGTGCACGAAGGCTGCATCACTCTTACCGGTATAGCTGCACGTTGCACGATTGCATGATCATGCAGCCCCGCTGCACAAATACACGCAAGTGCATTAAGAAATCTTGGTGAATTCGCATTAAGAAATCTTAACGGTCTAGCGCGACGAACCCTGTAGCGCGTGATTAGCCAGATTGTTCCAAACACGCCGTCGTTCTCCAGCGACGCCCGTGGTGTGCTCATTTCAGATCGCATTGCCATCCAGCGGCGGCGAAGGAGGTAGTGAGCAGAGAGGGCGGCCTTTCGCACTCGATCAGGTGGTACTTCGCGTACGTACCAATCGCGCCGCACGGCGGCGCATCATGGAGGAGACTCATTACAATGTTCAAACGTATCTTGTCAGTCATCGGCGCAAGCGCGATGGTTGCCTCGGTTGCGTTGGCACAGGGGACTACCATCTCCGGACGTGTGACCAACGAAGCCGGTGCCCCGTTAGCGGGCGCAAGCGTGTTCATACCTTCGCTCAACCTGGGATCGCAGACGAACGATGCCGGTCGTTACACCTTTGTCGTCGCCGGAGCTCGCGCGGCGGGACAGACTGTAGCGCTCACCGCACGCGTTATCGGCTTCACGTCCAAGTCGGTCCAGGTAACTCTGACCAACGGTCAGAACATCACCGAGAACTTTGTCCTTGTAGCGAATCCGCTCAGACTGGGCGAAGTCGTCGTGACAGGTGCCGGTACTTCCACGACACGCGAGCGCCTCACATCGACCATCAACTCAGTCGATAGCGCATCGCTGCATCGTGTCGCTCAACCGCAGAACGTCGTCTCGGCGCTCGCGGCGCAGGCACCGAACGTGGAAGTTCGTACACAATCCGGCGAGCCCGGCTCCTCCGCGTCCATCAAGATCCGCGGCGCCTCTTCGCTCTCCGGCACGAATCAGCCTCTGTTCGTCGTCGACGGCCAGCCGATCGACAACTCGACCGAGTCGACCAACGGCGGCGATGCGAGCACAGTCACCACCAACCGCGCGTCCGACATCAATCCCGCGGATATCGAGTCCATCGAAATCCTCAAGGGTGGTGCTGCGGCTGCGATCTATGGTGCACGCGCTTCCAACGGCGTTGTGCTGATCACAACCAAGCGCGGTCACTCCGGGCCAACACGCTACTCGTTCACGTCCACGGAGACGTTCGACAACGTGTACACGCCGCAGTTGGTGCAGACCATGTACGGTCAGGGCATCAACCAGACGCCAGCCACGTGCGGCGGTCCGGATTGCGTAGTCAATCGCTATTCCTGGGGCCCGCAGATTGCGGCTGGAACGCCAATCTACAACCACCAGACCGAGCTGTTCGATACGGGCTTGACTGCTGACAACAATCTGCAGATCTCTGGCGGCAGCGACCGTACGACATTCTTCGCATCTGGCGGACTCACCAATCAGGACGGCTACTTCAAGGGACCGAACAACAAGTACAATCGGGCGACGGTCCGCCTCAAAGGCACGCAGGAAGTGAGCTCCAAGCTCACTGTCGGCGGCAACATCAGCTACATCGATACCCGCGGCAAGTACGTGCAGAAGGGGTCCAACGTTTCGGGGCTCATGCTCGGTGCGTTGCGCACGCCGCCCACGTACAACAACGAAGACGCATTCACCTCGACGGGTCTCCAGAAGCCGGCGCGCTTCCCGAATCCGACCAGCGTCGCCTCACTACAGAACGCGATCTACTACGACAATCCGTTCTTCGTTCTGGGAAGCGCCGGAAATCGCAGTGAGCTTGGTCGCTCCATCGGAAATGTGAATGCCGACTGGATCCCACTCGGCTGGTTGACGGTGAAGGAGACGCTCGGCGCGGATTACTACAATGATTCCCGTCTCGAGGCACTCCCGCTCACGTCGGCCGGCAATGTTCTCGGTCAGGTCGACAGGCTCGACATCAACAACCTGACGATCGATAACAACCTCATCGCGACGGCGCAGCACACCTTCAGCGACCGGCTCGATGCAACACTGACGGTCGGCCAGAACCTCAACTCACGCCGCTTCCGCCAGCTCTTTGTCGACGGACAGCAATTGGTAGCACCAGAGCCGCTCGCACTGCAGAACACCATCAGTCAGACGGCCAACGAGAACAAGAACCTCCGTCACGTGCAGGGTTACTTCACGCAGGCGGAAATCAATCTCTTCCAGCAGCTGGTGCTGAACGTCGGCGTACGTAACGACGGCTTCTCCACCTTCGGCGCATCCAATCGCCGCGCGAACTATCCCAAAGCATCGGCGGCATGGACGTTCACCAAGCTGCTCGGCACCGAGGAGAACTCCGGCTGGTTCAACTACGGCAAGATCCACTTTGCCTACGGTGAAACCGGTAAGGAGCCGCCCGTGTATGGCGCAGTTACTGCGCTCTCGACCGGCGGCTTTGGACTTGGCGGCTACGGAGATGCCTTGAAGGCCGGTATCAACGGACAGGGAGCGCTCTCCACCAGCGGAACGATCGGTAACCCGGCACTGCGCCCGGAGCGCGATCGCGAGACGGAATTCGGTGGCGACTTCGCCTTTTTCCGGTCCAGGGCTGACCTGACCGCGACGTACTATGACAAGCGGTCGAGCGACGTTATTCTCTCCACGCCTGTCAACGCTGCCCAGTTCGGCGCGACCAGTCAGATTCTCAACGGCGCTGCGCTCAAGAATCAGGGCGTGGAGCTCACTCTCAATCTGCACCCGATCCAGACGCGCAACGCGACATGGGACGTTGGTGTCATGTACGGCCGCAACAAGGGCGACGTGACGAGTCTCAACGGTGCGCAGTTCATCGACTACAACAATGAAGGTTTCACCGGTGCGATCGGTTCGTCGACCATCGGCTTTGCGCCAGGCGTGATTCGCGGCGATGACTTCGCGCGCTGCGGTCGCGGGCTTACGCTCGCTGTTCCAGGTATCACGGGTGGTCCGCAGAACATCGATGCTCTGTGCGGCTCCGCGCCGAAGGGTGCGCTGTTCCTCGCGCCGAACGGCAGGCCGATCGTCGACCCGACGGATCGTGTCATCGCCGATCCGAACCCGAAGTACACGATGTCGTACAACACCAGCCTCCACCTCTGGAACAAGCTCACACTGTCCGGTCTGCTCGACGTACGCAAGGGCGGCACGGTGTGGGACGGAACGCGCGGCATTCTCGACAACTTCGGAACCGGCGTCGACACGTACATCCGCAACCAGCAGGGCGTGTTCGGCAAGAATTATCAGACTGATGTATTCCCAGTCGTTGCCGGCCCTGGTGTTGGCGTCACTGCATTCGCGACGCCGAAGGATTGGCAGCAATGGTTCCAGGGTAACGGCGGTGGCTTCGGTCCCGTCGGATCACAGTTCATGGAGAACGGAAGCTTCGTCAAGCTGCGTGAGCTTGGCGTCACCTACACTCTGGACCAGCGCTGGGTACGGTCGTTGAGCGGGTTCAGCAGTGCCGACATCCGCTTCGCCGGCAGAAATCTCAAGACATGGACCAAGTACAAGGGCTTTGATCCCGAGGCGAACCTCGGTGGTGCAGAGTTCCTCACACAAGGTCTCGACTATTTCAGCAATCCGCAGACGCGGTCGTTCGTAGTCTCGATCAGCCTCAACCGCTAACGCGACCAAGGAGATATCAGTGTCAATAAAAAACAAACTGGCCGCGATCGCGATGCTGGGCGCTGCGCTCGGCGCGACTGCATGCCAGGGCGACTTTCTGACGGGCGGGGAGCTGAGCAACGATCCCAATCGCCCCACGGTCGCATCGAATGATCAGCTGTTCGTCGGTAATCAGGAAACCCTGTGGGCCTACTGGGGCAGCGATCCGGCGCGCGTAACAGGCGTCTACGCGCAACAGTTCACCGGGCTTGCCAACCAGTACGGCGCGCTCGGCGCCACATACAGTCAGGACGCCACGACCACAAATGGTACGAACGCCGCGCTGTATACCGGCGGCGGACTCGTAGACATCGTGAAGCTGCAGAAAGCCGTTGCGGCCGCCCACGATTCTGTGTATCTGGGAATCGCACGTGTCGTGGAAGGAGCATTGATGGGCACCGGCGCCGACCTCTTTGGCGACCTGGTCTACAAGCAAGCGCTTTCTGGAACTCCGAACCCGACGCTGGATGATCAGATGTCGGTGTACGATTCGGTCCAGACGGTTCTTTCAGCCGCCATCACCGATCTCGGAGCAACGGGGCCGACCAACATCGGTCCAGGCGCGGCTGATCTGGTTTACGGGGGCGACGCCACGCAATGGACGACGATGGCGCACACGCTCAAGGCGCGCTTCTTCATGCACACCGCCGAGGTTCGTGGCACGGCGGCGTACCAGTCCGCGCTCAACGAAGCGAAGCTGGGCATCACGAGCGACGCCGGGAACTACTTTGGCGCGTTCACGCAGGGCAACCTGCCGACCGAGTCCAACTTCTACTACCAGTTTCACGGCCCGGCAGGCCGCGGTGGAGATCTTGGGGGTGGCGTCTTCCTCGATTCACTCCTCAAGGCGCGAAACGATCCGCGTGATGCGGAGTATTTCAGCCACACCTCGACGGGTGCGGTCAATTGGCTGAGCGCCACGCGGAACGCGCCGGATTTCCAGCAGCCGTTCGTTACATATGATGAGAACACCCTCATATGGGCTGAAGCTGCGTATCGCACCGGAGACGCGGGAACCGCGCTCGCCAAGCTCAACGAGGAGCGCGCGAACCACGGGTTGTCTGCCGAAAGTGTCTCGGGACAGGCGCTTCTCAACGAAATACTCACCGAGAAGTACATAGTCGACTTCCAGCTCGGCGAGGAAGCATGGAACGACTACAAGCGGACCTGCACGCCCAACATTGCGCCGCCGCAAGCAGGGCTCGTGATTCCGGGCCGCATGTTCTATGATTCCGGGGAAGAAAACACCAACACGAACGTCCCCGCGCCGGGCGTTGGTATAAACAATCTCCGGCCGCCGAACGATCCGGTCAACGCGACGTCCGATGGAACGGGCGCCGCATGCAAGGCCGGAGCCTGATGGCGCGTTTCCGCAGTTGAAGGGTAGCACTGATTCAGCCCGATCCCGTATGGATCGGGCTGAATCAGTTCGGCCCCATGCCATATCACCCATTCCGGTCGACTCATGCATTCTTTTCGTTTACGGCGCGCCGTTGCCCCCGCAGTCGCTCTGCTGTCTGTCGGTTGTCAGGTTTACACACCGATATCACTCTCGTCTCAGCTGTCGAAGGACGATGTCCGGCTCACGCTGACGAACGATGGAACCGTGAATCTCGCCAGGGCGCTTGGTGTTGGCGCGTCGGAACTGGAGGGTCACATCGACTCCGTCACCGATTCGACAATCGTCATGCGCATCACCGAGCTCACGCGCCTCAGCGGTTCCGACGAAACATGGAGCGGTGAGCCGGTGTCGATTCCACGTACGAGCGTAGCGACCGCCGAACGTCACACGACGTCGGTCGCGCGCAGCGTTCTCCTGGGCGGTGCCCTGGTTGCCGGCGCAGTGCTGGCAGGTACGGTCGCGGGATCCGCGCAAGGCGGGTCGACCACCGGGCCGATCAAACCGCCCAAATAGCAGCGAGCAGCCAGCGATGTTTGCTGCGCGTTGCTACCAGATGCCGACGGTCGAGCGTTGCAGGTTGTCTTCCAATGTCAACGCGACGGTGTAACCCGTTCGCACGGAAACAACGGGACTCAGATAATCGTCGCGCTCGCCGGCATAAGCCGGTCCTCCAATTGGTGCCATCGAATCATCATGGCCGCCAATGCGGTGCACCAGGAGCTGTATCGTTCCGCCCGCGCTAACCAGTCGGACCGGGATGGCAAATGTCGCCGACTTGGCCGCCGTCACTTGGGCAAACCGCGTTCGTGATCCGTCGTGCAACACGTAGATGACCACGTCGGACCAGTTACGGTTCTCGACTTCCAGCGCAAGCGCGTTGGCGGGTACCTCGTCGTCGACTGGCTTGCTGTGCGCAGTAGTGCAAGCGGTTGCAACGACCGATACAACTCCAAAAAGGGCAAGACGTGCGACGTCCATAACCCCTCCACGAGGGCTTCCCGAATAATCTACTGCGAATTCGGCGCCGGCATCACGGATACCGGCGAAATACCAATCAGCTCTTACACGCACGACGGCGCTCGGCGGTATCCCCTTGCGCATTACCTCACGGTACGGGTGGAAACGAGCGAAGCGGGGTGATCGCCCTCTCGATCGCTTCGGTGCGCGATTCGATCGTTACCGGCGGTATGCCGGAGATCATCGTTGTCATGCCGGACGGCGACAATGGACCCTGCCAGGATCTCGTCGCTCTCCTTGATTCAACTAACCCTACGGTAGAGAACAGAGAGCAGGCGGCCATACCACCGCGTTTTGGCGGGCACACGAAGCCCGGAGTCTGGTGTGGCTGGCGGGCGTAATCGCTCGCTGACCGGAATCAATTGCGATTCTATTACATGTTTGCGGTTGACGGCCCCGTTGTACGGTTCCATGTTGTACGGGGCCAAAATGACGTGTTCCTGACCCTGGAACATATGTAGTCACAGCACGGGCACCCCGGGCGGCGCTTGCGATTTTGCGAAATCTTAATGACGCCCTGAGGATGCGGTACCGTGACCCGGCTGTACGTTAGTCCGGTTCAAATCGGCCGGAGACATCCACCCAATCCTGAGACGAGTAGGAGGCACACGAGCGGTTTGGTTTGTTCTTGATGGGGTCGCAGCATCGGCCCCACACGACAGCACGCAGTACAAGCTTTCCATCCACAGATGTCAATCACGCCGGCGAACGAGTTCGTCGGACGGAGGAATGTTCGGATGAAGTCAGTAACACGTCTCTGGATTGCGGCGGTATTACTCGCTGTGATCCCATCGCTCGGCCATGCGCAGCAGACGCGGCGCGTGACCGGTCACGTAACCGTCCAGGGGGGCACTGAGCCCATCCCCGGAGCAACGGTTCAGGTAGTGGGCACGACCCTCGGCGGTACCGCTGATGACAACGGTAACTTCAACATCAGCGTGCCGGCCGGCGCACATCAACTGCGCATTCGCCGAATCGGCTTTGCGGCCAAGATCGTCCCCGTCGGCGCCAACGACAACTCGATCAACGTCTCGCTCGCGCGTGACGTCCTCCAGCTCGAGACTCAGGTCATCACCGGTCAGGCGACGACGGTGTCGCGCGCTAACGCTGCGAACGCTGTAACGGTGGTAAACACCGAACAGATCAACAAGGTTCCGCAGCAGAACATCGAGAGCGCGCTGCAGGGCAAGGTTCCCGGCGCCGTGATCACGTCCAACTCGGGCGCACCAGGCGGCGGAATCCAGTTGCAGCTTCGCGGTACCAATACCGTGAACGGCAACTATCAGCCGCTGTACGTCGTTGACGGCGTCGCAGTGGACAACTCCTCGTTCGGAAACGGCCTCAACAGCATCTCGGGTGCCGGTGGCGCGATCTCTTCCACCCAGGATCAGCAGGTCAATCGTATCGCCGACCTCAACCCTGAAGACATCGAATCGATCGAAGTCCTCAAGGGGCCGTCGGCCGGCGCCATCTACGGTTCGCGCGGTGCAAACGGTGTCGTGGTCATCACCACCAAGCGCGGTCGCGCTGGTACTCCGTCGCTTGACGTCGTACAGCGTTTCGGAACGACGGCCGTATCCAACACGCTCGCTCTTCGTTGCTTCACGCAGGCACAGGCGACGGATTACGTCAACGCCAATCCACCGGCAGGATTCAAGGGCGCCACGGATTACTTCGCGGCAAACCCGTACGCCGGCTGCACCGATGCACAGAATCAGCTCTACGGCAACCACGGCCTGTCGTACGAGACTTCGGCCTCGCTGCGCGGCGGTACAGGTGACGGCAACACGACGTACTTCACCTCTGCGGGCGTGAAGCACGACGCTGGAATCACCTCGACGGACGGTTACGACAAGCAGAACCTCCGGATCAACCTGACGCAGCAGTTCGGTCCCAAGATCAATCTGCGCGCCAATACCGAAGTGCTGCACACGCTCACCAAGCGCGGTATCTCCGGTAACGACAACAACGCGATCAACCCGCTGGACGTCATCTCTGGAACGCCGTCGTTCTATGACTTCTCCCGAAAGGTCAACGGCGTTTACACGTCGGATCCGTGGGCCGTCAGCGGTGCCAACATCCTGCAGGATCAGGAAGTGATCAAGACCCCTGAGAACGTCTACCGCCTGATCGGTAGTGCGCAGGCAGGGTGGTCTGCAATCGCCTCCACGCGCCAGACCCTCGACTTCTCGCTACTCGGCGGCGTCGACAGCTACTCCGACCAGGCGCTGATCTATTCGCCACCGTTCACGTATCTGGAGCAGTCGGGCGTCATCAGCCCGTACGCCGGTACGGTCGCCAATGGTAACACGAACGTCGTGAGTGGCAACCTGAACCTGAACGGCACACACAAGCTGATTCTTTCACCGTTCACAGCGACGACATCGTTTGGTTTGCGCCAGGATCGGGCGCAGGTCGACAACGTTTTCAATCAGGGCAAGGGACTGTTCCCGGGCATCACGAACGTTGCGACCGCAACACAGACGGCCGTCAACCAGTCGCAGAACGATACCAAGTCGTTCTCGTACTACGCTCAGGAAGAAATCCTGACCGCCAATGAACGGCTCCTGTTGACCGGCGCCATCAATGCAGAGCGTTCCAGCACCAACGGCGACGCGCACAAGTTCTACTCGTATCCAAAGGCATCGATCTCGTACAAGCTGCCATGGCTACCGCCAAAGACGGACAACCTGAAGTTGCGTCTGGCGTACGGCAAGGCTGGTAACCGTGTCCCTACAAACTTCAAGTACACATTCCTTACTCCATTGCTTGAAGATGGCGTCAACGGGTTACGCCAGGGTGCGCAGATCGGGCTTAACACGATCAAGCCGGAGCTTACGACCGAAGTCGAAGGTGGATTTGATGCCACCATGTTTGGTGGGCGTGCCGGCCTCGAAGTCACGCAGTATGAGAAGAAGACAACAGGCATGGTACTGACCGCGGGACTTGCGCCGTCGACCGGTTTCACCACCAAGGTGATCAACGGCGGAGCGATGCGTAACGTCGGTACGGAGGTCGGACTGAATCTGGTACCGATCCAGACGGGCATCTTTACGTGGACATCGAACACCACGTTCTCCCGTAACAAGAACAAGGTAACCAGCCTTCCGGTCCCGGCGTTTGCGACAGGCTCCGGCTTCAGCGAACGCTTCGGCAGCTACAAGATCCAGCAAGGCTACTCCGCCACGCAGGTCGTGGTGTTCAGCGGCTTCGATTCCACGTTCGATTCGAACGGCAAGTACCTCAGCCGCGCGCGTCACGAGCTCCACATCGGAGATCAGAACCCTGACTTCCAGATGGGCTTTTCGAACGACTTCACGCTTGGCAAGCTCACACTTTCCAGCTTGCTGGACTGGCGCAAGGGCGGCTACGTGATCAACCTCACGAACAACTACTTCGACTTCAACGTCGGTGGCAGCAACTTCGCCGATACGCTCGCTGCACAGAAGCGCGGAGCCGCGTTCCTTGCCGGTCAGCCGGTATATGCGGAGCACGGCAGCTTTGCCAAGCTTCGTGAGTTGACACTTTCGTATGACCTCGGCGAATCGTTCGCGCACCGGATGTTGGGAAACCACGCGAAGGATCTCCGAATCGAGGCAAGCGGACACAATCTGATCACCTGGACCAACTACACGGGTTATGACCCCGAGGTGTCGAACTTCGGTAACGCACCGATCGGCCGTACGCAGGATGTGACGCCGTATCCGCCGAGCCGCCAGTTCTTCCTCTCGCTCAACGCCACATTCTAATCTCGGGGAACGCACTTAAATGAAGAAATACATCGCGGCGGCACTCACCAGCACTCTTGTGCTGGCGGGTGCGTGCCAGGATAATCCGGCAGCACCGAGCCGGGACAACGTCGTGGCAGGATCGCAGCAGACGCTGCAGTCGCTGGCCACAGGTATCATAGCGCAGGATCGCGCGAACTACGGCGGCAACTATTTTCTTTGGGGAGGGATCATGGCGCGCGATGCCATCGTTCCTACAGCCAATGAAAGCCGCTTCGTCACGGAGTTCTACGTGACACCACCCGATCCCAGCGATTTCATCGGTGGCTCGCAGTGGACTGGCTACTACCAGATGCTTCGCGCGTCGCAGATTCTGCTCAAGGACGCATCGTTCACGTCGCTCAGTGCGGCTGATCAGGGCGCTGCGCGCGGCTTTGTCCGTACACTGGACGCGCTTTCCTACATACGGTTGATCGACTACCGCGATCAGAATGGCGTGGTCATCCAGGGGGCGGACCCGACAGTACAGGATCCCATCAAGACGAAGGCGTCCGTACTCGCCTACACGTCCGCGCTGCTCGACTCGGCGCTGGTGGATCTGCAGGCGGGATCGAGCACAGTACCGTTCACGTTGCCGTCCGGTTATTCGCTCCACGGAGATTACAGCCAGACCGCCAACCTCATCCTGCTCAATCGTGGTCTGAAAGGACGGGTCGAGGTCATGCGTGCGCTGGATCCGGTTGCACCGAACGCGGCCAGTGCGGCAGCGGCGCTCACTGCGCTGAACATTGCGCTCGCTGGCGCGCCGTCACCAATGACGGAGGCATACCTCAACACCGGGCCGTGGTACCAGTACAATCCGTCGTCGCCTGAGAGTGCGGCGAATCCGCAGCAGGGCTCGTCCTCGCTGGTCACGGATAACTTTGTGAATTCGTTCATGCCCGGCGACATACGCGCAGCCAACGTCATTCCGGCGTCTGCTCCGACGGTCGCAGGATTCACCGCGTCGCATCGTCTGAAACTGACCGATCCGAATAACGCCGCGCTCCAGTCGGCGCCGATTCCGATCGTACGCAACGCTGAGCTGGTGCTGCTTCGTGCGCAGGCGGAAATCGCAACCGGTGACCTTGCCGGCGCGACGAAGGACATCAACGCAGTACACACGGTAGAAGGCGGCCTGCCAGCATACTCGACGTTCACGACTGCGTCGGATGCCATCAACGCGCTGCTGTACGAGTTGCGTTACACATTCACGTACTTCGGGCCACAGCACATCGTAGCGCTTCGTGAGTACAAGATGTTCAACCTCGCGTACGTTACGCAGGCGGGCATGCCGAACAAGGGCGCAGCTGATCCGCTTGTTCAGAGCCTGCCGATCACGCTGAACGAGACGAACGCACGGAACGGCAACATCACTCCGGTGCCGTAATCTCGGAACTGTTTCGGACATTGTAAAAGCAAAGGGGGCCCGGACGGGCCCCCTTTGTGCTGTAACACGTAACGCCGGACCGTGTCGGGCGAGCCGGCATCAACTTCGGAGTCTCCCATGGCTTCCACACCTCTGATCGCCGGGCCAGCGCGGCGCTTCAACGCCGCTTGCATGGTCCTCGTCCTCGCAGTTGCTGTTGCAGGATGCACCCGCGCTAACACAGCTGTCGCGCCCGGAGGTGACCCGATGATGGTCACCGAGGACCAGATCGAGCAGCTGCGAGTCGCGGACGCTTACGACATAGTGGCTCAGACGCACGCGAATTTCCTGCACAGTCGCGGCCGCGAGTCCCAGAACCCCAACGTCCCGGCCATCCCCGTTCACGTATTCGTCGACGACACTTATTACTCGAGCGACGTCAATGCACTGCGTGAGATTACCGCCCAGGACGTAATGGCGATCCGCTTCTACCAGTCCTACGAGGCCCAGTACAAGTTCGGCAGCGGCCACATGGGCGGCGTGATCCAGGTGATCACCAAGAATTAAACCCGGGCGCTCGCGCCGCCCATATGGGATGAACCGCACGCGGGGCCGTTAGCAGACTGTCGTGGCGATGTGTATTTTTACGCCAACATCTGAAAACAGGACCCGGTTGCAAAATGTGGAACTACAGACCTGCGCACGATAAGTGCCGCACGCTACCCGGCGTGGCCGGCGATGTCGCCACGCTCCGACTTACGGTTGCATCCCTCCTCTTCGCTGCAATGGCGTGCAGCCGCGTATCACCGGCTGCTTCACCAGCGACTGACCTCAGAGCGCAGATCGAGGCCCGCGTCGCCCGCGCCCCCGGCGCACTCGTCGGCGTTGCGTACATCGACCTCGCCACAGGCGATACGCTCTTCATCAATGCCGATAGCCTCATGCATGCGGCGAGCACGATGAAGGTTCCGGTCATGATGCGACTCTTTCGCGAATCGGACGCAGGTCGTCTCTCGCTCAGCCAACGCATCCCGGTCGTGAATCGGTTCACGTCGATAGTCGACGGATCGCCGTACGTGCAGGATCCAGGTGTCGATAGCGACAGCGCGATGTACAAGCTGGTTGGCGACTCCGTGACGATACGGGATCTCATCCAGCACATGATCACGCGATCCAGCAATCTTGCGACGAACACGCTCATAGCTCTCGCAAACCCCGATAGTGTCAACGCAATGATGCGCTCGCTCGGCGCTCGACGCATGCTGGTGCTGCGCGGCGTGGAAGACGAGAAGGCGTTCGAGAAAGGACTCAACAACATGGCGACTGCTCGCGATCTCGCCATTCTTCTGAGAGACATCGAGACGGGAAAGGCCGCTTCACCAGCGTCGACGGACTCGATGCGCGCAATCCTCCTGGCGCAGCAATTCAACGAGAAAATCCCCGCCGGTCTCCCGGCCGGCACACGCGTCGCGCACAAGACGGGGGACATCACAGCCATCGCGCACGACGCGGCGATCGTATATCCTGCAAACCGCAAACCCTACATCCTCGTGGTTCTTACCAAAGGCATCGAGAAGGAGCCCGTTGCCGATTCGCTGATAGCCGACGTGTCGCGCATTGTCTACCGGCATGCGATGGCAACTCACTGACATGCGCAATCCTTCACTTGTCTTCCTGGCATTCGCATCTCTCGCAGCGTCCGTTCTTGATGCCCAGACAACCAGGCCGTCGTTCACCATCCCGCAGATACTGAGCGCGCCGTTTCCGACGGATTTTGTTGCGTCGCCGCATGGGGACGCGGTCGCCTGGGTCTTCGATCAGGCCGGCCCCGAAAATCTCTGGATCGCGCGCGCACCGGACTGGCGTGCGCGTGCAATCACGCCATACACTGCCGACGACGGCTGGGAAATGAGCTCGCCTCGCTGGCTCGCTGACGGGAGCGGCGTGGTGTTCGTACGCGGATCGGGCAGGAACGATCGTGGCGAGTATCCCAATCCCGCGCTCGACGCGCATGGCCGGAGCCAGCTTGTGATGCTGGCTCGGATCGATGGCGGCGCACCGCGTTCGCTCGCCGAGGGCGCGTCACCGGAGCCGTCACCGGATGGGAAGATCGTGGCTTTTACGCGGGGCGGCGTGATCTACACGGTCACGTTAGATAGCGGCGCCCACGAAAGGCGGCTGTTCGTCGGGCGCGGACGCGACGGAAACATCCGATGGTCGCCGGACGGTTCGGCGATAGCATTCACGAGCACTCGTGTCGATCACTCGTTCATCGGCGTATTCAACGTGCGAGATTCGACGCTTCGGTACATGGATCCGTCGGTGGACGATGACGGCTATCCCGTCTGGTCGCCGGATGGACGCTCTGTCGCATTCATAAGGCAGCCGACCATCACGCGGCAGCCACAGCACGCGCTGAGGCGTACCGGGCAGCGATGGTCAATTCTCGTCGCCGATCCGGCGACGGGTACCGCGCGCGAGCTCTGGCGCGCCGCGTCCGGGCCGGGAAGCATGTTCCGTCGCACCGACTCACGCGATCAGATCATCTGGACTGCAGACAATCGCATCGCGTTCCCATGGGAGTCCGGAGGCTGGAACAGACTCTACTCGGTATCCGCCATTGCTACATCTGCGGCACCGGTAGCGCTCACGATTGGCGAGCGCGAGGTAGTGTCGGCCACGGCCGGAATCGATGGACACAGCATCCTGTACGCGGCGAACGAAGGGAACAGGATCGACCTGTTGCACATCTGGTCGGTGCCTGCGAGCGGTGGAGCGCCGACACCCCTGACGTCTGGAGGCGGCATCGAGTGGGGGCCGGCGGCTCTGCAGGGCGGTGTTGCGCTGCTTCACTCGGGCGCGACGACGCCCGCGCGGCCCGCGATGTTGCGGGAACGCGGCGCCATCGCCGATCTCGCTCCAACCGCAATCCCAGCCGATTTTCCCTCGGCACAGCTCGCGACTCCGCAGCAGGTCACCTTCCGATCCACCGACGGCCTGCTGTTGCACGGACAGCTCTTTCTCCCGCCCACCGCACGCGACGGAAAGCGACATCCGGCCGTCGTCTTCTACCACGGCGGGTCCCAGCGCCAGATGCTGCTTGGCTTCAATCCGATGGGCTACTACCACAACGCTTACGGACTCAATCAGTATCTCGCGAGCCGGGGCTACGTCGTACTGTCGGTAAACTACCGCAGCGGAATCGGCTACGGACTCGATTTCCGCGAAGCGCTCGACTACGGCCCGGGTGGCGGCGCCGAGGCGCGCGACGCAATCGCCGCAGCGCATTATCTACGTGCGCGGCGTGAAGTCGATCCCGCGCGCATCGGTGTTTGGGGAGGGTCGTACGGCGGTTACATGACAGCGCTGTCGCTCGCGCGGGATCCGGCCGACTACAAGGTCGGCGTGGATTTCGCCGGCGTGCACGACTGGAATCTCGAGTGGAGCAGGATGGAGGACACGTGGGACGAGGATCGCGAGATGAAGGCACGTCGCCTCGCGTACGCGTCGTCGCCGATGAGCGATCTGTCGCACTGGCGCGCACCAGTGCTGCTGATTCAAGGCGACGACGACCGCAACGTGGACTTCAGGCAGACCGTGCAGCTGACGGAGGACCTGCGCAACCGCGGTGTGCACGTCGAAACGCTCATCTATCCCGACGAAACGCACGAATGGTTGTTGCATTCGCACTGGATTCAATCATACGAAACAACGGCGGCGTTTCTGGAACGGTATTTACGATGACGACGTTTGTCACGTACGGCATTGTGCCGCATTTAACGAACCCGGCAGGCATCCAATTCTGATTGCGCCTGAATGGGCCAGGCGCGGATGAATCCGCGCCCTACGCAGGACCACCAATTCGGCGCGTGGCGAGGTCTATGCCGTCTCCTTTTTCGGGAACAACGACGCGCCTTTCGCCACGCGCCAACCCGTCACATCGAACGTCGTGACGCCGCCATCGCCCAATCTCCCGGGCGTGGCGAGGAAATCCGCCGGTGCGCCCAGCTGTGACAGGAGTTCCGCGCATCGCCCCGGCATGAACGGCGACAACGCAATCGCCTGCCGCGTCAATTGCCGCACCAGCGCCGCCAGCGTGGCGTCAAGCTCATCCTGCCTTGTCGGATCCTTCGCAAGCTTCCACGGCGCCTGCCGGTCCACGTATTCGTTCCCGCGGGCGACCGTTGCCCAGATGTACTCGAGCGCGCGATTGGGAAGATTGTCCTGCATCGCAGCGTCATACGCGGCCATGTCGGCAGCGTCGACTGCATCGAGCTCGTTCGGTTCCGCGGGCGGGACGATCGCGCCGCGATACTTTTCTATCATCGCGATCGTGCGACTGGCGAGATTGCCCCACGCATTTGCGAGATCGGCGTTGTAACGCTCCTCGAATCGCTCCCATGAAAAGTTTCCGTCAGCGTCGAACGGAACTTCGCGCATCAGGAAGTACCGGAACGGGTCGGCGCCGAATCGCGCAACTGCGTCCTGCAGATCGAGCGTGACGCCGGCGGACTTGCTGAACCGGTCGCCGCCCAGCAGGACGAAGCCGTGCGCCCACACCAGCTTTGGCAGCGGAAGCTCCGCCGCGATGAGCATCGCCGGCCAGATGAGCGCATGAAAGCGCGTGATGTCCTTGCCTATCACATGCACGTCCACCGGCCACCACTTCGCAAACTCCCCGCTGGTATCCGGGAAACCCACAGCCGTGATGTAGTTCGGAAGTGCGTCGAACCAGACGTACGTCGTCTGCGGCTCGCCATCGCCCGTGTCGCGAGGGAAGGGAACTCCCCATCCCGCGCGCGCGCGACTCGCGGACACATCTTCCAGCCCCTGATCGATCAGCGACAGTATCTCGTTCGCGCGGCTTCGTGGCTGCAGAAAGTTCCCGCTCGCAATCAACGTCCGCAGACGATCTGCGTACGCGCTCAGCCGGAAGAACCAGTTGCGCTCCTCGACCCACTCGAGGGTGCGTGTCGGATGCAGCACGCACTTGCCGTCGACGATCTCTTCCTCGGTCTTGAACGCCTCGCAACCGACGCAATACCATCCGGCGTACGTCTTGGTGTAGAAGTTGTCCGGAGCACGCTCGAAAATGCGCTCGATCAGCGCACGGACGCCGATCTTGTGCTGTTCGCTCGTGGTACGCACGAAGCGATCGTACGATATTCCGAGCGCTGCCCACGCCTCCTGAAATCTGCGCGCGATCTCATCGACCTGTGCCTGAGGGGTCCGGCCTTCCTTGGCCGCGGACTGCGCGACCTTCTGACCGTGCTCGTCCATGCCGGTGACGAACAGCACCTTCTCGCCACGAAGACGGTGGTACCGGGCCAGGACGTCAGCGCCGATCTTCTCGAAGGCGTGCCCCAGGTGCGGGTCGCCGTTGGCGTAGTCGATCGCTGTGGTGATATAGTACTTGTTGGGCACGTCGCAATTTATAACAGCTGTCAAAGCCGTGGCTCGGCCGGTCAGCCTTCCTTCGCTGGCCCCTTTCTGTCGTTCGGCCTGGGCGCACCGGAGCCGTTGGCGCTCCCACCATCGCCGCTTCCGCTTCCGCCCCGGCGGCCGCGACGGCGACGCTCAGGCTTCCGCGTCTGCGCGGGTGGAGCTACCTCGGTCTCGACGGTTTCGGTAAGAATGACCAGTCGGGGCTCCGGAATCGCGAATTCCGAGGTGTACATCAGCTCCGGGGATATCTCTTCCGATGACTCGTCGGTGTCGTCGTCGCACGGTGGCGGCGTTGGTGCCGGACGACCAGCGACTTCGCCGTTGAACGCTTCCAGCGGAATGGTCCGCAGTACACCTTCCGCGTTCCGCAGCGTGACGGCCTCGCGGAACAGATCCACGGTCAGAACCTTCTCCTCACCCACCGTCGTCATGACGATGCGTCCTTCCTTCGGAAAGCGCCGACGCGTCTCCACATAGAACTCGTGCTCGTAACGCAGGCAACACATGAGACGCCCGCACGCGCCCGATATCTGCGACGGATTGAGCGATAGCCGCTGATCCTTTGCCACGCCCAGGTTCACCGGTCGAAGCTCCGGCAGCCACGCTGCGGAGCAATACTGGCGGCCACAGCGCCCAATGCCATCCAGTCGCTTGGCCTCGTCTCGCACGCCGATCTGCTTGAGCTCGATGCGCGTGCGGAACGCCGCTGCCAGATCTCGCACGAGATTCCGGAAATCGACGCGCTTCTCGGCGGTGAAATACAACGTCAGCTTCTTCTTGTCCCACTGCCACTCGGCGTCCGAGATCTTCATCTGAAGATTCGCGGCGCGCACCTTGTCCGCGGCGCGCTGTCGTGCGTCGTCGTTCGCCTTCTGAAGCGATTCGCTCTGCCGAACGTCACGCTTGGTTGCGATACGCAGCGCCTTCCGTACCGGCTCGCCGCAACCGTGCGCGCAACCGGAATTGCGCTGCGCCGCGAGTTCGCCAATCGCGTGCACCGTACCCAGGTCCTCACCGCGATCCGCTTCAACGATCACCGCCGTGCGAGCAGGAGGCGGTGTCTCACCCTCCCAGCCAAAGAACTCCTTCCGATTACCGCGAAACGCTACTTCAATGAGATGCATTGTGCGGTGCTAAGACGTGTATGGGCAGGCCTCCGTGCCTGCCCACGTCAGGTGCGACGTACGCGGGTTCATTCTGCCCACTGTCCCATCCTCAGATACTTCTGCCTGCGTCGCCTCACCAACCGCTCAGGCCGCAGCTTGCGCAACTCTTCCAGATTGGTATTGAGCACCTCGGCAAGCGAGCGCGCAGCGGCCTCGTGGTTTGCGTGCGCTCCGCCTTCCGGCTCCGGCACGATCTCGTCGATCACTCGCATCTCGAGCAGGTCGGGCGACGTGATGCGCAGCGCGTTCGCCGCACGGTCGCGCATCTCCGGAGATTTGCCGTCCTTCCAGAGGATCGCGGCACATCCTTCGACAGTGATGACGGAGTAGACCGCGTTCTCCATCATCAACACGCGGTCCGCAACGCCCAGCGCGAGCGCGCCGCCGGAGCCACCCTCGCCTATCACAGTCGCGATGATCGGGACCTGAAGCTGGCTCATCTCAAGAAGATTCCGCGCGATCGCCTCGGACTGCCCGCGCTCTTCAGCACCAAGTCCCGGGTACGCACCCGGCGTATCGATGAACGTGAGGACCGGAACGTGGAACTTCTCCGCGAGCTTCATCAGGCGAAGCGCCTTTCGGTAGCCCTCCGGATGCGGCATTCCGAAGTTGCGCCGGAGATTTTCCTTGGTGTCATGTCCGCGCTGATGTCCCACCAGCATCACCGTCTCGCCATCGAGGCGTGCCCATCCACCGACGATTGCCGCGTCGTCGCGGAATGCGCGATCGCCGTGCAGCTCTACGAAGTCGGTGAAGATGCGCGCGACGTAATCCAGCATGAACGGACGCCGAACATTGCGCGCGACCTGCACGCGCTGAATCGGAGTCAGATTCTTGTATATGTCACCACGTAGCTCGCTCAGCTTCCGCTCGAGTGAGATGATCTCGTCGTCGACGTTCACGGCACGATCGCCCGGCGCGTGCTTGAGCTCGTCGATCTTGCGCTCGAGCTCCGCGATCGGCTTCTCGAAATCCATGGTCGTTGCTGCAGTCGCCATTCGGACCTCCTATGTCCCTAAAACTACCGAAACGCACCCGTCTCCGAGCAACGATCTCAATTCCTTGAGGGCCACGCCATCGGCTGACAGCTTGAGCGACCTCGACCGCCAGCGCGCTGAGCCGCCGTTGCCGTCACTCCACCGCAGCTCCAGCGGAGCTGTTCCGGGGTGGGCGTGCACCACTTCCTGCACGTCCCGCATTACCGTCGGATCCAGCGGCATCCCGGGCGCCAGCGCTATCGCCACCGCCACCTGCCCGTTGGTCCGCTTCTCCGCAAGCTTGGTCACCGACTCGACGATGAAGGTGGGGTTGTCCGCCCCCTCGTCGCGTCTCGAATAGCCGCCCTTCATCACGACTGGCACGTCCGCCTTCACCTGGTCGTGAATCACGCTCCATGCCTCGGGAAAGACGAGCACTTCCGCCGACCCCGAAAAATCCTCGATCGTGAGACGCGCGAATTCCGCACCGGTCTTCTTGCTCGTCTGCCGTTTGATCGTCGTGATCACGCAACACAACGACATCGACTCACCTGTCCACGTGCCCAGGTCGCTGACGGTATGGGTGGAGAACAGCTCGCATTCCGCGCGGAACGGCTCCAGCGGATGTCCCGACGTGTAGAAGCCGAGTATAGCCTTCTCGTTCGCGAGTCGCTCGCTCTCGGGCCACGGAGCCACGTTCGGCAGCGTCGTCTGATGCGCCGGCTTGGACGTTGCGCCGAGTGCGTCGCCGAACATCGACACCTGACCGCTGGCGACGTCTTCCTGCGCCAGCGACGCTTCGCGAATCGCCGTATCGAGCGCCGCCACGAGCTGCGAGCGGTGGCCGCCGAGCGAATCGAGCGCGCCCGCGTGGATCATCGCTTCCAGCACGCGCTTGTTGCACATGCGCAGATCGACGCGATTGCACAGGTCGAACAGCGAGGTGAACGGGCCCGCTTTACGCGCTTCAAGAATGGATTCGATCGCGCTCTTGCCGACGTTGCGAATCGCGCCAAGCCCGAAGCGTATCTTCTTGTCGGCAATCACCGTGAACTTGTAATTCGACTCGTTCACGTCTGGCGGAAGTACCTCGAGCTCGATCTCTCTCGCTTCGTTGATGTACTTGACGACGCTGTCCGTATCCCCGATCTGCGACGACAAGAGCGCCGCCATGAACTCGGCGGGGAAGTGCGTTTTGAGCCACGCGGTCTGGTACGAGATGATCGAGTACGCCACGGCGTGCGATTTGTTGAAGCCGTAACGTCCAAACGTCTCGATCTGCGCCGCAATCTCGTTGATGATCTTGCGATCATGTCCCAGCGCAACCGCCTTCTCGATGAACTTGCCCAGCTCCTTCCGAATGAGCTCCGCATCCTTCTTGCCCACCGCCTTGCGCAACACATCAGCTTCGGCCAGCGAGATTCCCGCGAGCTTCTGCGAGATACGCATGACCTGTTCCTGATACGTGATCACGCCGTACGTGTCGTTCAGGAACTCCTCGAGCTCCGGCAACGCGTAGGTGATCGGCTCCTCACCGCGCTTGCGACGGATGTAGACCTTGTGCATCCCCGCGTCGAGCGGACCGGGACGCATCAGCGCATTCGATGCCACCAGATCGTTGAAGCGGTCGCATCGCAATGAACGCACGAGCTCGGTCGCAAGCGGAGATTCGAACTGGAACACGCCCGCCGTCTTCCCGAGCCGGAGCATGTGATACGTCTCCTTGTCGTCCAGCGGAATGTCGTCCAGATCCGGGATCTCGCGCCCCCGTGCGCGCACGTTTGCAACAGCGTCAGTGATGATCGTGAGCGTCGTGAGGCCGAGGAAGTCCATCTTGAGCATCCCCGCCTTCTCGAGCCCGTTCATGTCGTATTGTGTTACGACAATGCTCTCGTCTCCCTGACTCCCCGCGCCCTTCGATGACTGCGTGCAAACAGGCACGTAGTTGTCCAGCGGACCCGGCGCGATCACGACGCCCGCTGCGTGCACGCCGGCATGCCGGGACAGACCTTCGAGTGCGATCGCGTAGTCGAGCAGCTCGCTGTATCGCTCGTCCGTCGTGTACAGCGTCTTCACTTCAGGAATCTTCTCGACCGCCTCGCGTACCGTCAGCGAATAGTTGGGAAGATTCGGAATCAGCTTCGCGAGTGCGTCCGTCTCGCCAGGCGTGAAGCCCAGCACGCGTCCCACGTCCTTCACAGCTGCACGTGACTTGAGCGTACCGAACGTGATGATCTGCCCCACGGAATCGCGCCCATACTTCTGACGCACGTAGTCGATCACTTCACCGCGCCGCTCGAAGCAGAAGTCGACGTCGATGTCAGGCATCGACACGCGCTCCGGGTTCAGAAAGCGCTCGAACAGCAGGTCGAACTTGATCGGGCAGACGTTCGTGATCCTGAGTGCGTACGCGACGAGCGACCCCGCCGCGGATCCGCGTCCCGGACCAACCGGGATCCCCATGTCGCGTGCGGCCTTGATGAAGTCGTACACGATCAGGAAGTAGCCCGCGTACCCCGTCTTCGTTATGACGTCGAGCTCGTAACGCATGCGCGTCTCGACTTCTTCTGACAGTACGTCGCCGTATCGCTCGTGCGCACCCTGTTCAGTGAGCTTCACGAGCAGCTCGTTCTCGCTCTTGACTCCCTTCGGAAGCGGAAACGACGGCACGTGATACTTCTTCTTGAACTCGATCCCCGATTCCTCGGCGATGCGCAGCGTATTCTCGAGTACGTCGCCACGCGCCGGAAACCGCTCGCGCATCTCGTCAGCGCTCTTGAAGTAGAGCCCGTCGTCGTAGTGCATGCGGTTCGCGTCGGACACGTTCTTGCCCAGTCCGATGCACAGCAGCACGTCGTGCGACGCGTGGTCGTCGTGCCGCAGAAAGTGCGCGTCGTTGGTCGCAACCACCGGCAGTCCCATCTCTTCCGCGAGCTTGAACACGCGCTCGTTGAGCAGAGCCTGGTCGCCGCTGTCGTGCGCCTGCACTTCCAGGTAGTACCGGTCCTTGAACAGCTCCGCGTACCATGCAGCAGTCTCGCGCGCCGCGTCCCAGTTGTCCGCCAGAAGATGCGTCGCAATCTCGCCCGCCATGCACGCCGACGATACGACTATCCCCTCGCTGTAGCGCGTCAGCAGCTCACGATCCACGCGCGGCTTGGAGTAGAAGCCTTCCGTGTAACCCAGCGACGACAGCTTGACTAGATTCTTGTACCCGGTCGCGTTCTGCGCCAGCAACACCAGATGGTAATACGCCCGGGATCTGGAGGTTCCTCCCCCTGTACTTTCAATGCGTTGTCTCGACCGCCGGTCGCCGGGTGCTACGTACGCCTCCATGCCGAGTATGGGCTTGATGCCCGCCTTCTTGGCCCGCTCCTGGAATTCCCAGGCGGCATGCATGTTCCCATGGTCGGTTATGGCCAGCGCAGGCTGCTCGAACTCGAGCGCACGGGCGATAAGGTCCTCGATGCGGTTCGCCCCATCGAGCAGGGAATATTCCGAGTGGCAGTGGAGATGAACGAAGGACACCCGTTAAGGATAGGCACCCGTCCATGCGCCTAGAAGGGGCACCGGGGGCGAGTTCTCGCTCGCTCAAGCGAACGGTGCGCAAGGCGCTGCTCCCAGTCGCAATTGTGATCGTGGGAGCGGCCCTGATCGTCGTGGGGCCTACTGCCTGCTATCTCGGTCGTGGTGCCTGGGAGGAGGCCCGGATCCTCAGCCGGCGTCGGCCCATACCGGCAATGATCGCCGATCCACGCACGCCAGCCGAGGTGAAGGCCAAGCTCACGATTGTGGAGGCGGCTCGGAAGTACGCCCACGATTCCCTGGGGCTCAACACCGGCGAAAGCTTCACCACCTACTCCCACGTCGAGCACGACACCCTGGTCCTGGTGCTCTCGGCGGCCTACCGCGACCGGCTGGTGCCGTATACATGGTGGTTCCCGGTTGTGGGACGGGTGCCGTACAAGGGCTTCTTTGATTTTTCTGCCGCTCGACGCGCTGCGGCGGACCTGGAGTCCCAGGGCTTCGACGTCTACCTCAGGCCGTCATCAGCCTTCAGTACGCTCGGCTTTTTCAACGACCCGTTGCTCAACACGACTCTGAGCGCCGATTCGCTGGAACTGGCCAATACCGTGATCCACGAGGTGACGCACAACACGTATTACGCCCCGGGATCGGTGCCGTTCAACGAGTCGTTCGCGAGTTTTGTGGGGGCGCGAGGTGCCGCGGCCCTGTTCAGATCGCGCGGAGACTCTGCATCTGCTGCCCGGGTGGATGCCCGGTGGGCGGACGACAAGTTGTTGGGCGCGTTCTGGAGCGGCTTGAGCCATACGCTGGATTCAGCGTTCAGGGCGCACCCGAATGACAGGGCCGCGCGGCTCGCTGCGCGAGAGGAGATTTATGCAGCGGCGCGTCGAGTCCTGGTGGACAGCATCGCCCCGCGACTCGGCACTATTTCTCCGCTGTACGCCCGGCGCGTGAAGCTCGACAACGCGGCGCTTCTGGCGCGGCGGGTCTACGGCAGCGGGCTGGACACCTTCGATCAGTTATGGGCCCGAAACCACTACGATTTGAGGCTGACGATTCGCCAGATAATCGCCGTAGCGAAGCGCAATCGAAAGGATCCTTTCGCGGCAGTGAGGGCTGCCGCCCGGTAGATATCGGCCGAAAAGTCCCTAAATAATTAGCGTGTTCTTAATATGGTGTCAATAATTCTTTCATTGACACCCACTTTTTATGCCGTAACGTAGGGGCTGCATAAAGAACCAATAAGCACGCAAAAAGATCCGGACGGCTGGATAAGCCTTCCGGCAGGGTGAAGCGCACCGTTGACACTCACTGTCAGACGGTGAGGTACTCCTTTGCCCGGCAGTAGTTCCGTCGCGTTGTTGTAACCGCAACCCGTTTCCGGAGGATTTCCGTTGACTCGCTGGTCTGTCGTTGCGCGGCTGTGGAGTGTCGCATGGAACCCATCTGCAGGGAGAGTGGAATGAGGCGCACTGGTTTGATGCCGATATTGCGAAAAGGGTTGGTAGCCTTCGCGATGTTAGCCGTAAGTGGCTTTGCTAAAGCCCAGGCTCAAGTTGTTATAAGCGGAACCGTGACTTCTGAGCAGGGCCAGAAGCTCGCGAACGCGAACGTGTACATCAACGAGTTGAACGTTTCGGTGGCGACCGATGCGGTTGGTCACTACACCGTCACACTCACGCCAGCGCGTCTTCGCGGAGCAACCAGCATTACGGTGCGTGCTCGCGCGATTGGCTTCACACCGACCAGCAAGATCACTACTGCCACTTCGCAGACCATCGACTTCAAGCTCAGACAGGACATCAACCGCTTGAGTGAAGTCGTGGTTGCAGGCGTCACCGCGGGAACGGAGCAGAAGAAGCTCGCGTTCAACATCACGCGCGTCGATGCTGCGGATCTGACCAAGACTGCAGCCACCGATCCTCTGGCCGCACTCGAGGGGAAGGTTCCTGGCGCCAACATCACGTCGGCTTCTGGCCGCCCTGGTGCTCCGCCCGCCATCCTGCTTCGTGCACCAACGTCCATCGCCACGCAGGGACGCGGGACCGCGCCCTTGTACGTGGTCGATGGAATCATTCTGGGTGACCAGATGTCGGCGACCGGCGGCGGCGGACTTGGCGGTATCAACCCCAACGACATCGACAACATCGAAGTCATCAAGGGTGCAGCTGCAGCGTCGCTGTATGGAACGCGCGCTGGTAACGGCGTTATCTCCATCACCACCAAGACAGGCAAGGCGGGAGCGGACGGCTTTCACACTGCCTTCCGGACCGATTACGGCACTAGCAACATAGAGCGCAAGCTGCCGATCGCGCAGACCACTGCGATGCGCATGGATCCGACCGCTACGCGGTTCTGCATCAACGTATCCGGCGCGTACGCAGCACCTGCAACCGGAACGTTCGCGTCCAACAGCTGCGCGCGATCGATCGACTATGCGAGCGTCGCGAGCTTCATCAACAGCTATCCGGACGTCTTCGCGCAGACTCCACCCACCTTCCCGGTCGATCCGGGTTCGACGGTGACTGGATCCGCGCTCAAGAACACATTCCAGATCGACAGATGGCCCGGCACGAACTACGACGCGGTCGGCCAGTTCGTCGATCCGAAGCCGTACGTTCAGCAGAACGTCGAGATCCGTGGCAAGAGCGGACCGAACACGATGTTCGCAAGCGGCAACTACACGCAGCAGCGTGGTGCGATCAAGTATCTCAACGGATTCCAGCGCGCCACCGCGCGCCTCAACGCCGGCCGTACCACCGATAACTGGAACTTCGACGTCACGAGCGCCTTCGCGCACGATACGAAGGACGGCTATCAGGAAGAAGATGGCGGCGCAGCGTTCTTCCGCCTTACCCGCACGCCACCGATCGTCAATCTCGACGCGGTCGATCAGTTCGGTCGCCTCTACATCCGCCCCAACCTGCAGGGTGGTGGGTCGCAGAACTTCAACCCGCTCTATGAGCTGCAGAATTATGCGCAGACCACGGCGACCAACCGGTTCACCGGTGGTAGCACTGCGCAGTGGCGTCCGCTGACGTGGTTCTCGATGAACTTCAACTTCAGCTACGACGGAACTGCGGCAACAGCGATCTCGTTCCAGGACAAGGGCTATCGCACGACGACCGGTCCTGCGGGAACGAGCAATTCTGGATTCCTTGCGCGCCGCGCTGAAGCACAGCAGCAGTACAATGCGAGCGTCGACGCAATCGCAACACGCACGTTCTTCACTGACTTCAATACCCGGACCAGTCTGCGGTATCTGTTCGACCGCACCGATTACAACTATCAGGTGCTGTCGGGTAACTGGCTCGGTGTGGTGGGCCTGCCCAACGCGGCAAACATCGGCTCCACACCTTCCGGCACGCCGTCGCAGACGGTTGGCTCGAGTCTCACCACCGTTCGCGGCCTCGGCTACTACCTGAGCGAAGACGTCGACTGGAAGGACCGCTATATCATCGGCGCACTCGTACGTCGCGACGCAAGCTCGCTGTTCGGCTCCGGACATCGGTGGTCGACGTTCGGCCGCGGATCGCTGGCATGGCGCGTAGCTCAGGAGCCATGGTGGTTCATCCCGGCCCTCGACGAGTTCAAGCTGCGCGCGTCGGTCGGGTCCGCAGGTAACCGTCCAGCCTTCGTTTCGCAGTACGAGACTTACTCACTGAGCTCAGGAAACGTCGGCAATCCGGTGACCCTCGGTAACCGCAACCTGCGTCCCGAAACCGTTGTTGAAACCGAACTCGGCCTCGATGGTGAGCTGTTTCACCGCATCGGTTTCAGCGTAACGTCATCCAAAACCGATTCACGCGATCAGATCCTGGTCGTTCCGGTCGCTTCGTACTACGGCTACTCGCAGCAGTACCAGAACGCCGGTACGCTCCAGGGTCGGTCCTTCGAAGCGTCTGTCAACATCCCCTGGGTCAACAGCACCAACTTCAGCACCTCGACGCGGTTGAGCTATGACCGCGCCAAGTCGAAGATCACCAAGCTCAACGTTCCAGCATTCACCGCTGGCGCATCGGCACAGGGAACCGGCTCGCTGTTCTTCGTCCGTCAGGGCGAGGAGTACGGCACGTTCTACGGCCGCAAATTCATCACCAGCTGCGGCCAGTTGCCAACCGCAGCACAGGGCGCGTGCGGCACCGGTAAGGACTTCCAGGCCAATTCGGATGGATATATCGTCTGGACCGGCTCCGGCAACACTCCGTCCGATGGCATCACGAAGAATCTGTGGCAGGCGCGTCTTCCGCTCAACAGCCCGTTCTTCTCGACGTCAGCGGGCGGCGACCAGTCGCACTTCAACACCGGCCAGGTAATCAACTGGGGCATGCCGATGATCCAGCGCGACTCCACTGGCGCGGCGATGATCGTCCCCCTGGGTCACGCACTGCCAACTTATCGGTGGAGCATCGGTCAGAACGCGAGCTACAAGCGCCTCAGTGGATCGGTACTGTTCGATGCATCGAAGGGACGCAGCGTTTACAACCAGGGCCGCGGCTGGGGCTTCCTCGACTTCCTGTCGGTCGATGACCAGCAGACGGGCAAGGATGTTTCGACCGTCAAGCCACTCGGCTACTACTACCGCGCGGCATTGCCTGACAACGGCTCGGGAACTGGCGGACTCTACGACATTCTCGGCCCCAACAGCGCAGTTACCGAAGATGCAAGCTTTGTGAAGCTTCGCGAAGCAACGGTTGCATTCCACATCGGTGCATTTGGCCGATTGGGCGGTGACTGGTCGATCTCCGGTACCGGTCGCAACCTCAAGACGTGGACAAAGTACAAGGGCTTCGATCCTGAAGTGGGTTACGGCGCCGTATCCGGCACGGGTGGTGCCAGCGCGAACTCGCCAGGTTCGGCGGTGCTCAACGCCGTCGATGCCTACCAGTTCCCGAACCTGCGGACGTTCACACTATCACTGTCCACGAACTTCTAAAACCGCGAATCCCTGGCGGGCGTGAGTCCGTCAGGGTACCCATGAGGAGAGAATGCGAAAGCTGTTCTATATCGCTGTCGCGGTGACAGGTCTCGGCGCTTGCGCCGGAGACCAGGTAACCGCACCCAATCTGAACAATCCCGACGTCGCGCGTGTTCTGGCGCGACCCGGTGACGTCGAAAGCGTGATCGCCAACTCGTTCGGCTCGGCGTACAACGCCGCGCAGGGCGCGACCGGCGGATCGGGTATCGCCGGACATATCGAGCCGGCTTTGCTCACCATGGCTTTCGAGAACGCGTCGTCGCTCGCAAATGACGGCCTGGGTCCGCGCGGGAGCATTCCGCGTTCCCCCATCGCCAACAACAGCACCGATACGTATGCTGGAAACAACGCGTACAATTATCAGGGAAGCCAGCGTGCCGCACGCACCGCGGCAAATGGGTTGGTTCAGCTCAACTCGAAAGGCTTCACTCTGGGAAGTGCCCAGCAGGATCTTCGCGCCCGCGCATTCGCATACTTTACGATGGCATTCGCTAATGCCACCGTCGCGATTGCGTACGACTCACTCTCGATCGTGAGTGAGACGGACACCATCGCGAATCCGCCGAGCAAGTTCGTGGGCGGGGTGGCCGCGATGCCCGTCATTCTGACTCAGATGGATTCGGCGATCGCAGCGGCGACTCGGGCCATCGCGCTTGGAAGCGCGCCAAACGGCGCCGGCGGTGGTGCTGGCTTCACGCTGCCCAGCACGTGGGTGAACGGAAATGCGTTCACCGCTGCACAGTTCATTCAGATGGTTCGCGGCTTCAAGGCGCGCTTCCGCGCCGAGGTCGCGCGTACTCCCACGGATCGTGCTGCAGTTGACTGGACGCAAGTCATCGCGGACGCCAACGCTGCTCTGCCGAACGATCTGAACATCACGATGACGACCGTCGCCCCGTGGCGCGTTGGTGACGAGCAGCACTATCTGTTCGACACCTGGGCGCAGCAGAGTCCGATGATCATTGGCATGGCCGATAGCGTACGTGCTGGGTGCACCGCTGCAAACCAGGGTGACCCGAACGGCGGAAACTGCTACGACGCCTGGATCGCAACGTCGCTCGGAAACCGCTACGCCTTCATCGTCCGCACGGCGGATCAACGCTTCCCCGCGGGCGACACGCGCGCGGCGCAGCAGGTCAGCTCGGGCGCCGGAACTGCGCAGCAGCCTCCGCGCACCAACCTCTACTTCCGAAACCGCAGGTCCAGCGACCCGTCTGGCGATCCGTGGAACCTGTCTCAGTATGACTTCTATCGGTTCCAGCTCTGGAACGATGGCGGTCGCGCAGGCCCGTATCCGATCATGACGCGCGCTGAACTGGATCTCCTCGCCGCGGAAGGCTACATCCGGAAGGGGGATTTCGTAAACGCAATGGCAAAGATCAACATTTCCCGCGTGGCCAAGGGCAACCTTCCGCCGATCACCGGGATCACAAGCGCTACGCAGCCAATCGCTGTCGGTGCAGCGGCGAATTCCTGCGTACCACGCGTTCCCACGGGTCCCGACTTCGCTCACGCAACATGCGGAAATATCTTCGAGGCGATGAAGTGGGAAAAGCGCATGGAAACGGCCTATACATATCTCGGCGCGTGGTTCTTCGATAGCCGCGGCTGGGGCGACCTGGCGCAGTATACCGCGCTCAACTTCCCCGTTCCGTACCAGGAGACGGACGTGAGGAGCATGAAGGCGTGGACGACGGGCGGGCCCGGTGGCAAGGACGCCGCTGCACTCGGATCTTACGGCTACTGATTAAAGGCTAGGTGCGAAGCTCAATGATCCATCGAGCACTGCCTGACGCAGTGAGGTGCGTGGCGCGATTTGCGCCACGTGGCCTCGTTGCGCTGATGGCGTCGGTCGGTGTCTGCGGTCTTTTGCTGACTACTGGCTGCTACACCTACCAGATGCAGGCGCCGTCTGACCTCACCGCCGGACAGAACGTCCAGATCCGCGTAAACAACGTCGGCCGGGTTGCTCTTACGGCCGATCTTGGTGACGATGTCGCGACGTTTGATGGCAAGGTGGTTTCGGTCACAGACAGTTTGCTCGGTGTCAGCGTCACTCACATCGACTACCTCGACGGAAGCTCTACAGGCTTTCCAGGAGGAACGGTGATGCTGTCGCGCAATTCGATCACGAGCGTAAGCACCAAGACGTTCTCTCAATCAAAGACGACGGTCACGGCGATCGGGTTGGTCGCCGCGATCGTCGCGATCATAGTCGTCCTGCATGCAACCGGGTTTGGCGATTCAGGTCCTGGATCGAAGAACACCGGTGAAAACCCACCGACGCAAATACAATGACGTCGTGCTCACCCTTGGAGAGGAATATTCAATGAAAGTTTACCGTCTGCTCCCCGTGGCAGGGTTGGTGCTGTTCGCGGGGTGCTCCGGCGATAGTGTCTCGACCGTCATAACCCCCGAGCCGCACGCAGCGGTTCGCTGGGTGAATGCTGTTCCCGACACAATCGACATGGATTACCGTATCGTTGATGTCGTTACCAACGCAAACGAGGCGAGCATCAAGTACCGCGGCAACAGCGGTGCTTATCGTGCCGTTCCGCCCGGACAGCACCGGATCCGCGTGTTCCCGTCCGGTACGACTACGGCAGCCTGCAATGGCCCGTCGGTCGTCAGCCAGGTACTCCTTGATACGACCTTTACGTTCGCTGCAAATCACTATTACACGGTGGTGCATGCAGGGTACATGAAGGCGGGCGCCACGCCCAAGCAGCGCCTGATACTCACTGACGATGCATTCCCGGCGGCGGCGGCTGGTGCGTTCGCTGTGCGCGCCATCGATGCGGTCGGTAACGCAGCGTCCGTTGATGTGTTCGTTTCTGCAGCAACCGCCGCGGGCGGCGCTGTATCCGGTACGCCTGCCTTTACTGGCATGGCGTTCGGAGCGGTGAGCCAGTACGCCAACTTTGCGGCGGCAGCTTCTTCGCCGGCCGCATCGACATACCGTGTGACTGCCACTGGCGCCGGTACTACCACGCCTCTGCTCGCGGACGGCTTGCTCCCCGTTGGTGCCGCCGCATTCGCAGGATCATCGTCGGTGCCACCGCTGGATCCGATTGGCGGCGCGCAACAGGCGGGATCGGTCCTTACCGCGATCGCTACACCACCGGCCGTGGCCTACACGTTGACGAGCTCAGGCTCGGCTCCGAGTTGCCCGGCAGCCGGCACCACGACCGTCATCGCAGGCACTACCTCTGGTGCGGTCGTATCTTTGGTCGACAAGAATCCGAACGATAAGCTGCTCGGACAGTAGCAGCGCAACGCACGTGTCCTGACAAGAAGTTGCAACGTTGCGAAACAAGGAGCGGGTTCCGGCAGTCATGCCGGGACCCGCTCCTTTTTGCTCGCGCTCCAACCAGCTGGATAGGCGCTCGCTTGCGGTCGACGCCACTCCACTACACCGCGCCGAATCGCCCTCTCAGCAACGCCCGCAGATCCACCACGGGCCCTCGCTGCTCCACCGATACGTGCTCCGCCAGCCTGTCATCCGACCCCAGCGCAACGTGCTGCATCGTCGCGCGAACCTCCGGATCCACGAATCGCGATAGCTGCGTCAGAGAGTAATCCGCTCCGCGTTGACTGCCGTACGAGTTGAGAGGATGCACAACGCTCAGATAGTCTCTTGCCCGCGTCATCGCGACATACATCAGCCGCCGCTCTTCCTCGGTGTCCTCATCGCTGCCGAGTGCGCGTGTCGACGGGAACAGCCCATCGACAGCTGATATCACGAACACCGCGTCCCACTCCTTGCCCTTCGCCGAGTGGACAGTGCTCAGGACCAGCGCATCGTCCTCGCTGTCAGCAGAGGCACCGGCAAAATCCTGAGTTGCGCTCGGCGGCTCCAGCGCGAGCGCCGACAGGAACGTCGTGCGATCGGGGAAGCCAGCCGCGATGGTCTGCAGCTGATCCAGATCCGCAAGGCGCGGCTCCGGACGGTCGTAGCGGTCGCGCACTATCGCGTCGTACATCGTGCGTACATGCCCGATCTCGCGCGCAACGCGGGCGTCGTCCGCCTCGGGGGCCGATCGCAACGTCCCGAGCAACGCCACCAGCGACGCGTGTGCCGCGCGGGCACGCGGAGGAGCCACGAAACCGCCAAATGCCGCCGAGTCCCACGCAGCTGCAGCGAGTGCCTCCATTGCGGAGCGTGCAGTCGCCTCGCCGATCCCAGGAAGCAGCAACAGCAGCCGATACCAGCTCACCTCGTCGCGCGGGTTCTCCAGTACGCGCAGAAATGCGAGCACATCCTTCACGTGCGCGGCTTCGAGGAACTTGATGCCGCCCCATTTCTCGAACGGGATCTTCCTGTTGGCCAGCTCGATCTCGAGGTCGGCGGACATGTATCCCGCGCGAAAGAGGACGGCGATGTTGCGAAGAGCGATGCCCTCCTCGTGCAGTTCCAGGATCCTGTCCACCACGTATCGCGTCTGCTGCGGCTCGTCACGCGCCGTCACCAGCAGCGGTCGCTCGGCGGCAGCGCGATCAGTCCAGAGAGTCTTCGCGAATCGCTCGCCCGCATGTGCGATGAGCGTGTTGCTGGTGCCGAGTATCTGTGGCGTCGATCTGTAATTGCGATCCAGCGTCACGACGCGCGTCCCGGGAAACTGGGCAGGGAAGTCCAGGATGTTGCGTATCGTGGCGCCGCGAAACGAATAGATGCTCTGCGCGTCGTCGCCGACCACTGTGACGTTGGAGTGCCCGCGCGCCATTCCGCGGAGTATCCGGGCCTGCAGCGCGTTCGTGTCCTGATACTCGTCCACGAGGATGTGATCGTACAATCCCGCGATGTCGCTTGCGAGCTCGGGGCTCGCCTCGAGCAGCATAGCCCACAGCAGCAGGAGGTCGTCGTAATCGACGAGATTGCGCTCCTGCTTGCGCAGGGTATAGTCGGCGTACAACCGGGTGAAATCGGGGATGAACTCGATGAAGCGCGGATACTCGTCGCGCACGATGTCTTCCATCGCGATGCCGGTATTCACGTGGCGCGAGTACACATGGTGCAGTGTTTCCTTTTTCGGAAAACGCTTCGCGCCGGCACCGAAGCCCAGGGCCGCGCGCGAGATCTGCATCAGATCGGCCGAGTCGCCCTGATCCATGATGCTGAAGTCACGTGGCAGGCCGGCAGCAGGTCCGAAGCGTCGCAGCAGCCGATGGGCGGTCGCGTGGAACGTCCCGCCATGCACGTTCCGGCTGGCGCTCCCGATGAGCCGCTCGGCGCGTGACAGCATCTCGTGTGCGGCGCGTCTGGTGAACGTCAAGAGGAGAATCCGCTCGGGCCGCACACCGCGATCCACGAGGTGGGCCACGCGATACACAAGCGTGCGCGTCTTGCCGCTGCCCGCACCCGCGACGATCAGCAGCGGGCCCTCCCCGTGCGTCGCCGCCGCGAGCTGATCCGGGTTCAGCTCCGCCGAGAAATCGCGACCGCTGGCGGCCGGCGACACGATGCGCTCATGGAGCTGAATAACAGTGCGGCCATCGTCCGTCATACCCGAAATATACCCGAAGACGCCGGGGGATCGCACGCCGGACTGGCGACAGACGACATCGCATTTCCGCCGACGCTCACCCACGCGCCGAATTGGTAGTCATGCCCGACGACGCTCAAACGACGCGCCGAATTGGTAGTCACACCCGACGACGCCCAACCACGCGCCGAATTGGTGGTCATGCCCGACGACGCCCAACCACGCGCCGAATTGGTAGTCATGCGTAGGGCGCGGATGTATCCGCGCCTGGCCCATTTACGCGCAATCGAAATTGGATGATCGCCGCGTCGATACGATGTCGCGCAACGCCTGGCCCATTCAGGTGCAATCGAAATCGGATGATGACGCGATAAACCCACCCATCGCCCACCCCGCCGGCGCGGCGTCCGCGAACAATTGATTCAACACCGTCGCGCCGCACGCATAAACGATGGCAAATAAATGTGGGGCACGGATGCATCCGTGCCTGTCACTTATAATGCAATCGAGACCGAATCAGTGCCCGCATGTGAGATGTCATCATCCCAGCCTTCGGCGGAATCACAGCTCTCGGCCAATCCTGAATTGCTCCCTATGACGACGTCGTACGCGGCCATTTGGGGAACTGGTGTTCGGGTGGTTTCGATTGCACATGAATGGATGCGGCGGGTGAATCCCGCGATCATCCGGTTTCGATCGCACGTAAATGGGCCAGGCGCGGATACATCCGCGCCCTACGCATGACTACCAATTAGGCGCGTGGCTGGGCATCGTCGGAGCCGCGTTTCAAACCGTCGCCACAATCCTCGGCGTCAATTCGAACAAATTCCCAAACTGGCGGGCGGTCTCCGCCGCTACGTCGTCCACCGTCAATGCCCTTTCCGGCTGCTCGCGACTCATCGACGTCATCACGACGCCATCGATCCCGCACGGCGTCATCAGGTTGAAGTATGACAGGTCTGTCGTGACGTTCAGTGCGAATCCGTGCCACGTCACCCACGTGCGTGCATGTACTCCGATCGACGCGATCTTCCTTCCGCCGGTCCATACGCCCGTAAAGCCGATGTTGCGTTCACCGGGAATGTCGTACGCGGCAAGCGTGCGGATCAAACCCTCTTCGACCTGGCGCAGGTACCAGTGAAGATCCAGCTTGTGGCGCTGAAGATCGAAGATGGGATAGCCAACAAGTTGCCCCGGCCCATGAAACGTCACGCCGCCGCCTCGCTCCACTTCGAACAGCTCGATTCCGCGCGACGTTAGAAAATCTTCCGTGACCGGTAGCTTGTTGTCCGCCTTCTTGCGGCCGAGCGTCACGACGGGAGGATGCTCAACCAGGATCAGCAGATCCTGATCGATCTCCCCGGTGATCCGTCGTGCGGCCGCGTCTCGCTGAAACGCAAGAACCTCGGCGTACGACTGCTCGCCGAGGTTCAGCACCAGCAACTCCCTGTCAGCCATGATTAGAAGTTGATCATCTTTCCGAGCGTGTCGAGAGTCGCTTCGGCTATCGCTTCCGACAGTGTCGGATGCGCGTGAATCGCCAGCTCCACTTCCTCGACTGTGAACTCGTTCTCGCGAGCCACTGCCAGCTCATGAATGATCTCGGTCGCGTGTGCGCCGATGATGTGCGCGCCGAGTATCTCGCCGTACTTGGGATCGGAAATGATCTTCACGAAGCCCTCCGTCTCGCCTGAAGTACGTGCGCGGCCGTTGGCGGAGAACGGGAATTTGCCGATCTTGTACGGAATCTTCTTTTCCTTCAGCTCGCGCTCTGTCTGGCCGATCGACGCGACTTCCGGATGGCAGTACGTCGCGTTCGGAATGTTGCCATAGTTCACGTTGTGCACGTGCGGCTGTCCGGCGAGATACTCTGCGAATACAATCCCTTCGCGCTCGCCCTTGTGCGCAAGCATCGGTGGACCGGCTACGTCGCCGATTGCGAAGATGCCCTTGACCGACGTTTCCATTCGCTCGTTGATCTTGATGAAGCCACGATCTGTCATCGCGACGCCGAGCTCCTTGATACCGATATCCTCGATGTTTGCCGCGCGGCCGGCGGCGACCAGCACCTTCTCGACTTCGATATCCTGCTTCTTGCCCGCGATATCGACGCTGAACTTGACCGAAGCCTTGCCGACTTTCACGTCGCCGATCTTTGCGCTCGTGAGCATCGTGATTCCGCGCTTCTTGAACGCCTTGGCGAGCTCGACGCCCACATCGTCATCCTCGATCGGCAGAAGCTGCTTCGCGACTTCTATGATCGTGACCTGTGTTCCGAACGCGGCGAACACGTCAGCGAACTCACAGCCGACTGCACCCGCACCGATGATCGCCATCGTCTTTGGCGCTTGCTCGAGAGTGAGCGCTTCGTCAGAGGAGATAACGGTCGTCTTGTTGAGCTCGAGCCCAGCTTGCGGCAGGCCTTTCACTCGCGAGCCGGTGCAGATGCAGATTGCCTTCTTGGCCTCGTGCTTTTCTTCCTTGCCATCCGCAGACTTTACCGTGACGGTGTTCTTCGCGGTGACGCGTCCGTTGCCCTTGATCCAGGTGATCTTGTTCTTCTTGAACAGGAATTCGACGCCCTTGGAATTCTGATTGCTCACGTTGCGCGAGCGCTTCATCGCGACGCCGTAGTCGAGCTTCACCTCGCCGGCGCTGACACCGAATTCCGCGCCCTTCTTAACCTTCTCAGCGATCGACGCCGACTCCAGCAACGCCTTGGCGGGAATGCAACCCCAAAGAACGCAGGTGCCGCCGAGCCCGTCGCGCTCGACGACCGCAACGGACAGCCCGAGCTGTGCGGCGCGAATGGCGCCGACATATCCGGCCGGGCCGCCGCCGATGAAGATCACATCATAAGAAGACATGGATATTCCCAGAAAAGGTCATGTAGGGCGCGAATACATCTGCGCCTGTCGTCATTCAAGCGTCCCACCTCGTCATTCGGGGATGACGATACTCATCAGAACACCAGCATCAACGGGTTCTCGATCAACCTGCGCAACGTCTGCAGGAATTTCGCCCCCGTCGCTCCGTCGATCACGCGATGGTCGCAGCTCATCGTTACCCGCAGTCGCTTGCGTATCACCAGATCGCCATCGACTACAACCGGCTTTTCTTCGACTGCTCCGATCGCAAGTATCCCTGCTTCGGGTGGATTGATTATCGCAGTGAACTGGTCGATCCCGAACATGCCGAGGTTCGAGACGGAAAAAGTCGAGCCCGTGTATTCCTCAGGCTTGAGTCTCCGCTCGCGCGCTCGTCCGGCCAGCTCTCGTGCCTCCGCTGCAATGTCCGAGAGTCCCTTTTCGTTTGCATCGAAGATGACGGGAGTGATGAGCCCTTCTTCCACAGCGACAGCCATTCCGATGTGCACACGATTGAACTGCCGAATCGCGTCGCCGGTCCAGTGCGCATTCACTTCAGGGTGCTGCGCAAGTGCCGTCGCAGTTGCCTTGATGATGATGTCGTTGAACGACACCTTGTACTCGGCGCCCTGTGCGATCATCGCCTCGCGCAGCTCGGCCACGCGGGTGAGATCGAACTCGACGGTGAGGTAGAAGGTCGGGATCGGTCCGATGGATTCGCCGAGTCGCTTGGCGATCGTCTTCCGCATCTGCGTGAGCGGAATGTCCCGGTAATCACCAACACGTGCAGTGCGTGGGGCTGTGGCAATCGCGGCAGCGGCGGGCGCCTGCTCGATGTCACGCTTCACGATACGGCCACCGGGGCCGGATCCGCGCAGCGCGTTGAGATCGATGCCTCGCTCCGACGCGAGACGACGTGCTAGTGGAGATGAGCGCGGTCTGCCGGATGGCGTAGCTGAGCCGTTACCCTCCGCGTGGTGCGCGCTGGTATCGATGCGCTGATGTCCGCGTCGCTCCTGTTCCTGCGGAGGTGTCGAAGCCTCCCCCTGAGATTGACGCGCGGCCGTCGGAATCGATGTGACTCCCTCGAACTCCTTGGCCTTCGCGATCACGTCGCCCGCATCGGCTGGCTTGCCCAGAGGCTGCTGCGTGTTGTCGGACGGCACCGGTGTCGGCTCGGCGCCCTTGACCAGCGCGGAGATGTCTTCATCGGGCGCTGCGACAACGCCGAGCAGCGTTCCGACTGCGGATGAATCACCCTCGTTGGCAAGTTGCTTTCGCAGCACACCCTCACCACGTGCAACCAGCTCCATCACCGCCTTGTCCGTCTCGACCTCTGCCAGAACGTCGCCGCTCTTTATCGGGTCGCCTTCGTGCTTGAGCCACTTGACGAGGCGCCCTTCTTCCATCGTGGGTGACAGCGCTTCCATCAGAACTTTTGTCGCCATGATCGTCAGTCCTCCAGGTACATGACGCGCTTCACCGCCGCGACGGTCTTTGCAGCATCCGGCTTCGCGAGCTTTTCCAGATTCTTGGCGTACGGCATAGGTACATCCGCCTGATGCACGCGGACCACCGGCGCATCGAGATCGTCGAAACACTCGCGCTGGATGTAGTCCACAACCTGCGCGCCGATGCCGCAAAGTTCCCAACCTTCCTCTACGACTACCGCGCGGTTGGTCTTTGCGACAGACGTTGCGATTGCCTCGACGTCCATCGGTCGTATCGTGCGCAGATCCACCACGTCCACGTTCACGCCCTGCTTCGCGAGCTGATCCGCGGCCTGCAATGCAACGAGCACCATCTTTCCGGAGGTGATGATCGAGCAATGTTCGCCCTCGCGCTTGAGCTCCGCCTTGCCGAGTGGAATCACGATGTCCGGATTCTCATCGACCTCGCCCTTCGTGTTGTAGAGCATCTCGCCTTCGAGCACCACGACGGGATTGTCGTCGCGGATCGCAGCCTTGAGCAGTCCCTTCGCATCGGCAGGCGTGCCGGGAGCGACAACCTTGAGACCAGGGATATGTGCCAACCAGCTCTCCCAGGCCTGCGAGTGCTGCGCCGACAACTGCAGTGCCGCGCCATTCGGTCCGCGGAATACCATCGGCATCTTGTACTGTCCGTTGGACATGTACAGCATCTTGGCAGCCGCGTTCACGACCTGGTCCAGTGCAAGAAGCGCGAAGTTCCACGTCATGAATTCGATGATCGGACGCAAGCCTGCCATCGCCGCGCCTACGCCTACGCCGGCGAATCCGAGCTCGGTGATCGGTGTGTCCACGATTCGCTTGGGACCGAATTCATCCAGCAACCCGCGCGACACCTTGTACGCGCCATTGTACTCGGCGACTTCCTCGCCCATCAGGAACACCGACTCGTCGCGGGTCAACTCTTCGCGCAATGCCTGGTTGAGCGCATCGCGATATGTCATGACGGTCATCGTCCGACCCCCGCGAGTTCGGCGTGGTTCGCGGCACCAACCGTCGATTCGTCGCTCAGCACGTGCGTGAACAGCTCTTCCGGAGACGGTTCCGGTGATGCATCGGCGAAATCCCATGCGGCCTGTGCCGCAGCCTTGGCCTCGTCATCCATCTTGTTGTAGTCGGCTTCCGTGATCATTCCATCGCTCAGCATCTTCGTCTTGAGCAACACGATCGGATCGCGCTGCATGCTCTGATCCAGCTCTTCCTTGGAGCGGTAGGTTCCGCTCGCCGCGTCAGACATGGAGTGCCCCATGAAGCGCGTGGTGCGGACCTCGACCAGCGTCGGGCGCTGCTCCTTGCGCGCACGCTCGATCGCTTCGTCCATCTCCTTGCGCACGGCGAACACGTCCTGACCGTCGACGGACGTGCCGATCATCGCGTACGATTCCGCGCGCTTCACCACATCCTGCTGCGCCGTGGAGCGGCTGATCGCCGTTCCCATACCGTAACGATTGTTCTCGATGATGAACACGACCGGCAGATTCCACAGCGATGCCATGTTCAGTGCCTCGTGAAAAGCACCGATGTTGACGGCAGCTTCGCCAAAAAAGCAGACGCACACCTGGTCGCCGCCACGATACGAGATCGCGAATGCCACGCCCGTGGCGATCGGAATGTGGCCGCCCACGATGCCGTGGCCGCCCAGAAAGTTCAGCTTGCTGTCGAAGAGGTGCATCGAACCGCCCTTGCCGCCGGAGCAACCTGTGGCGCGGCCGAACAGCTCCGCCATGATTTCGTTCGCCGTCATTCCGCGAGCCAGCGCCAGTCCGTGATCGCGGTACGCGGTGATCACGTAGTCGTCTGGTCGAAGTGCGGCCATCGTGCCGGTGGAAACCGCTTCCTGGCCGATGTATAGGTGACAGAAGCCGCCGATCTTTCCGATCGCGTACGCTTCCGCGCTTTTTTCCTCGAAGCGGCGCTGCATCAGCATCGAGTGCAGATAGGCGACGGCGGTCTCGCGAGCATTCGCGGCTGCCGGAGAAGATGTGTTTTTCTTAGCCATGACATTTATACGTGCAGGTGGTACTGGAAGCTGTGATCGTAGCGTATCGGATCGTTGGGCTTCTCAGTTGTCGTGCCGCGCGTGATTGTGCGTGTGAAGCGCGGGGCGGATGTGATCGCAGCTCAGTTGACTCCAGCCGCCTGAACCTGTTCCCAGGCGTGGTAACTGCTGCGCACAAGGGGACCTGACTCGACATGTCTGAAGCCCATCGACATGCCGATTTCATACAACTCGCGGAATTCCGCCGGTGTCACGTAACGATCCAGCGGAATGTGACTGTCGGACGGCCGCAGGTACTGGCCCAGCGTGAGAATGTCCACATCCACTTCGCGCAGGTCGCGCATCACGAGTTCGACTTCTTTCAGCGTCTCGCCCATTCCGAGAATCAGCCCGGATTTGGTCGGAATGTCGGGCGCCAGCTCCTTGGCGGTGCGGAAAATCTCCATCACGCGGGGATAACGACCCCCGGGCCGGCACTTCTTGTACAGCCGCGGCACCGTCTCGGTGTTGTGGTTGTAGATGTCGGGCCTGGCTTCGAGCACCGTCGCAATGCTGTCCCGGTTCCCCTGAAAGTCTGGAACCAGAACCTCCACGGAGCAATCAGGGAGCCGCTGCTTGATCTGCCGAATGGTTTCAGCAAAAATGTAGGCCCCAAAATCGGGCAGGTCGTCGCGGTCCACCGAAGTGATCACGGCGTGACGCAGCCTGAGCTCGGCAACCGCGTCGCCAACCCGCTCAGGCTCCGCGATGTCGTATGAGGCAGGACGACCGTGCGCGACGGCGCAGTACGCGCAGTTGCGGGTACACACGTCGCCCAGGATCATGAAGGTCGCGGTGCCATGCTCCCAGCATTCGCCGATATTGGGGCAATGAGCTTCCTCGCACACCGTGTGCAGGTTCAGCTCACGCATCATCTGCGTCAGGCGCAGATAGTTGGGACCGCCGGGCGCCCTGACCTTGAGCCAGGAAGGCTTTCGCTCAGGAAGGGGTTCAGCCCTATGGCGCCCCATGATCTGGTACAGCAGTTCAGCCATAGAGTGTCAAATCTAGCCTAATGCCGCCCGGGCCGAAATCGACTCAGGTCGTAGTGTGATGCGGCGCCCGTCACCAGATCGGCTACGACCTGCGCGGTGAGTGGCGCGAGCAGTATTCCGTTGCGCGAATGACCGCACGCGTAGATCACGCGTGGCCGCTCCGGATCGGCGCCGATGATTGGCAGCAGGTCCGGCGTGATCGGCCGCAGCCCCGCCCAACTCGAGTGAATCGGCACGCCGGCGAGCGCAGGACATAGCGCCACCGCGCGCGCGCGGATGGATTCGATACCGTCTGCCGTCGTCTCCACCTCGAAACCCGAGTGCTCCATGGTCCCGCCCGCAACGGTAATTCCTTCGCTGCGCGGAATCAGATATCCACCGGCGCCACAGATCACGTGTCGCACCGCGTCGCTCTCGAAGGCCAGCATCTGGCCCCGGACGGGTTGAACCGCTGCAACGCAGTCGCCGGATCCAGCGATCAGCGGCGTCCACGCACCCGCCGCAAGGACCACGTAATCGGAAGCGAAGCGGCTTTCCATGTCCGTGAGCACGTTGCAGCCAAGCTCGGACGCATGCAGCTCTCGGCAATCCTCGCGCACCGTGGTGATCCCGTCGTGCGCCGCGATTGCGATGCCGAGCGCGTCGAGCAGCGCCAACGGCTCCACGGCGCCATCGGAGGGATGCAACAGTCCGCCCAGACACGAGGCGACAGCCGGCTCCAGCGCCGCAAGCTCTTCCGGCGGAACCCACCTCGCCGAACGGTCGTTCGAACGTCGTAGCGTGTCTGCTTCTATTTCGTCGAACGCTAGTTCGATAGTCCCGGCATCGTTCGTCGGGATCTGCCGTCCTGTCCGCTCGGCCAGGGCGGCGGCGTAGCCGGGATAGTAGTCCCGGGACGCCATCGCGAAATCGTGCGCCGGCCCGGTTTCGCTATCGATGGATGGCGCCAGCATCCCGCCCGCGGCGGCGGATGCATTTCCGGAATGCGTGGTACCAACCAGACGAACAGCCAGACCCCGGTCGGCCAACTCCAGCGCCGCTGACAGCGCTATTATTCCTCTACCGACAACCGTTACGTCAGCAACCATTTGATGCCCGGAGGGTGTCAAATGGGCGTAGGAAATTCAACAGAAATTCGGTCGGAGCTCGCATGCTCCGTACTATTCTAAACGGAGAGCTGAGAAATGCTGCGTACCATCTTTTTCCTCGGTATCGCACTCATCGTTGGTGGCATCCTGCTCGGCATGGTGTTCGGTATCGCGATGTTCGTTTTGGGGATAGCCATCAAGGTCGCCGTCGTGGGCGGAATAGCCTATCTGATCATTCGCATCATCAGCCCCGACACCGCTGCTATGATCCGGAGCCAGTGCCAGCGCAAGACGCTCGATCGGTTCTAGACGTCGTGGAAGTCTTCATCCCCGCGAAAGCGGGGATGAAGTACGTCGGTTCAGTTCCCGGCTTTGTACGATCTCAAATAAAGATTGATCGAACCGAACGACAGCTTCGACTTGAGCTGTACCAGAACGTGTCTGCTATCATCCGACAGCCACACCTCGGCCTTTCCATTCTCCGAGAATATCCCCTGCGTCTTGATGACCGGCTGCAGCACGACGCAATCGAATCTCCCCGCAGGCACGTCAATCGTTTCCTTGCGCAGGACGCGAACCCGGATCGGGTTGCGCTCGGGACGGAAGTACCGATTGGACTCGTAGGTATGTCCCACCTCGAGCGGTAACGTCCGCACGAAGAACAGAAACGATCCGTCGTCGAGCGGATCCTTCACACCTGCGTGTTCGCGTGGCGGCTTCTTGTCCATCTCCATGTACGTGCCGCGATCGGGATAGATCTCGTACCGCTTCTGTCGATCGCTCGACCCTTCCTGTTGCGTCTGGTAAAAACGCAGGGAAGAGAAAGTGCTTCGATCTACCCAACTCTCGAAGACGTCGTCGACATGGTAGAAGAACGTCCCGCCCTTCAGGCTGAACACGGTGTGCCACGCAGATATGCCGCGCACCTGCTCGATGTCCTTCACCACCGTGCTCGCCGTGCCCACCTTGAGCGCACCGAACTTGACGTCGTACTCGGCGGTCTCGCCGACGCCGAATGGTACGGACATCGTACTGTCAGCCTGCGCAACACTGGTCGCCGCCGCCGGCCCCGCGGTCGTCGGTGTCTGCGCCGAGGCGGAGATGGTTATGGAAAGGCTGCCTGCGATTGCGAGCTTGATGAGCGCCGACGCCATCACGTGGCTGCCTTCCGCCATCCGCCCGACGCGCGTCCGGCGCGATACAAGGCCATCGCGTCGGCGAACGGGCGCACGCGCGTCTCACGCGGCCGCAGATCGTAACGCGGCTCGACCGCGACTTTCTCGATCTTGCGCGCGAGAGGCGCGAGCTTGAGAAAGAGCTCCAGGTTAGCCGCCCATCCATCACTCGTCACGAGTGGAATGTCGCCCGACGACTTGGCATAATCGCGCATCAGCGAGATGCGATACATCTTGAACGACGCGAACGGATCGGCTACGTCCCTGGCCGACACGAACGGGCGCATCATCCACGGACCGAATTTCGCAAGCCTGCGTACCGCTGCCGGCATACTCTGCTGTGCGCGCTCCGTGGTTACGATGTCGGCGCCTCCCTCGAACCTCTTGAGCAGTTCCGGGAGTGACTCCGGCTGGTCCGTAAAATCCGCCTGCATCACGACCATTGCGTCTCGTCGTGGGTACTTGGTCCGACGCGAAACATCGGCGCACAGCGCGCCCAGGGCGTGACCGAAGCCCTGCCTCGTGGCGCCATGCAAAACCGTGAGTGGAAGGACCTTGCAGTACGGCTCCAGCGTGGCCGCCGTGTCGTCAGTGCTTCCATCGTCGTAAACGATGACTTCGTACTCGCGGGAATACTCCTGGAACACCTTGCGGATGCGCCAGAGCAGAACTCCCACGGTCGGGCCTTCGTTGTAGGTTGGAATGCAGATGTGAAGCATGTCGTTCAAGTTAGGCAGTAAGGATCTGTTGGTACACCCGTTCCACGCCTTGGGTCATCCCCTCCACGCTGAAAAGCGCCGCGCGTGCTGGGCCATCAGCCGCCAACCGGCTCCGCAAGCCCGCCTCCAGCAGTGACTCATGCGCTGCGGCGAAGGCTCTGAAATCACCTAAGGGGACAAGAAGTCCGTTTTTGCCGTTTTCCACAATCTCGGAGATTCCACCGACGTCGAACGCCACCGGCGGAACCCTGAGGGCCAGCGAATCGATGAGGACCGTTCCAAGCCCCTCCTCGACGGCTGGGTGCCACAGGATGTCGAGGCCGGCCATCCCATTGTGGATGTCGGAGACGAAGCCAGCCTGGTGGGCTCGCAACGGGCCCAGTTTGATCGGTCCCTTTGCCGTGCCGCCAAGCAGAATGACGCGCGTCCGGCCGATCGCGTTCTCGCTGAGCCAGCTGCCAACGTGCCGGAGCGAATCGATCCCTTTTTCAGCCGTCATCGCGCCCACGACGCCGGCAAGCACCGTGTCGCGAGGCCAGCCGAGCTCCTTGCGCCAGTCTCGCGGTGCGGGCGCGGACGGTGTCGGGACACCCGAGTGTACTACGACGATCCGATGTGCATCGACCCCCGAGCGCACCATTGCCGTCTTCACCGCATTCGATATGGCTATGAACCGCGTGACGCGGAGGCCGTATTTCACGCGTACCGATTTGAGCGGGAACGTAACGCGCCGGGTGACGACGAGAGGAGTCGTGTCACCGGCAAGTGCGATCAGCGAGATCGCGTGTGCTCGCGCATCGTGCGCGTGAACGATGTCCGGGTGCCACGCCCGAATGATCGACCGCAGGCGCTTGGCGGAGCGTAGATCCCAATCCGACCGCATCGGGACCGACGCTGTGGCGATCCCTGCCGCCTGGAGCCGTTCGAGCAGCGGAGAGCCGCCGACGCCCACCACGAGCGGCTCGCATCCGTGTGAGCGCAGCGACGTCGCCAGTAGAAATACCTGGCGCTGGCCGCCACGCCAACTGCGGCCAGCGTCGATGTGCAGCGATCGGAGCGTCACGATATACCGATCATCGCTTACCGATCACTCTGGCGAATGAGCTGAAAATATCGCGGTCCCAGGACTCGTCGGTGCCGATGAGGTCTTCCGGGTGCCATTGAACTCCGACGCACCACCACGGTGAATCCGCGGCCGATTCGACGCCCTCGATCACTCCGTCTGGCGCAACTGCGACCACCCGAAGCTCGTCTGCGACGCGCTCGATGGACTGATGATGCACGGAATTGACTTCCAGGTTCGTCAGCCCGATGGCACGCGCTAGTCGCGATTCGGTCTGAATTTCGACGGAATGCGTACGCGATGTGCGAGGCCGATCGGGATCGTGGTTGATGTCGCTCGGATGCTGGCTTGGAATATCCTGTATCAGCGAGCCGCCGAGCGCCACGTTGAGCAGCTGTGCGCCCCGGCAAATGGCGAGCAGCGGAGTCCCACGTCGCTTCGCGGCATTGACCAGCGCGATCTCCCAGTGATCTCTGATGTCGGACACGGCGCCGAGCATGGGATGCCGGGGCGCGTCGTACAGTGCAGGATTGAGGTCGGCGCCACCGGTGAGCACCAGGGCGTCTACGTGCTCCATGAGATCTTCCGCGGCAGTGGGGTCGTGGAGTGGGGCGGCGACGAGTGGTACGAGCCGTGCGTTCTCCAGGGCTGTGAGGTAGGTCGTTCTCAAGTGCGCAAACGGTACGTCGCGCTCGCTGCGGACTGCGGCGCTAACCGCTACAATTGGACGGAATGACACAGCTCTGGGCTTGGAAGATGGCGTCGATCGGCACTCTTCTCGGAATCTGCTCTGCGGCGGCCGGCGGGCAAGGGGAGAATGCCGTCAACGCGCCCCCGACAAGCACGGCGCTCGCCAGCATGGGGTCGGGGAACGCGGCACCAGCCCCACTGCTCTGTCACGGTGAAACCATAACGTCGATTGAAATCCATGCCTATCCGCCGTTCGAGGCGGGCGGCGCCAATCTCACTGCCCGCGTCGCGAGATTGGCCACGAACCTCCATGCCACGACGCGACCCGAGGTAATAAGCCGCTTCCTGCCGATCCGCGTGGGCGATGCCTGTGAGGATCGGCGTTTGCACGAAGCCGAGCGCATACTACGGGCGCAGCCGTTCATTGCCGATGCGAATCTGCTGGTGACTCCTGACGGCACCGGTGGCGTAAACATCGACGTGGTCACGTTCGACGAAGTGTCGCTAGTGGTCGACGGCACCATCACGTCCAAATCGCCGGTCATTCGCTCGGTGCGTTTTGGTGAGGAGAATCTGTCGGGAGCGGCGCTGTCTGCAACGGGAGCGTGGGAGAAGAGTCGATTCTACCGCGACATCTACAAGGCGCGCGTTGTGGAATATCAGTTGTTCGGCAGGCCATATCAGCTTTCGGTTCAGGGAACGCGAAACGAGATCGGCGGGACCTGGGATGCACTCATAACGCATCCATTCCTCACTGATCTGCAACGGACGTCGTGGCGTGCGTCGGCCGGTTCTTCGACCGGTTACAGATATTTTCTCCGAGGACGGGACCCCAACGCTGCGCTTCCCTTCACGCGTGCGTACGCTGATGTCGGCGGAGTTCTGGCGTTCGGCCTCGTACGACATGTCTTCCTGATAGGAGCGACTGTTTCCAAGGAGCGCGAGCGGACGGGCCGTATGCCGGTGCTCGTGCTCAACACGGTTGTGCCCGATACTAGCACCGCGCTCATCGGGCGCTATGGTGAGCATCGGACCGATCGCGTCAATCTGCTGCTGGGCTTTCGCAATTCCCGCTTCATGCAGGTGAGAGCCTTCGACGCGGTTGAGGGGACACAGGACATGCGCACCGGCATGCAGTTGGCGACGCTGTTCGGGCGGGGATTCAAGCTGACTCCCAAGGACGAGCGAGACTATTTCATGTCGACCGACCTCTATTACGGGTACGGGACCCCGCAGTCTTTTGCAGGTATGGAAATCATGGGCGAGCGGCGTCGCAATCTCGACACGCACCGGTTCGATGGTGTGCTCGCTAGCGGCAGGGCGGCCTGGTACGCGCATCCGTCGGCCAAGCACACGTCGATCTTCGATGTGGAGTACAGCGGTGGTTCGCGCCAGAGGGTCCCGTTTCAGCTCTCACTTGCCGACCGCGACGGCGGAATGCGAGGCTACGGCTCGTCGGATCTCGGCGGTGGACAGCGCGTCGTAATGCGATTGGAGGACCGTTACCGCCTGGGACACGTTCGTCAGTTCGCCGGTCTCGCCAGCGCGGTCTGGGTGGACGCGGGACGTTTGTGGGCCGGTGACGCCCCGTTCGGAGTCAATACGAACGTCAAATACGCTGTCGGCGTCGGCCTTCTCGCCGCTTTGCCACCGCGGTCGCGGCGGACATGGCGCGTCGATTTCGCCTTCCCGCTGAACGACCGCGGCGATTCAAAGTTCGAGATCCGCTTCACGAATCACGACTTCACGCGCTGGTTCTGGCACGAGCCCGGCGACGTTCAGACCAGCCGCGAGCGCGCGATCCCGAACTCGGTTTACAACTGGCCCTGATCCGGTCGAAATCGCGCGTTACGCTGACGTCTTCTCTTCCATCATCTTCCGGATCGGAATGACCAGCGCGGCACACACCGCGGCGGCAATGAAGAGCGCTATCGCTGTATTCCTGAACAGCAGCGGCATCTCGCTGAGGTTGTTCGGATTCACGTGACCGCCGACCAGTCCAGCAACGAGGTTGCCGAGCGCGTCGGCCAGGAACCAGATGCCCATCATCTGACCGACAAAGCGTCGCGGCGCGAGTTTGGTCATCGAGCTCAATCCGACGGGGCTGAGCGACAGCTCGCCGAATGCCTGGAACATGTAGCAGATCACAAGCCACCACATCGACACGTGCATGGCCTCGCCCACTGCCGCGCTTGCGACGATGCGGTTGGACGCCACGAGCATTACAAGAAAACTGACGCCGGCGAATGCGAGACCGATCGCAAACTTGGTGGGACTCGACAGGTCGAGCCTTCTGCGCGCGAGAGCAACCCAGATCCATGCGAATACCGGGGCAAGCGTGATGACGAAGAATGACTCGGCGGACTGCAGCCATAACGTAGGTACTTCCCAGCCAAATACCGTGCGGTTGGTGAAATCGTGCGCAAACAGGTTGAGAGATGTGGGCGCCTGCTCGAACCCTGCCCAGAAGATCGTTGCAAAGACAAACAGGACGACGATCACGGCGACTCGCTTCTTTTCCCCCGTGTTGAGGCCAGCGAAAAAGAACATGTACGCGAAGTAGACCACGGCGAGAGCCAGTAGCACGTATCCCATACGTTCAGCAAGCGCGACGGGATTGATGTGAATCACTCCGAGGATAGTGAGCAGAACGATGACGCCGATCACCGCGACGCTCGCGAAGGTGATGCGTTTTACCTTGTTCTGCTCCGCGACACTTGCTGTCGAGGCGGCGCCAATCGGGCCGAGCGTTTGCGTCATGCGCAACTTGAACATGATGACGCCAATGATCATGCCGACGCCAGCCGCGCCGAATCCCCAGTGCCAACCAACGCGCTCTCCGAGATAGCCGGTGATCAGCGGTGCGATCAGCGCGCCGGTATTGATACCCATGTAGAAGATCGAGAAGCCAGCATCTCTGCGCGCACCGCCTTCAGGATAGAGATCGCCGACAGTTGCCGATACGTTGGGCTTGAGCATTCCGGTGCCCAGCACGATGAATACGAGGCCGACGAAAAACGCCGAGTGCGCGAAGACCGTCGATAGCGCTATCGAGATGTGTCCGCATGCGATGAGCACGCCGCCCCACAAAACGGAACGTTGCAATCCAAGCCACCGGTCCGCGATCCACCCGCCCGGCAATGACGCCAGGTAGACACAGGCCGCGTAGATGCCGACGATGGACGAGGCGACGGTACGGTCGAAGCCGAAGCCGCCCGACATGAGCGCTGCGGACATGAACAGCACCAGCAGGGGCCGGATCCCGTAATACGAGAACCGCTCCCACATCTCCATGAAGAAGAGCGTTGACAGGCCGGTCGGGTGCCCGAAGAACGCCTTGTTCCCCGTCCATTGCTCGAACCCGGTGGGTGGCTCGTCGTGGGTGACAGTCGCGGCTTGTGGCTGGTCGAAAACTGACTTCTGTGTTGCCATGGCGATGTGAGGCTGGGGGAGATGCAGGATTGGTTATGGCAGCTGGCTTGGCTGTTTGATGCATGCAGCAAAGTGCGCGGGCGTCTTTTCTTCCAGCGGCGGAACCACTCGCGTACAGTCGTCATCCTTGAGCGGATGCTGACAGCGCGAATAAAATACGCATCCAGGTGGTGGGTTCGCTGGCGATGGCGGCTCACCCTGTAGCACGATGCGCGCCGTCTGACGGCCCGGCTCCGGACGTGGCACCGCCGAGAGCAGCGCCTGTGTGTACGGCATCGTCGGGTTGGAATAAAGATCGTCTGCCGACGCAATCTCGACGATCCGCCCGAGATACATGACCGCGACACGATCTGCGATGTGACGCACCACCGACAGATCGTGGGCTATGAACAGGTAGGTGAGGCCCCGATCTCGCTGAAGATCCTGCAGCAGATTGATGACCTGCGCCTGCACTGACACGTCGAGCGCGGACACCGGCTCATCGCAGACGATCATCTCCGGCTCGACCGAGAGCGCTCGCGCGACACCTATGCGCTGCCGCTGACCGCCCGAGAACTCATGCGGATAGCGCGAGGCATAATCCGGATTCAACCCGACTTCCTCGAACAGTGTCTTGACGCGATGATCGGCAGCGCGACCTTCGGCGAGGTGGTGGATCAACATTCCCTCCTTGACCGCCGCGCCGACCGTCATCCGCGGGTTGAGCGACGAGAACGGATCCTGGAAGACTACCTGCATCTTCCGTCGCATGCTGCGCAACGCGGCGCCGTGCAACGTTGCAACGTCGATCCCATCGAAGACCACGGAGCCGGAGGTTGGCTCGATCAGTCGGAGGATCGCGCGACCCATCGTCGTCTTTCCGCAACCCGATTCGCCAACAACACCCAGAGTTTCACCCCGCGCTATGTCGAACGAGACGTCGTTCACAGCGCGGATCGCAGCGGCGTTGCGCCCGAAGAGACTGTGCTGCAAACCCTGGCGTACTGGAAAGTCCTTGCGCAGGTGCGTAACCTGCAGCAATGCCGGGTTGGTGCGCGCGCTCGTCACGAGCCGGCGCCGACGCGCACAGTTAACGGCGTATGCGGTTCGGACCGGCGCAGCGGCTCGACGGCAAGATGACAGCGTGATTCGTGCTCGTGTCCAACCGAGTAGAGCGGGGGATGTTCCGTCGCGCACCGATCCCAGGCGTAACTGCAGCGATCCCGGAATCGACAACCACTCGGCCACGCGGTCGAAGGCGGCACGACGCCCGGGATCGTCACGAGTCGTTCGGTGTCACTGTCGAGTCGGGGCATCGCACTCATCAGCCCTTCGGTATACGGATGCTGCGGCGCCTCGAACAACTCAGCCACCGTGGCACGCTCGACCACCTCGCCGCCATACATCACGACGACTCGGTCCGCGACTTCTGCAACGACACCAAGGTCGTGCGTGATGAGCAGCACTGCCATTCCAAGCTGCTGCTGCAGCCGCTGGAGCAACTCGAGTATCTGTGCCTGGATCGTGACGTCGAGTGCGGTCGTTGGCTCGTCTGCGATAAGCAGCGCCGGCTTCAGCACGAGGGCCATCGCAATCATTACGCGCTGACGCATGCCGCCAGAGAGCTGGTGCGGATATTCCGATGCCCGCTCGCGCGGAGCCGAGATTCCAGTGAGGGCGAGCATCTCCACCGCGCGCTCCCACGCATCGTGACGCGACGCGTGGGTGTGTACGCGCACTACTTCCGCGATCTGTTCACCTACCGTGAGCACAGGATTGAGCGCCGACATCGGCTCCTGGAATATCATCGCGATCCGGTTGCCTCGGATGGTGCGCATCTCGCCGTCGCTCAGTTGCAGAAGTTCGCGCCCCTGGAATCTGATGCTGCTGGCGGTCTCGATCCTGCCGGGCGGACGAATGAGCCTGAGAATGGAAAGTGCGGTGACCGATTTACCCGAGCCGGATTCACCCACCACCGCGACAGTCTCGCCCTCTGCCACGTCGAACGAGACCCCGTCCACTGCACGGGCAATCACCTCGCCGTCGTGGAAATAAGTCCGCAGATCGCTGACCGCCAGCAACGGGTCCGTCATGAATCGAGCTCGGCCATCGTCACCGCGTCCTCACGCGGATCGAACGCTGCACGCAGCGCATCGCCCAGCGCGTTGCACGCGATGGCAGTCGTGACGATGAGCAGTCCCGGAAAAAGTGATATCCACCACGCAGCGCCAATCTGATCGGCTCCATCCTGAATTATGCTACCCCAGCTCGCGCTCGGCGGCTGAACGCCCAGCCCCAGGTACGAAAGCCCTGCCTCGAGTATGATCACGTGCCCCACGCCCAACGTAGCAGCGACGATAATGGTGGGAAGCACATTCGGTAAGATGTGACGGAAAAGAATCCTCGGCCCCGATGCCCCCAACGCTCGCGCTGCCGCCACGAAGTCGAGCTCGCGCATCGATAATACCTGAGCACGCACCATCCTGCTGAGCCCGAACCAGCCCGTGGCTCCGAGCACTACGATGAGTAACCAGAGCGGCAAACCATTCCACAACGCCAGAATTGCGATCAGTAGCAGGACTCGCGGAATCGAAAGCGCCGCGTCCACGATGCGCATGAGCACCGCATCGACCGCTCCGCCGACGTAACCCGCGATTGCACCATAGAGCGTTCCAAGCGTTATTGCGATCGCCGTCGCAAGAGCGGCGACCGAAAGCGAAATGCGCGCACCGTAGATGCATCTGCTCAGAACGTCGCGGCTGAACGAATCAGTACCGAAGGGGTGGCTGAACGATGGCGCGAGATTCTTGAGCCCAATGATGTCAGGCTGCGCAATCGGATCATAGGGCGCTACCCATGGCGCGAGCAACGCAACGACTACGATGACCGCGATCACGCCTGACGCGACGCCTGCGTGTCGCACCATGCGGTGCGTCCAGTGCGGCCGATCTCTCAGCGTATCAGCGTCCACGAATTCGCGGATCGGCGACGGAGTACAACAGGTCGGCTCCCAGGCTCCCGAGCGTTACGGTTGCCGCTGCAACGATTACGCCCGCCGTAACCAGTGGATAGTCGCGCGTCGCGACACCGTTCAGAATCACCCAACCCATTCCCGGCCAGGCAAAGACGCGCTCGATAAACACCGCGCCGGTGAACAATACCGGCAGTGAAAGGCCGAGCAGGCTGATTGTTGGTATGAGAGCGTTGCGAAGCACGTGAACCCACATCACACGTCGCTCGCTCACACCCTTCGCGCGGGCGGTGCGGACGAAATCATCCGGCAGAACGCGCAGCAGCTCCGCACGCTGGTACCGTGCCACCGCCGCGCCGGAGAGCAGAGCAAGTGTGATTGCCGGAAGCGCCAGGTGCTTGAGTCTGTCGCCCAGAGCCGCGAGTGGCCCCATGTATTCGTGCATCACCGGATCCACGGCGCCGGCGACGGGGAACCACGGAAGCCAGTACGCGAAGATCAGCATCATCATGAGCGCGAGCCAGAAGTCAGGCATCGCGTAGAAGAACATCGATCCCGCACCGAGCGTGCGATCAGTGCGGGATCCCGGTCTCGTTGCCTGAATCACTGCGAGCCCGATCCCGCCGGCGAACCCGAGCACCAGCGCCGTTCCGGCAAGCAGCAGCGTGTTCGGCAACGCGTCCTTCAAGACGTCGATGACCGGCCTGTGCATCGAGAATGACCAGCCAAAATTCCCGCGTGCCACGTTGCTCAGGTAGCGGACATACTGTTCCAGCAGCGGCCGGTCCAACCCGTACATCGCGCGCCACCTGCCACGCATCGCTTCGGTGACGTTGGGGTTGTCCATCGCCGACGTGAATGGATCGCCCGGCGCAATGTGGATGAGCACGAAGACGATCGTCGTGACGATCGCGACGACGATTACTGCCTGCAAGAGGCGCGATACGACGGTGCCGACTACACCACGCCTTCCCGCTGACCCCAAGCTAGCTGCTCCCTTTCGACGACGGTGAATCCGCCCGCGGCGCAGTATCGTCACCCGCATGGTCGCGCGCGATCTGTTCGTCGGCCGGAACGTACCAGTCTGCAAGATGGGCCCACCACGCGTCCGCCCGCAGCGGTGCGGTATGAATGCGTTTCTGAATGCCGACTACGTTACGCGGCTCGAACAGCCAGATCGCCGGCGCGTCCGAGATCAGCGTCTGGAATGCACGCGAGAACAACACGCGTGCGGCTGGCCGCGATGACGCTCCGAGCGCGCTGTCGACCTGCGTGTCGAAGATGGAGTTCGCATAGTCGCCGTAGTTCTTGCTTCCCTCGGTTCGCGCGGCTTCCGATCCCCAACTCTCACGGATGCCGCCAGGGCTGGGGTCTGCCAGCCAGGTCTCGATCGCCGCATCGAACGCGTGAGTCGCCTGCTGTTGCTCGAACACGTTCGGCTCGACCGAGAGAATGCTCACCTTGACGCCGACGCGCTTGAACTGATCCTGCATCAGTACCGCCAGACGCTCGCGATCCTTGCTCGATGAGGGGACCATGATCGTGAACGCGAGCTGCCTTCCATCGCGCGCTCGTATCCCATCGCGTGCGGCGCGCCACCCGAGCGAGTCGAGAATGCGCATTGCACCGCTCGGGTCGTAGGGTATCTGCGCAATTGTCGTGTCGCTGGTTCCCATCGCGCGTACGGTCGGGCCGATGCTCGCGATCGCGAGCGAGTCGAAGACGTTGCGTACCAGCGACGCCCGGTCGATCGCCATCGTGAGCGCGCGTCGCACCGCAACGTCGTGGAATAGCGGATGTGGCGCCTTCGGATTCTTCGGATCCCGCATGTTGAAAACCATGTAGCCGAACTTGAACCCGGGATATTCGACCAATCGCAGATTCGGCGATTTCGCGATCTGCGCCATCATGTCCGGCCGGACGCTCGGGAAGAAATCCGCCTCGCCTGCGAGAAACCGTGTGGATGCTGCGCTGAAGTCTCCCGGCGCGATAGTCCATATCACGCGATCGAGCCTCGCCGGCGCACGGTAGTGATCCCGGTTCGACACGATCTCGATCGTCGCATTCGGAACCCAGCGGCGGAACTTGAACCGCCCGGACCCCACCGGATGCCGCAGCACGTCCGAGGACGCCAGCGCCGCCGGCGCGATGCCGCCATAAATGTGTTCCGGCACGATGAGCGCGACCGTGGCTGCATCATAGAACTGCTGCGCCGAGCGTCGCTTGAACCAGAACACCGGCGTCAGCGAGTCGGTGACGCTCACCGAATCCACGTTTGACAGCAGCGGAGCGATCGGCGCCGCTACCACTGGATTCTTGGCCAACGATAGCGTGAACCTGACGTCGCTCGCTCTTACCGGCTTCCCGTCGTGCCAACGGGCACGCGGGTTCAGGTGAAATGCGATCGACAACGAATCGGCCGACCAGCTCCAGCTGTCCGCAAGCCGCGGAATGAACCCGGCATCTCCGAACACGTTCAGAGAATCGCCGACGTCGGCCAGCGGCTCGAATATCTGCTCCACCACCTGCCGACCCTGGCTCGACATTACGAGTGGCGGAAAGAGATTGTCCGCGTCGGAGGCGGTCGAGACCACCAGGGTCCCGCCCCCGCTTTCGGTTCGCGACTTCTCGCTGCAACCGGCGATGAATCCGACAGTGAGGGCCAGCGCGCAGCACAGCGCTGCCCGGCGCCCGTCAGGCATGCGCGGCGGAATGGTACGTGGCGTTGGACTCATCGAGTGATATGATCGCGTCTGGGTTGTCCTCGATGAGTATCGTCAGCGCTACATCATCGCGCCATTCCGCCAGCCGCACAAGATTCACCCTCGAATACGGCCTGCTACAGACGATTAAATTTACGGGCTGAAGGCGCTCTCGCAGAGAGCCCTCCTCGGCGCCCAATGCCGCCGTCGCCGCACAATCCAATCTCTCGATAGATGGCTTCCGTTCAGGCTCCCTCCGCGCTCGAAAGCGCTGATCAATTTGCACCCCGCCACATCGGCCCGACGCCGGCCGAAGTATCCGAGATGCTCTCCACACTCGGCTACGACAGCCTCGACTCCCTGATAGATGCGACCGTTCCAGAGCGAATCAGGTTCCGGAGCCAGCTCTCGATCCCGGCGGCCAGGACCGAAGCGGAAACGCTGGCGCTGCTCCGATGCATCGCCGCCCGCAACAAGCTCTTCAGGTCGTACATCGGCATGGGCTTCTCGGACTGCGTCACTCCGCCGGTCATCCAGCGCAACATCGTAGAAAGCCCAGCCTGGTACACTGCCTACACGCCATATCAGGCCGAAATTGCCCAGGGGCGCCTGGAAGCCTTGCTGAACTTCCAGACCATGGTGGCTGACCTGACCGGACTCCCCATTGCCAACGCCTCGTTGCTCGATGAGTCCACCGCGGCTGCCGAGGCGATGGGGCTCGCCCATGCCCTCGCCGGCAAGGGAGGGAAGGAGGTATTCCTCGTTGCGGACGACTGCCATCCGCAAACCATCAGCGTGGTCCAGACCCGCGCAGCGGCTCGCGGCCTCACGGTACACGTCCTTCCGTATGACAAGTTCGAGTTCGGTCCACAGGTGTTCGGCGCACTCGTACAGTACCCGGCCACGGACGGGGCCATCCGCGACTATTCGTCGATCTGTGACGACGCTCACGCGCACGATGCGCTCGTAACCGTCGCCGCCGACCTGCTCAGCCTGGTGCTGCTGTCGCCGCCAGGAGAGTGGGGTGCCGACATCGTCGTGGGCAACACCCAGCGATTCGGCGTTCCGCTCGGCTACGGCGGTCCCCACGCCGGCTTCCTCGCGACACGCGACGAGTACAAGCGCCAGATCCCAGGTCGCATCATCGGCGTTTCGCGCGACGCGGACGGAGCGCCCGCACTTCGCATGGCGTTGCAGACACGCGAGCAACACATTCGCCGCGAGAAGGCAACCAGCAACATCTGCACTGCGCAGGTCCTGCTAGCAGTCGTCGCAAGCATGTACGCGGTGTATCACGGTCCGGAGGGACTCGAGCGCATTGCCAAACGCGTCCACCAGCTCACGGCCGCACTCGCGGAAGGAATTCGTAGACTCGGCTTGCGCATCGTGCACGAAGACTACTTCGACACGCTTCGCGTCGACCTCGGTGCAGGGAAGGTCCAGGACGTGATGACGCGCGCTGTCGAATCGCGCATCAACTTTCGCCGTCTCGGTGATAACGAAATAGGCATCTCGCTGGATGAGACTACGAGTCTGGCCGACGTGGTGGATATTCTCAAGCTGCTCAGCGGTTCCTCCGCGACCGACACCAACTTCGACGAACTGCTGGCTGCTTCCGATCCGCGCTACGATGAGCGCTTCCGTCGCACATCGGCATTCCTCACGCATCCGGTATTCAATAAGTACCACTCCGAGACCGAGCTTCTGCGCTACATCTATCGCCTGCAGGCGCGCGATCTTTCGCTCGTGCATTCGATGATTCCGCTCGGCTCCTGCACCATGAAACTCAACGCGACCGCGGAGATGATGCCCATCACGTGGCCGCTGTTCAACAAGATCCATCCCTTTGCGCCGGTGGATCAGACTGCTGGCTACGCGCAGCTGTTCCGCGAGCTCGAAGCCGATCTTGCCGAGATCACCGGCTTCACCGCCGTATCGCTGGAGCCCAACGCCGGATCGCAGGGCGAATACTCGGGACTGCTCGCCATTGCGGGTTACCACGAGTCACGCGGCGAAGCACATCGAAAGATCTGCCTCATTCCTCAATCTGCGCATGGCACCAATCCGGCGAGTGCGGTGATGGCCGGCATGACGGTCGTCGTGGTGAAGACCGATCCGTCCGGCAACATCGACGTCGCCGATCTGCGCGACAAGGCGGAAGCACACCGCGCCGATCTCGCTGCGCTCATGGTCACGTATCCGTCGACGCACGGTGTTTTCGAAGAGACGATTTCGGACATCTGCGCGATCATTCATGCGAACGGTGGCCAGGTTTACATGGATGGCGCCAATATGAACGCGATGGTCGGCCTGTGCCGTCCGGGCGACGTCGGCGCCGACGTCTGCCACCTCAACCTGCACAAGACCTTCTGCATTCCGCACGGCGGCGGCGGACCTGGCATGGGTCCCATCTGTGTAGCGTCGCATCTCGCACCATTCCTGCCCGGTCATCCGGTCATCGATCAACCCGGCCGCGAGACTGTTGGAGCGGTTTCCGAAGCGCCGTGGGGAAGCGCCAGCATTTTGCCCATATCGTATGCGTACATCCGCATGATGGGCCCGGATGGACTCGTCGAGGCGACCAAGATTGCAATATTGAATGCCAACTACATGGCGAAGCGGCTCGAGCCACACTACCCCGTGCTGTACCGCGGACAGAACGGCACCGTCGCGCACGAGTGCATCATCGACACGCGTGTCGTGAAGGCGACGAGCGGCGTCGACGTCGAGGACATTGCAAAGCGGTTGATGGACTACGGCTTCCACGCGCCTACGGTCTCGTTCCCAGTTGCCGGCACGATGATGATCGAGCCAACTGAGAGCGAGTCCAAAGCCGAGCTGGATCGCTTCTGCGACGCAATGATCGCGATTCGTGAGGAAATTCGAGCGATCGAGACCGGCACGGCTGATCGCGCCGACAATCTATTGAAGAACGCCCCACACACCGCCGCGCGCATCACGGCCGACGAGTGGACCCATCCGTATCCCCGCAGCCAGGCAGCCTATCCCGCACCGTGGGTGCGGGAATCCAAGTTCTGGCCTGCTACCGCGCGCATCGAGTCGGCCTACGGCGATCGCAATCTCATCTGTTCCTGCCCGCCGACGGATTCGTACGTGAGCTGAGTCCGATCGTGGCGAGTGTCGTCGTCCCTGCTTTCGCGGGGACGACGACCTTCAGTTCAGCCTATCTGCGAGCTGTAGGCGTCAGGCTTTAGCAGCGTAGCCATCTCGTCCGGATCCTTGACCTTCAACCGGATCATCCAGCCCTCGCCGAAGGGATCGCTATTCACGATCGCCGGCTCGCCATCCAGCCTGGTATTCACTTCCGTGACCTCACCAGCCAGCGGGGCGAACAGCTCCGAAACAGCCTTCACCGCCTCGATCGTCCCGAACACGTCATGCCTGGCGAAGGACGTACCAACCTTCGGCAGCTCGAGATAAACGACGTCGCCGAGCTCGCCCTGAGCGTAGTCGGTGATGCCGACCTCGACGATGCCGTCGCCGCGATCGCGAATGTATTCATGCTCAGCCGTGTAAAGCAGGTCGCCGGGAACGTTGGCCACGCGTCAATGCCTCGATATGGAGCGTAATGGGGGGAACGGCGCCGCGCGCCGCTCAGACCGCCAAGCTAGGCCGGGCGCCGGAGGCTGTCAACCGCGACCACACGTCCATCACTTGCTCGTCCAGCTGCTCGAGCGAACCATCATTCTCGATTACGAAGTTCGCGCGCGCCCGCTTGAGCTCGGCGGGCATCTGAGCGGAGATCATATTGGCGGCGTCTTCGGGTGATATCCCGCGCAGCTCCACGAGCCGCTTCAACCGCAGGACCTGTGGCGCATCGACCAGGATGATCTGATCGAACTCGCCTGCAAGCCGTCGCTCGAACAACAGCGGCACCACATAGATAAGCACCGCGTCGCCGCGCTTTCGCGCCTCGGCCACCATCTTCCGGCGCAGCTTGTTGACGCCGGGATGGACTATCGCGTTCAACTCTTCCAGCTGGGCCGGGTCGGCGAAGACGGTATGCCTCAATGCCTCCCGGTCGAGCGTTCCATCAGGCGCCAGAATTCCCTTGCCCCAACGAGCGACGACGCGCTCGAACGCCGGCGAACCAACCGCGACCGCGTCACGAGCCAGAACGTCCGCGTCCACTATGGTCGCCCCGTGCCGCGCGAATCGGGCCGCAACCTCGGACTTTCCGCTGGCAATGTTGCCAGTCAAGCCTATGTATAGCATCACCAACTAAAGTATGAACGGACTCACGCTTGTAAACTGAAAACTGTTGGCGCCGCCATATCGGGGGCGGATGAGCCTCTGCGGGACGTCGGGCTGCTACAGGTCCGAAGACCGACGGTTCGCCGCAATTCCATCGCGCAGCAGGCTGAAAACCAGAGTCGCACCGCCGCGCGCACGGATTTCCGACGGGGTGGCTCCCAGGTAACGCCGACAGTTGTTGCGGAACGCGCTGCCCGATGGAAAGCGCAAGGTGAGCGCGATCCGGTCGCTGCTGTGGCGCGTTCCGTCCATGAGCGCCGCCGCAACGATGAGCCTTCCCCACATGATGAGCTTGTGCGCCGACGGATATCCCGATGCGGCGAGTGCGCGCGAGAGTCGTCGGCCGCCCACCCCCATTTCCTGCGCCAGGCTCGCCGGCGTTAGTCGCTCATGGGCTCTGGTGATCGCTGTCAGCAAGGCGTCCGTGGCCATCGGATCGACGGCTGGCGCCAGGTTGTTCCTCACCATTCCCGCGACACCCCGCGCCGAGGCTCTCTCGATTGCGCGTGAGAATGCCGACGGCCCGTCGTCGATGTCGGCGATGACGAGGGCCTCGAAGCCGTAGCGTCCTGCGTCAAAAATGTGATGTACCCTTTCAAGGGTGCAAGTCGTGTATCCGATGAGCGCAACCGTCGGATTCATGCGTTTGAACCGGCGGATGGGGTCGAAGCTCGGCGATGCTGCTATTTCGAGGTCCAGAACCGCGGCGTGAACCATCCGGTCACGGCATGTGGAAAAAATCTGTTCCCAGCTGTCGCAGGCGATAACCGTGTGGCTGTCGCGCGCGGCGGACCTGATCCGGGCAAGGCGCCCTGGATGGCTCGTCAGAGTGACGATGACGCTCACGTAGATGTTTTCAGATGCTTTGGTTGTCACTATGGACGCCGATACTCGCATTTAGTGACAAGACCGTCCGGCAGCGTGACGACTCACGCGACCTCATAACCCTACCTTCTCAGTATGGCGAAAACCGTTCGCGCGGGATTCACGCTAATCGAGATGTTGATCGTGGTGTCCATCGTGGGCATTCTGGCCGCACTCGCTTTGCCACGCCTCAAGGCCGCACAATTCGACGCGGATACGGGCATGCGTACGGTGCAGATCGCGCTTCAGCAGGCCCAGCGAGTCGCGATCGTGCGTCAGACCGACGTCATGGTCAGCTTCGATACAACCGGGCGACGCATACGCGTGGTTTACGACGCAAACGACAATCATCAGGTTGACCCCGGAGAGACCGTTCGCTGGACGCAACTCGAGGATGGGACTCGTTTCATTCTACCACCCGCTGGAGTGCAGCTCAGCGCCAGTGCATCCGTGGTCGGCAGCAGCCTTGCCAGTCGTGACAACTACCCGACCGTCTACTACCATCGTGACGGTGCGGTGAGCAGTGAGCTGGAGCTGTATCTGTCGTCTTATCGAATCAACAAGTCGGACATGCGCGCGATTCACGTTCGACAGGCAACGGGGCGCGTGCAGTCGTACCGCTACAACGGGAGCACCTGGATAGGAGCGGGACTATGATCAAGGGCGTACGAAAGGGAATGACGCTGGTCGAAGTCATGATCGCAGTGACGATTCTCGCCACCGCGATGCTCAGCATTGCGAGCTTCATGGGCAAATTCGCGCGCATCGCCGCCGTCAGCGACGTCAAGAACACCGCGAATGAGCTCGCCTCCCAACGGCTCGAAGAAATCAAGAACGCGCCGCGTTACACTGCGATCGACACGCTCTATCCTGGTACCGTGGCACTCGCGACACCATATGTCGGCTACACGCGGAAGACGCAGGTCACGCACACGGGTGGCGGGTCGAGCGATCTCTACGACTACAAGACGATTACCGTAACCGTCTCCAATCCCAGACTCGGCACGCCGATCAAGCGTACGACGATGATAGCCGCGTTCTGACATGAATGTGATGACCTTCGCCGCGAGCTCGAGCGCGGCTCACCGTGCGGGACGGAGGCGCAGCGGATTCACGCTGCTTGAAGTCATGCTGTCGATCACCATTCTGCTGTTGGTGTTCGCTATGGCCGTTCCGCTCTTCCGCTCACAGGTGCAGGCAATGGGCAGCACCGCTGGACGATCCGACGCTCAGCAGAACGTGCGCTTTGCCATCTCGACGATGGAGCGGCAAATACGCGTTGCCGGTGCCGGGGTTTCCGATCAGCAACCGCTGCTCGTGCAGGCCGATCCATTCGCCGTGACGTTCGACGCCGACTATGCGGCGCGCGATACGGCAGCCGAAGGCGGCGCGTTCGGCGCGGTGTACTACGATCCCGATCTTCCGGCCGGCTCGACGATGAGCATGACGCCGGCGCATCAGATCACGCTACCGGTCTCGTCGACCGTGTGGCCGACGACGTCGTACTTTCGTGGCGGACCGCCGAGCGCTGCGGAAACCATTTCCTTCTGGGTCGCACCGGACAACAGTCCGGGTTCGAGCGGCCGGTACGCGCTGTTTCGGCGCGTGAACGCGATGCCGATCGACACGCTGGCGCGCGGGATGATACTCGATCCCCTCACGCCTCCGTTTACGTATCAGATAATCAACGCTGCTGGTGCCGTCGTCGACGTTCCGGCGTCGTCGCTGCCGGCGATTCACGTTCCCATACACGGGTCGCCGGCGGACACCGGATCATCGGCCCTCACCGACGAGATTCGCTTTGTGAAGGTTCATTTGATTGGCAGCTTCATCGAGCGCGACGGAACCAAGACTCAACGGCCGGCGGATGCATCGATCCGGTTGCTCAATGCCGGTCTGTTGAATCACGCGACATGCGGCGACGCGCCGGTCTTTGGGCAGTCAGTGACTGCTGTCGCGCCAACATCCAATCAGGTAGTACTGAGCTGGGGTCGTGCGACAGATGACGGCGGTGGCGAGAAGGATGTGGAGAAGTACGTCATCTATCGACGCCTGGTAGGCGACGTGTTTGCAGATCCGCTCGCCTCGATACCAGCTGGACAGCCGACCTACACGTTCACAGACACGCAGGTGTCGAGTACCAACACGTGGGTCTACGGAGTGGCTGCTGAAGATTGCGGCGGCCAGTTCTCTCCAATTGCGGCGAGTAATCAGGTAACTGTTCCATAATCGGGGGAAGAATGTACGCCAAGCACCTTACGCAAATAGCGGTCAAGTACCGCGCGTGGAAGAGTAGGCGCACGATGAGACCCGGCGTCGAGCGCCGCGGCTCCGCGTTGATATTGACACTCGTGCTCACGCTGTCGCTGGCGAGCCTCGCGACGTCGGCGATCTACCTCGGCGGCAACGAACAGATACTCGCGAACTCGTACGATCAGGAGCGTGACTTGCGTTACGCTGCCGAGGCAGTGCTCGCGATGGGGAAGAGCACTCTTAATTTCGACCCGTACGCTGCGCCGGACTCGGGCTACACCACTGTCACCAGCAATGCGACAATACTTGGCGCGGACGGCAAGGTTGTCCCGGGAATTACGGTGAGCATGTATCTGGGACCGACCAGCTCGAATACCGGGCAGTTTGGACGGTTCGTGAGCGTCGTGGCGGTCGCGAAGAATCAGAGTGGTGCGCAGGTTGTGCGCCGACTCGAGCTCGCACAAGAGAGCTTCGCGAAGTTTGCCTACTGGTCCAACCAGGAAACGAACAACGGCTCCATAATCTATTTCAACAACAACGATCAACTGTGGGGCCCCGTCTGGTCCAATGACAATCTCAACATCGGGTCCGGCGGCGCGCGTTTTCACGGTACAGTAGGAACGGCTGGTGCAGTACTTGGCGCCGGCTACGGAACGTTCGATGTGGGTTATTCTGCCAACCAGAAACCGATCGCGCTTCCCAACAACACGGCGCTCAGCTCGCTTTCGGGATATGCATCGTCGGGTGGCTTCAACTTCACTGCGCCCAACTCCAACACGGTCGACAAGACGCTGATGCGTATCGAGTTCGTCGCGCGCCCGTACAACGGCGGAACCGGCGGAGTCGCCGGATTGCCGATCAACGGCGCTGACGACGGATTTTTCCGGGTTTACTACGGCAAGACCGCGCCATGGGTGCGTGGAGACTCGACCGAGGCCAACTGCGGCGCGACTTACATCTTTACGACCGCAGGTACCGCTCTCGGCTCATCCGCTCGTCCGGCATTCGTGCCGATTTCAGAAGACACCGCGAAATGGTTCTCACGGGCACTTACGGCATCGGGAAGATATTCCGGCGGCGGCTACACAGGCCCATCGATTGCGTCGCTGACCAGCACCACTGCATCGACCCGTGAGAAGGCCGTGCTGTCGCAGCCGACTGCGCGGTGCTATCTGGGCGGTGATCCGAATCTGCACGCGGCGAGCTACCGGTACGACCCACAGTTCAAGGTCGACACGGCGGGCGTGAACACGATGACGACAGCACAACTCCTCGCTCTCGTTCAGAAAGTTGCCGGTGATAGTACGACGTTCTATGCGGGAGTGACGACCAACCCGATGGGTTACTGGAAACCCTACACAGGCGCCGTCGCTCCTCAGCTGACGGCCTTGTACCCGGCGGAGGCACAGTATCTGTACCCGCTCTACCGTGGGCTCAATCCCGGCACGAAGGGCGTGATCTACGTCGCTGGGACTACCGGAATCAGCGGCACGCTTCGTGGGCGCGTCACGCTGTACGCGACCGGTAACGTCGCCATTCTGCGCGATACGAAATACGTGACGGATCCGTCGCTCAACAACTGCACGGCGGACATGCTCGGAATTATCTCCGGCAACGACATTCTGGTCGCCGACAATGCAGAGCAGGATCCGTTGAACGTTTACGGCGTTGGCTACAAGAACATGGACGATACAAAGGACGTGTTCGTACAGGGTGTCATGATGGCGCTCAACACTGCGTTCGGCGCCGAGAATTACAGTTCTGGACCGAACAACGCGAACGATTGTGAAGGAACCAACAACGGCCGTGGATGTCTCTATCTCACGGGCGGAATAATCCAGAAGCAACGCGGCGCTGTCGGGCTTTCCGACGGAACGGGTTTCGCGAAGCGTTACAGCTACGACAAGTGCGCGCTGTACAATCCGCCACCCTACTTCCCGACGACAGGGCGGTACACGGATAACAGATATTACGAAATCGATCCGGCTGGCTTCGACGTGGCGGCGCTGTACAACTCGCTGACACCCTAGTTATCGCAAAGCGTGACAGTGCAGAACGGCCCCGGTTGATACCGGGGCCGTTCTTGTTTGGTGCTGTTCGTCAACGACCGTCGCGATCGTACGGCCGGCAACGTCCTGGCACCGCGACCAATTGCGCCGGTTCGAGATCGGCTCCGAGGAGCGTCAGAACATGCGCACCTGCGCGGCGTCCAGCCGCGGCACGCTATGGCACATCCTGCACCGTGCTTCGTACCGGTCCGCTGCGCCGACCATGATCTGTGGACTCTCGTACGGCGCGGGCTTCCCGTCAATAAGTCGCTGATTGCGTGTTGCGGGTCCGCCGCAGAGCACACAGATCGCGTGTAGCTTGTCCACGCTCTCGGCGATCGCCATGAGCTGCGGCATGGCGCCAAACGGCTCGCCACGAAAGTCGGTGTCGGTGCCGGCAATTATCACGCGCCGTCCGGTGTCAGCGAGCGTCGTGACGAGTGTGATGATTCCCGGATCGAGAAACTGCGCTTCATCTATCCCGATCACCTGCGCGGTGGGATCCAATCGTTGTGCGATCTGTGCAGCCGTGTCGACAGGAATCGCCTCCACCGTCCGCCCGTCGTGGCTCGAGACAGCATTGATGCCGGCGTAGCGCTCGTCCAGGCGCGACTTGAACACCTGGACGCGCTTTCGCGCGATGAGTGCGCGCCGGATACGGCGAATGAGCTCCTCGCTCTTGCCACTGAACATGACGCCGGCGACTACCTCGATCCAGCCGCCGGTGTGCTGGTATGCGACACTCACTCCGCGTTACCGCTCGGAGGGCCGTGGACGACGTGGAGGACCGCTCGGGCGACCGCGATCGTCGCGACCCGCTCCGCCAGAACGGGGACCGCGGCCAAGGTTGCGCTCGCGGCGATCGCTGCCGGCGTGCGCGCTTCCTCCCTCGCGCGGTTGACGTGGCGTCCATTCCTTGCGCTCACTACGTTCCGGGCGTGGACCACCATGCGGCGGTCCGCGAAATTCACGCTCGCGTGGCGGGCGCGAGCCGCGCTCACCGCCACGATTCTCACGCGACTGCGCGGACGTGGAGTCCGCTGCCACGAGCCGCAGCTGGCGAGGCGCGGAGGCACTGCGTGTGCGCTCGACGTCGAGCAACCTTACTGCCGCCGCGGCGATCTCGATTCCGTCGTAACGGTCGAGCAACGGTTCCAGCGCCAGCATCTCGCGCGTGGCAACGCCCTGCGAAAGCACGATCGCCAGCTCCTCGCGCAGCCGTGAATCGCGCGAACGCGCAGCCGAGCCGGGGCCTTCGAGTGTCAGCGGGAGCAGTGATTCCGCCAGCTCGTGCAGCGAGATCATGTCGCGCGGAGTCGCGAGGGCGACTATCTGAACGGGACCGATTGCCGTGGTGGACGCGATCTCGCTCGGCATCACCGGCGCGTCGTACAGGATCACGGTGTGGCTGGGCGGAATCGCGTCGTAACGCGCGATCCTGATCGGATCGTCGGTGCGGCGGTAGCCAAGGCTCCGGACGGTCTGGACGGCATCTGCTTCGGACGCCGTGTCGCGGACGACTATCGCAGCCGAGGGCGGGTCGAGCTCGTCCAGAAGCCTGCGCAGTGCCGCGGGACGCGAGGCAGAGCTGACGCTCACGTAGTGGACCGAAGGTGCTGCTGGTGAGATCTGAGGCACCGCGCCGGCTTCGGCTTCGGGCGGCGTCATCCGCCTGGCGGTTCTCAGGTGTGCATCGATGATCTTCTCGGCGTCAGGCGTGGCGCGGCGGGCGATCATGACGCGAGTGGCGGTCTTCGGCAGCTCGCCAAAGAGCGATTCGAGGGCGGCGAAGGCTGCCGGCGTTTCTGCCATCTCATCATCTACCCACGCTAGAACGATCGTTCGAAGTTCATCCAGCTTGATCGCGGAACGCTGGATGAGGGTCTGGAGCTCCATTGCGGGGCCTGCGACGGCGTGGACCGGACGCTCGGCGAGCATGCGGGCAGCGCGGTTGGCAGAGGTGACCGGGAGGACCTCGATTCCCTGGGCGCCGGCCAGGCGGCTGACGACGTCGCCCACGATGACAGCCGTCTCCGCGTCGGGGGTCACGACGAGGAGCTGGAGGGAGGATTGGGCTGCATCCATGCGCTCGAGAGCGGGCGTTATGACGCGCACAAGCGCATCGGTCGTCCTCGGGAGAAAGTGGACGACGTTCTGGCTGCGTGAAGCCGTGCCGCGCTCGGCCTGTTCCATTCGGTGTTCGCTCGGTAATGTTATGGGATGATCTCCGCCATCGTGCTGGTGAGGGCCGACCCGCAGCGGATCCCGCAATGTGCCACCAAGCTGGCCGGGATTGAAGGGGTATCGCGCGTGTACTCCGTGAGTGGCGACTGGGATCTCGTCGCTCTTGTGGAGGTTCCCGACTTCGAAAGCGTCGCGCGCGTGGTAACCGAGGAGGTTTCCACGGCGCCGGGTCTGCAGAAGACACAGACCCTGACGGCATTCCGAGTGTACTCGAAGGGTGATCTGGAGCAAGCGTGGGACATCGGTGTCAATTGACGTACTGCGAGCGATCCAATCCCTGCTCCCGGATGTCGAGATAGTTCAGTCGGACGCGCCGGCGGACGAGAGTTACTCTGGCGCGTATAACGAGGCGCCGCGCATCGCAGCGGCGCAGTGCATAGAAGGGCAAAGGCTGCGTGCGCATCGAATAACCGGCGAGCCCGAGGTTCGCTTCGCGGGTTTTCTGGACGGAATCCAGCGTGCGCGAATCGCATGTCATCGCAATGGCATTCCGATAGTCGACGGGACGGTGGCGGCAGTGGTGCGCGTTCGCGTCAACCGTCGGTTCGTCACGTGGGGACATCGCACACCGATCATGTCGCGACGGTTGTACATGCCATTGACGCTCCTCAAATGCGAAGGTCGGACAGAGACGGGCGGATTCGAGATCGTCGATACCAGCCACGACGAGGGCACCGGAGCGCTGGTATCGCGTCATCCAGCGGCACTGCGCGCTGTCGCGTTCGAGCGCGTGGGACGGGATCGCGACAACGCCGAGCGCAAGCTCGCTGAGCTATGGTGTGCCGATGGCTCCGAGCCATTGTTCATCGACGGCGGGATCAGCGGAAGCGGGCGTGTGGCGGCAGCCAGTTGTGCGGTCGGTGTCATAAAGAGTCATCAGACTCTGTTTGCCGATGGAGATGCGCTGGACGTGGTGATGTCGCTCAAGCGAGGGGAGCGCAGTTCCGTGTTCACGTTGTCGGCCAGGCAGCGGAGTCCGGTGATCAGCTGGTATCTCCGGTTGCGCGATCCACGCGGACGTGACGCGATGTTCGGACTTGTTCGTATCGAGGTCTCGCCGACGGATGATGTTGCGGAGCGCGCCAATGAAGTGTCGCGCTGGGTGCTGGGTGAAGTGACGCCGCTGTCATTGCCCGACGGCCGATGGGACCGGATGGCATACGGGATTCGCGACTGCGAGCAGTTTCTACGAGCCATAGCGTGACCGAAATACTTGGAAGGGTCGTCGCGACGGAGCGGAAGCCCAACACGCCGCACGAGTTTCATTTCTGGACAGCGCTGGATTCGCCGGTAGGCATTGGCACGATAGTGCGCGTCGATGGACGCCGGCCGGTTGAAGGGCAGATTCCGCACATCTACGGAATCGTGACCGAGGGTTTCAGCTACACCGATCTGCTCACCCCGATGCACGACGTGCTGGGGCATGATGGTGCGCCGGGATCGGCCGGGTTCGCATCTGCAGAGCGGTCGGAGATCCGGCTCTACAGCGCCGCGGTATTGCGACAGATCCCCGAGGAGCCGCTGCAACCGGTGCCGATGGGCGATGTGTTTCTCGCGCAGGAGGAAGACGTCAACGTTGCGCTGCGGATGGATGGTTATCTGCGCGACGGTAGCCACACGGGGATTCCGATCGGCGTGTATCGCGCTGGTGGAACGGACGCGACGATCTTTCTCGACGCGGATTTTCTGGTCGGGCCGGAGGCAGCGCATCTGAACATCACTGGCGTGTCGGGTCTGGCGACGAAGACGAGCGCGGTGGAGTGGATACTGGCATCGTTGTTCGCTCACTTTCCGGAGAGCCGCGGATCGATTGCCGCGGTATGCTTCAACGTGAAGGGGCCGGATCTCTGCTTTCTCGATCTGCCGGGCAAGCTGGATGACGGTGACAGGGCGCTGTACGACAAGATGGGTGTTCCGGCGCGGCCGTTTCAGAACGTTCAATACTACGCACCCTACTCGGCACGCGGCTTCTCTCTCAACACTCTGCGCTCGAACGAGGCGCTCGCGCACAACGTGACTCCGCTCACGTGGGGGTTGCGCGAGGTGCTGCAGTACGCCGAGGTGTTGCTCAATCGGGACGACATCGACGCGAAAGCGGACGCGCTGATCGATTTCATAACGCGCAGCGTGATCGATCAGACCTTCACCGATCCAATGCTCACGCGGCCGCACGTAGTGCAGTCGTTTGCGGATCTGGAAGACTGGTTTCGCGACGTGTTGCGCGGACTCGAGAACGGCAACAAGGAAAGCTGGCGCACTCATCACGTTGCGACGATCCGCAAGGTTCGCAACCGGCTGTCAAACATATCGGTGCGATGTGCTGGGCTGGTCACCGACTCGGGACCGGTGAGCGATCTGCCTTTTGGCGAGTTCGAGGATCGCGCGACTTACGTGGTGGACGTCGCGAATCTGGAGGAGGATGCGCAGGATCTGATCTTCGCACGCGTAGTGTCCAAACTGCGGGAGCATCTGGAGCGGCGCGACCTGGGCGTGAAGCATGTAGTGGTGTTCGTCGACGAGCTGAACAAGTATGCACCAGGCGACGGGCCGGACACGTACGTGCGCAAGATGCTGCTGGACATCGCCGAGCGAGGGCGGTATCTGGGGCTGGTGCTGTTCAGTGCGCAGCAGTTCAGGTCGCAGGTGCATCGCAGAGTCGTGGGCAACTCGGGCACCTCGGTGTTCGGAAGAATGGATGCGGACGAGTTGAGTGCACCTGGTTACGCGGTGCTCTCACCTGCAACGCGGACCAAGCTCGCGACGCTCGAGAAGGGTCAACTGATGATCCGGCATCCGCATTTCACCCAGCCGATATTCGTGCGGTTCCCGCGGCCGGCGGTCATGGCTGGTCGTCTCGGGGCCGAGCAATATCCGCAAGGCGGAGAGGTGTCGCTGGAAGCGGCCGTATACCGCGCGCTCCGTGGGCGCGATTCGTCGATCACGCTGCAGGCTGTGGAAGACGCGATCGGGTTGCACGATGAGGGCGACGTGCTTCGCGCGCTCGCGGTGACTCTCAAGGAGCGACCAGCGGACATGCTCGGCACCTTCCGCGCGCGGTTGCCAAAACGAATCACGCAGTCCGTGCAGCAGCGGCCGCAGGTGGCCGCGCTTCGCGGCGCACCGAACGACGATCCATACGGAGCCTGACCGGTGATCCGCGGAGTGGGTGGCTTGTTACCACTTTTTCTGGTGTGTGGACTGACCGCAGCGCCGTTGCTGGCTCAGACCGTTACGCTGAAGATCGCTCCGCCCGCGGGAGACACGTTGCGCATGCAGCTGGAGCAGCGATTCGAGATGGAGTCGGGCGATCCGCCCGAAACGATGTCGGGGGAAATGCGTGTCTGGACGCGGGCGATCGTGCTGCAGCGGGCGCACGGATACACGGATCTTCTTTCAGTGACCGACTCTGTGCGGGTCTTTCCGTCGAACGTTGCACTGCGACCGCTTCGCGAGGCTCAGCGTGCGCTGGAAGGCCGCACCGTTCGCCTGCGCGTGGATGAGAGTGGCGGCATGAACGTGGGGGCGGGTTCAGGCGACGTCGTCTCGGTTGGGACGCAGATGCCGTCGATGCTTCCTCCACATCCGGTCGCGGTCGGCCATACGTGGGTACGCGACATGCGGGTACCGCTGAGCACCAGCGGGCCGAGCACCGCGGACGTGCGCACCACCTTCCGTCTGGATTCACTGGCCGGACGCGGCGCTGTGGCGTACGTATCTTTCCACGGGGCCGTCACGCATGATCACGCTCAGGACGGGGCCGGAACCGTGGGGAAAACCTTCGGAACAATCGAGGGCACGATGCAGGTGGACCGCCGCCTGGGCTGGATTACCGATTCGCAGATGGTCGTGAGCGTGGTGTCGGACGTGCATCCACTTGGACGGCCGCCGATCCATGCGCGCATGCGCATCATCCAGTCGCTCATGGAACTGGTGGGGAACTGAGCGCGATGCGGCTGGTCCATCTCGCCGATCTTCACATTGGCTACCGGCAGTATCAGCGATTGACTCCCGCTGGAATCAATCAGCGTGAAGCCGATGTCGCCGGCACGTTCAAGCGGGCGATCGACCGGACCATCGAATTGCGTCCCGACTTCGTTCTCATCGCGGGCGACGTATTTCACACGGTGCGTCCGTCCAATCCCGCGATCCTGCACGCCTTCCTGCAATTCGCGCGTCTCGTTTCGTCGTTGCCGGATGCGAAGGTCGTGATGGTCGCTGGCAATCATGACACCCCACGCACAGCCGAAACGGGTTGCATCCTTCGCCTTTTCTCGCCGCTCGGAATCACGGTCGTCGAAGGTGATGCACAGCGACTGGAGTTTCCGGAGCAGGGCGTCTCGATTCTGGCGGTTCCGGACATGCCGAGCGGCGTTCCGGCGCTTACACCCGATCCTGCGGCGCAGCGGAACATTCTGCTGTTGCACGGCGAGGTGGAGGGCGTGCTGCCGGATTACGCGCGGCGCATGGAGCGATCCAGCGTCGAGATCAGCAAGGATCAGATCGAGCCGACGCGCTGGGACTACGTGGCGCTCGGCCACTATCACGTTCACCGCGAAGTGGCGCCGAACGCTTACTACTCTGGCTCGATCGATTACACCAGCGCCAATCCGTGGGGTGAGATTCACGAGGAGCGGGCCGCCGGATTGCACGATCCGGTTCGCGGGGGGAAGGGCATCATCGAGTGGGACCTCGAGACAGCGACCCACACCTTTCATCCACTCACCGTCTCCCGCCCGCTGGTGGACCTTCCGCGACTCGATGGCACGTCGATGACGGCGCGGGAACTCGACGAGGCAATACAGGAAAGAGTGGATAGTTCGCGCGTGCCGATAGACGACAACGTAGCGCGGCTCGTGATCACCAACGTGTCGCGACACGTTGCGCGTCAGATGGACCCCAAGGCTGTGCGCGACGTGAAGCGGCGTGCATTGCACTTCAACCTCGACGTGCGCCGCCCGGAGCTCGTGCTTCGTAGTGCGAGCGGGGCGCCGGGAAGACGTCCGTCGCTGCCGGAGATACTGCGCGACAAGCTGGAATCACGACCGATTTCCGCGGAGATCGATCGTGCTGCATTCGTGTCGCTCGGTATGGAATATCTGACCATGGCGGATGCTGCGGCGACAGCCATTCCAGTGAGCGACTCGCTGTGAAGATCAACAGTCTTCGCATGCTGAACTTCCGCCAGCACGCGCGGACGGAGATGACGTTCGATCGCGGCATCACCGCGATCATTGGCCCAAACGGTTCTGGCAAGACGACGGTGCTCGAAGCGATCGCGTGGGCACTGTACGGTCAACCAGCGATCCGTGGTCAGCGGGACGGCGTCCGGTTCCTCGGCGCGGGACCACGTGCCCCGGTCGAGGTCGAGCTCGATTTCGAGCTTGGTGGACATCGTTACAGAGTGAAGCGCGGGTTGACGACCGCATCGCTCTATCTGGACGGATCCGAATCTGCTGTCGCCAATTCCATCAGCGGCGTGAACGAGCTCGTCGCGCGACGCATGGGCATGTCGCGCGGCGAATTCTTCAATACGTACTTCACGGGTCAGAAGGATCTCGCCGTGATGGCGGCGATGGGTACCACCGAGCGCGCGCAATTCCTGTCGCGAGTGCTGGGCTATGAGCGACTCCGTGCCGCACAGGAGATCGCACGCGAATCACGCAGGCGTATCGGCGCCGAGATCGCCGGCCTCCGCTCCGCGATGCCTGAACCGGAGGCGATCACAGGCGCACTGTCGGTGGCGGCCGCAAGTCTGCAGGATGCGATTGCGCGTTCGAATGAAGCTGGGACGCGTCATTCGATCGCGCTCGCGGAGCTGCGGCGTGTGACTCCCTTGTGGGAACAGGCGCAGCGCGAGCGCGAGCAGTGGCAACGATTGCTCGCCGAGATAACGATCGTCGAGCGTGAGGTTTCGGATCTCACGAGAGATGGAGAGCGCCTGGCCTCGGAACTGATCGCGATCGCGACTGTGCACGAGGAATTGGCGACGCTGCGCGCGGCAATTGCGCCGCTGCCTGCTCTGCGTCAGGAGCTACTTGGGCTGGACGATCTCTTCCGCCAGCAAGGTCGACGCCTCGCGCTCATGGAAAACGAGCGCGCACTGGCGGATGAGCTGATCCGGCTGCGCGAGCGGCTGGGACGACTCGAGACAGCACCAGCTCTGGAAGAGGCCGTGACGCTCGAGCTGGAGCAAGCTCGTACGCAGTTCGAGGAGACGTCCCAGACGCTTGAAACGCTGCGCACCGAATGGGTACGCGATAAGCAGGAAGCGGAAACGAAGCTGCAGGAGCTGCGCCGCCAATACGCCGATGTGAAGGAGCAACACGATAGCATCGTCGAGCTGGGTGCTGAGGGCATCTGTCCGACATGCAACCGTGTACTCGGCGCCAACTTCCGGTCTGTCGTAACGCACCTGGCCGAACAGCTGGAGACGCTCCGCGTGGACGGCCAGTACTATCGGGACCGCGAAGATCAACTTGCCGCGATTCCGGCTGGCGTATCGACCCTGGAGGAGAAGCGGCGCGGCCTCGCGATGGCGCTCACTACGCTCGAGCGGAAACTTGCCAAGGTGCAGGCCGCCGTGCACGAATTGCCGGCTCTCGAACGCGAGATAGCGGCGAAGGACCAACGTCGCGCGGAGATGCTTGCGGAGATCAACTCGATCAGTGCCGTGTACGATGCCGAGCGTCACGCGTACGTGCGCAGGGAAATCGAGCGTCTCGCACCGATGGACCTTCGTGCCGCGCGGCTCGAGGCGGCGGTCGAGCGCGCACCGGCCGCGCAGGTGGAGCGAGCGCGGATCGACTCGGAGTTGGCGAGGGCGATCGCGAAACGCGATGCGCTGCGCAACGCCGGCGCGACGCGCGAGTTCTCGCAGACTGCGCACGATGCTGTTCGCGCCGACTTCGAGCGCGCGACTGAAGCTTCCCGATCCAGCGAGCTGATCGTCGTCGGCGCCCAGGGTGACGTACGTGCTGCGCAGCAACGCCTGGATACCGCGGAGGCCGCGAAGCGCGAGTATGAGCGAGTGGCGGAACGGCTGCGCGTCCTGAACGGCCAGCGGCTGATGCACGACGAGTTGGACAACGCATTTCGGGACCTTCGAGGCGATCTGAACGATGCCCTGCGTCCGGAACTCTCGGAGATTGCGAGCTCTTTTCTTGGCGCGCTTACTGACGAGCGCTACAACAGACTCGAGCTGGACGAACGTTACGACATCGTCGTTCTGGAGGATGGGATAGCAAAGCCCGTGATATCCGGTGGTGAGGAAGACCTTGCCAATCTGGTGCTTCGCCTGGCGATCTCCCAGATGATTGCCGACCGGTCGGGCCAACCGTTCTCGTTGCTGGTACTGGACGAGGTCTTCGGATCACTGGACTCATCCAGACGCGACAATGTTCTGGAGCTGCTCCATAGACTGGAAGACAGGTTCGAGCAGGTGATTCTCATCACTCATATCGAGAGCGTGCGTGAGGGGGTCGATAGGGTTATCGTCGTGCGCTATGATGAGGAGACGGGCGCGTCGGTGGTCGACGGGTCGGACGAGGGAATTCCGTCGCTTCGGCTGGCGGAGCACGACGATGTGGAGGTAGATACGGTATTCCCGATGCAAGGAGCCTGAGTGACGGCTGGATTCGCGAAGAACTTCAGACGCTCGCCGAGCGTGTCGGGACCGTATCCTGCGACCGTGCGGGACGTCGCAAGCCTGAACTCAGTGTTCAGCGGCGCCTTCACCGACCGATACCGCAAGGACGGGCTGGTCGGTGTTCACGTTCCGAATCTCAGCTCCGCGATCTGGCGGTTCGCGATCGAGGACGCTGACGGCGGCGCAATGCTATGGCGCGGAGAGCGCGATGAAATCGTCGCCTTCAACATGTGTCATCTGTCTGGCACGGAAGGCTGGATGGGTCCCCTCGCCGTGACTCCGTCTCTCCAGGGCCACGGTATCGGCAAGAGCGTAGTCACCGAGGGGACAAGGTGGCTCGCTGATCACGGCGCGAAAGTTATCGGTCTCGAAACCATGCCCCGGACGGTCGACAACATCGGCTTCTACTCGTCGCTGGGCTACGTTCCATCCTATCTCACGATCACCATCACGCTGGACGCGGATTACGCGGACAGCAGAATCGTGCAGCTGGGGCGTCTGTCCGAGAGCGAGCGGACCGATCTCGTCACGAGATGCGCAGAACTCACGCAGGACATATCGCCGGGATACGATTACACGCGCGAGATCAACCTGACTCACGCGCTCGGACTGGGAGATACGCTCGTCCTGGAGCGCGGCGGCACGGTCGATGGTTTTGCATTGTGTCACACAGCGCCGCTTGTCGAAGGTCGGGGCAGGGACGAGCTGCGTGTTTTGAAGCTTGCGTGCCGCGCCGAAAGTGACGTCGACGTACTCGCGACCCAACTCGCGGATTATGCACGCAGATCCGGGACGCGTCGGGTGGCCATCAGAATGCAGGGCGCCTACGGCGCTTTGTATGCACAGCTCATTCGTCGGGGAGCGCGCGTTCGATGGACCGACCTTCGCATGACGCTCGCCGATCGTCCGGAGCCGGCGCACGCCGGTGTCATCCTGTCGAACTGGGAGATCTGAGTGCAGCAACCTGAACCGCAGCCGGGTACATTTTTCTTTCCCGGCCCCACGGAAGTCAGAGAAGACGTCTTGAAGGCGATGCTGCGGCAGCCGATCCCTCACCGCGGCGCGGAGTTTCACGAGATCTTCTCGCGCATACAGGCCGGAATGCGCGACGTGTTCCGGACGCAACGGCCTGTGTATGTACTGACGTCATCCGGCACTGGCGGAATGGAGGCCGCAATACGTTGTGCGCCGCGTGGAAGAATACTGGCGCTCGTGAACGGGGCGTTCGGTGAGCGCTTCGTGAAGCTCGCGCATGAGTGTGGCCGAGAGGTGGATCAGATCGGTTTTGCGCTGGGCGATGTCCCGGACGCGGAGGAGGTCGGCAAGCGACTCGAAGCTGGATCGTACTCGGCGCTGACCATGATTCACAACGAGAGCTCCACTGGTGCGCTCGCAGACGTGCGCGCAATCGCGCGCGTCGCGCGTGAATCGGGAGTACTGACAATTGTCGACAGCGTCAGCGGAGTTGGCGGTGCGCGGCTGGAATTCGACGCGTGGGACGTGGACTGTGTCGTGAGCGCATCGCAGAAGGCGCTCGCACTACCGACAGGGCTGGCGTTCGCCGTGGTGTCGGAGAATTATCTGCGGGCGATCGAAAAAGTGGAGGGTCGTGGCATGTACTTCGATCTGCTCGCCTTCGATTCCCACGCGCGGAACCAGGAGACGCCAGCGACCCCTGCGGTGTCGCTCATCTTCGCGCTCGATCGACAGGTGCAGGCGATCGTCGCCGAAGGGATCGAGGCGCGCTGGTCCAGACATGAAGCGATGCGCTCGACCATGGAACAATGGGTGGGGCGGACGCGTGATGCGCTCGATATCGATATTTCGATACTCGCGAAGGAGGGAGCGCGGTCGCCGACCGTTACTGCGGTATCGTTACCGTCGGGAATGGTGTCGACCGATCTGGTGCGGAACGTTGCCGAGCGTGGATATACGATCGGCACCGGTTACGGAGTTTTACGATCGGCGACGTTTCGCGTCGGACATATGGGAGACCATACGGTTGCAGGACTGGAATCCTGCCTCGGGGCGGTCGCGGACGGGCTGAGAGCTTTGAGGGGTTAGTTCCTGAACAACGACCGGAGCGCTTCCCCGAAGGTGATGTTGCGAAGGTACAAAAGCTCTTCCGGCGCGAACGGCGCCGGGCTGATTCCGAACACCGATACGAGTGCGTTGTCGGGGACGGTGTTGTTCAACGCAAGGATGTCGAGCAGCTCGCTCGTCACGGGCGGTCTGGGAACGAGATGCCAGAGCGCTGCGACGAGCGGCCGAATGATCGCGGCCGGCACGCCAATTACGGCCCGCCGGGCGTTCATGGCGACGAGAATGCGCTCGGCTATCTGACGAAGCGTCAGCTCGGCGGAGCCACCGAGTGGAAAGATCTGCTGATGCGTGGACGCATCGCTGATCGTGTGCGCGATGACCTGGGCGACATCGTCGACCGCGATCGGCTGAAAGCGTGCACGGCCATCGTCCGGAAGCGGCAATACAAATGGAGTGAGGCGCACCAGACGAGCGAGCATGTTGACGAACTCGTCCTCGCGTCCGAAGATGACAGACGGGCGGAGTACCGTCCATTCGAGGTCGCTCGACGTGACGAGGTCCTGCGCAATGCCCTTGCTTCGAAGGAATCGGTAAGGCGACTTGCTGTCGGAGCCGTTCTGCGACATGTGCACGAAGCGGCGCACCCTGGCATTCGAGGCGGATTCGATCACGGCGCGCGTTGCGTTCGTATTGGCCGATTCGTAGGTATCGCCATCGTGCTCGATAGCGATGGCGGCGAGGTGAACGACCGCTGTGGCGCCGTCCATCGATGACGCGAGGTACGCAGGATCCCGAATGTCACCGATTCGGATTTCAACTGGAAGATGGGCGAGTCGCTCGGCCGCTTTGGCGGCGCTTCGAACAAGGGCGCGGACCTGCCAGCCTTTCCCGGCGAGAGCGCGGCAGGTGTGACAGCCGACGAAGCCGGCAGCTCCGGTGACAACGACGCGACGCCCAAGTCCCGGCGGGACTGGTTTCAGCGCAAGAGGCTGTTCCGCGATCGCACCGCGTCCGCTGGCCGACGCGGCTGGGTCAAACATCGTTTACTCTTTGCGGCCCGCTGTGGGATATCCGGGTGTGCCGCGGACCACGATTCGATAGAAGAGCAGAAATACTCCCACGGTGAGCAATATGTGCGCCCAGCCCGGCGCATTGAGCGCGAAGGTCCACACACCCCATATCACGAGCATCACCACCGCAACGACAATGCCTAAATCCATGCCCCTCTAGTCCGTTGACCGGATGTGGAACGACCAATAGCTTTCTTCCGTATAAGTTACGCGGTTTTCATCGGAGCGGAGAGCTCAGTTTTTGAGCCGATAAGTCCTTCACGTGGGATCGACAAACTGTGCCGACGTCATGCCCCAGTGCGGGGAAGGCGGAAAGCGTGGGTGAGAGCCTCATTGTTTCGACAGGGCTTCAAAAATCCTCTCCACTCCGACCTCCGTCGTGGCTCGAGCCACGACGGAGGTTTTTGCGTCCGGAGGATGCATGCCAACGGTCACGGTCACCCGGCGACTCAAGTTCAACGCAGCGCACCGCGTCCACAATCCGGCGCTATCCGATGAGGAGAATCGTCGCACCTTCGGCAAGTGCAACAATCCGCACGGCCATGGCCACAATTACACGCTGGACGTCTCGGTAGCGGGTGAAGTGGACCCGAACACGGGCTACGTGTTCGATCTGAGCCGGCTCAAGGATCTGGTCACTCGCGAGGTGGTCGATCTGGTCGATCATCACAACCTGAACGTCGACGTTCCGTTCATGCACGAGGTGATCCCGACCGCAGAGAACATGATCGTTCAGATGTGGCGCATTCTCGAAGGAAAGATCAGGCCGGGCCGGCTGGTTCGGCTGGTACTTTGGGAGACGGAGAACAACTACGTGGAATACGATGGCCACTAACACTGCGATCAACAGGGCATTCGAGCCGGACCCGGATGACATTCTGCCGCCTGGCACGTCCGCAGCTGCGCTGGCTGACTACGAAGACCTCGTGCGAAAGCAGTTGGCTCTGCTGGGCGAGGACGCCAATCGCGAAGGTCTTCTCAAGACGCCTGAGCGTGTAGCGCGCTCGATGGCGTTTCTTACGCACGGCTACGATCAGGATGCGCGAACGGTAATCGGAGACGCAATGTTCGAGGAGGAGCACTCGAACATGATCCTGGTGCGCGACATCGAACTGTACTCGATGTGCGAGCATCACATGCTGCCGTTCTTCGGAAAGGCACACATCGCGTACATACCGGACGGACGAATCGTCGGGCTCTCCAAGCTTGCTCGCGTGGTGGACATCTTCGCTCGCCGGCTGCAGGTGCAGGAGCGTCTGACAGTCGACATCGCGCAAGCCATAACGGATGTGCTCAAACCGCGCGGCGTCGGAGTGGTGATCGAAGCGGCGCACCTGTGCATGATGATGCGTGGCGTACAGAAGCAGAACTCGACCACTGTCACGTCCGCCGTGCTGGGATCGTTTCGTGAGGATCCAAAGACGCGCGACGAGTTCCTGCGCCTGATCCCGAACGGGTCGTCGCTCTGAGCAACCGTCTGGCCGGAAGAAGTGCGCTCGTAACGGGCGCATCGCGCGGCATCGGTGAGGCGATCGCGCGTGCTCTGGCAAGTGACGGAGCGCGAGTTGCGCTCGTTGCACGTACGGAGGATGCCCTCCGACGTCTTGCGGGCGAGATTGGCCACGGCGCATTCGCCGCGCCATGTGACGTTACCAATGAGACGTCGGTGCGCGGGATGGCCGAGCGTGTGGAGACCGAGCTGGGAGGCGCGCCCGACCTCGTCGTGAACAATGCGGGGGTCTTTCAGGTCGCCGCGATTACGGAGATGCCGATGCGGTTGTTCAGCGACGTACTCGGCACCAATCTGTTTGGCCCGTTTCTGATCGTACACGCGTTTGCGGCGAAGATGAAACAGCGTGGAAGCGGGCACTTCGTCAGCCTGGGCTCGATCGCGGACCGCGGAATCTTTCCAGAGAATGGTGCGTACGCGCCGGCCAAGTACGCGTTGCGTGCCATGCACGAGGTGCTTCGCCTGGAGCTGAAGGGCTCTGGCGTCCGCGCGACGCTCGTTTCACCGGGACCGGTCAATACGGACATGTGGGATGGAATCACGTTCAGCGGACCCGAACGGATCGTGCCGGATCGCGGTGCGATGCTCACGCCGAGCGACGTGGCCTCCGCGGTGTTGTACGCAGTGACGCAGCCAGCAACCGTCAACGTCGACGAGTTGCGGCTGTCGCACTCGTAATGCACGCCTAACACGCTGGAACTGATTGCCGGATGTTCATCGAGCTACTGGATGGGTTGCGCTGCACTGCCGACCATCCTCAGATCCCGCTGGTTGCGGCAATACTTCAACGCGACGAGCGCCTGGTCGTGCAGGGGTTACTCGGCTGCCCCACGTGCCGCCGCGAATACGAGATCGAGGACGGTGAAGTGTGGTTCCGCGACCGGAGTGCCGGAGCCGTCACCGGGGAGTTGTTGCCACGCGATGATGAAGGCGCGATCCGAGTCGGCGCATTCCTCGCGGTTGCCGACGGAGCAACGATCGCGCTCGTGGGTGACTGGGCGCGGTACGCGATCGAGCTTGCGGAGCTGGTTGGATTGCGCGCTTATGCCGTCAACCCGCAAGAACCGATTGGGGAGTCGGAGCGAGTTGGAACGCTTTACTCCGATAACCGCCTACCCGTTACCGACGGCTCGCTCCGTGGTGTCGCGATCGATGACTCGGGCTGGTCTGGGAATGAGTTGAGGCTTGCCGCGCGCGCTCTCTCGCCCGGCGGGCGGATGGTCGCGCCTGCAATGCTGCCAGTCCCAGCGGAGATGGAAGAGATTGCGCGTGACGATCACTGGTGGATCGGTGAGAAGCGTGGTCCGCTAGTGGCGCTCCACCGGCGCTGATCCAGTCGCCTCCACCTCGGAATAGACAGCGTCGATCAGATGCTTGTAATGATCGTCGATCACACGTCGCTTGACCTTGAGCGTCGGCGTAAGCTCGCCGCGATCCACGGAGAAATCCTGCGGGACCAGCGTGACCTTCTTGGGTGTCTCGAAGTGCGCGAGATCGCCAAGGCTGGATAGCGTCTCTCGCTCCATCTTGGCGCGCACTTCCGGAAGCGCGATCAGCGTTTCATGGTCCGAAAAGACGAGTCCCTTGTAGCGCGCCCACTTTTCCAACTGGTCGAAATCCGGAACCACCAGTGCCATGGGAAATTTGCGCCGGTCGCCTATGAGCACCGCTTCCGCGACGAATTTGCTGCGTTTCATCAGCGTTTCGATCGGCTGCGGCGCGATGTTCTTTCCGCCAGCCGTAACCAGCAGCTCCTTCTTGCGATCCGTGATGGTAAGGAAGCCGTCGTTCAGCACGCCGATGTCGCCGGTGTGAAACCATCCGCCGGAATCGATCGCTTCCTTCGTCATCGACGGCTTGTTGTAGTAGCCCACCATCACGTTGGGACCCTGCACCAGAATCTCGCCGTCTTCGGCGATGGAGATCGACACTCCCGGAATAGCCATGCCTACGGTTCCGATACGGAACGCGCTTGGCGTGTTCACGGCGACGACAGGCGAGGTTTCCGTGAGGCCGTAGCCTTCGAGGATAGTGAGACCGGCAGCGTAGAAGAACTTGTTGATTTCTGCGGAGAGGGGCGCACCGCCGGATACCATGTATCTCAGCCGTCCGCCCGTGCGCGTCCTGAGCTTGGAGAAGACGAGCCGCTGCGCGAGCGAGTATTTCAGCGCCAGGCCACCGCGCGGTGTGTCACCGGCAAGCTTCACGTCCGCCCACCTGTCGCCTGTCGCGCGGGCCCAGAGGAAGATTCGCTTCTTGACCGCCCCGCCAGTCATTCCGGTCTCGACAACGCGTCCGTACATCTTTTCATAGAGGCGCGGGACAGATATCATGAGTGTCGGACGCACTTCGAGCATGTTGTCCGGCACTGTCGCCGTGGATTCCGCATATGCAATGGAAGTTCCGGTCGCGAACATCAGATAGTGTCCGGCCATACGCTCCAGGATGTGCGACAGCGGGAGGAAGCTGAGTGCAACGTCATTGCCGACGAACGGGATCATCTCGCGCGATGCAGCGACGTTTGAATGGATGTTGTCGTGCGTCAGCATGACGCCCTTCGGCTCGCCGGTGGTACCCGAGGTATAGAGGAAGGTCGCTATGTCGTTGGGGCGTACCTGCAAGGCGTGCTCACGGTGGCGCGCGGCGGCGTCGGGCGGCTCGTCTTCCGCGCCGCGTCGCTCGAATTCGGCCATGCTGAAATCCGCCAGACCCGACTCCACGGAATCGAAGCTTATGACGGATCTGAGCGTGGGAAGTTGATGGCGTATGGTCGCAACCTTCTGGGCCTGTTCCGCAGTCGAGACGAAGATCGCCATGGCACCCGAATCCTTCAGGATGTACGCGATCTGCGAATCCGGTAGCGTGGGGTAGATCGCAACATCGGTCACGCCTGTCGTAAGGCACGCAAAATCGGCGATCGCCCATTCCGGACGGTTCTCGGAAAGTATCGCGACACGGTCGCCCGGTTTCGCTCCCATCCATTGCAGTGCGTACGCGACGTGGCGCACACGCTCCAGCATGGCGCGATGCGAAATGGGTTCGTAGCGCCCTCCGATCTTCACCTGCAGCGCGTCCGGCTTGTCGTACCGCTCGATCGCCTGAAAGAACAACTGATTCAGGGTACCGGGCTCCGGGCGTGGTCCACCGTTTACCACGAGCATCTATGGCTCCAGTCTTACGGGTGCGGCTTCACCTTGAGTACAAACCGAACGGGTGCGCCGGCGACGGCAACACCACGGTAACGTACCGTGGCGATCACCACTACGGAATCGTTGACACTCGTGAGACTCAAGGGCCGAAGCCGGATTCGTCGCTGCGAAGTACCGGTTGCGTCAGTCGTGTCCACGGTCGATTTCCGCCCACCGTCGCGCGTAACCAGCTGCGCCAGAAGCGTATCGCTGGGATATGCGATTCGGTAGCTCACGATATATGAGCGCACCGGCAGTGGCGTCGAGACCGGAACACGGTGGCCCACTTGCAGTGTCAGGGGATTCGAGATGTTGGCCGTCGTATCCGTGAGAGAATACAGCAGCGAATCGGTGGTGCTGGTGGTGCTCACGGTGTCCGGCAGCGGAACGATATACAGAGTGTCGGGCGCGGACTGCAGCGCGCCAGAGACTGCGATGATCCTTACAGGAGTACTGCGCGCCGTGTCTGCCACGACGTATCCGGTTACACTGTCCACCCTTGCGCCTGCGTCGGGTGTGCGAAACCTCACCGCAATCGACGAGAGCGCGCTTCCCTCGATGTTGAATACGGAACCGTGCAGCGGACGCGCAACCCCGAGCGAATCGCGCAGAGAGTCGTTCGCCACGATCGAGGGGAATGGCAGTGTGTCGATAGCGATCGCCGCGGCGAATTTCGGATCGGTGTTGATCTCCGCGCACGCGCCCGCTCCCAGTACGGCTGCTGAGAGCAGCAGCGCGATCAACGCGGGAATACCACGGTTGCGTGGCATCGCCTTGCGGACCAGCTCAGCCATCCATTCGCTCGACGAGCGAAGTCGCGATGTTGATGTATGCCTGCGCCGCGGCGTCCGCGGGGCTGCGCGTCACTACAGGCTGGCCGGCGGCGAACGCATCCGCCGCTGCAACTGTGCGCGGCACGAGCTGGCGGAAAACAATATTCGCGGGCAGGTGTTGCCGAACGTACTCGACGACGCGCTCGCTGGCAGGATTGTTGGGCTCGTACATCGTCAGAATGAGCCCGTCCAGTATCAACTGCTCGTTGAGTTCGACGACGCTCTGAATCCCGCGAAGGATCTGCGGCGTCGTCTGCAACGCAAGCGGCTCGCACTGCAGCGGCACCACTACGTGCTGGCTGCCGAGCAGTACCTTGTGCGTGATGGGACCGAGCCCGGGGGGCGTGTCGACCACTACGATGTGACAGCGCTGGCGCGCCGTTTCCAACAGCTCGGGAAGCAACTCCGAGTCCGCGACCAGACTCTGATATGCGAGGTGATCGGCTTCGTCACTGACCGTACCCGCGAGAATCACACGCAGCCACGGCAGCATCGTCGGAAGAATCACGTCGCGCAGCGCACACTCGCCGCTCAGATAGTCGGCGAAGCCGTAGACTGAGTGGTCCTTGCGAAGCCCAACGCCGTAACGAACGGCGCCTTGCGGATCCACGTCGATGATGAGCGTCTTGAGTCCGCGCCGCGCGAATGCCGCGGCCAGATTCACCGCGGTGGTCGTCTTGCCGACGCCACCTTTCTGGCTGACGACGGCGAGAACTGAACCCACTTATTCCGGGTCCTCTGGCGGCTGATCCATCGTCAGATCAGCATCCACGGAATCGGTCGTCACTTCGCCATCGCTGGTCCGCAACGTATCCAGCGTTTCTCTCGCATGCGTGACCCAGCGCGTGGCTTCGGGACTCTTGGGTGCGTCGAGCAGAAACGCGTCGAGATGATATGCTGCGTCTGCGATGTCACCGCGCTTTAGCAACAGAAAGGCCAGTCCGTAGTGCGCTCCCGCCAGCCGCGGCTCGATGTGCAGCGCGCCACGGTAACAGCGGATTGCCTGCTCCGGCTGGCCGACCTTGGTGTAGGCAATCGCCATGTTCTGGAGCACCTTGAAATTGCTCGGCTGGTCCCGCATTGCGAGACGATACGACGTCAGGGCCGCGTCGAAATCGCCCTGACGCTCGAGCGCGAGGGCCTCGCTCAAGTAGTCCAGCTTTTGTGGCTTCTGTGTTGCAGTTTTTCCTGTCAGCCGGCTCCAGAACGACATTAGGGGAAGCTATCGAGGACGCACCGTTCGGGCTAGCTTGCTATCATGCCTCGACGCACATCCATCGATCCGGCGCGCGGGGTCCTCGTGGTAGAGTGGCCCCTCTTCGGCGAGCTTTCCCGCGGACTTGCCCTCAAGGTCGCGCGCGCGTACCAGCCGGACATCGTCGTGGGAGTCGCCACGGCGGGAGTCGTGCCTGGCGCTGTCGTGGCCGCCATGCTGGGCCGCGACTTTCATTCGATTCTGGTGAGCCGGAAATATCACTCCGAAGTCATCCGCGAAACGCCCGCTGTCTTTGGCGAGGCGCCGCCGCAGGCGCTGAATCGCCGAGTGCTGGTGGTGGATGAGACGTGCGACGGGGGCGACACGCTACGGTTGGCGATAGCAGCCTTGCATCATGTGGGCGCGGTCGAGGTGAGAACGGCTGTTTGCTTCCGAACGGGGAGCTACGAGCCGGATTACCACGCACTCGCGACCGAGAGTGCCGTGGTGCTGCCGTGGGATCGCGAAGTAATCGTCGATGGAACGCTCGTTCCAAATCCGGTCTATCGGGAGCTGTTGAACGGCTAGGGGGACGGAGTAGGGACGGAGTAGGGACGGACTCCGGAGGAACTTTCTGCCGGGGGGACGGACCCCGTCCCCCGCACCACTTGCTACGAATTCTCCGCGTACTTCGCGCCGATCATGTCCACATTTCCTGCCAGAAAGCGGCATTTCTCACTGTCCGTCGCCGGCCCCTCGACTTCGAGCACCGCGACCGGATAGTCGGCGAACTTGCCTAGGAACGCTCCGATGATACCGACCGTCAGGTGACAGCCGCGAGGGTCGGGCTGGTCGTCGACGTGTGCTTCCCAGCAGCCGGTGATCTCGACCGCGCAGAAGGCCCCATCGGCTTCGGAAAACGACGTCTGGCCCCAGCCGGACTGAGTCCAGAATTCACCGGCCCGCTGGAAGAACCGCTGGATTTCGAGTTCCTGCGGGTCGACGTTGTCCTTTGCCTGGACGAACGCTGCGAAGGCGTCGTACATCGCGTCACCGCCAGCGAAGGCGGCATCCCGTAGCGCGAAGACGGTGTCGAGGTCCGGTCGCGTGAGCATGGCCTTCCGGAGCGCCAGGAGCGCACGGGGCGGGACTGATAGAAGCGGCGGATTGTTGATATTGGTCTCGTTCACTCTATTGCCCGATCCGGTTGAACAGCTCGCTCTCGTCTATTATCGGAACGCCGAGCGCATTGGCCTTGTCTAATTTGCTTCCCGGCTCCGTCCCTGCAAGCACGAACGTCGTCGCCTTGGAAACCGAGCTGGTCACTCGGCCCCCATTTTCCTCGATCAGGGCGGCCGCCTGCGACCGCGATAGCGTCGGGAGTGTGCCTGTGATCACCACCGTCTGACCCGTAAGCGCGCCGGAGGCGGCCACGTGGGTCGGCTCGTCCAGCTTCACTCCGGCGCGCTCGAGCCTGGTCATCAACGACCGGACGGATGGATCGTGAAAGAAGCTCGCGACCGACTGGGCGATCACATCTCCGAGTCCACGAATGGCCTCGATCTGCTCGGCGCTAGCTGAGGACAACGCCTTCAACGAGCCGAAGTGCCGCGCGAGCAGACGCGCCGCAGTCTCGCCGACGTGCGGAATACCGAGACCGGTGAGGAGACGCGACAGTGGTTGTGATCTGGATGCGGAGATCGCTCCTATCAGTGACGTCGCGCTTTTCTTCTGATAACCGTCCAGTGCAAGAAGGTCGTCGACGCCGAGGGTGTAGAGATCGGCGACATCATGTACGAGATCCGCGTCCAGCAACTGCTCGATGCGCGCGTATGAGAGACCGCGAATGTCCATTGCACCGCGCGAGGCGAAATACACGATCGACTCCAGTTGGCGGCCCGGACAGGCGACGTTGGGGCAGTAGATCGCCGCGAGATCAGCATCCCGCTGTACAGGCGTGTTGCAGATCGGACAGCGTGAAGGCATGCGCCACTCGCGCTCGCTTCCGGAGCGTCGCTCGGGCACAGGGCCGATCACCTGCGGGATCACGTCGCCGGCGCGCTTGACCTGCACAACGTCGCCCACGCGCAGGTCCTTGTCGCGAATGAGTTGCTCGTTGTGCAGCGTAGCGAGTCGCACGGTGGTGCCGCCGATCTCCACAGCTTCGAGAACTGCGTACGGATTCAACTGGCCCGTGCGTCCTACGTTGACTTCGATCGCAGTGAGACGCGTCTCCGCAATGTCGGGTGCAAACTTCCGCGCGATCGCCCAGCGCGGCTCCCGTCCGCCGACAACGCCGAGGTCGTCCTGCAACCGAAGCGAATCGACCTTGACGACGCCGCCGTCGATCGCGAAGTTGAGCTCGGCGCGCAGCTCGTGTTCGACGCGATGAGCCCAGGCCGTTACCTCTTCCATCGTGCGACAGCGCAATGCGTGCGGCGCGACTGGAATGCCCCACGTTCGAAGTGCACCGAGCAGCTCGGATTGCGTCTTGAAGGGAAGCTTCGCCGGGTCGTCGAATGCAACGGCGTAGCCAAAGAACCGAAGCGGGCGCGATGCGGTGATGGCTGGATCGAGCTGTCTGAGACTGCCAGCGGATGCGTTGCGCGGGTTTGCGAATACCGGTTCTCCGGCGGCGACCCGCGCTTCGTTCATGCGCTCGAACTGATCGAATGGAAAGTAGATCTCGCCGCGAATCTCGACGCGGCCGCGCGGCGCGTTGGTAAGACGCAGCGGCACGTCGCGTACGGTGCGAATGTTGGCGGTGACGTCCTCGCCTATGGTTCCGTTGCCGCGCGTCGCACCGACGACGAGTAATCCATCCTCGTACGTAAGACTCACCGCCGCGCCGTCGATCTTGAGCTCTGCCGAATAGCCCGCTCGCGCGATGTCGTCGCCCGCGATGCGGATGAGGCGATCCTCCCACGCGCGCAGTTCATCATCGTCGAACGCGTTGGCGAGCGATAGCATTGGCACTGCGTGCGTGTGCTTGACGAGCGCACTCTGCACTTCCGCGCCCACGCGACGCGTCGGCGAATCGGCACTGCGCAACTCCGGGTACGCGGTTTCGATCTGCTGGAGCTCGCGAAACAGCCGGTCGTATTCAGCATCGCTGAGCTCGGGCTTGTCGAGCACGTAGTACTCGTGCGATGCCCGGTTGAGGATCTCACGCAGCGACTTGGCGCGGGCGGATGGAGAATCCTCGCCCTTGCTAGCTTGCCCGGTCTGTCGTTCCGTTTTTCGAGATATGCTCATTGAACTCGCGGCTGTCGAATCGCACTACGCGGTTCCTTCCGGTTTCCTTCGCGACGTACAGTGCGTCGTCAGCGGCCTTGATGAGCGCCTCCTGATCGGCGATGAGCGGGTGTGGCCATGCAGCAACGCCACAACTCATCGTGCGGTGCAACGTCTGTCCATCACCGTAGGTGAACTCGCGTTTTTCCACGCATTCCCGAATGCGTTCCGCGAATGTTACTGCCGCATCGAGGACGGTGCCAGGGAGCAGCAGTACAAATTCCTCTCCGCCGTAGCGGCCAACCCTGTCCACCTCGCGCGCCTCGCTCACCAGCAGGTGCGCGAACTGCTGGAGCACGACGTCGCCGACCTGATGTCCGTACTCGTCGTTCACCCGCTTGAAGTGATCGATGTCGCACATCACGAGCGAGAGGGGCTCGTGAAGGCGCTGTGAATGCTCCCACATGTCATGCAGGCGCTCCTCCAGTGCGCGACGATTCGCAACGCCGGTGAGTACGTCGGTGCTGGACAGCACGAGCAGTTGTGCGTTTGCGGCGGACAGCTCGCGCTCACGCTGCTGCAGCGCTGACTGGAGCGTCTGGATACGAAGCAGCGATCGCACGCGCGCGTCCAGCTCACGAAAGTTGACCGGCTTCGCGATGTAGTCGTCAGCGCCCGCCTCGAAGCCCTGCACCATGCTCTCGGTGGAATCGAGAGCGGTTTGCATTATCACCGGAATGAAGGGGAGGGACTCGTCGCTCTTTATTCGGCGAGCGACTTCGAAGCCATCGATCTTCGGCATCATCACGTCGAGCAGTATCAGGTCGGGCGGCGGCGAGGTGTATACCCGTGCCAGCGCCGCCTCTCCGTCGGCGGCCTCTTCGACTATGTATCCGCGCGCTTCCAACCGCGCGCGCAACAACTGAATGTTATCCGGGTGGTCGTCTACGACGAGGATGCGCTTGGTCTGCTCATCCGGCATCAGGCCGACCAAGGAAGCGCTGAACTTCGGCGACAACTGCGCGAGGCTCACAGGGCTTGGCAAGATAGCCATCGCATCCAACTTCCATCGCCTTCTCGCGGTCAGAGGCCAGCGCGTGAGCTGTGAGCGCGATGATGGGGATGTGCCTGGTCGCGGGGTCGTGCTTCAGCACCTGCGTGGCCTCCCAACCGTCGATTACGGGTATGGAAATGTCCATCAGGACGAGATCGGGTTGCTGGGCTCGCGCCTTTGCGATGCCCTCCTCTCCGTTCAGCGCCTCGATGACACTATAGCCGAAATGCTTGAGAATCGTCGAGTAGACGATCCGGTTGTCTTCGTTGTCTTCTACGAGTAACACTAACTTTCCAGATTCGCTCATCCACTCCTCGCACGGGTATTGCACGCCGTCTCAAGCAAGATTCTTACCAGCTTCAGTTCTCACAAGACTAATGGATACTATTCACGACTCACCCGAAGAAACATTTGGCGCACGTTCGCGGCGCTTCTGGAGGCCCAAACTCAGCCGCAAAAAGAGCGCTGACGCCACCAATATTCCACGCGGCCGCCCATTCAAGCGCGAAGCCGACTGGCGCTCGGTCGCCCTGGTCGCTGCAGGGGTTGCCGCTGGCGTGGTACTCGGCGCCGGCATTGCACTTCTGGTCGCTCCGCAGTCGGGGGCCCATACCAGGCTGGCCCTGAGTCGTGAGCTCCGGCGTCGCCGCCCATGGCGCCGCAGTCCATGGGAGCAACTCGGCAAGGAGTTGAACAGGGCGGCGCGGACGCGCGCCGGCCAACGTCGTCCGGCCGACGTCGCATAAGGCGGTTTCAGCGAACGGCATTCGGGGCGGACGGGTTCCCGCTTTCGCGGCCATCGACGGGCCGCCCTGTGCCGCAGCACCAACCTCGTCACTGCAGCTTTTTCAACGCCTCAGCCGCTTCGGCCTTGTACTTCGGGTCGTTGTAGTCGACAAGCTCGCCTGACAGGACGGCCTGATATTCCGTTTTCGCGAGTGAGGGGAGACCCATGTCGACGTACACCTTTGCGAGGTCAAGGCGATGCACGATCCGGCGTGGATCGTTGGTCACGGCCTGCTCCAGATAGCTCCGCGCGTTGGCCCAGCTTGCCTGGCTGAAGACCTGACCTCCGAGGAAGTTGCGCGCGATCATGCGCGTGAAGCCGTTGAGGCGCATTACTTCGGCGTTCCATACTCCCATTACGTGCAGGCATCCGGCATGCTTTGGCTCGATCCTGAGACACTCGAGTGCCTGGTCGCGCACCTTGCCTGCGTATTTCACGCGATCGCGGGCGCCAAGTGTGAGCGCCATGCGTCCGAGCGCTTCGGCCGATACGAAGTGGCCATCTGCGCCGGAGGGGTTGACCTGAATGGCGTGAGCCGCCTCGTCCTGCGCCGCCTTGTACATGGCGCTCCGCTTGCCCGCGTCTGATTCGCTCAGTGCGAGGTCCACCTGCGAGCGAGCTGCACGCCACGACGCGTCATAATTGTTCGGCTCGATTGCGAGCGCTTTTTGATACGCTTCCAGTGCCGCGGTCGCGTTGCGGGCATCGTAGGCCGAATCGCCACGAGCTACCCACGTAACCGCAGACTGGGCGCCGGCCGAAAGTCCCGGGATGGCCAGGGACAGGGCGATCAATCCCGTGGTGGCAAGCTTACGAACCATGATTGGCATCTCCAAGAGCGTAAACGTTGCTTAGAATACCCCGATGATCGTTCCACGGCTTATCGAGCGCAAGCGCGACGGCGACAAACTTACGTCGTCCGAATGGCGCGAGCTCATTCATGCGTATTCGGCAGGCGACGTGCCGGATTATCAGATGTCGGCGCTGTTGATGGCGGTCTTCTTCCGCGGCATGTCTCGTACCGAAACCGACGCGCTGACCGATGCGATGCTCAGCAGCGGCGCCAGGCTGGATCTGTCGGACATGGCCATCCCCCGACTCGACAAGCATTCGACGGGCGGCGTGGGCGACAAGGTGTCGCTCGTGCTTGCCCCCCTTATAGCCGAGCTTGGCGTGGCGGTGCCCATGATGTCGGGGCGCGGGCTGGGACACACGGGCGGCACGCTGGACAAGCTGGAATCGATCCCCGGATTCCGGACCGACCTGTCTCTTGCGGCCGCACGTGCGCAGCTGGACCGCATCGGCTGTGCGCTCATCGGGCAGACCGGTGAGATCGCCCCTGCGGACCGCAAGTTGTACGCGCTCCGCGACGCAACCGGAACTGTCGAGGCGATACCGCTCATCTCGGCCAGCATAATGAGCAAGAAGCTCGCCGAGGGACTGACGGGTCTGGTACTCGATATCAAGAGTGGCAGCGGTGCGTTTCTCCCCGAGCTGGATCGCGAGATCGAGCTCGCGAAGACGATGATCGAGCTGGGCGCCGATCGCGGCTGTCCCGTGGTCGCGCTAGTCACAGCAATGGACCGTCCGCTCGGTGACGCGTGCGGCAATGCGATGGAGGTGCGCGAGGCGATCGAGTTTCTGCGCGGCCATCCGCCCGAGGATCTCGCGGCGGTAACGTATGCGCTTGGCGCGGAGATGCTGCTGCTCGCCGGCGTCGCAACAACGCATCAGGATGCTCAACTGCAGATGCGCGAAGCGATCAGGAGCGGCAGGGCTGCAGAGCGCTTCCGAGCCATAGTCGCGGCGCAGGGCGGCGATCCACGCGTCGTCGACGATGTATCACTGCTTCCGTCGTCGCCACTTCGTGCTGAGTACCGTGCATCGCGCGACGGAATCGTGCAGCGCGTGGAGCCGCGTGCCATTGGTCATGGTGTGGTCGCGCTTGGCGGCGGCCGGCGCGCAATGCACGATGTCGTCGATCCGGCCGTCGGCTTCGACATAATGGTGAAGCCGAACGCGGCCGTTACGGAAGGCGACGTGATTGCATTCATTCACGCTGCGGACGATGCCGGCGTGGCGATCGGCCGCAGCGTGCTCGACGCTGCGATCTCGATTGGTGATGCGCCGGTTGATGTCCTGCCGCTGGTGTCGCATCGAATAACGTCGGATGCTGTCGAGCGGCTTCAGTAAGCAGCGTCACGGCGCTTCGTCTCTCCTTGCGGCAAGGATGGCCGCAACGGGGTTTGCCTGGAGCAGCATGTTGCGCGGTACGTCATGCCGATCTGTGGAAAGCGACACGGCGACGGAATTCCCGTCGAGCGAAGCTTCGGGCGGAATTGGGATCGTCCAGCGCGGCCGCATGGTGCGATACACCGCGATCTGACGATCGGCGGTCGCGACGAGATGGCCCGCGGAGTCGTGCACGATGAGGTGAGCGACACCGATGAATGCACCGTTGCCGTTCCGCGTGAGCGTCGCGCGCACGTCGATCACACCGCGTCGTGCGACGGCCTCAACCGATCCGATCGCGACTCCGGTGGAAACCATACCCTTGCGGAAGAATACCGGGAGAACCGTCGCGGTCTCCAGTGCGATATGCAGCCGCGGTGCGGTCGTATCGGCCGTATCGATTGAAATGGGCGGTGCGTCGTCTCGCGCGTGAACGGTAATGCGGGCCCAGTACTCACCGTCGGCAAGTATTGCTGGCGGTCGCGCGAGGAGCCGAACGGTGCGGGTCGCACCAGGCTTCAGCACAAACCGACTGGGATATGGAATGATCCATCCGGCCGCGCTTGCGTTGTCCGGCTCGTCGTTCAGCTCGACGCGCAGCTGTCCTGCCGAATCCGTGGTCGCGTAACCAAAGCGCAGATCGACGCTGAACTCCGCACGCGTTGCGTGCGGGTTCAGCACCGTTATCTCTCCGGCGGGACGGGCCGGCGTCAACACGACCATGTGCGGATCGACGCCTATTCCGGCAACCTGCGCACCGGCGAGCCTGCCGAGTGCGCACCACGCGACTCCGGTCTTGGCCGCTCGGCCACCGACGAGACGCAGCCTCACAGATCGGAATACGCGACCGTAATCTGGCCGGTGCCCGTGTAGGCCGTGGTGGGTTGGGCTGCGGAGGCCTGCACCGTCGCGCCGATTCCGAAGTACAACTTCGTCGTACCGGCAAACGTCTGAAAGTGCGCCGCGATCGGGTCGCTCGTACCGGAGTTGAAGGTGACCGGTGTTCCGGTCAGCGTTGGGCTGTCGCCGAGGAGGTAGGTCCAGTTCGTGACCGGCAGGTTGGTTCCGGCCGGCGGATTGAGCTGCGACGGCATCGATAGCGTCACGGTGACTGCGGAGCCGCCCTGGCCGATCAGCTCGAAGCGGCCACCAGTCGCCGCGCTCGGAGCGATGGTCTTGGTAGTGGCCGTGAGCATGCGGCCGAAATCGAGTGCGTGTGTTACGATGAGCTGGAGCGGTGCCACGACCTGTGCGGTGATGGCGATCGAGCCCGACGCGCTGGACTGCGCATGGGCCGGCGTTGCGATTACCGTGGCGGCGATCAACTGCGCCGCGAGCAACGTTCGGCGAATTACTCTCTGCATTATGACACTCCTGCCGCATCAGCGGCGAATCGGATGAGTGATACGCGCCGAGTATAGGGCGGAGGAGTGGGCGCGAGACCAAGCTGGGGTAAGCGGGTGTGGGCGATTCGTTGCTGCAGGACGCGTCGCCCGATTCTGTGAAGCAGGTAACGCAAGAGCCCGGCAATCGATGGAAGATTGCCGGGCTCTTGCGTTCGTCAAATCGTCTTACATGGACGTGTGCTACACGTCCAGATTGCTCACGAACTTCGCGTTTGCCTCGATGAACTGTCTGCGCGGCTCGACGTCATCTCCCATGAGTGTCTGGAAGATCTCGTTGGCCTGTACGGCGTCCTGCATGTCGACCTTGAGCAGGGTGCGCGTGTTGGGGTCCATCGTGGTTTTCCAGAGCTGGTCGGGGTTCATCTCACCGAGCCCCTTGTAGCGCTGGATGTTGACCGACGTCTTGCCGTCGTTGCCGCCAAGGCGCGCGATGAGATCGTCGCGCTCCTTCTCGTCGTAGGCGTAGTACTCTTCCTTCCCCTTGGCGACGCGATAGAGCGGCGGCTGAGCGAGGTAGATGTAACCGGCCTCGATGAGCTCCGGCATCTGCCGGAAGAGGAAGGTCAGCAGCAGCGTGCGGATGTGCGCGCCGTCAACGTCGGCATCCACCATGAGAATGATCTTGTGGTAGCGCGTCGATTCAAGTGTGAAGTCGTCGCGGATGCCGGCTCCGATCGCCGTGATGATCGTGCGGATTTCCTCGTTGGACAGCACCTTGTCGATACGTGCCTTCTCGACATTGATGATCTTGCCGCGCAGAGGAAGGATCGCCTGGAAGTTGCGGTTGCGGCCCATCTTGGCCGAGCCACCTGCGGAGTCGCCCTCGACGAGATACAGCTCGCAGAGAACCGGATCGCTGAGCGAGCAATCGGCCAGTTTGCCTGGCAGGTTGCCGACGTCGAGCGCACTCTTCTTGCGCGTGAGATCGCGTGCCTTGCGCGCAGCTTCGCGAGCGCGCGACGCGGAGAGCGCTTTCTCGATGATGATGTTTGCGACCTTCGGATGCTCGTCCAGATAGCGGTTGAGCAGGTCGTTCATCACCGACTTGACGGCGCCTTCGACTTCGGAGTTGCCGAGCTTGGTCTTGGTCTGACCTTCGAACTGCGGCTCGTGAACCTTGACGGACAGGACGGCCGTGAGACCCTCGCGCACGTCGTCGCCGGAGAGTGTCGACTCCTTGTCCTTCTTGTTGAGATTGCTGCGGCCGAGGTACTGGTTGATGACGCGTGTCAGGCCGGACTTGAAGCCCGTGAGGTGAGTTCCGCCTTCATGGGTGTTGATGTTGTTGACGAAGGAGAAGACGTTCTCGTTGTAGCCGTCGTTGTACTGAAACGCGATCTCGATCCCGATGTCGTCGTGGGTGGTGTCGATGTACACGACCTCGGGATGCAGCGGCTTGGTGCGCGCGTTGAGATACGCGACCATCTCCTGCAGACCGCCGCGGGCGATAAATGTCTCCGCCTTCTCCTGTCCGACGCGCTCGTCCGTCAGCGTGATACTGACGCCCTTGTTGAGGTACGCCAGCTCGCGCATGCGATTGGCAAGCGTGTCGTACTTGTAAACGAGGTCGGTGAATATCAACTCATCCGGCTTGAACCAGGTCTTGGTGCCGGTGTCGTTTTTGGGAACCGTGCCAACGACCTTGAGCTTGGTGACGGTCGTGCCGCGGTTGAAATCCATGTAATAGATCTTGCCGTCGCGCTGGACCCACACCTTGAGCTGCGACGACAGCGCGTTGACGACTGAAACGCCGACTCCGTGCAGACCGCCCGAAACCTTGTAGCTGTTCTTGTCGAACTTGCCGCCGGCGTGAAGCACGGTAAGTGCGAGCTCGACACCGGGCAGACCTTCGGTCGGGTGCACGTCGACCGGAATTCCACGTCCGTCATCGACTACGGTGATCGAGTCATCCTTGTGGATCGTGACTGAGATCTCGCTCGCATGTCCGGCGAGCGCTTCGTCGATGGAGTTGTCGACGACCTCGTAGACGAGGTGATGAAGACCAGTTGCGGATGTCGATCCGATGTACATGCCGGGCCGCTTGCGAACCGCCTCCAGCCCCTTGAGAACCTGAATGTTCTCCGCATCGTAATGCGAAGTCGTGCGATCGATCTTTTCTTTGACAGCCATTTACGCGACCAAAATTGGCGTGGGACGGCTACCGAATAAATACCGAATGCAACGGTGCCGTAGACTCTATAATATAACCGGAACGGACCCCATTGGCAAGCGTCGTGGCACGCTGTAAGCTATTGTGCGACAACAACTTGGCGGTGTCAGACCGGCCGCGCCAACTGGAACCGGAGCTTTCGGACCCGCGGGCGCGCGGGATCGGTATTCAATGCCCTTACCAGCTGCGGCTCCATGAGCTGCAGCTCAGTCATCCAGGCATTTGTCCGGACCGCCACGAACAGCGATCCGTCGGGCGTCACGAACAGCGGCTCGGTCACGGCGGCAATGTCGCGCCCAACCAGCTCGGCCCATTCCGGCACGACTGCGGACTGGACCATGCGGACGTCCAGCCCGGCTTCCTTCAGGTAGAAACTGAGTGCGTCGGAGATCCGTTCAGGAGTGCGTTTTTTATCGGACACTCTCGCCCCCGGGTGCCACTCCAGACGCGATCGCGCCGGCGGCTATGTGCCACCGCACCAGTCTGCTCAGGTTTGGCGGTATGTCGCCCGCGCGTGGCACGGTCAGGATCGTCTGCCCGGTCACAGCCTCCTGAAGCAACGCGAGGATGTGCGCGCTGCGACGCACGTCCAGCTCCGCGAACGGATCGTCCAGAAGCAGCAACGGATCAGTGCCAGCATGCGCCTTGAGTGTCTCTGCCTCCAGCAATCGGAGCGTGATGGCGGCGGTGCGCTGCTGACCGCCGGAGCCAAAAGTGCGCAGATCATGTCCGCCGATCTGCATTGCAACGTCGTCCCGATGCGGCCCGGCGTGCGTCAATCCCCTGCGAATATCCAGCGTGCGCTTGCGAGCGAGCGTGTCGCTCAATTCGTCGGCAGCGTCTCGCGGATTCGCGGTCGACGTCACGTAGCGCATGGTCATCGGCTCGGGCTCGCCGATCGCGGCGGTGATGCGCGTGTACTCGCGCTCGTGCTGATCCATCCACGCGATCCGCTCAGCCAGTAGAACTGCACCGCTCGCGGCAAGCGCGGGCTCCCATGCAGCCACGCTTTCATCGGACTGGACTCCGCGCGCAACTCCGCGCAATGCGGCGTTGCGCTGCGTGAGTGCCGCACGGTACTGCTGCAGCGCGCTGAGGTAGCGTGGTGAAGTGAGCGCGAGCGCGACGTCCAGAAATCGCCGTCGCTCACTCGGCGATCCGCTCACGAGCGCGACATCGCGCGGCGATATCACGACGGCCGGAAGCGAACCGAGCGCGCCACTCAAGCGCTTCACCTCCGCGCCGTCGGCGGTCACGCGCTTTCGCCCGCGACCGAACGCGGCGGAGATCTCGTGCTCACCGTTGGTTGCAACTGTTGCGTGCAGATGAAACGCGCTTGCGCCGAAGCGCACGAGATCTGCGTCGCGCGCTCCGCGAACCGAGCGGAGAAGCTGGAAGTAGTAGATCGCTTCCAGAATGTTTGTCTTGCCCTGGCCGTTGTCGCCAATGATGACTACACCCTCGGCCGGAAACGCGAGCTCTGCACGCACGACGTTGCGGAAGTCACGGATCGATAGACGATCGAGAAGCGCCATTGGTATGCAGCCAGCCGTCAGGGCGACGCTTCCGCGTCTCCGTCAGCGTCCGTTGAAGCCCGGCGTGCGCTTCTCGAGAAATGCCGACATTCCTTCCTTCATGTCGTCAGTTGCGGCGAGCAAGCCGAAATGATTCGCCTCGAGTGTCAGACCTTCGTCGAGAGTCATGCCGAGTCCACGGTCCACGGCTTCGATGCTGAGCGCGACCGCGAGCGGCGCGTTCTGCATGATCTGCTTCAACATTATCTGCGCGGCTCCGATCAGCTCGGCAGCGTGCACGACGCGGTTCACGAGTCCGATGCGAAGCGCTTCCTCCGCGTCGATCATCTCGCCCGTCATGAGCAGCTGCAGCGCGCGCCCCTTGCCAACGAGGCGCGGGAGCCGCTGGGTGCCACCGTAACCGGGAAGGATGCCGAGCTTGACTTCGGGCTGGCCGAACTTGGCGTGCTCCGATGCGATGCGCACATGACACGCCATGGCGATCTCGCATCCGCCGCCCAATGCGAATCCATTGACCGCCGCTATGACGGGTTTGGGGCACATCTCGTAGCGGCGAAAAACTTCCTGGCCGGCGCGAGAACGGCCTTTCGCCACGAATGGCGATTGCCCCTGCAGCTCACTGATGTCCGCGCCGGCGATGAACGCGCGTCCGGCGCCGGTGAGAATCACGCCGCCAACGTCCTGTCGCACTCGCGCGTCGTCGATCGCCGCGCCGAGCTCGGCGATCGTAGCGGAGTTGAGCGCGTTGAGCTTGTCGGGGCGGTTGACCGTGATCGTAGCGATCCGGTCGGCGACTTCAAAGGTGATAAAGTCATAGGAAGACATGCGCTGAATATAAGCGCCGCCGGACCGCCGGTCCCGGAAGGCAGCCTTCTTGCTTGGATCGCCGGACATGCGCCAAACCTGGCTCTCGAGAACCGGCAGGAAGCGCGGGCGTTTCAGCTACGTGACGTCGTCGGGGAAGGCGGTGAGTGCTGCACGCGCCGCGCAGATCGACGCGCTGGCGATCCCGCCCGCGTGGACAGACGTTCATATCGCTGCGAGCGAACGCGCCGCGATTCAGGCGTGGGGTTTCGACGCTCGCGGTCGCAAGCAGTACCGCTATCATCCGAATGCGGTGAAGCGCGGCCAGCGACGGAAGTATTATCGCGTTCGGCAGATGGCGCGCGATCTGCCGGCGATTCGGCGGCGCGTGTCGGAAGATTTCCGGCGAAAGGATTTCTCTCCCGAGAAAGTCCATGCTGCCGTGATCCTTTTGCTTGCGGACGGCTTCTTTCGAATCGGGAACGATCGATACGCGAAGGAGAACGGCACGTTTGGTCTGACGACGCTCAGCAAGTCGCACGTCGCAGTGGACGGCGACAGAATCAGCTTCGACTATGTAGGTAAGCGATCGATCAGACATCGCAAGACGGTTGTGAATCGGGATCTTGCGCGGTTCGTAGAGTCGCTGCTGAAGGTTCCCGGCCGGCGGCTGTTTCGATATCGGGACGGTGACAGTGCATGGCACAACGTGGAGTCCGGCGAGGTCAACGACTACCTCCAGGAGATTGCGGGATTTCCATACAGTGCCAAGGACTTCAGGACCTGGGGCGGCACGTTGCGCGCGGCAACGGTGCTCGCGGATATTGGCGCCGCGCAATCGGAGCGCGAAGCAAAGAAGAATGTTGCGACCGCAATCAGACTCGTCGCCGCCGAGCTCGGCAATACGCCGACGATCTGCAGAGAATCGTACGTGCATCCGGTGGTAATCGAGCGGTACCTGGAGCATGGTGATACAATACGATTACCGGCATCCACCAATCATAGGTCTGCGCGCGGTTCATGGACGCCGGAAGAGCGCGCGCTGATTCAGTTTCTGGACGAATATTTTCCGGACCGTCGTCAACGGAGACGCAGCGGTTCGGAGTAGAGGTGTATTTCGCGAATGTCTGGTGGGTTGCTCGAGCGCGACGCCGGGCTCGATCTCGAACGAGCGCTGGAGCGGCACTGCGCCGCGTTGAGTGCGTGCCGCGCGTGCGGCGACAGGGTTGCGGGAGCGATTCCCATACTGTCGATGGCGCGCCGCCCGCGCGCGATGCTGGTGGGGCAGGCGCCCGGGCAGGTCGAGATAACCGGACAACGGCCGTTCGCAGGGCGGGCTGGCAAGACTCTGTTCAGGTGGCTGGCGCAGGCGGGTCTCAGTGAAGAGGAGGCGCGCGAGCAGATCTATATCGCCGCGATCACACGTTGCTATCCCGGTGCGAGCGCGAGCGGACGCGGCGACCGCGTGCCGTCGCCAGCAGAGCAGGAGTTGTGCAGCCACTGGCTGGATACGGAACTCGCGCTGATCAGGCCCGCGGTGGTGATCCCCGTCGGGCGCCTCGCAATCGACCGATTTCTCCCCCGCGCGCCGCTCGACCTTCTGATCGGCCGAGAGCACATTTGTGAGCTGAACGGGCGGGAGACAACTGTAATTCCCTTACCGCATCCATCCGGCGCGAGCAGCTGGGTCCACGGCGCGGGGCACAAGGCACTGCTGGATGAAGCCCTTTCGCTGCTGCGGCGCCGGCTACGCCCTGAGTAACCTGACAAACATCTTACCCAGCGACGGCGCCAGTCAGGTTAAATAAATAAGTCAAGGAAAACCTGCACTTATTTAGAGATCGGCATTCGGCCGCCCCTGTGCGAGGCGCGCTGGAGACCGGTCAGAACCGAAAAGGAGCCGAGGCATGTTGTCAGGATCGTGGATCGAGCGCACACTGGAGAAGGGTCGGGGGAGTGTGCGTGATTGGTTCCAGGCGTGGATGCTGCTCTTCCTTATAAGTGGGTCGGTGGTGTCCGTCGTCGCGTGTAACAGCGATCGCAATCCCGTGGAGCCGCCGCCGTCGCCGCAGCTGATTGCGAGCGGAAAGCAGATCTTCAGGTTCGACACGTTTGGTGACGAGAAATTCTGGACGGACACGCTGCACATGGAGCGCGTGATCCAGGCAGCCGTCGATCCCACGACCGCGCTGTCGGTGGGGCTCAAGGTGGACATGGATACGCTTCCTGCAGCGCTCGTGCAGGCGATTCAGGCGGGCCAGGTGGACCTGAAGAGTCCGGCCACCACCGTCGCGCTCATCAAGCTCGGCGCCGTGGTCGGAGTGCGCGGGACGGTGGTGACTGTGAACGGACGTGACTCTCTGACACGGGTCGGAATCACCTGTGCGCTGTGTCACTCGACTGTGGACGACGCATTTGCTCCAGGGATCGGGCACAGGCTGGACGGGTGGCCCAACCGGGACCTGAATCCAGGGGCCATCATCGCTCTCTCGGGCGCGCTCACGCCGGCGCAAAAGGCCGTGTACAACTCCTGGGGAGCGGGGAAGTACGATCCACGTTACAACTTCGACGGGAAGAATGGGCCGACCGTCATACCGCCGGCGTACGGGCTGGCGGGGCTGCATTCGGTGACATTTACGGGTGACGGGACGGATCTGGAATACTGGAACCGGTACGTCGCGGTCACGCAGATGCACGGGCAGGGCAATTTTTCGGAGCCGCGTCTGGGAATCAACGTGCAGCAGCCGGCGCCCAATCTGGTCGAGCCGAAGCTTCCGGCTTTGCAGGCGTACCAGCTGAGCCTGAACGCGCCTGCGGCACCGGTCGGGTCGTTCGACGCGACTGCGGCCGCGCGCGGGCAGGTGGTCTTCGCGGGCCCCGGCAAGTGCGCGCAGTGCCACGTTGGCCAGGAATTCACGGACGGCAACACTCGTCTGCACGCGCTATCCGAGATACCGACCGATCCGGCGTACGCCTTGCGGACGGCGACCAAGCAGTGGAGGACCTCGCCGCTCAAGGGAGTGTGGCAGCATCCGCCGTATTTTCACGACGGGAGCGCGGCGACGCTGGCGGACGTGGTGGAGCGGTACAATTCGAAGCTGGCGCTGAACCTCACCGCCCAGCAGAAGGCCGATCTCGTGCAGTATCTCAAGTCGTTATGACCGTTGATGGGGCGCGCGGCGATGGCCAAAGCGCCGTGCAGGATCCCGGACGGCGCCGCCCGGAGCGCAAGGGTCGGTCGGTGCCGCCGGTCACCTCTTGTTTTCGCCGCAGGCGCTCCATTTGCGGCGGTGACAGACGATATATTTCCCTGCTGTGAAAGCGAGCACCAAATTCCTGACTGGCGGTGCGCTGATACTCGGCGTGGCCGGATATCTGATGGCGAGCTCCATCAGTAAGACGGCGACGTATTATCTCACGCCGACGGAGCTTTCGAGCAAGATCGCGACCGATCCCACGTTCTACAACACGGGCGTCAAGGTTGGCGCGCGTGTTGTGAGCGGTTCGATCGTGCGCCAGCCTGGCGGTCGCGAGACGTCGTTCCGAATGACCGACGGGACGCACACGTACAACGTGGATTATCGTGGCATCACGCCGGATACGTTCACGGACAGCGTGGACGTAGTGGTGGAGGGTCGCCTCGGGCGCGACCAGGTATTTCATGCGACGACACTCCTCGCCAAGTGTGCCTCGCGGTATGAGAACGCGCCGGATCGTCCAGCGCGCGCTCAGACGTGACGACAGCGCGGCCATGACCGCGCTCTACTTCTCCTTACAATGATTCTCGTTGGTGAGCTGTCGCTGTGGGTCGCCTTGTTGATGGCGGTCTGGACGGCGACCGTGTCTTTTGCCGGCGGCTCGCTCAAGCGCCAGGATCTTATCGCGAGTGCTGAGCGCGGAACTTACGCGACGTTCGCGATGGTGGTTCTTGCTTCGGCCGGGTTGTGGACGGCGATCTTCACCCACGACTTCTCCTTCAAGTACGTAGCGTCGTACACCAGCGCGAATCTACCGAAAGCCTATCTGTTCACCGCGTTCTGGGGCGGGCAGGCGGGCTCGATGTTGTTCTGGGTTCTCATCCTCACCTTCTTCTCGTCGATTGCGGTGCTGACGAGTCGCAGCCGCAATCGCGAGCTGATGCCTTACGTGATCGGCACGCTCGCCGTGATCGCGATCTTCTTCCTCGCGACGCTCTGCTTCGGCTCGAATCCGTACGAGCGGCTCGACTGGCTGCCGGTCGATGGGCGCGGAATGAATCCGCAGCTCCAGAATCCGGGAATGGCGATCCATCCGCCGAATCTCTATCTCGGTTACGTCGGAACCAGCATTCCATTCGCATTCGCGATCGCGGCGCTGGTTACTCGCCGGCTCGACGCGGAGTGGCTGGTCGCGGTGCGGCGCTGGGCGCTGGTCAGCTGGTTCTTCAACACGACGGGCATCGTGCTTGGCATGTGGTGGGCGTATGTCGAGCTCGGATGGGGCGGCTACTGGGCCTGGGATCCGGTCGAAAATGCCAGCCTGCTCCCGTGGCTCACGACGACTGCGTTTCTGCATTCGGTGATGGTGCAGGAAAAGCGCGGCATGCTGCGCAAGTGGAACGTGACGCTGGTCATTTGCTCCTTCCTGTTGTCGATCTTCGGAACGTTCATCACTCGCAGCGGAGTGATATCCAGCGTTCACTCGTTCGCTCAGTCGCCCGTTGGCAACTGGTTCGCCGGATTCCTCGGCGTCGCGATCATCGTGAGCGTGTATCTCGTCACCACGCGTCTCAAGGACCTCAAGGCCAACGCGGTGCTCGAGAGCATGGTGAGCCGAGAAGCGGCGTTCCTGTACAACAATCTCGTACTGGTTGGAATCGCGTTTTCGGTTTTGTGGGGAACGCTCTTCCCGATTCTCACCGAAGCGGTGCGCGGCACCAAGATCACGGTCGGTCCGCCGTTCTTCAATGCGGTCAACGTTCCGCTGGGACTGCTATTGCTGCTGCTGACCGGAATCGGTCCCCTGATTGCGTGGCGTCGTGCGTCGGTCGCGAACTTGCGGCGACAGTTCACGTTTCCGGCATCGGCGCTCGTCATCGTACCGGCGCTGTTGTTTGCCGCTGGCATGCGAAGCATGTCCGCGATGATCGCGTACGCGTTCGCGGGCTTCGTCGCGGCGACCATTCTGCAGGAATTCTACAAGGGTGTTGGCGCGCGCCATTCGATGTACGACGAGGCAGTGCCAGTTGCATTCGTGCATCTGATCGCGCGGAATCGCCGGCGTTATGGCGGATACATCGTACATGCCGGCGTGGTGATCATCTTCTGCGCGTTTGCCGGACTCGCGTTCAAGACGGAACATGATCTTACAATTTCCGCTGGCGATACCAAGACCCTGGTCGATCCGTTCGGGCACACTTGGACGTTCACGAGCCAGGGTGTGTCGCGCTACGACGTTCTGAATCGTGAAGTAACCGCGATAGCACTCGAGACGAAACGCGACGGCAAGCGGATGGGCGTCATCACGAGTGAGAAGCGGCAGTACTTCTCCGGCAACGACCCGAACAATCGCGTTCCGACCTTCGAGCCGGCGACGGCGGTGGGAATCAAGGGCTCGTTCAGGCAGGACGTGTACGTGACGCTCGCCGGTGTGACTGGCCAGGATACGGGCGAGATACGAATCACATTCAACCCGCTGGTGCGCTGGGTGTGGCTCGGCGGAATGTGCATGGCGGTCGGCGGTCTGATCGTGATGTGGCCGCAGGCAGAGCGCAGGAGAAAGCAGGGCGGATACGTGACGACGCTGCGTCCGGACGCGATACCGGTGGAAAGCGCATGACGATGGGGCGCAGACAGTTTCTGCTTTCTGTCGCGAGCAGTCTTGCTGTCGCGCGCGTTGCGAGTGCGCAGGGGTCGGCGAATTCGATGGACATGGACATGAGCGCCGCCACGTACAAGCCGGTGCGACTGCCCGCGAAGCCGAATGCCACTCCACTGCTGAGCGACGCGCAACGGGACGACCTCGAACACCACATTCACTGCCAGTGCGGCTGCAACCTCGACATCTATACTTGCAGGACAACCGATTTCACGTGTCCTGTCTCGCCGTCGATGCACGTGGACGTGATGGGGCTGGTCGGGGGCGGATACGGTGCGCAGGAGATCCTGGCTGCGTTTCGCTCGGTGTACGGTGAGCGCGTGTTGATGGCGCCTGCAAAGGAAGGCTTCAACTGGCTTGGCTATCTGGCTCCATTCGTGACGCTTGGCGCTGGCAGCGTGCTGGTGTTTGCGCTGTTGAAGCACTGGAGCAGGCCGGAGGCAGAGCCAAACATCCCGGAGGATACGGTTCACGCCACGCCGGAAGAGCTTGCGCGTTTGCACGAAGTAATGAGGGACGACGCATGATTGCGATGATCGTTGGAACCGGGCTTGCCATCGTGGCGCTCTGTTTCGTGCTGTATCCACTATTCCGGGAGCCGCTCGGGATGAAGTCGGTGCCGCGGGTGGTGAGCCGAAGCACCGGCGTCACGACCGCGGTCGACGCACTGCGCGAGATCGAGTTCGACCATGTAACCGGGAAGCTTTCGGATACTGACTACGCAGAGCTCAAGTCGTCGTACACGCAGAGTGCCGTAGCCGCGATGCGCACGGGTGAGCCGGCGCCGGCGAGTGAAGTGGTCTGCGCGCGCTGCGGGCCGCGTCCAGAGAGTGACGCGGCTTACTGTTCCGAGTGCGGGAACGTTCTGGCGGCCTGACCGGGTGTTCTATCAAACGCTGTCGATGGTCGGCGCGGCCTTCTTGCTCATCGGGTTCGTGTCGCTGCAGGCGGGCAAGATGCGAAACGACGGCGCGGCATTCAATGTGCTCAACTTTGTTGGATCGGGGCTGCTCGCCTGGGTCGCGATCCATGACCGGCGCGCCGGGTTCATCATCCTCGAAGTGGTGTGGGCGCTCGCCTCCCTGCCGCCATTGTTTCGCGCGTTCCTTGGAAAGACAATCGAGGGAAAGACGTTGTAGGCATCGATCCGGAGGTTCAGATGCACTGGTCGCCCGTGCGGATCTCAAGAGGTTCAGCTGTAATGCTGCCTGCGCTCCTGATCCTGAGCGCGTCGCCGGCGTTGACCCGCAACGCTGCCGCGCAGGGTACCATCACCGGCACCGTGCGTGACTCGGCCGGTGTTGGAATCAACGGAGCAAAAGTCTCCGTAGCCGGCACGGCGCTCAGCGCCGAGAGCGACGATTCCGGCCGGTTCATCCTCCAGGGAGTCCCTCCCGGCACAGGATCGTTACATGTTCGGCGCCTGGGCTTCTTACCGGTGTCCATCGATGTTGTCGTCACCAACCGAACGACCACGCACGTCGACGTGACGATGAAGGACGTGCCGCACGAGCTCAGCCCGGTGGTCGTGCGCGCAAAACTTCCGCGCCACTACGAAGGTTATCTGGCGGGATTCTACGAGCGACGAGATCGCGGCTTCGGGCACTTCATCACGGCTGACGAAATTGCGGAGCGCGCGCCGCTTAAGATCACAGACATGCTCCGGATGGTTCCGGGACTTCAGATCACCGAAAGCAATCCGGACGAGTCTCATGTTCGCATTCGCGGCAATAGCTGCTGGCCGTCGGTCTGGATCGATGGCACGCCCGCCAACTCGGCAGAGTTCGATCTGGACTGGGTGACGCCGAGCGATATCGTTGGAATCGAGATCTACTCGGGCATCGCCACCGTTCCGCCGCAGTTCGTCGATCGGCTCGGTCCCATACTTTGCGGAACCATCGTTGTCTGGACCCGCCAGGGCGAGCCCAGAAAGAAGAAATCGCTCACCCCGGCGGAACTCGCCGACCTTGTCGACCGTCTCAAGGTCTACACCGCCGATCAAGTGGACATACCCGCGCGAGTGGACTCGTCCGCTCCTGCCACGCCCTGGTATCCCGATCCACTCTACAAGGAGCGCGTCCCCGGACGAGTCCTGGCGGAGTTCGTGGTCGACACTGCTGGGCGCCCCGAGCCGGAAACGATTGGCATCGTCTCATCGACCGATCCTCGGTTCGCGGCCTCTGTAGTCCGGGCGCTTTCGGAAGCCCGATTCATTCCCGCGCGCCTCCGCGGCCATCCCGTTCGGCAGCTGGTTCAGCAGCCGTTCACATTCGTCGGGCCTGCGCTATAGCTCCAGTGCGGTCAACCGTCGCACCGCCAGGTGGATCGGTGCAAGAGTTGCCGTCAGACACAACGCCGCGGCGGCTGAGAAGGCGATTATCATCTCCGTCGGGTCGATCGGACTCCCGAACGATCGCGCCAGGAGATACGTGTATACCGGCCGCGCCTCGAGCACGATCACGGCACCGATGAGCGAAATGGCGGTCATCATGAATATGAGACCGCCGAACGATGTAGGTATCTGCGCCGCGTTCTCAGTTTCGAACTGGGGGAAGATGGTTCCAGCGCCGATCGCGAGGCCGGATATTGCGAAGGTAAGCAGCGTGATCGTACCGATCGAAACCGCGGTCATGAACTCGCTCACCTCGAGAAGCACGTCGGTCGTGAAGACGATCGCGAGCGCCAACGCGAGAAGTGGCATCGTACCCACCCAGAACTTCGCCCACAGCAGATCGCGCATCGAGAGTGGGCTGGCCTTGAGCAGCCACCACGAGCGTCCTTCCAGACTCACCGACGGAAAGATGAACCGCGCAGCGATCGAGGCGAGCACGAATCCAGCGAGGACGAGATTCAGGAATGGAACTATGTTGGCGAGGAAGAAGGTTATTCCGTCGCCGCGCAACGGAAGAAAGCGAACGTTGAGCACGTACACGACGACGAGCACGACCAGCAAGATCAGCTGCGACCACTGCGTCGTATCGCGGAAGAACAGGCGCAGTTCCTTGAGCACGAGCTCTCGCCGCGTCGCGGGAAGCATGTTCAGCAGCATGCGCGACCGTGCGCGGCCGCGTGTCGCCGTTCTGCCGCTTCCTTCCTGTGATTTGCTGAATCCAGCGGCGTAGAGGGTGCGATGCAGTATCGCACCCATGACGACAAGCGCCGCAGCGGTCGACCACAGTAGATAGAACGGCAGCGCATCCGGCTCGTAACGCAGCCAGCCGAGCACGCCCGTCTGCACCCAGTCACTCGGGAGCCACGGCGAAGTGGGCGTCCGCAGAACTGCAAGAAAATCGACGAGGGAGCGAAAGCCCTCCGGTCGGGCGAGTCGTTCGGGACGCAGCAATCTGAACGCGAGTATGACGCCGCCAGCGGCGAGCACCGTGATCACGCTGAGAATGTCACGCGTGCGACGCGCGGGGAAAATGTTGACAAGCAGCAGCGTGACAGCTGCGCCGACGGCAGCCGGAATTATCAGAAACGGAATCACTGCGGCGACAGCAACGAGCGGATACCACCAACCTCCGTCGTACGCGATTCCGTATGCCGTGAAGATGGGAAACGCCATCAACACGACCATCCAGCTCGAGTTCACCAGCGTCTCGATGAGTTTCGCACCGTATACGGACAGCCAGTCGACTGGCGTTCCAACAAGCAGATCCAGATCACGAGCGAGGAAGAAGGTGGACAGCGCGGTGATGACGTTGGATAACAACAGAAGGCCAAAAAAGCTCACGAGGACCAGGCCGAGCAGCTTTGCGGCGAGCAGCGTGCCGATCTCGGGAACGTTCCTGAAGTACGTCAGCAGCCGGTAGGTGACGCCGAATACGCAGAGCCAGAACACTCCGCCGACACTCGACAGGAGAACAATTCGCGCGCCGCGTCCGCGCGATCCCCGTCGCGCAACGGCGCGAAGCGATTGCACTTTGGGAGACAGTACGTGCAGTAGCTGCCGGACCATGATGTCGCCGTCAGACCGACAGAACTTCCAGCGCCGTACGCCCTGCCTTCTCTCCGGTCAGCCGGAGGAAGATGTCTTCCAGTCCGGAATCGTAACCGGTACTGGTGCGAAGCTCGGTCATCGTTCCCATTGCTGCGATCCTTCCGTTCTGGACGATCGCGATCCTGTCGCACAACGTCTCCGCCACTTCGAGCGTGTGTGTCGACATGACTATCGTATTACCACGATCGACGTAGGCGCGAAACAGGTCCTTGAGCAGACGTGCCGCTTTTGGGTCGAGTCCGACCATCGGCTCGTCGACGACTATGACTTCCGGACGGTGAACGAACGCGCTGGCGATGATGAGTTTCTGGCGCATGCCATGACTGTAGGTTTCGACCAGCTCGTCCTTCCAATCGACGAGATCGAAGAGCGCGAGCAGCTCTTCTCCACGCCGGTCGATTTCATCTCCACCCTGACCGTACAGACCGGCGACGAAGCGCAGGAATTCGGTGCCCGTGAGCTTCTCGTAGATGAATGGGCGATCCGGGATAAAGCCCAACCTGGATTTGGCCGCGACGGGATCGTCGGCGAGACTGACACCGCCAATCGCGATGGTTCCGGCCGTAGGCTGAAGAATGCCGGCGATCATGCGCAGCGTGGTGGTCTTGCCGGCGCCATTCGGGCCGAGGAGGCCGAACAATTCACCTCGTCGCACCGACAGATCCATTTCTGCAACAGCTGTGAAGTTGCCGTAACGCTTCGTGAGGCCTGCAAGCTGGATCAAGGTTTCGGGAGCTTCGGGTTGAGCGTGGCGATCTCGTAGGTACTGCGCGTCATCGACAGTCCGCCGGGCTCGCTCGCGGCAACGAGCCGGCCGCGTGAATCCACCCAGGCAGAAATCGCACGAGAGGGTGGTACGAGCTGCCAAGCGCGTACCGTGTCGATGTGAGCGGCTACCCAGTGCTTCCGTGCAGTGTCGAAAACGGCGCTATCCGCCACGCTGAATAAGGACTCTGCAGCAATGCGGAGCGTCACGGGTTCGACGCGCCGGCTGAGTGGATTGTAGATGCGGGTTGCAGTCGACGCCCCGATGTGGGGCGCGCGCGTGAGCATTATCGCGATCGGCGCCAGGGAGGGAAGCAGAACGCCTGAGCCTGCGGGAGGCGTTTCCCGGAGCTGAAGCGGATGCTCGATTCCGTTTACGGTGAGCGCGAAAGTATCTAGCGCGAATGCGCGGGTGAGGTGAGCGGTTGACGACGCGATTACCGATTGGCTGTCGCCGGCGATGAGCGCGCGCACCCGCACCGCCCCACGAGCCGTGAAGCCGCTTGCGGTGGTATCGAGCGATGAGCTAGCCCAGCCGATTGGCTCGCCCGTCTGATCGATCGTGTAGAAGTAGGTTGCCGGCTCGAGGCGGAGGACACCCAGTGCGAGGCGGTCAGCGTCGGAGACGTCGTGGCGACGTCTGACCATCCAGGCCAGCCCGATTGCCCAGCAGAGAAGAGCCGCCGCGGCGAGAACCCGGCGGTCCAGGTTCAGTTTCACGCGATCGAGAGGCCGGTCTCGTCCGCGATCCAGCTGAGGTACTTCGGCAGGCCGGCGGCGACCGGAAGGACCAGCAGCTCGGGCAGCTTGTATGGGTGGAGCGTCTCGAAAGAGGCCTGAAGGGCGTCCAGGCAGGCGGACCGGGTCTTGAGCATCAGGACTACCTCGGTCTCGTCGGCAACCTTGTTGTCCCACCGGTAGATGGAGCGTGCCTTTGGGAGCATCGTCCCGCACGCCACAAGGCGCCGCTCGAGAAGGGCCCGGACGAGGGTTGCGGCATCGTCCTCCGTCCCGACCGTCGTCAGGACAACTACTGCGTCGGAGTGTGGCATACCCGAATTTACACCGTAAGTCCGTTAGGTTTAGATGGCTATGGCAGAAGAGGCACTGATAGTTCGAGGCGCTCGCGAGCACAATCTCCGCGACGTCAATGTTACCATCCCGCGCGACAAGCTGACGGTGATCACCGGCCTGTCGGGCTCCGGCAAGTCGTCGCTGGCCTTCGATACCATCTACGCCGAGGGTCAACGGCGGTACGTGGAGTCGCTGTCCGCTTACGCACGCCAGTTCCTCGGGTTGATGGAAAAGCCCGATGTCGATTCGATCGAGGGACTGTCACCGGCGATATCGATCCAGCAGAAGACGGCGGGCCACAATCCGCGCTCTACCGTCGGGACCGTAACGGAAATCTACGATTACCTGCGTCTCCTTTACGCGCGCGCTGGCACACCGCACTGCCCCACGTGCGGCCGTGCGGTTGAGCGTCAGAGCGCCGCGCAGATCGCGGACACGATCCTGCAGTGGCCAAAGGACACGCGCATCGAGATTCTCGCGCCGCTCGTGCGCGAAAGAAAGGGCGAGTTTCGTGAGCTGTTCGAGAGTGCACGCCGCCAGGGGTTCGTGCGCGCCGTCGTCGACGGCGATCTGATCGAGCTTGCGTCGCCACCAAAGCTGAACAAGAAGCTGAATCACAGCGTCGCCATCGTCGTCGACCGCGTTGTCGTCAATCGCGACGACCGCGGCCGCCTGGCGGATTCGGTGGAGACTGCACTCAAGCTGTCCGACGGTCTGGTCGAAGTGAAACGTCACGACGACGATTCGTCGAACCTGTTTTCCGAGAAGTTCGGATGTCCCGATTGCGGAACGTCGCTCACAGAGCTCGAGCCGCGTCAGTTCTCGTTCAACTCGCCGTTCGGTGCGTGCCCCAAGTGTGGCGGACTCGGAACTCGTCGCGAGGTAAGCGAGGATCTCATACTCGGCGACGCCAGTCTGACCATTCCGGAAGGCGTGGTTCTCCCTTGGGGTGAGCCGGACGGATATCTGCGACGCACCATCCTTCCAGGACTCGCGCGCGAGCTCAAGTTCAATCTCGATACGCCCTGGGGCGAGCTGCCTCAGAAGACGCGCGACGCACTTCTTTACGGATCGGGCGGACGCCGCGGCGGTCCGCGCTCTGCCGACATCAAGTGGGAAGGAATCATCTCCAACGTGCAGCGCCGTTACGACGAGACTGAGTCGGATTCGGTGCGTCTCGATCTCGAGCAGTTCATGACCGCGCTTCCGTGCACTGCCTGTGGCGGACGACGGCTCAAGCCCGAGTCGCTCGCAGTGACGATCGCTGGCGTCAACATCGGCGACGTGGTCGAGTTATCTGTTGGCGAAGCGGTTCACTTCTTCAATGACATCAAGGTTCGATCGGGATCGCAACCCGGGCTCGACGCCGACATCGCCGGCCCAATCCTCAAGGAAGTACGCGAGCGACTGCGCTTTCTGGTCGACGTAGGTCTCGACTACCTGACGCTTGGCCGCGCGGCGGAATCGTTGTCCGGCGGCGAGGCGCAGCGCATTCGCCTCGCGACACAGATCGGCTCGCGACTCGTTGGCGTGCTGTACATACTGGACGAGCCGTCGATCGGTCTGCACCAGCGAGACAACGCTCGATTGCTCGCGACGCTGCGACAGCTGCGCGATCTCGGCAACACCGTGATCGTCGTGGAGCACGATGAGGAGACGATGCGCGCCGCGGATCACCTGATCGACCTCGGACCCGGCGCCGGAAAGCACGGTGGTTTTGTCATTGCCGAGGGCACGGTGGAGCAGGTAACCAACGATCGCGCGTCGGTGACTGGGCGCTACCTGCGCGGTGATTCGGTGATTGCTGTTCCGGAAAAGCGGCGCCCGCAGGATGGCGACCGCATGCTGTGCATAGAAGGTGCGACCGAGCACAATCTGCGCGACGTGACGGCGGAGATTCCGCTCGGCAATTTTGTCGCGGTGACGGGTGTATCCGGATCGGGCAAATCGACGCTCGTGGAAGACATTCTTCACAGTTCGCTCGCGCGCCACTTCTATCGTGCGCGCGTCATCCCCGGAAAGCACAAGCGCATCACCGGACTGGAGCACATCGACAAGGTCATCGACATCGATCAGAGTCCGATCGGGCGCACTCCGAGATCCAATCCGGCGACCTATGTCGGACTGTTCACACCAGTGCGTGAGCTCTTCGCCGAGCTTCCGGAGGCAAAGATCCGCGGATACGGACCGGGCCGCTTCTCGTTCAACGTGAAGGGCGGTCGTTGTGAAGCATGCGAAGGCGACGGCCTCGTGAAAATCGAGATGCACTTTCTGCCCGACGTGTACGTGCCGTGCGACGTATGCAAGGGCAAGCGGTACAACCGCGAAACGCTCGAGGTGCGTTTTCGCGGACTGAGCATCGCCGACGTTCTCGAGCTGACTGTCGAAGACGCTACGGAAGTATTCGTCAACCAGCCGCGCATTCACAACAAGCTCGTCACGCTCAATGAAGTCGGACTGGGTTACATCCACCTCGGTCAGAGCGCCACCACGCTTTCGGGCGGAGAAGCGCAACGTGTCAAGCTTGCGTCCGAGCTGTCCAAGCGGGACACGGGACGCACTTTCTACATTCTGGACGAGCCGACCACCGGTCTGCACTTCGAGGATGTGCGCATGCTGCTCAAGGTTCTGCACACGCTCGTGGATCGTGGCAACACAGTCCTCGTCATCGAGCACAATCTCGATGTCATCAAGACAGCCGATTACATCATCGATCTTGGACCCGAGGGTGGTTTGAAAGGCGGTACGATCGTGGCGAGCGGGACACCTGAACAGGTTGCACGTGTGGCAGCATCGCACACGGGGCAGTATCTTCGCCACATGCTTCCAGCAATGTCCCGGCGCAAGGCGGGCTGATGGTCTCTCTTCTCGATATCATCGGCCCCGTAATGGTCGGGCCGTCGTCATCTCACACGGCTGGTGCGTGCCGGCTCGGATTGCTGGCGCGCGGCCTCGTGGGTGGCACGCCGCAGACGGCCCTGCTCGAGCTGCACGGATCGTTTGCACGTACAGGCGAGGGGCACGGCACCGACAAGGCACTCGTAGCAGGCCTGCTTGGTTTTCGCCCGGATGACGAACGAATCAGAACTGCGCTCGAGATTGCCGACGGGGAAGGGCTCCAGTACAGCTTCGAGAAGACGACGATCAGCGACGAATCGCATCCGAATACGGTGCGAATCACTGTCGCGCGCGGCCCGCGTCGCGCCGTCATGGTTGGATCATCGCTCGGTGCTGGCCGCGTGCTCGTCACGGAAATCGACGGTTATCCGGTCGACATCAGCGGCAACTTCTACAGCATCGTGATTCTTGCCGCCGATGTGAAGGGGTCGATCGCGCGCGTCACGCACATTCTGTCCAACCACGACATCAACATCGCGACGCTCAAGCTCACGCGTAAGCAGCGCGGTGGTGACGCATTCATCGTGATCGAGTGTGATGACAATCCAGGCGAGGAAGTTCGCGACGAGATCCGCGAGCTCGCCTGGGTTCGCTGGGCGATGCGGCTGGATCGAGTCTCCGGCGGTTGAGGCAGTCGAATGTATAGATCACTCGCCGAGGCCATAAGCGACGCGGAAGCCCGCGGGGCCACGCTCACAACTGTCGCACTCGACCTGGAATCGCAGGATCAGGGACGCAGCGTTGCGGACATCCGCAACTCGCTCGCTCGTGCGCTCAATGTGATGCGTGGCGCAGTCGAGGCGGGGATGACCGGCGCAATGCGCTCCAACTCCGGGCTCGTTGGTGGCGATGCCGCGAAGCTCGTCAACAGCACCGCTGGACCGCTGGCCGCGACGCCTTTCCACGACATCCTCATACGCGCGCTGGCAGTTCAGGAAGTGAACGCGGCCATGGGCGTAATCGTCGCTGCGCCAACGGCGGGCGGCGCTGGCGTTCTGCCCGCAGTGCTCACTGGCATAGCCAGTGCGCGCGGTATCTCCGATGAGCAACTCGTTGATGCACTTGCAACCGCCGGTCTCATCGGCGCAGTGATCGCCGAGCGCGCATCGCTGTCTGGTGCGGAAGGCGGATGTCAGGCGGAGACGGGCGCGGCTGCTGGAATGGCGGCGGGTGCAGCCACGGAGATGCTGGGCGGATCGCCGCGCCAGGCGGGCCACGCGACGGCGCTTGCAATGCAGAGCACGCTCGGCCTCATCTGCGATCCGCTTGGCGGTCTCGTGGAGCTGCCATGTGTATTCCGGAACGCTACAGGCTCGGCGATTGCGCTTGCAGCGATCGAGATGGCGCTCGCAGGAATCGAGTTCGCGATTCCCGTGGATGAGGTGATCGACGTGATGGGGCAGATCGGTCGCGAGATGGACGTCCGTTATCGCGAGACAGCAGGCGGTGGCCTCGCCGCGACGCCTACAGGGCGCCGTCTCGCCAAGGAGAGGCTGTACCAGATCAAGCGGGCGTAGGTCGTGACCGAGCAACCCGCCCCCGTGTGGCAGTGGGCGCACTTCCATGAGCTCACACCGCTTGATCTGTACGACATCGTCGCGCTCCGCACCGCGATCTTCATCGTCGAGCAGAACTGTCCGTACCAGGATTCCGATGGCGCAGATCGCGTATCACATCATCTGTGGACGCGCGGTGCCACCGGCGAGATAGCGGCCTACCTGCGCGTCGTTCCGCCTGGCATCAAGTACGTCGAGCCGTCGCTGGGGCGGATCGCAACGGCTTCATCGGCGCGAGGAACCGGACTCGGGCGTGCACTGGTGCGGGAAGGAATCGCCCGCGCCGAGCGGCTGTACGGCCCCGTTCCGATTCGCATCGGGGCGCAGAGGTACCTGCTCCGCTTTTACGAGCAGTTGGGCTTCGTCTCGACCGGTTACGAGTACGACGAGGACGACATACCGCACACCGAAATGGTTCGTCCCGCAGGCAGATAAGCGGAGGGCCCATGCGATAACATGGGCCCTCTCCAAAGTGCTTGTGAGCTTGCGTGTTCAACCGTTCCGCCGGCGCTTCCGCATCATTGGGATGATCCCCGCGAAGCCGGTGCCGAGGAGCGCGAGCGAGGATGGCTCGGGCACCGTCGTCGGCGGCGGGACGACCTGCCCGTTGCGCACCGAAAAGATGTACCGTCCAAGCTGGGTGCTGTTCTGGTCGTGGCTGATCAGCGCGTCGACTCCGCCGTCGAGGAAGGCACCGCAGACGCCCGAGCCTGTCAGCTCGGCTGAGTTGTTGGAGGCACCGGTGAGGCCATTGGAGTAGCCCGCGTGCGCGCAACTGCCTCCCAGTCCGCCCGATCCCCCGCTCGCATCACCAGTCTCCCACTGAGTCTGGTTGTAATTGAACTCGAAATCGAAATTTCCCGCACCAGTGTCACTGCGATCAATCAGGACCAGCTGGAAGATGTTCGTCTTGTCGATGTGGCCGGAGTAGTATCCGACGCCGGGCCAGTCGACGCCAAACGCATTGTGTCCGCCGATCGAGCTCGTGCCGTACGTCATTAGTGGGCCGTTGTCTGTGTCCACATCAGCGAAGAACGGTGCGATGATCGGTGGGACGCCGCCACCTGTCAGACCAAATGGGGTGAAGGTCGAGAGGGGCGCGTTGAACGTGATGTTGCCGTTGTTGTTGACGTACGCCTGCGTGTACGTCGTGCCAAAGAAGTTGGCCGAGAATCCAAGGTTGATCAGGCCTGTAGATCCGTCGTCGTTGGCTGGAAGGTTGTTCGTGGTAAAGCCTGCGTCGGTTCGGACGGCCTGAGCCCGTACCTGCGCCGAAAGCGTACACAACGCCAATGCACTGGCGCCAAGGGCCAGCTTGGAGCGTAACATAACCTTCGTCCTCCTGGGAGAGAGTGTGTAAATGCGTGACATCATAGCGGATGCCAACGAATGCGAAATCGCGAGCGATGTGTGAGGTATTCGACTGGCCATCAGATTCTCCAGAGTGGAAAGTGCGCACGGTTTATCGCGCAATCCGCGTGAGCAATTCCAGGGCCCCGTGCCAGACCGGGATCATCGGCATGTCATTTCTCGTCAACACGTTGTCCGTCAACGGCTTAGCCAATACATCCTTTGTGTCGGCAGCGACGAAACGGGTGTCTCCGGGGCAGCCTGACTGTTGTGTCGTCGCGACGGAATTGGCCATCCCGTATGGGTAGAGACAACACGTCGGAGACGCAGTTCGGACGGCGCCATCCGCGCGCTGCAGAACGCCGGCCTCCCTGCCTCGGTTCGCAACGGTCGGCTGTGCGCCAGGTTGGCCGGCCGGGTAGCCAGATCGACCCCGTCAGAAAGCCACCGGACCGAGCCATCGGCGGTCTGGAGACCGCCAATGCACCCGCTCATTGGTATTTGTTTATTCTTTTATCTGGTGGCCGGCGCTAGTATATAGGCAGCACAGACAGCACCGGCTCAGCCTTGCCTGGCCTGGTACGTGACGACCACCCGCTCCACGAACTCCGACCAATTCTGTCCGCATGGGCATCTTTGAAAGCATAGCGCGTCTCTTTCGCGCAAACGTGAACGCCGCGATCTCGGCTGTAGAGCAGCCGGACAAGATGTTGACCCAGATCATCGCCGACATGCGGACGCAGCTCGTGCGAGCCAAGCAGCAGGTCGCCGCCGCGATCGCCGATGAGAAGCGCCTCGAAGACCAGACGATGGGCGAGCTGCGCGAGGCCGAGGAGTGGGAGCGACGCGCCATGCTCGCCGTCAAGGAAGGGCGCGACGAACTCGCCAAGCAGGCGCTCATGCGCAGAAACGAGCACGTCTCGCGCGGCCAGCAGATGCAGATGACATGGGAGGCGCACAAGCAGGAGACCGATCGCCTCAAGAATTCGCTTCGTGATCTGAACGACAACATCGAAGAAGCAAACCGCAAGAAGACACTGCTGCTCGCGCGCCAGCGTCGTGCCGAAGCGCAGAAGCGTATTTCGGAAACCATGTCGTCGATGTCCGACAAGTCGGCATTCGATGCGTTCGCGCGCATGGAAGAGAAGATCGAGCAGAACGAGCGACAGATTCGCGCGAGCGTCGAGATCGATCAGGAGTTCTCGGGCGACGCGCTCAGCAATCAGTTCAAGCAACTGGAGTCGTCTGCGGGAGATGCGACCGCGGATCTGCAGCTGTCGCAGCTCAAGCAGAAGATGGGACTGGTCGGCTCTGGCCAGGCGCCGCAGTCGCGGCAGCTGGCGCCCGGTGAAGTGGCCTCTGATCCGGCGCGCGGACTTCCCGCACCGGATGCGAGCGAGAACAAGCCGGAAACTTGAGTCCTGTCTCCGTAGGTGGAGGAAAGGCCGCCGGAACGATAACCGCGGTCACTCTCCTGATCCTCCTTCTCTGGATGTTCCAGAGAACGGTGGATGTGTTTCTGCTGCTTTTCATCGCCGTCATACTCTCGCTGTACCTTGGGGCGGTGCGTGATGCACTAGTGTCGCGCGCGCAGGTGCCCGCACGTGTCGCATTCGCGGCGAGCGTGTTCCTCACGATCGGGGTCGTGGTCGGTCTGTTCTGGCTCCTCGTGCCCGCCGTATTCGGACAGACGCGAGAGCTCGTGGATGTCCTTCCCACCTACATCACGAGTTGGGAAGCGTCGTTCGATCGCTTCGTGCTCAGCCTCCCCGGCACGAGCGGCTACTGGAAGACCGGCCAGCATCAGGTATTGCGTGCACTGTACGATCAGATGTCGAGCTACGCGCAGGGAATGTTCTCGCGAGTGTTCTCCATCGTCGGAATTCTGATCGACGTGTTCTCTGTATTCGTGATGAGCATCTATCTCGCGCTGCAACCCGGTGTGTATCGCGAATGGCTCATCGCGCTGTTTCCACCGCGACATCGCGATCTCGTGCGCGACATTCTTCGCGATGTTGCGGGCTCGCTGCTTGCCTACATCGTAGGCCAGCTGACGACGATGACGGTCCTCGCGATTCTCACCGCGTTCTTTCTGTGGGTGCTCAACGTGCCGTACTGGCTCACGTTCGGCGTGTTCACGGGAATGGTCGCAATAGTTCCGTTCTTCGGCTCACTCCTCAGCACAACGTTGCCGGCGGCTTTCGTCCTCACCGGTCCCAATGGCGGAACGCGCGCGCTGCTCGTGCTCGGCGTCGGCGTGATAGTGCATCTCATCGAGGGCAACCTCGTCTCGCCGCTCGTAATGTCCAAGCAGGTCGAGCTACCGCCGGTGCTCACGATCATGGCGGTGCTCGTCGTTGGGAGCCTGCTCGGGCCGCTCGGACTCGTGGTTGCACTGCCAACTCTCGCGATGGTGATGGTAGTGGTGCGACGGATTCTCATCAACCGCATCTACGAGGGAAAGGGCTTCCGCAAGGGCGGTCGCGATCGGAAGCTCGTGCTTCGCGTACCGGTGCCCGACGGAGGGGTACTGCTCGCCGAGGGAGGCCCCGTCGATATGGAAGCGTTCAAGACGCGGCTCAAGGCCTAGCTCCGAGCCGAACTCCGATCGAGCGCTTCGCGGACCTTGCTCAGCAAGGCGCTCTGTGAAAAGGGCTTTTGCAGAAACAGCGTATCGTGCTCCAGTACGCCCGCGCGCACGACTATGTCGTCGGTGTAGCCGGACATGTAGAGCACTTTCATCGCCGGGACCCGCGCCGAAAGCTTCTCGGCCAACCCTCGCCCACTCATCTCGGGAAGCACCACGTCTGTAAAGAGAAGGTCGATATCCGTCGCGTTGGTGTCCGCAATGTCCAGCGCCTCTTCTGGTGATCCCGCAGGAATCACGCGATATCCCGCGGCGGTGAGGATACGCGTCGTGATGCGTCGGATCGCAGGATCATCTTCCACCAGCAACAACGTTTCGGAACCGGCCGTTGCGCTCGTCGTAGCGGTTGGCGCGACGGCTTCCATCTCGGCATCGCTGCGCGGAAAGTAGGCCCTGAACGTCGTCCCGTGGTTCGGCTCGCTGTAAACAGCGATCGATCCTCCATTCCTCGTCACGATCCCGTAAACGGTCGATAGGCCCAGGCCAGTACCCTTGCCAGGTGGCTTCGTCGTGAAAAATGGTTCGAACACCCGCGCCGCGGTTGCTGCGTCCATCCCGGTGCCGGTGTCGCTCACGGAGAGCATCACATAGGGACCGGTCGCCGCGGTGCCGTGAATGCGCCGATACGCAGAGTCGAGCTCGACGTTGCTGATCTCCAGCGTCAACGCGCCGCCGTCCGGCATGGCGTCGCGCGCGTTGATCGCAAGGTTGAGTATTACCTGCTCGATCTCACTGGGATCCGCAACGACGTTGCCGCCGTCGCGGGGAGCACGCACGACGATCTCGACGTGCTCGCCGATCAGGCGGCGCAGCATCGGCTCGACGCTCAGCAATGATTCCGACAGACTCAATGCTCTCGGCGCCAGAAGCTGTCCACGGCTGAACGCGAGCAATCGACGCGTCAGAGCGGCCGCTCGATCCGCGGCAGAAAGCACCTCTGCGATGTTGTGTGCGGCTTCGCTGTTCGGCTTCATGTTGTCGCGCAGGATGCTTCCGTAACTCTGAATGACGGTGAGCAAGTTGTTGAAATCGTGCGCGACACCGCCCGCCAATTGTCCAACTGCCTCCATCTTCTGCGATTGCCGGTACTGTTCCTCCAGTGCGCGTCGCTCCGTCACGTCCAGCGCGATGCCGGCGGCGCGTATCGGAGTGCCGTCGGCGTTGTAGAAGGAACGCCCAACGCCGCTGATCCAGTGGACGCTCCCATCGGGCCAGACGGTGCGATACAGAAGATTCGAATCGGTGCGTTGCTGCATCGCCTTCTGGATTGCAGCCCTGACCTGCTGTCGATCATCCGGATGGATCCGGTCGATGAACGCTTCCAGCGTCCCGCCGTATGTGCCCGCGGCGACGCCGTGAAGCTCCTCCTGGATGGTCGACCACGTCGAGGCACCTGTCGCGACGTCTACTTCCCACGTTCCAACTCGCGAGGCGGCCAGCGCGAATCCCATGCGGTCTTCCGCCTCGCGTAGTGCGCGCGCGGCTGTCTGCTGGTCGCTGATGTCGCGGATAATGCCCGTGAATATGCGCGCATCGCCTTCGTTGCGAACACCGAACGAGATCTCGAGGGGAATCTCGTGTCCGTCTCTGTGCAGGCCGGTGAGTCGCTTCGCTCTCCAGTCGAGGGTCGGTGCGCCCGTCGTCACGTACCTGTGCAGTCCGGCCTTGTGAAGTGGCCGAAACGATTCGGGCATGAGCATGTCGAGATTGTGTCCGATGAGTTCATCGGGCGCGTAGCCAAAGATGTCCATCACGGCAGCGTTCGCGAAGCGCACGCGGCTGTCGGTGTCGATCGTCACGATTGCGTCAGTCGCCGCCTCCACGACCGAGCGGTAGCGGTCCTCGCTCTCACTCTGTCGGCGCGCCGATGCCTCGCGCTCCGCCACCACAGCTGCCGGGATCAGCGCGCACAGGCTCGTCACAGCGAGATACGTGTACGTTTGCACGGCTGTGTCGATCACGGACAGTGAACTGCCGGCGAATGGACCCAGATGCAGCGCCGCGTTCCACGTTGCAATTGCCGCAACCACCAGCGTCGCGGCCGCCGCGCCAAACGGGCCGAAGCGCAGACCGGCCCAGAGAAGCAACGGAAACGTGGCGAACGGCCCGGATCCCGTCGCCCATGAGTATCCGGGGCCGAGCGTGATCTGAGAGATGACGGCGAGTGCGGCAAACACGAGCACTGCCTCGACGGCGGATCGAGTCCTGAATCGCGGGTGTCTCGCAGCCAGGACCCCCGTGATAACTACGGGCGCCACTATCAGCATTCCGAGACCGTCGCCGATCCACCAGAAGAACCATGCATGCAGCAACGCCGACTGGAATCGTTGATGCATGGCTATCGCGCCGAGGATCGCGGTTGCTGCGTTGCTGAGGATGACGGCGCCAAAGACCAGTACACCCACGTCGCGGAGACTTGAAAGCGTTATGCGGTGCCGCAGCCGCGAGGTCACCAGCAGAGTCGCTGCGAGCGTCTCGCCGACATTGGCGACAGCGGCGCCCGCCGCGAACACGACGCCGTAGCCGGATCGCGTGTCCGAGACGACGCTTCCGATGAGTCCCCCGACAAGGATTGCGGGCCAGTCGCGCCGTTCGCTCGAGAGCATCAGTCCCAGCATGACTCCGCTCGCGGGCCACAGCATGACCGCGCCGCCGGGAATCGCAAAGCGGTAGCCCAGGCGCGCACCAGCGTAGTAGCCCAGCGCGGCGAGCGTCGCGACAAGTGCTTTGCGGACGCGAGGCCGCGTTTTGAATTCTCCGGGTTCGCTCAATCGCCTGGCTGCTGAATTTCGCTCATTCGACCGTCCGTGTTGACGAGATCACCGCGGCAGGACTGGCACGGGCGCCATCGAATCACTGGAGGCGGCGTCACGCGGGGATTGCGGCATTGATCGTGGCTGGCACAATCCGCGATCACACGATGGCGCGCGGGCGCTCCGGTTCAGCTTGCTTGACGGACGAGAGCGGCGTTCGCAACATCGCGGCCTCTAGGCTGCGTACTTACCTTTGTACGATGCCTCAGGTTCGCCTCTACAACACGATGACGCAGTCGGTCGAGCCATTCGCGCCCGCGGACGGCAGGGTGGTGCGCATGTATACGTGCGGACCGACAGTGTACAATCCGGCGCACGTTGGAAACTTCAGAACGTTTCTGTTCGAGGATCTGATGCGACGCGTGCTTCGGCTTGCAGGATGGCAGGTCGATCAGGTGATGAATCTCACCGACGTGGACGACAAGATCATTCGTCGCGCATCGGAGGCCGGTGTCACGATCGGTGAGATCACCGGGCCCGTCACCGAACGATTTCACGCCGATCGGCACTATCTGAGGATCGAGGACGCGGAGCGCTACCCTCGCGCCACTGAGAGCATTCCGGAGATGATTGCTCTGGTGGAGCGATTGGTCGCGCGAGGCGTCGCATATCAGGCTGACGACGGATCGGTGTACTTCGCTATCGACAAGTTTCCCGCGTACGGCAAGTTGTCGCGCCTGGACAAGCGCGAGATTCAGAGCGGCGCACGCGTAGCGCAGGATGACTACGCCAAGGAGAACGCGCAGGACTTCGCGCTGTGGAAGGCGGCGAAGCCCGAGGACGAGGCCTCCGGTGCCGCCTGGGACTCGCCATGGGGCCGCGGCCGTCCCGGCTGGCATCTGGAGTGCTCCGCGATGGCAATGCGGTTTCTTGGAGAGACGCTGGACATTCATTGCGGCGGGATCGACCTCGTCTTTCCTCACCACGAGGACGAGATCGCGCAGTCGGAGGCCGCGACCGGCCACGAATTTTCGCGCTTCTGGTGCCATGGCCAGTTTCTTCTCACCGACGGAGCCAAAATGGCAAAGCGGGTGGGGAACGTCGCGACGGTCGCGGACATGCGGGAGCAGGGCGTCTCGGGCGCGGCGTTCCGGCACTTCACCTTCTCCACGCACTATCGCAAGCAGCTCAACCTGTCGCCGGAGGCGCTCGAAGCGTCGCTCGAGGGTGTGCGTCGAGTTGGCGACTTCGCCGAGCGGTTGGAACGGGCGACGGGCGGGACCCCCGAGCTCGCTGCTGCCGCGGCAGACCTGGAGAGCGAGGCGAAAGCCGCGTTGTTCGACGATCTCAACGCGCCGGAGGCGATGGGTGCGCTGTTCAGGTTCATCAGGCGTGCAAATTCGGAGCTGGACAGATCCGGCACCGATGTGGCGGCCCTCGAACGGGCGAGGGAGGCATTTGCGCTCGTGAACGGGGTTCTCGACATAGTCCCCGACCGGGTGGAGGGTGATGCCGAGCTGGCGGCGTACGTGGAAGGACGCCTCGCCGACCGTCGGGCGGCGCGCGCCAAGCGGGATTTTGCCACGAGCGATGCAATTCGGGACGAGCTGACAAACCGAGGGATCGCGATCGAGGATGGGCCGCAGGGCACTCGTTGGAAAAAGCTGTTGTAGCCGTTGACTCTTGCCCCGGAAACAGGGTATTTTTCCAGGCTTGCGTGGAAACGCGTTGCTGACGTAGCTCAATTGGCGGAGCAGTCGATTTGTAATCGACAGGTTACCGGTTCGATTCCGGTCGTCAGCTCTGCGGGAAAGGGGGGTTACATGCGGCACACGGTGGTCGCGCAGGACTCAGGTGGGGTACCCAAGCGGCCAACGGGAGCAGACTGTAAATCTGCCGGCTAACGCCTTCGAAGGTTCGAATCCTTCCCCCACCATTGTTCGACCATTGTTCAGCACTGTCGCGGGAGTAGCTCAGTTGGTAGAGCGCTAGCCTTCCAAGCTTGATGTCGCGGGTTCGAGTCCCGTCTCCCGCTTGCTCGGGACGGATATTGAGATCCGTCCATCGTTGGGAAAGGGCGGCCACAGGGGCTGTCAGTACGAGGTTGTTGGTGAAGGAGAATGTGGGGATGGGCCCCGTGCCCATCCAGTAGGACGAATCGCTCGTGTAGCTCAGTTGGTAGAGCACACCCTTGGTAAGGGTGAGGTCACCGGTTCAATCCCGGTCGCGAGCTTTCGGTGGTAAAAACGAAACGTTTCAAAAACGAACCGAACAAAGGGAATCAAGGACACCATGGCGAAGGCGAAATTTGAGCGGACGAAGCCGCACGTAAACGTTGGCACGATCGGTCACGTGGATCACGGCAAGACGACGCTGACGGCGGCGATCACGACGATTCAGGCAGCCAAGGGTCTGGCATCCAAGGTCGCCTTCGACCAGATCGACAAGGCACCGGAAGAGCGCGAGCGCGGCATTACGATCGCGACGGCTCACGTGGAGTACGAGTCGGACAAGCGGCACTATGCGCACGTGGACTGCCCGGGCCACGCCGACTACGTGAAGAACATGATCACCGGAGCGGCCCAGATGGATGGCGCCATCCTGGTGGTCTCTGCGGCCGACGGCCCGATGCCCCAGACGAGAGAGCACATCCTGCTCGCCCGTCAGGTGAACGTGCCCTACGTGGTCGTCTTCATGAACAAGGTGGACATGGTGGACGACCCGGAGTTGCTGGAGCTGGTCGAGCTCGAGGTTCGTGAGCTCCTCTCGCAGTACAACTTCCCGGGCGACGAGACGCCGATCATCAAGGGCTCGGCCTTGAAGGCACTGGAGTCGGGTGATCCGAATAGCGAGTACGGCAAGAAGATCGGCGAGCTGATGGACGTTCTGGATTCCTATATCCCGGAGCCCAAGCGTGACGTCGACAAGCCGTTCCTGATGCCTGTCGAGGACGTGTTCTCGATCACGGGTCGTGGCACGGTTGCGACGGGTCGTATCGAGCGCGGCAAGGTTAAGGTGGGCGAGGAAGTGGCGTTGGTGGGCTTCAACTCGGACAAGAAGACGGTAGTGACCGGAGTTGAGATGTTCCGGAAGCTTCTGGACGACGGTCAGGCCGGCGACAACGTGGGTCTGCTGCTCCGAGGCGTGGGCAAGGAAGACATCGAGCGCGGGATGGTGTTGTCCAAGCCGGGCTCGATCACGCCGCACACGAAGTTTCAGGCCGAGGTGTACGTGTTGACCAAGGAAGAGGGTGGCAGACATACGCCGTTCTTCAAGGGTTACCGTCCGCAGTTCTACTTCCGCACGACTGACGTGACGGGGAGTGTGGAGCTGCCCGAGGGTATGGAGATGGTGATGCCGGGCGACAACGTCCAGATGACGATCGAGCTGATAACGCCGATCGCGATGGACGAGGGGCTCAGGTTCGCCATCCGCGAGGGCGGCCGCACCGTCGGTGCCGGCGTCGTCGCGAAGATACTGCAGTAGGAGGAGTAGTAGGATATGTGTAGGGGCGACCTGTAGGGGCCGGCCGCCGTGCCGGCCCATCTGGTCGCGATATACAGAACGTCTTTTGTTACACGATCTCAAATACTCGAGTTAAAACATGCCACGCGATAAGATCATCCTAGCGTGCAACGATTGTAAGAACAGGAACTACTTCACCACCAAGAACCGTCGTCTGCATCCAGAACGGGTCGAGTGGAAGAAGTACTGCCCGCGTTGCGATTGCCATAAGGTTCATAAGGAAACGAAGTAGATGGCCCGGGAAGCGGTTCCTGCGACAGTTGAGCCACACGTCAACCCTGTTGTGCGTTGGACCAGGGAACTCGTCACGTTCTACAACGAAGTGATCGCGGAGATGCGCAAGGTTGTCTGGCCGGACCGTGCGCAGCTCAAGGACATGACGATCAAGATCATCATCTTCGTGCTGTTCATCGGAGCGGTGATCGCCATCATCGACGTGATATTCCAGGCGATACTCGTGCGCGGTATTCCGTCGCTGTTCGCGGGGCACTAGGCCGTGGATTTCCGATGGTATGCGGTTCAGACGACATCCGGGCATGAGAACAAGGTGCGGACGCTGATCGATCGCAAGATCGAGGGCGACTCGCTGCCGCCTGATCAGCGCATGATCCGTCAGGCTCTGGTTCCGACGCAGGAAGTCGTCGAGATAAAGAACGGCAAGAAGGTCAACGTCGCACGCAAGATCTTTCCGGGTTACGTGCTGGTCGAGATGGTCCTGAACCAGGACACTCTTCACACGATCAACGGAATCCAGGGCGTCATCAAGTTCGTGGGCCACAAGGACCGCGAGCCGCACGCCCTTCGACCCGACGAAGTGAACCGCCTGCTCGGCCTCGCCGAGGAAGAGGAGACGGTCGCTGCGAAGGAAGAGATCCCGTTCATGGTGGGTCAGGCGGTAGCGATAACGACAGGGCCGTTCACGGATTTCAACGGGACTGTCGAAGAAGTGCTTTCGGAGAAGGGCAAGGTTCGCGTGTCGGTGTCGTTGTTCGGGCGACCGACGACGGTAGAGTTGGATTACCTGGATCTGAAGGGGTATTAGGTAGGGGCGGCACTCCGTGGCCGCCCTTGGTTGGGCAGGCACAGGGGCCTGCCCGTACATACGCGGCGCGATCGGAGCATCGGTCCGCCGTTAGTCGGATACCACAACGACTCTAAACACACCGTGGGGGTTCGAAGCCCGCAGTGGATCGCGGGTGAAAACGTTTAAGGAGTATCATGGCAAAAAAGGTCATCGGATTCGTCAAGCTGCAGATCCCTGCAGGTAAAGCGAACCCGGCGCCCCCCGTCGGTACGGCTCTCGGACCGCAGGGAATCAACATCATGGCCTTCTGCAAAGAGTTCAACGCTCGGACGCAGGGACAGGATGCGATTCTCCCGGCAGAGATCACGATCTACGCGGACAAGTCCTTCACTTTCATTCTCAAGACGCCGCCCGCGGCGTTCCTGCTGAAGAGAGAAGCTGGTGTGGAGAAGGGCTCAGGTGCGCCGAATCGCAACAAGGTGGGATCTGTCACAAAGGCACAGGTGCGCAAGATCGCGGAGCTCAAGATGCCCGATCTCAACACTGAATCCATCGAGTCGGCAATGGCGATGATCGCCGGCGCCGCCCGCTCGATGGGTCTGGAGGTGCGCGACTGATGCGCAAGCACGGAAAGAAGTTCGTCAACTCCGCCAAGCGTGTGCAGGAAGGCCTGGCGTATGAGGCTACAAAGGCGCTCGAGCTCGTGAAGACGGGTGCGTTCGCCAAGTTCGACGAGACTGTGGAGGTCGCGGTTCGTCTGGGTGTCGACCCGCGTCACGCTGATCAGATCGTGCGTGGAACGGTCGTTCTACCAGCTGGTACCGGTAAGTCCGTACGCGTGCTAGTGATCGCCGTGGGCGACAAGGCACGTGAGGCGGAGGCTGCGGGCGCCGATTTCGTCGGCACCGAGTTCCTCCAGAAGATCAAGGACAACTGGCTCGATTTCGACGTGCTCATCGCGACCCCGGACCAGATGGGGCAGCTGGGCGCGCTCGGACGCGTACTCGGACCGCGCGGACTGATGCCGAACCCCAAGGCGGGTACGGTGACGTTCGACGTGGGCCGCGCTGTGAAGGAAGTGAAGGCCGGTAAGATCGAGTTCCGCGTCGACAAGGGCGGGAACGTGCACGCAGCCATCGGGAAGGTCTCCTTCGCGCTGGACGCGCTGCAGACGAACTTCGCGGCATTCATGGATCAGATAGTTCGCTCCAAGCCGGCTGCGGCGAAGGGCGTGTATGTGCGGAACGTTGCGGTGTCCAGCACCATGGGCCCGGGCGTCACCGTAGACACCACGCCGTACCGCTAGGAGATAGACATCATGAAGAGAACCGAAAAGGAACAGCTCGTCACCGAGCTTACCGACAAGATCAAGGGCGCCTCGGCGGTGTATTACACCGACTTCACCGGATTGAATGTGAAGCGGATGACCGAGCTGCGCCGACGCCTGCGTCGTGCGGGCGTGGAGTACGTAGTCATCAAGAACACGCTGGCTCTGCGGGCGGTGAACGAGAGTGGTCTCGCCGGATCGCGGCTGCGTGGACCGACCGGAATCGTGGTGGGCAAGGACGCTGTAGCGGCGGCCAAGGTCCTCAGCGACTTCGCCAAGGAGAACGAGCAGAAGCCCGAAGTGAAGGGTGGCCTGCTCGACGGCCGCGCCATTCAGCCGGCGCAGGTGCAGCAACTCGCATCACTCCCCTCGCGGGAGCAATTGCTGGCTGAACTCGGAGCCGGCCTCATGTCCCCTATGGCAGCCTTTGCGGGCGCCATGAACGGACTGTTGTACATGTTCGCAGGGGCGCTCGATGCGCTCAAGACTCAGCGCGAAGGCGCCTAACACACCACGGAGATTTACTACAATGGCTAACGCTACCTCTCTCAGCAAAGACGAAATCCTCGACGCGATCGGCAACATGACCGTGCTCGAGCTGTCCGAGCTCGTCGATGCATTCAAGACCAAGTTCAACGTAACAATTGCAGCCGCTCCAGTTGGCGCGGCTCCTGCAGCAGGTGGCGCCGGTGGCGCCGCTGCACCGGCCGCCGAAGAGCAGACCGAGTTCACGGTCAACCTCAAGGAAGCCGGCGCGAAGAAGATTCAGGTCATCAAGGTCGTGCGCGAGCTCACCGGTCTTGGCCTCAAGGAAGCGAAGGATCTCGTTGACGGCGCACCGCAGGCTGTAAAGACCGGTGTGACCAAGGACGAGGCTGCCACAATGAAGGCGAAGCTGGAAGAGCAGGGTGCGGTTGTCGAGGTGAAGTAACCATCACAACTGAAGGTCCTGTAGTTCCCTAGCGCTCCAACCCGGATGCCACGAAAAAATCGTGGCATCCGGGGCGGAGCTGTTTGCGCCTGTGCCCAAAGGTGAATGTATGCCCCAAACGTTGAAGCAAATCTCGTTCGCAAAGTTGGAGACCGGCATGGAAATGCCGCATCTCCTGGATATCCAGGTGCAGGCCTTTCAGTCGCTGCTGCAACGCGACGCGGCCGAGCACGAGCGCGAAGACTTAGGTCTCGAACGCGTCTTCAAGGATCTCTTTCCAATCACCGACGTCCACGAGAATTTCTCGCTGGACTTCAAGAGCTACACGGTCGGCGAGCCGAAGTACTCCGTAGCGGAGTGCATCGAGCGCGACATGACCTACAGCGCGCCGCTCAAGGCAACGCTCCAGCTCATAGTGTTCGAAGAGACCGCTGATGGCAAGCGGCCCAAGAATATTATCGAGAAGGAAGTGTACCTCGGCGAGCTGCCGCTCCTGACTTCGCTCGGAACGTTCGTGATCAACGGCGCCGAGCGTGTCATCGTGAGCCAGCTGCACCGCTCTCCGGGTGTGGTGTTCGAGGAAGCGACGCACCCAAACGGACAGCGTCTGATTTCCGCGCGCATCATCCCGTTCCGCGGATCGTGGGTCGAGTTCACCGTGGACATCCACGACGTGATCTACGTCCACATCGACAAGAAGAAGAAATTCCCGGCGACGGCTCTGCTGCGCGCGCTGGGGTACGGCTCCAACTCGGACATTCTGCGACTCTTCTTCGCCATTCGCGAGCTCGATCTCGTGAAGAAGCGCGAGAGCCGCATGGATCTTCGTGAGGTGGTCGGCGCGATCATCGCCGAGGACATCAATCTCGCCGGTGAAGCGTCCGATCCCGAGGCGCCCAAGCTCAAGACCAAGAAGGCCCGCGCGCAGCGCGAGCGTGATGAGTCAGAGCTGCTCGTCAAGGAAGGCGACGAGCTGACAGAAGAAGTGTTCAACCGCCTGCGTCGTCTCAACATCGAGACGGTCAAGGTGTTCGCGTCGTACACGCTGGTCGACGTCCGCGATGAGATGGACGCGGTCGAGCGCGGCGAGCGTCCGGCGCGCCGTACAATCGCAATTGACGCAGTCGACAACAAGACGGGTGAAGTGATCGCCGAAGCTGGCGAGCAGCTCACCGACGCCGTCGTGAAGCGGCTGCGCGACGCGGAGATCGGCAAGGTTTACGTGTTCGTCCCGTCGGGACGCGCAGAATCCACGCTGATCCGCAACACGCTGCTCAAGGATCCGACCAAGTCGGAAGACGAGGCACTCAAGCAGATCTATTCGCTGCTCCGGCCGGGCGATGCGCCCAACCGCGAGACGGCGCGAGACGCGCTCAACCGACTCTTCTTCTCGCCCAAGCGTTACGATCTCGGCCGCGTGGGACGTTACAAGATCAATCAACGCCTGAACACCAATCGCCCGGCGGGCGAGACGGTGCTCACCAAGGAAGATTTCGTCGCCATCATCCGCTACCTCATCGAGCTGCACGAGGGACGGGGCGACGTGGACGATATCGATCACCTCGGCAACCGTCGTATCCGGTCGGTTGGAGAGCTGATCGCGAACCAGTTCAGTGTTGGTCTGTCACGCATGGCGCGCCTGGTCAAGGAGCGCATGTCGATCAATACCGATCCGGAAAAGATCTCGCTCGATGATCTCGTGAACGCGCGCACCGTCTCGGCGGTGATCCAGGCGTTCTTCGGGTCGTCGCAGTTGTCACAGTTCATGGATCAGACGAATCCGCTCGCCGAGCTGACGCACAAGCGTCGTCTTTCGGCGCTCGGACCGGGTGGTCTGACACGCGAGCGCGCAGGCTTCGAAGTGCGCGACGTGCACTACTCGCAGTACGGCCGCATGTGCCCGATCGAAACGCCTGAAGGTCCGAACATTGGACTCATCACGTCGCTTGCGACATTTGCTCGCGTGAACGATCTCGGCTTCATCGAGACGCCGTACTTCGTGGTGAAGAACGAGAAGGTCACCAGGGAAATCGCGTGGCTCGACGCCAACCGTGAGGAAGGTGCGATCATCGCGCAGGCAAATGCGGCGCTCAATCCGGACGGTTCGTTCATGGATGAGCTGGTGCTGTGCCGCCAGGGTGGCGACGTGCCGCTCTCGGCGCCCGACCGTATCGATTACATGGACGTCGCGCCCGAGCAGCTCGTCTCGATCGCAGCGGCGCTCATTCCGTTCCTCGAGCACGACGACGCCAACCGCGCGTTGATGGGCTCGAACATGCAGCGTCAGGCAGTTCCGCTCCTCAATCCGCGCACGCCGATGTGCGGTACCGGACTGGAGGAGAAGGTCGCGCGCGATTCAGGCGCGGTCGTCATTGCGCTGCGTGCTGGTGTGGTGTCGAGCGTCACCGCCGACGAGATCGTCGTCGATGCGGATGAAGCTCAGCAGAAGAAGCACAGCGATCGGCCGCTCGCGCGTCTGACGCAACACGACAGGTACAAGATCAAGAAGTACTGGCGCACCAACCAGGACACCGCGATCAATCAGCGACCGCTGGTATATCGCGGCCAGAAGGTTGCAGCCGGCGACGTACTCGCCGACGGTGCGTCCACGGAACAGGGCCAGCTCGCACTCGGCGCGAACGTCACGGTGGCGTTCATGCCGTGGTACGGACACAACTTCGAGGATGCCATCGTGTTGAGCGAGCGTCTGGTGAAGGACGACGTGTATTCGTCGATCCACATCCAGGAGCTCGAGCTGCACGTTCGCGACACGAAGCGTGGCCAGGAAGAAATCACGAAGGAAATTCCGAACGTCGCCGAGGAAGCGCTCACCGATCTGGATGAGCGCGGAATCGTCCGCATCGGTGCGCACGTCAAGCCGGGCGACATTCTCGTCGGCAAGATCACGCCAAAGGGCGAGACGGAGCTGTCTCCCGAAGAGAAGCTCCTGACCGCAATCTTCGGTGAGAAGGCGAAGGATGTGAAGGATTCCTCGCTCAAGGTGCCGCCCGGAATGGAAGGCGTCGTCATCGACGTCAAGATCTTCTCGCGTGTCGAAGATCAGGTCGTCGAGAAGGATCGCGGCGAGCGCATCGGAGAGATCCGGCGCGTTGAAGGTCTCGAGAAGATTCGCGTGAACGCCGTCCGTGACGGCGAGCTGCTGGATCTGCTCGCAGGCCAGACCGTCGCGCTCGCACTCAAGTCGGGTACGGTGGAAGAGGCGATTCCGCAGGGAACGCGTCTCACGCCTGAAGTGCTCGACGAAGTCAACTTCGCCGCCCTCGACCTCAAGACGCTTCGCGTCGAGGACAAGGACGTGAACGAGCGTATGCGCGTCATCATCGACGCCGCAAACGACGAGAAGGCGAAGCTCGAAGAGAAGGCTGAAGAGCGGATCGACCGTGTGTTGCAGCCGGATGAGCTGCCGCCGGGCGTGATCCAGCTCGTGAAGGTTTACATGGCCGAGAAGCGCAAGATCTCGGTCGGTGACAAGATGGCCGGCCGACACGGCAACAAGGGTATCGTTGCCCGTATCGTGCCTGAGGAGGACATGCCGTTCCTCCCCGACGGACGGCCCGTGGACATCGTTCTGAACCCGCTCGGCGTTCCGAGCCGTATGAACGTCGGACAGATTCTCGAGACCCACCTCGGGTGGGCCGCGAAGCTGCTCGGCTTCTACGCCAAGACACCGGTGTTCCAGGGTGCGAACGAGCGCGAGATCGGCATGCTGCTCAAGCTTGCCGCGCTCACGTGGGTGCGTGACGCTCTGCAGCTGGGTGGAACGAACTTCAGGATGACGGACGAGGAAGTGCGCGTCCTGTTGAACGACATCAAGCCGGAAAGCTCGGAAGCCACACGTACCGAGCTGCTGTCCGATGCAACGCTCAACGATCTCGGAGCGAAGGGTCGTGGCGCGGGAACGAAGGCGATCTATGCTCGCGTTCGTGACTTCGTCGCTGCCACAACGAAGGATCTGGTTGCGCGTGAGGAGGCCGAGTTGGAGACCCAGCTCGCCTTCCACAAGTCCGCGATGGAGGATGAAGAATACACGCAGTTGCATCGCGAATCGTTCGAAGCGCAGCTGAAGAGTCTGGAGAAGCAGCGCGCAGCAGGCGCGACGTCGTTGCTCCGCAGTCAGGAGCTTCCGGCGCTCGCGAGCACGATCGAGTCGAAGGACTTCGACGTCGATGCGGCTGCGACGGAGCTGATTCGCCTGGCAGGCATCACGCCTGGCGGAAAGGTTCGTCTGCGCGATGGACGTAGCGGTGAGACGTTCAACTCGCCTGTTACGGTTGGAACGATATACATGCTCAAGCTGTCGCACCTTGTCGACGACAAGATTCACGCGCGCAGCATCGGGCCGTACTCATTGGTGACGCAGCAGCCACTGGCCGGCAAGGCCCAGTTCGGCGGCCAGCGTTTCGGAGAGATGGAAGTGTGGGCGCTGGAAGCGTACGGTGCCGCGCACACCCTGCAGGAGATCCTCACGGTCAAGTCGGACGACGTGAACGGTCGTAGCAAGGTTTATGAAGCAATTGTGAAGGGACAGAACCTGCCGGAGCCGGGAACGCCAGAGTCGTTCAACGTTCTCGTGCAGGAGCTGAAGGCGCTTGGCATCCACGTACGAATGGGTGCCAACGAATCCGGGTTCGCCGCCCGGATGAACGCCGAGCGTGACGGCCTCATCGCCGCTGAGAGCAATGGCAGCGGCAACGGGAGCGGGGAGTAAACTATGATTGATTTTCGCAATTCGCGCGAGACACGCGCGTCGGCGTTTGACTACATCCAGGTCCGGATCGCCTCGCCCGAGGAGATCCGTGGACCCAAGGATCCCAAGGAGCGCGAGCGGCTTGCAATGGCCGGTCTGCGCGACTGGTGGTCCTGGGGCGAAGTTCTCAAGCCTGAGACGATCAACTACCGGTCGTTCAAGCCTGAGAAGGACGGCCTGTTCTGCGAGCGCATTTTTGGCCCGGTAAAGGACTGGGAATGCCATTGCGGCAAGTACAAGAGGATCCGCTATCGCGGCGTGATCTGCGACCGTTGCGGCGTCGAAGTAACCCTGTCTCGCGTTCGTCGCGAGCGCATGGGTCACATCGAGCTCGCCGTTCCCGTCGCGCACATCTGGTTCTTCAAGACGCTGCCGTCGCCGATGGGAAACCTCGTCGATCTGACGCTGCGCGATCTCGAAAAGGTCATCTACTACTCGAACTACGTCGTCATCGATCCGGGCCAGCAGGAAGTGCGTCCGAATCAGCTGCTCGACGAGGAAGAGTTTCTAACTCTCAAGACGAAGGCGCGCGAGGAGAACGACGCTGCATTCCTCGCCGACATCGGAGCACCCGCCGTCCGTGAGCTTCTGCGTCGTCTCGACGTTGACAGCCTCGCAACGACGTTGCGCGACGATCTCGTCGACGAGAATTCACAGCACCGCAAGAAGCAGCTTCTCAAGCGTCTCAAGATCGTCGACGCGTTCCGCAATTCCGGTGACACTGGCGAGCCTCGCAACAAGCCCGAGTGGATGATCATGGACGTGGTTCCGGTAATTCCTCCGGATCTTCGCCCGCTCGTTCCGCTCGATGGTGGCCGCTTCGCGACTTCGGATCTGAACGATCTGTATCGCCGCGTCATCAACCGCAACAACCGCCTCGTCAAGCTCATCGCTCACCGTGCGCCGGAAGTCATCCTGCGCAACGAGAAGCGTATGCTTCAGGAAGCGGTGGATGCACTGTTCGACAACGGTCGTCGCTCCAAGGCGATCCGCGGTCGTGGCAAGCGTCCTCTCAAGTCACTGTCCGACATGCTCAAGGGCAAGCAGGGCCGGTTCCGTCAGAACCTGCTCGGCAAGCGCGTGGACTACTCGGGCCGTTCGGTGATCGTCGTTGGTCCGGAGCTCAAGCTTCACCAGTGCGGTCTGCCGAAGGCGATGGCGCTTGAATTGTTCAAGCCGTTCATCATTCACAAGCTCGTCGAGAAGGGAATCGCCGAGACGGTTAAGCGCGCCAAGAAGATCGTGGAGAAGGAATCACCCGAGGTGTACGAGATCCTCGAGGAGATAATCCGCGACCATCCGGTGATGCTGAACCGTGCGCCTACGCTGCACAGACTCGGCATCCAGGCTTTCGAGCCGGTGCTGGTGGAAGGCAAGGCGATTCGTATTCACCCGCTCGTGTGCGCCGCGTTCAACGCGGACTTCGACGGCGATCAGATGGCAGTACACGTGCCGCTCTCGTTCGAGGCGCAGCTCGAGTGCCGTCTGCTCATGCTTTCGAGCAACAACATTCTCAAGCCGTCCGACGGACGCCCGGTTGCAGAGCCCAGCCAGGACATCGTGCTCGGCTGCTACTTCGCGACCAAGGCACCACCGAATTTCGAGAACATTCGCGATACCGCGAAGACATTCTCTAACATCTCGGAAGTCGAGATGGCGATGTCACGTGCCCGCGTGCAGTACAGCACGCCCATCCTTTACTGGGTGGACGACAAGGACGGCGCGCGCTGGGAGTACACGACTGCGGGTCGCGCGATGTTCAACGCGATCGTTCCGCCGGAGCTTGGCTTCCAGAACAAGGACATGAAGAAGAAGGCTCTTGGCGAGCTTGTCTTCCAGTCGTACCGTCAGGCCGGGCTGAGCACCACGGTGCAGCTGCTCGATCGTCTGAAGGAGTTCGGTTTCCGCAACGCAACGCGCGGCGGTGTATCCATCGGTATCGAAGACCTGCACATTCCAGCCGAGAAGGAGACGTTGCTGCGCGAAGCCGAGCAGCGCGTCGAGCGGTTCGAGCGTGCTTATCAGACTGGTAACATCACGAACGGCGAGCGCTACAACAAGGTCATCGACACCTGGACGCACGCGAACAACGATGTCGCGGACGCGATGGTGAAGGCGATGCGCGAGTCGCATCAGGGCTTCAACCCTGTGTTCATGATGTTCGATTCCGGCTCGCGCGGTTCGCGCGACCAGATCCGTCAGCTCGCCGGTATGCGCGGACTGATGGCCAAGCCGCAGAAGAAGCTGACAGGTGGAATAGGCGAGATCATCGAAAGCCCGATCAAGTCCAACTTCCGTGAAGGACTGTCGGTGCTGGAGTACTTCATCTCGACACACGGCGCACGCAAGGGTCTGGCGGACACTGCACTCAAGACCGCGGACGCTGGATACCTCACCCGTCGTCTGGTGGACGTCGCACAGGATGTGACGATCACCGAAGAGGATTGCGGAACCGTGCACGGTCTCGAAGTCGGCGCTCTCAAGGAAGGCGAGGACGTCATCGAGCCGCTGTCGGAGCGCATCGTCGGAACTGTCGCGGCCGAGGACGTGTTCGATCCGCAGGAGCGCGACGCGAGCAATCGCTCCACGCTGCTCGTCGAAGCGGGTCAGCTCATCAGTGAAGAGACAGCGCGTGCAATCGAGGATTCCGGACTGGAGACGGTCAAGATTCGCTCGGTGCTCACGTGTGAAGCAAAACGTGGTCTGTGTCAGATGTGTTACGGTCGCAACCTCGCCACCATGGGTATGGTGGACAAGGGCGAGGCCGTCGGCATCATCGCGGCGCAGTCGATCGGCGAGCCGGGCACGCAGCTCACGCTGCGCACGTTCCACATCGGTGGAACGGCTGCACGTATCGCCGAGCAGACAGCACGCAAGAGCAAGGTGGCCGGTGTCGTCGAGTACGGCGATCGCCTCGTCACGGTTACGAATACCGAAGGCGGCAAGATCGTCACGTCGTACGAAGGTGAGCTCACCATTCGCGCGTCAGGCGATCGCTCGACGGGTGTTGGCGCGCGCCTTCAGGTGCCACTCGGTGCCACGATGATGGTGAAGGATGGCGACGAGGTGAAGAAGGACCAGGTGATCTTCACCTGGGACCCGTACACCACGCCAATCATCGCCGACGTCGAAGGTGCCGTGAAGTTCGTCGATCTCGTCGAAGAGGAGTCGGTGTCGGAGGAGCTCGATGAGCTTACCGGTCTGCGCCAGCGCGTCGTCATCGAGGATCGTGAAAAGAAGTTGCACCCGCACATCGAGATCTGGAACGTCAAGGGCGGCAAGGATCAGCGCGTCCGCGACTTCGTGATCCCGGTTGGCGCTCAGTTGATCATCAACGACGGCGACCAGGTTACGCCTGGTACGATCATCGCCAAGATCAGCCGCGAGGCGTACAAGACTCGCGACATCACGGGCGGTCTGCCGCGTGTCGCAGAATTGTTCGAAGCGCGCAAGCCCAAGGACCCTGCCACGATCTCCGAGATCGACGGCGTGGTTCGCTTCGGCGACATCAAGCGCGGCAAGCGCGAGATCTTCGTGCAGCCAATGCGTGTCGAGAACGGCGTTTCGGTCACGGACGACGCTGTCGAGGCGCAGGTGTACGAGGTCGCGGCAGGCAAGCACCTTCGCGTGCACGAGGGAGACCGAGTGCGCGCCGGTGATCGTCTGTCGGAAGGTCCGGTCAATCCGCACGACATTCTGCGGATCAAGGGACCGCGCGCGGTGCAGGAATATCTGCTGAACGAAGTGCAGGAAGTGTATCGCCTGCAGGGTGTGAAGATCAGCGACAAGCACATCGGCGTGATCGTTCGCCAGATGTTGCAGAAGGAGCGTGTGCTCGATTCCGGAGAGACAGAATATCTGGAAGCCGAGCATGTCGACCGGACGATGTTCCGCGAGACGAACGCGCGCGCCGAGAAGAAGGGGAAGAAGCCGGCCACGTCGGAGCCTCTGCTTCTTGGTATCACCAAGGCGTCGCTGACTACGCAGTCGTTCATCTCCGCCGCTTCATTCCAGGAGACGACCCGAGTGCTGACGGATGCAGCTATCCGTGGCGCCAAGGACGACCTCATGGGCCTCAAGGAGAACATCATCATCGGCCACCTGATTCCGGCCGGTACTGGTGTGTATCGCTATCAGGAAGTGGACATCGAAGGCGTGTCGGTGCCAGCACCGATCGTCGAGGAGCCACCCGAGCCGACGATGGAGGAGATTCTCGCCGCTGGTGACGAGGACGAGGATTTCCGTCCGGGCAAGGCAGGAGCCGCCGCAGGTGCAGCGGCGAGCCCTCCGGGGATTGCCAAGCTGCTTGGCGAACTAGAGTAACACGGCGGGACACGGGTAACGCAGGAGGCGCATCCAGTCTGGATGCGCCTCTTGTCTTTTCACTCCAGAATTTCCGGTCGGCCGAACAGAAGTTGTATCATCGGGTCCGCTTGGGGCGATGCGAGCACATACACGTGATCACCCGGTTGCAACTGGGTCGCGCCCTCGGCGACCAGCAACGCCGTGCCGCGAACGATCATCGTGACAGCGGCGCCGTCCGGAAACGGGACTTCGGATAGTGGCACACCGCATACGGGCAATGCCCTGTCCACGAAATACGATCTGAGCGAGCTCTGCATCGGCTCGCTCGATTCGATCACGATCGTCGCCGCCGCCTCGGGTGTCGCCGCTCCGACCACACCCAGCTTGCGCGCGAGCCACGCCACGATCGTGCCTGGCATCAGCGTGTTCAGCACGACGATGAAGAACACCACATCGAAGATGCGGCGCGCGCCGGGAATGCCGGCCATTACAGGGATGGTTGCAAGTACGACAGGAACCGCGCCGCGCAGTCCAACGATGCCGATGAACGTCGTTTCGCGGAGCGAGTAGCGAAACGGTGCGAGACACAGCGCAACGGCGGCTGGGCGCGCGACCAGCGTGAGCACGAGTGCGAGGCCGAGGCCCGGCAGTGCTGCGGCTGCAAGACGCGTGGGAAATGCGAGCAGCCCGAGCACGAGGAACATCCCGATCTGCGCCAGCCACGCGAACGCATCGTGCACGCGAAGAATTGCTGGCCGGTGTGGCAGTTGCGTGGCGCCTGCGATCACGACACCCGCGACATAGACTGCCATGAAGCCGCTTCCGTGCAGCAGGGTGGTAACGCCAAAAACCGTCATCGCTATGGCGAGCGTCAGCACCGGATAGAGGCCGGCGGACTCGAGGCGTACCTGAGTTATGAGTTTTGTCGACGCCTTGCCGGCGAGCCACCCTGCGACGCCGCCAACCACGATCTCGAATGTCGCGGTGAGTGGGAGTGTCCAGACGCTCCCGCCATTCTCGATCGTGCGATACAACACGAACGTCGTGAGAGATATCGTGAGGATGATCGCGACAGGATCGTTGAGTCCGGACTCCGCTTCCAGCAACCGGCCAACGCGTGATTTGAGCGAGGTGCCGCTGCCGCGCAACGTCGCGAACACCGCAGCTGCATCGGTCGATGAAACCACCGCGCCGATGAGCAGCGCGATCGGCCAGTCGAGGCCGCCGGCAAGGTGCGCGAACGCAGCGAGTACTCCAGCTGTTGCAACCACACCGACGGTCGCGAGCAGGAGGGCCGGCGCGGCAACCGGACGCAGCGACGACGGCGGCGTGTTGAGCCCGCCGTCGAAGAGGATGAGCACCAGTGCGACGACGCCTGCACGGAACGCGAAGCTGTAGTTCTCGAACGCGATGTGGCCGATTCCTTCGGAACCGGCCAGAAGTCCCACCGCGATGAAGCCAAGTGCGATTGGAATCCCGATGCGTCCCGTGAGGCGGGTCAGAACGACGGAGCCGCCCAGCAGAATGCCGACCGTCGCAAGTATCGCCGCGATCGCAATCGGTGCGTTCACGGGATTCGCGGCACGGGCCGCGAACGCCGCCCTGCGCAGGTCACATCACGCAAGGGCGACGTCCGCCGCTTCACTGTCGATCAGCGCCAGCCGGTCATCGGAAATCCTGATGCTTGTCTGGGCCATGGCGCAGCGTTAGAAGGGTGCCGATCACGACGAGCGCGATCGCAGGGTAGAATGCCATGGTACGTTGTTCCTGCGGCAGCAGCAATGCAAGAAGCATCACTCCGAGGCCGAGGAAGATGGCCGCAAGTCCTGGTTCGCGTCGGAACCAGCTTCGCCGTACGGGTTGAGCATCACCGGAGCGGCGTTCGGCCGCTGTATATGTATTGTCGGGCATGTTGGGATTGACGGATTGGGGCGCCAGGCCCCCTTCCGTCGATCCCGACGGTCAGGCAGGCCGCGCCAATGAATTCGTGAAAGGCGACATGTCGAGGTGCTGTGGAGGTCCGGTCGCGCGATACCCTCGCCTTAGAGGCTGGATACGCGCGTGGTGGGCAGCGGCCGACTGGCCGCGCCCGGTCTCCTGCTCTGGAACGGTGAGCGCGAGTGCGGCGAACGCAGTGCCGTGCTGTCGAACAGCATGGGGCGCTACGTCGCGCGTGACCGGTGCGAGAACGACCGGGGCTGGCGCGGTCCAGGCCGGATCTGCGGCTGGAGCCTCGTGACTGGAATCAGCGGCAGAGAGGCCGATCGCAAATACAGATGTGTGTTCATGCGCCGGCGCGTTCTGCCCAACGGCCGCGAAGCTGGAGCGAGCTCCGGTCGCGGTGAAAAGGCAGAGAAGCAGGGTTACGAGACGCCGCATGATGCATCCAATCTAACCGGACGGGGCGGTATCGAGAATCGAGATGGGCATGCCGGGTTGCTGCGGCGGGCTCCGCCCTCTAGATTATCCAGGCTGTGGCCACTCCGTTGTGGAGGGCCTTTCCTTGTCGATCCATGGTAAATGCCGACAATCAATCAGCTGGTACGCCAGAGCCGCAGCGATGTGGCCAAGAAAGAAAAGGCGCCAGCGCTCAAGTCCAATCCCCAGAAGCGTGGCGTGTGCACTCGCGTGTACACAACCACCCCCAAGAAGCCTAACTCCGCCCTCCGGAAGGTTGCGCGCGTTCGTCTCACCAACGGCTTCGAAGTCACCGCATACATCCCGGGCGAGGGTCACAACCTGCAGGAGCACTCGATCGTGCTCATTCGCGGTGGTCGTGTGAAGGACCTGCCTGGCGTTCGTTACCACATCGTTCGCGGCACTCTCGACGCCTCCGGCGTGAATGGCCGCAATCGCAGCCGCTCGAAGTACGGGACCAAGAAGCCGAAGGCCGGCGGAAAGGCCGCACCGACCAAGGGGAAGAAGTAAATGAGCCGTCGCAAAAAGTCAGTCAAGCGCACCATCCTTCCGGATTCGCGCTATGACAGCCAGACCGTGGCGAAGTTCATCAACGTCATGATGTATCAGGGCAAGAAGAGCACGGCCGAGCGCATCTTCAACGACGCGATGGACAGCGTCGAGGCGAAGACCGCTCAGCCCGGGGTCACGGTCTTCAAGCAGGCGATCGCCAACCTCAAGCCGATGGTCGAAGTGAAGAGCCGTCGCGTCGGCGGCGCCACGTACCAGGTTCCAGTCGAAGTCCGCCCCGAGCGCCGTACGGCACTCGCGATGCGCTGGTTGATCCTCTACTCACGCGGCCGCAACGAGAAGTCCATGGCCGACAAGCTCGCAGCCGAAGTCATCGCGGCAAGCAAGGGCGAGGGCAACGCCGTGAAGAAGAAGGAAGACACCCACAGAATGGCGGAAGCCAACAAGGCGTTCGCGCACTATCGCTGGTAGCAGTCGCAGACGTCTGCAAACAAGAATCCCGCCTCGTCATCTGCACGAGGCGGGATTCTTGTTTGTCATCCACGTTAGCGCCTCGCAGTGAGCACGCGCACACGCTGTGCGATTGCCGCCACTCGCGGACGGAACTCTGGATCCGCGTTACGCCACGCGGCGAGCACGCGCCGGTAGTGGCTGACCGCGCTGTCGGGCTCGCTTGCGCGATCGAACGCTTGGCCCAGCATCGCTTCGAGATCGGTCTGCGTTAGATAGTAATTCGATGCTTCGAGCGATCCGTGCAGCGGTGCCTGTAACACCGCGATCGCATCGCGCGGCCGTCCCTCCGCGATGAGTACCTTGCCCAGCTCCAGATTCACGCGATTGTATCCGTCGATGGGTGAAACCATCGCGTCACGAAACTCGCGCTCGGCAGCGACGTTGTTTCCGCGCGCTTCGAGGAGAAGTCCACGGACGTAGTGGTGCAGTACACGGTCACGGAAGAACGCGCTCTGTCTGGCCCACAGTGCTACGCTATCGGCGAGCGAGGCTAGTCGCGTGGTGTCGTGTGCCGCAGCGAGCGCCGTGGCAACGTGCGTCGTCATCCAGATTCGGTGACGCGCGAGGAGGCCGGGTGCTTCCCTGGTGAACCCGCGCGAGAACTGCCACTCGTAATTGGAGATCGAGTCGAACTGCGCTGCAGCAAGCTCGAAGTGTCCCATCTCGAAATTCACCTGCGCGATCGCGAGGGCATCCAGAGAGCGAGGCGTGCTGAAACCCGGCGGCTCGTCCGCGCTGGCTCTCACCATCTGCTCTGCAATGGCAAGTGCTTCGTGCAGACGTCCCTGATGCCGAAGGCTGATGATGAGCCACCACAGTGCGTCACTTCGCCGTGCCGCGTTGGCATCCTGTGCCTGTGCACTCAACAGCTGATCCGCAGCGGCGAACCGACCTGCGCCGATTGCGATCGTCGCGCGCGTTATGACGTCTCCAGCGGGATCGGATGACAGGCGCTCCGCGGTGTGCTCGGCGGCGAGCGCGCTGTCGTAACGATTCTCGCGTGCGAGCATGGACGCGAGGTACCACCACGGTTCCTGCGTGTGCGGCTGCATGCGGGTCCAGTCTCGCGTCACTCGCTCGGTCGCGTCCATCGAGTCCGCGCCAATGTAGGATGCGATCGCGAGCTCCAGCGCGTCGCACGCACGACACCACGGACTCCGTCCAGCCAGACTGAGAGAGTCCATGTGGATCACGCGCTGGAGATGCGGAATGGCGCCGAGGAAGTCGCCGCTCCATCCGAGTGCGCGGCCGAGCGCCAGTTCGCCGTCCGGATCACCAGGGTAGCCCGCCACCAGCGACTCGGCGATTGCGAGCTGTGCTGGATCGTTGGTGGCGTATGCCCAGGTCTGCCGAATAATCAGTCGCTCACGATCTGGAGCGTGGCTGGCAAGACGAAGCGCTAGTGCAAGATCGCGTCGCGCGGCGAGTCCATCGGTCTGTTCCTCGCCGACACCGGCGTAATACGCCGCCATCGCAAATGTTGAATCCTCGTCCAGCGCCGCGTGAAACAACCTGACAGCAGCCGGCACGTCGCGACTGTAGAACGTGCGCAGTCCCTCTTCATAGAGACGCTGTGCCGTCAGTGACGTCGTTGTCACACCGGTCAGCGGCCTGGTCGGTGCGCGAAGTCCGAAATCGATTGCAATCTGCGCAGTCGCACGATCCGCAAGATCCACAACGGTAGTTGCGTGCAAGGTCCGCATTCCGTGAGTTGTGCCGGTCGCAAGATCGACGCGGCGAACGTCGAGGCGGATCGTGCTGTCCGTGGCGCGCGACAGCACCGCCTCTATGAGCTGCGTTGCACCAGCGCGTCGTGCAGCGTCGGCGATAGCCGATGGCGTCTCGTCATGCGCACCGAGCTGACCAAGCACATCATACAGCCTGGCGCGGCTCACAACTCCGAGGCGCGGGACGCGCGCGAGATCGGTCGCCAGCAATTCCGCAAACGTTCGCGTGATCGCACCGGTATCGGCGCCGCTGGGATCCTGAATCCATCCCACCGCCACTATCGGTGGCGTATCCGCGCGCCGGAAGTATCGCGTAGCCAGGACGGCGACTGCGACGAGTATGAGAAACGGGAGCACGAGGTATGCGCGGTCACGAGCGAACGTGCGTCGCGTGCCGGTTGATGCGAATGAATCATGCGCTGCCGTAGTTGGTGCCACCGAGGCCAGTGCGGTTCTGTGCGACAGCTCGGGTGGCTGCATCCTGTCAGCATCGTCACGCGTGTCCTGGTTCTTTTTCGCCGACGTCCACGCGACCGCATGCGATGGTTCTGTGCGGCTCCGCACCGCTTCGATCAGCGCACGGGTCTCCGCCGATGGCTCAGCAGCGAACTCGGTCGCAAGTGATGCTGCGAAGTCTGCATACGCCCGCAGTGCACCCGCCCGGTCACCCTGGCTATCCAGCAGCCGGATGAGACGTTGCAGCGACCGCTCGTCGTCCGGATCGAGTCGGCTCGCGTATCGGCCCCAGTGGGCAGCCTCGCTCGAACCGCCGCGACTCGCAGCCTCGTCAGCCAGCGTCCACGCGGCGTTGGTTGCGATGTTCCGTAGCTCATCCCGTGTCGAATAGAGCCAGTGCTCGAAAGCCGGCGATGGCTCGTCCACGAAGAATCCAGCGAGAAAGTCGCCATGATAAAGCGCCAGGGCGTCTTCGAGCCTGCCCCGCTGGTAGAGATCCAGGAAGGCGGAAACGTCACAGCGGAATACCGACGGGTCGACGCCGATCTCGTCGGCTCCGCGGTTGGCGACCACCGGTTCGCCCAGCGAGTGACGCAGAAAATAAAGCGACTGTCGCAGTGCCTGGCGAGCCTGTGGCTGGCTGAGTTCCGGCCAGAACAGTCCGAACAGCCGGTCGCGGCGCTGAAAGCCACGCGGCGATTCGACGGCGAGATAGCACAGAAGTGCCAGCCGCTTGGGTTGGGTAAGCACCGATCGCAGCTCACCGCCCTCAGATCCACGCAACGCGAGCGCGCCCAACGTATCAAGGCGAATCATTGTCAGCCTTAGGCGAGGCCTTACCGCAGCCTGAATATGCTATTCGCCCTCGTAACTCGGCAAGTGACGGTCTCGTGACGGCCCCGTCACGGACGACCATTTTCATGTCGCAATTCAATAACCGCCGCGCTGGCGTCACCTTCCCGAGCGGATTCAGACGGCCTGCGGACAAGTTCCATGGAGGCAAGAGTGAGCAACGGATTTCGAAGACTGGGCGTGGTCATGAGCCTGACGCTGGCCGTGACTTCGCTCGCGGCGAGCTCGGCGGGCGCCCAGGAGTTCTCCGCCGACGTCGTCAGCACACCGGCGAATGGCACGAACACGTCCCGAGTCTACGTCGGCAAGACAAAGATGCGGATCCAGACGCTCCAGAACGGCCAACCGGAGGGAAGTGTGATCTGGGACGCCGGCCAGAAATCGACCGTGATAGTGATGGACAAGAACCGCTCGTACATCGGCGGCAGCAACTCCCCGATAGTGAACGCGGTGTTGAACGGTTCGGGGGCGCCCACGCTCGTGCGCCTGTTCGCGCCCGCCACCAGCGATCCGTGCAGCGCCTGGAACCAAGCGGTCCTTCGCTTTCAGGACAGCACGCACAAGGCGCCACACTTCACCTGTCAGAGCGCGGGCTCCGACGTCGTGAACGGCCGTCCGGCTCACAAGTGGGCGGTCACGACCACCGATGCGAACGGCACCACCCAGTCAGGCTACGCATGGATAGACAATAAGCTTCATGTCGTAAGCAGGTCGCAGGACAAGAACAGCGAGATGGACCTCCAGAATGTTCAGGAAGGGCCCCAGCCGGACGCTGTATTCCAGATTCCCGCGGGCTACCACCAGCTCGACGAGAGCGCGCTGCTAATGCAGCTGAAAGGCGGCAGCACGGCGATTGCCGACATGTTCGGGGCGGCTGCAAAGGACGTCGGCAACAATGCGGCGAGCTCCACAGCTGACGCGGCCAAGCAGAAGGCAAACGACGCGGTTAAGAAGACGATCAAGAGCGTGTTTCACTTTCCGTGAGATCGGGACTGTTCCGCTTCCGTACCGTTACGGAGCGGAGCAGCGCTGGCGGGACCGTTTTCGTAGTTTATGGATGGAGGCAGGCCATCCATAACGCCGATCCCGATTCGCCATGCTCAGTCGTCTGATTCGCAATGCTGTCACCGGTGGTACGTGCGCGTTGTCGGTCCTCATGCCGGCGCCACGCACGTATCACCCGCCGCCGATCAAGCACGTATTCATCATCGTCCTCGAAAACCAGTCTTTCGAAACCACGTTCGGCGCGGACACCCAGATCCCGTACCTGGCCGACAGCATGACGAAGGCAGGGGCATTCCTCCGTCAGTACTACGGAACCGGCCACCTGAGTCTCGATAACTACATAACGATGATTTCAGGGCTCGCGCCGAATCCGGCGACACAGGCCGACTGCGGCCGCTACGTGGAATTCGTCGAGACCGGAATGGCACCCGGCGGCCAACCTATCGGACTCGGCTGCGTCTATCCCGCGCACGTTCAGACGATCGCGAATCAGCTGTCCGCACGACACCTGAAGTGGAAAGCGTACATGGAAGACATGGGCAATGACACGACGCGTGAAGCGCGCGCCTGCGGACACGCCGTAATCGGACAACGCGACCCGACGGAGCGTGCCACGCCGACCGATCAGTATGCGGCGAAGCACAATCCGTTCGTGTATTTCCATTCGATCATCGATGACACTGTGTCCTGTCAGCGCAACGTCGTTCCGCTTACCGCGCTCGGCGCAGATTTGAGCTCGGCACGGCGGACGCCGAGCTACAGCTTCATCTCACCCAGTCTCTGTCACGACGGACACGATCGCCCGTGCAAGAGCGGTGAGCCGGGCGGATTGGTCTCGGCCAATGAATTTCTGAGCCACTGGGTACCGATCATTACGCACTCACCGGCATTTCGCGACGGCGGATTGCTCATCGTGACGTTCGACGAGGCGGCGAGCGCGGATGCGTCCGCGTGCTGCAACGAGCCGTCCGGGCCAAATACCAATCTTCCCGGCGCTCACGGCCCTGGCGGTGGTCGCATCGGCGCCGTGTTGATGTCGCCGTTCATCAAGCCGGGGACGGTATCAGATGTGCCGTACAACCATTATTCCATGCTTCGCAGTGTCGAGGACCTGTTCGGCCTGGAGCACCTCGGCTACGCCGGCGAAAAGGGCCTCGCGAGCTTTGGTCCGGACATCTACCGCAAGACCACGGCGGGCCGGTAATTGCCGTTAACAATCGATGGACCGCCAGGTCTCACAGAGTGTACCATTGATTCACATAAACCTCTCAACCGGAGACTGCGGTGAACGAAAAGCCACGACACGATTCACACGTGGCGGCCCGGGGAAGCAACTGGCTCGGTATCGCCCGCAGAATCCCCGTTTTCCGCGTCCTGGGTGCCGCGGCACTGGTCGCAGGAATCACGTCGACCGCAACGGCTCAGAGCTCGGGAAACGGCTTTCTGTTCGAACAACCCGCCGGTAGCCTGACGCTTAGCGGCGGCTACGCGCACGCCAATGCGGGCAGCGATATTTTCTCGTTCACCACAAACCAGTTATCGGTCAACAAGAGCGATTTCAGTGGGATGACCGTCGGTGCCGACCTCGCAATACGTGTCGCCCCGCGTTTCGACATCGTGCTCGGCACGTCGTATTCCGGCACATCCACTCCGTCGAGCTATCGCCATCTGGTCGACCAGAACAATCAGGAGATTACGCAGACTACCGACTTCCGCCGGGTTCCTGTGATGGTGAGCCTCAAGGCCTATCTCGCGGATCGTGGTCGATCCGTCGGACGGTTCGCGTGGGTGCCGTCGCGCTTTGCACCCTACGTCGGAGTTGGTGGTGGTGCGATGTGGTACAGATTCCGCCAGCACGGCGACTTCGTCGACGCCAACACCAGCAACGTCTTCACCAGCGATCTGAATTCATCCAACTGGGCGCCGGCAGCGCAGGGACTGGCCGGTCTTGATTTCACGCTCACGCCACACCTCGCGCTCACGGGTGAAGCGAAGTACATCTGGGCGCACGGCAAGTTGAGCGACAGCTTTTCGGGCTTCGACAATATCGACCTTTCCGGTCTGTCGACGACGATCGGCTTAACCTTCAGGTACTGACAGGAGCCGGCATGCGCAGTCACAAGTACGTTCTCAGGCACACTCGGTTGGCAACCGTCGTCGCTGCCGTAGCGCTCGTCGTTGGTGCTCCGTCCACGGGCTGGGCGCAACAGACGCAGCAAGTGTCGCAGACCGCGCAGCTCGATGCGCGGTGGCAGCCGTGGATCGGTTGCTGGCGTCCCGCAGCTCCTCCATCGGCCGATCCCATCTCTTACTCCACGACGCCGCGAAGCAGCGATGCTCCGCTCGTATGCGTCGTTCCGGCGAGCGGTGGAAACATGTCGTCGAGCGTCAACGTCGTAACCGTAAAGGACGGCAAGATCGTTTCGCGCGACACGATAGTTGCGACGGGTCACAACGTCGCACGCAGCAAGGATGGCTGCGACGGGACCGAGCGCGCCAAGTGGTCGGCGGATGGTCACCGCCTCTACGTCAGCTCGGACTTCACCTGCCCGGGCGGGTTGAAGCGCACGTCGTCGGGACTGTTCGCGATTTCGCCGCAGGGTCAGTGGGTCAATGTCCAGAGCGTGAACGCGAGCGGAAGTACCGCAGTGCGCACGTTGCGCTACAGCGATGCCGGAGCGCCGACCACTTTGCCGTCCGAGATATCGGATGCACTTGCGAATCAGACACTTGCCGTGAGCACAGCGCGCGCAGCCGCTGGTGAGACACTTTCCATCGCCGCCATCGTCGACGCGTCGCACAACGCTGATTCGTCCGCGGTTGCGGCATGGTTGATCGACCGCGGTCAGGGATTCAACGTCGACGCAAAGCAGCTCGTCGCGTTGTCGGATGCGGGCCTCCCTGGCAACGTCACGGACGCAATGGTGGCGCTGTCCTATCCCAAGGCGTTTGCGCTCAGCCGCCCCGAAAATGTGGAAGGAACCGTCACTGGTGAGAACGTCGCCGGCGCCGAGCTGGAGCGCGCCAAGGCTCCCAACGTCGCCGTAATAATGGCGCCTACTTATGCGCCGTTCAGTTATGCGCCGTTCGGCTTCAGCCCATACGACTATTACGGCTACGGTTATTCGCCGTACGGTTACTCCCCATACGGTTACTCGCCGTTTGGGTATTCACCCTATGGTGCCTACTACTCACCTTACAGCGGTTACGCGACTGGCTACGGTGGCTGGTACTATCCGCCGGTCATCATTCTGAAGGGTGGAACGGCCGGACCTCCTCAGCAGCGTGGATACGCCGTAAAGGGGAAGGGGTACACGCAGACCGCGCCGCGAAACGGATCTTCGACTGCCCAGCCGCGCCCGACGGTTTCGTCGCCGCCACCTTCGGCGACTGGACGTACGGAGAGCCCACCGCCGTCGCAGCCCGCGTCGTCGGGTGGTCGCACAGCCCATCAGCGACCGTAAGCGCTCGCTATTGGCCTGAATGGCAACAAAAAACCGCCCGGTGATCCACGCCGGGCGGTTTTTTTTCACGGATTCACGGCCGTGACGGCGGCCTACAGGTTTTTCAGGATTCGGTCCGCGACCGGCTCGCCGGCGCCCGACAGAATCGCCTGGAAGTGGATGAAGCACTCCACATCGAGCTCGGCTCCCGTCCGATCTGCTGCGATCCGGACAACGATTCCAAGCGGAAAGATGAGTGGCGGCGCGTCGTCGTCGGGGTCGGCCTGCCACGGTTCGCGCGGGATATCTGCAGCTGGAATGACGGCGCTCAGCTCTGCGCGGATCGTACCTCCGTCGATTTCCGTCGCCTGATAGTGCAACCGCCGTGGCTCGCTGAGCAGGCCCATGTCCGAGTCGCTATCCCAGTCGGGATCCGCGACCGCGCGCGTCAGCAACGCGTCGTCGAGATAGGTTCCCACGATCGCCACGCCCGGCGCCAGCTCGGGATCGTCCGGCAGTCGTTTTCTGGTCAGCTGCAGCGGATGATCGGTGACAAGAACTACTGTATCCATAAACTGAGTACGCTCGATCAGAAGGGAACGCTAGCGGCACGAGGCGAGTACACGACCGGGAGCAGCGGGACGAAGTTTCACGTGCCGTGAATTTGCGCTACGAAATTGTGTTACACGGGGTGGTTCGATCGTCTCTGTTACAATGGTAGTGACCGGATCGCGAGACAGCCTTCAGAAATATTCAATACCACGATGAGCGCGAACAATCAGCAGGGCAAGCAGTCACCTGAGCGCGAGATTGTAGATGAGACCGGGACCGCCTGGCGCGTTACCGAGATGCGAGTCTGGGACGCTAGCGGCAAGCCAGCGAACTCGCTCATTGCCGCACATGAGCGCGGGTTTCGCCGGCTATGGAATTTCCCCGAAAACTGGGCCGAGCTGGCCGATCTGCAGCTGGCGGAGCTGATCAGCAAGCCGGGCCGGAAAGCAGCTCGGCCGACCTGAATCAGCCGAGCCGGGCGAGCCGCACGTCAGCCATCGCTACTGGACGACGACCAGGGCGTTGAAGTTGCCCGAGATAGTTGCGGTTTGAGCCGTGCTATCCGATGGCTGCGCCGTCACGGAAAAGCTGCCGCTCACGTGGCCGCTCGAAACCGTACCCAGTGTAACGCTGCCGCCGACGCCGTCGAACACGGCTCCGGTGCTGTCCACGAAGGCCACGGCGACATCGAGATCGCCGGCCCCTACGGAATACGTACCAGCAGCCGGCAGGGCTGTCCCGACCCATTGGAAGCCCATCTGGGCGGTGGTCTTCTTGTCCTGAAGAATCAGAATCGCGCTCGGGGGTGGGGCAGTGGTATCCGAGCGGGCTGCCGGCAGGGAGAGGAGTCCGGCCTGGCCCGTCAGCGAGATCTGACTTCCGGTAGAGACTACGGCCGAGAACTGGCCGGTTGTGTCGGGGGCGGTGATGCCGGAATCGGCGCCGCAGGCGGTAAGGGTGGCGGCAAGCGACAGAGCGAGCGACAGGGCCAGCGCGGCGAAGCCGGCGCGGCCACCAAGGAGCGATGGGTTTTTCATCCCCCCGAAGTGTCGTCACAAGCGGGGGATTTCTGAGAGCGTGGCGGGCCTTGTGGGGCGCTCGGGACAGGCGTCTCTGCGCTCGGTGTTTTGGGTGATGCCGAGGCGTTGACTTGGGGGATAGTTGCGGTATAATTAAGGGCTACACCGAAAACCAATCGCCGGCCAACGCCGGCGCGCCTCGAGTCCCCAGCTGCGCATCAATGGCGGCTGCACCCGGCGGCGGCGGATGGATACCGGTCCCAGATGGGACGCCCGGTCCACCCGCGTTTTTGTTGCTCTCTGACGATTTGACTCGCTGATATAGACATGGCTCGCCACACCCCGCTCGAACATTATCGCAACATCGGCATCATGGCTCACATCGATGCTGGTAAGACGACCACGACCGAGCGCATCCTTTATTACACCGGTAAGTCGCACAAAATCGGTGAAGTCCATGAAGGCACTGCCACCATGGACTGGATGGAGCAGGAGCAGGAGCGTGGCATCACGATCACGTCTGCCGCGACTACCGCTTTCTGGCGCCGTCACGGGCAGAGCGATGAGCAGGGAACCGGTCCCGAATACCGCATCAACATCATCGATACCCCTGGGCACGTCGATTTCACGGTCGAAGTCGAGCGCTCGTTGCGCGTGCTCGACGGTGCAGTCACGCTCCTGGATTCGGTCGCTGGTGTCGAGCCACAGACGGAGACCGTGTGGCGCCAGGGCGATCGCTATGGTGTTCCGCGGCTGATCTTCGCCAACAAGATGGACCGTACGGGCGCTGATTTCGAGCGTTGCATGCGAATGATCCGCGATCGTCTCTCGAAAGAGTCGTATCCGATCCAGCTGCCTGTCGGTTCGGGTGATACGTTCACGGGCCACATCGACGTCATCGAGCGCAAGCAGTACATCTTCGACGACGAATCACTCGGCAAGAAGTTCGAGGTTGTCGACGTACCCGAGAAGTTCAGGGCTGCGGTCGAAGAAGCACGTCACGCTGTGATCGAGGCTGCAGTCTCGCATGACGAGCCGTTGCTCGAGAAATATCTCGGTGGCGCGGAGCTGAGCGACGAGGAGATTCGTCACGCGATCCGCGTTGCGACCATTGGCGGTCACATCGTTCCAGTGTTGTGCGGCGCCTCGTTCAAGAACAAGGGCGTTCAGGCGTTGCTCGATGCAGTCATCGATTACATGCCGTCCCCGCTCGACGTTCCGCCCGTCGAAGGTCATATCCCCGACCACAACGAGCTGGTCGAGACGCGCGAAGTTTCCGACGACGCACCGTTCGCAGGTCTCGCGTTCAAGATCGCGACCGATCCATTCGTCGGTAAGCTGACGTTCTTCCGTGTGTACTCGGGCGTGCTGCAGAGTGGCTCGTACGTGTACAACGCGACCAAGGGCAAGCGTGAGCGCATCGGCCGTCTGTTGCAGATGCACTCGAACAAGCGCGAGGAGATCGAGGAAGTGCATTGCGGCGACATCGCCGCTGCCATCGGACTTCGCGACACGCGGACCGGCGACACGCTGACGATGGAAGAGCAGCCGATCGTTCTGGAAGCGATGAAGTTTCCGGCTCCCGTCATCGACGTTGCAATCGAGCCGAAGACCAAGGCCGATCAGGACAAGCTCGCGATCGCGTTGCAGAAGCTTGCCGAAGAAGATCCGACGTTCCGCGTGCATTCCGATCCGGAAACGAATCAGACGATCATTTCCGGAATGGGAGAGCTGCACCTCGAGATCATCGTCGATCGCATGCAGCGTGAGTTCAAGGTCGATGCGAACATCGGCCGGCCGCAGGTTGCGTATCGCGAGACGATCAAGAAGCGCGTCGACAAGGTTGAAGGAAAGTTCATTCGTCAGTCTGGCGGCAAGGGGCAGTACGGACACGTTGTAATCAACGTGATGCCCGCCGAGCAGGGCCAGGGATTCGTGTTCGAGGACAAGATCGTCGGCGGCGTGATTCCGCGCGAGTTCATCAACCCGATCGAAGCTGGTATCAAGGAAGCGCTCGAGGGCGGTGTCATCGCCGGATATCCGATGGTGGACGTGAAGGTCGAGCTGGTATACGGTTCGTATCACGACGTCGATTCGAGCGAAATGGCGTTCAAGATCGCAGGCTCGATGGCGGTGAAGGACGGCGCACGCAAGGCGGGTGCGATCATTCTCGAGCCGATCATGAAGGTCGAAGTTGTTTCGCCGAACGATTACATGGGCGATGTGCTCGGTGATCTTTCGTCCCGTCGCGGTCGCATCGGCGGAATGAATCAGCGCGGTGAGGCGCAGGTGATCGATGCGCAGGTGCCACTAGCAGAGATGTTTGGATATTCAACCAAGCTTCGCTCGATGTCGCAGGGTCGCGCGGTTTATTCGATGGAGTTCAGTCATTACGAGGAAGTCCCGAAGGCCGCAGCGGAAGAGATCATGAGCAAGGCGAAGAAATAGCAGGGCAGGCACGGGGGCCTGCCCGTACGGGTCCCGTGGTTGTTTTGAAGTGTGTGTTTTTAGCGTGGATTTTGTAGGGGCAGGCCCCGTGCCTGCACGATTGACGAAACGTTTAAACGAACCGAATAAAGGGAATCAAGGACACCATGGCGAAGGCGAAATTTGAGCGGACGAAGCCGCACGTAAACGTTGGCACGATCGGTCACGTGGATCACGGCAAGACGACGCTGACGGCGGCGATCACGACGATTCAGGCAGCCAAGGGTCTGGCATCCAAGGTCGCCTTCGACCAGATCGACAAGGCACCGGAAGAGCGCGAGCGCGGCATTACGATCGCGACGGCTCACGTGGAGTACGAGTCGGACAAGCGGCACTATGCGCACGTGGACTGCCCGGGCCACGCCGACTACGTGAAGAACATGATCACCGGAGCGGCCCAGATGGATGGCGCCATCCTGGTGGTCTCTGCGGCCGACGGCCCGATGCCCCAGACGAGAGAGCACATCCTGCTCGCCCGTCAGGTGAACGTGCCCTACGTGGTCGTCTTCATGAACAAGGTGGACATGGTGGACGACCCGGAGTTGCTGGAGCTGGTCGAGCTCGAGGTTCGTGAGCTCCTCTCGCAGTACAACTTCCCGGGCGACGAGACGCCGATCATCAAGGGCTCGGCCTTGAAGGCACTGGAGTCGGGTGATCCGAATAGCGAGTACGGCAAGAAGATCGGCGAGCTGATGGACGTTCTGGATTCCTATATCCCGGAGCCCAAGCGTGACGTCGACAAGCCGTTCCTGATGCCTGTCGAGGACGTGTTCTCGATCACGGGTCGTGGCACGGTTGCGACGGGTCGTATCGAGCGCGGCAAGGTTAAGGTGGGCGAGGAAGTGGCGTTGGTGGGCTTCAACTCGGACAAGAAGACGGTAGTGACCGGAGTTGAGATGTTCCGGAAGCTTCTGGACGACGGTCAGGCCGGCGACAACGTGGGTCTGCTGCTCCGAGGCGTGGGCAAGGAAGACATCGAGCGCGGGATGGTGTTGTCCAAGCCGGGCTCGATCACGCCGCACACGAAGTTTCAGGCCGAGGTGTACGTGTTGACCAAGGAAGAGGGTGGCAGACATACGCCGTTCTTCAAGGGTTACCGTCCGCAGTTCTACTTCCGCACGACTGACGTGACGGGGAGTGTGGAGCTGCCCGAGGGTATGGAGATGGTGATGCCGGGCGACAACGTCCAGATGACGATCGAGCTGATAACGCCGATCGCGATGGACGAGGGGCTCAGGTTCGCCATCCGCGAGGGCGGCCGCACCGTCGGTGCCGGCGTCGTCGCTAAAATTCTGCAATAACAGGATCGTATAATGGCTGGCAAAATTCGCATTCGGCTCAAGGCTTTCGATCACGCGGTGATCGATCAGGCATCGGCTGACATCGTACGCACCGCCGAGAAGACCGGTGCGTCGGTTTCAGGACCGATTCCGCTTCCGACCAAGACGCAGCGCTGGACGGTTCTCCGTTCTCCGCACGTCGACAAGAAGTCGCGCGAGCAGTTCGAGCTGAAGACGCACAAGCGCCTCATCGATATTCTCGATTCGAAGGCGCAGACTGTTGACGCGCTTACGAAGCTGGATCTGCCGGCTGGTGTGGACGTCGAGATCAAGGTCGAGTAGAACTACAATGATTGGAATCATCGGCAGAAAGCTGGGCATGACCCAGATATTCAACGAGCAGGGCCAGCAGATTCCCTGCACGGTCGTCGAGGCGACACCCAATCCGGTGTTGCTCGTGACCAGCAAGGAAGAGTCGGGCTTCGCATCGGTGCAGCTCGGTTTCGGCACGCAGCGCGTTGCGCGCGATTCGAAGCAGAACGAGCGCACGCCGCGCGGCCGCCGCGCGAACAAGGCTGAGATCGGTCATGCGAAGAAGGCCGGCCTCGATGCGCCGCCGCACACGCTCAAGTCGTTCCGCATCGACGACGCGCCTGGCAAGGATCCCGAGATCCCGACTTACAACGTCGGCGACATGATCGACATTTCGATCTTTGCGCCGGGCGATACGGTCAAGGTCACGGGCACCACAAAGGGTCGCGGCTTCCAGGGCGTTGTGAAGCGCTGGGGCTTTGGCGGCGGACCGAACACGCACGGCAACACCAAGCATCGTCGTCCTGGCTCGATCGGACCTGGTACGGATCCGTCCCGCGTCATCAAGGGCAAGAAGATGCCCGGCCGTTATGGTGACGAGCGCCACACGCAGACGCATCTCCGCGTCGAGAAGATCGACATGGAGCGTAACCTGATCTACATCCGCGGCAGCATCGCCGGTCCCCGCAGCGGGATCGTGATGATCCGCAAGCAGGCTTAATCATGGCTGACACAGAAAACACCGAACAGGAAGTGATCGCGCGTACCGCGGCTGCGTACACCGGCGGTGGCACGCAGCGCGATGCAGTAACGCTTCCGACCGACCTGTTCGACGGCACCATCAACTTCCCGGTGATGCATCACGCGGTCAAGGCGTATCTCGCCAACCAGCGTCAGGGCACCGCGTCGACCAAGACGCGCGGCCTGGTAACAGGTGGTAATCAGAAGCCGTGGAAGCAGAAGGGGACCGGTCGTGCTCGTCAGGGCTCGACGCGTGCTCCGCACTGGGTCGGTGGTGGTACGGTCTTCGGTCCGACGCCGCGCGATTACACGATGGGCACGAACAAGAAGGTGAAGGTTCTCGCTCGCAAGAGCGCTCTGAATGCACGCGCTTCCGAAGATTCGCTGTTCGTGATCGATCGCTTCGACTACGATGCGCCCAAGACGGCGCAGTTGCTCGGATTGCTCGAGTCACTCGGTGTGAGCGGGAAGAAGGTTCTCATTCTCACCGATGGCGTGAACAGGAACGTGTATCTCAGCTGCCGCAATCTTCCGAGCGCGCACGTGATGCCGTTCTCCGACGCTTCGACGTACCACATTCTGTGGAGCGACGTTGTGCTCGTCGAGTCCGGCGCGATCGGCCAGTCTCTCGCTCCGGTTGCCGAGGGTGAAAAGCCCGCGCGCAAGACCGCGGCGAAGAAGACACCTGCTGCGCGGAAGACGACTGCAAAGACGACGGCCAGAAAGACTTCGGCCAAGAAGGAGAAGTAGCACATGGCAACAATGTTCCGCACCATCGTTCGTCCGATCATGACCGAGAAGACTTCGGCGGCCTATCAGGATCGCCAGGAGTACACGTTCGAGGTCTCGCCTGACTCGAACAAGACGGCGATCAGACAGGCAATCGAGAAGCTCTTCGGCGTGACCGTGACTGGCGTGCAGACGATGAACTGCCGCGGCAGAACACGTCGCGTTGGCCAGTCGGTCGGCAAGCGCGCGAATTGGAAAAAGGCCATCGTGACGCTGAAGCAGGGCGACACGATCGACATCTTCGAGGGTTAAGCAGCCACCATGGCAATTCGTCAGTTCAAGCCGGTCACGAAGAGCTCGCGTTTCCGCTCCGTGTCGGACTTCGCCGAGATCACGCGCAGCACGCCTGAGAAGTCGCTCATCGAGCCGCTTCCCAAGTCGGGCGGGCGCGACAATCACGGCCACATAGCTATGCGTCGCATCGGCGGCGGTCACAAGCGTCAGTATCGCAAGATCGATTTCAAGCGCAACAAGTTCGCGATGCCCGCGATCGTGGAGCACATCGAGTACGATCCCAACCGCTCGGCGCGCATCGCGCTGGTGCGTTACGAGGACGGCGAGAAGCGCTACATCCTGCATCCCAAGGGACTGAGCGTCGGCGATACCGTGATTTCGGGACCTGGTTCCGACACGCGTATCGGCAACGCGGTTCCGCTGCGCGAGATGCCGCTTGGTACCGACGTGCACAACATCGAGCTCAAGCCCGGCAAGGGCGGCCAGATGGCACGCTCCGCCGGAATGTCGGCGCAGGTCGTGGCGAAGGAAGGCGAGTACGTGACGCTCAAGCTCGGCTCGTCCGAGGTTCGGCTGGTTCACGGGATGTGCATGGCGACGGTCGGCATCGTCGGCAACGCCGAGCACGAGTTGTTGTCGCATGGAAAGGCAGGCAAGTCGCGCTGGCTGGGCAAGCGTCCGAAGGTGCGCGGTGAAGTGATGAACCCGGTGGATCACCCGCATGGTGGTCGTACGCGCGGCGGACGTAACGTCGTGTCGCCGTGGGGCAAGAAGGAAGGCGTGAAGACACGCCATTCGAAGAAGCCGTCAACACGGCTAATCGTGCGCGGCCGTCGCCGCGGTAAGGCGACGCAGTCTTAAGACGGGTAATCGAATATGGGACGTAGTGTTCGCAAGGGTCCGTTCGTACACGAATCGCTTATGTCGAAAGTCGACGCGATGAACGGCCGCAATGAGAAGAAGGTCATGAAGACGTGGTCGCGCGCGAGCACGATCCTTCCTGACTTCGTTGGGCACACATTCGCGGTGCACAACGGCAACAAGTTCATCCCGGTCTATGTGACGGAGAACATGGTTGGGCACAAGCTTGGCGAGTTCTCGCCGACGCGGCTCTTCCGTGGTCATACCGGTAACAAGGCGACGGACAAGAAGGCGGCGGGCGTGCCGGCCAAGGGTGGCAAGTAACATGGCCGCAACTCCCGTGATGACCGAGCGTGCACGCGCGATTCAGCGCACCACGCGCCAGTCGCCGTACAAGATGCGCCTCGTGATCGATCAGATCCGTGGCAAGAACGTGAGCGACGCGCTTGCACTGCTGCGCTTCTCCAAGAAGCATGCGGCCAAGCAGATCGAGAAGACGCTGTCGTCAGCCGTGGCGAACGCCGAGTACAAGGCGCGTCAGGCCAACGAAGCCATCGATCTCGACCTGCTGGTGGTGTCGCATGCGGTGATCAATGAAGGTAGGCCGATCAAGCGGTTCATGCCGGCGGCGCAGGGTCGTGCCACTCCAATCAGGAAGCGCACGAGCCACGTCGACATCATCGTCTCGGAGCGCGCGGCGAAGCCGAAGCCCGTTGCGAAGAAGACCGCGGCCAAGAAGACTACGGCCAGGAAGACGACGGCAAAGACTGCCGCGAAGAAGACGGCCAAGAAGACCGAGGGAGAGAAGTAATGGGACAGAAGACACATCCAATCGGCTTTCGCCTTGGTGTCTCGAAGAACTGGCGGTCGCGCTACTACGCGAATCGCGACATGCCTGCGATGCTCAAGGAGGACGCACTCCTCCGCAAGTATCTGCACGCGCGTCTCGGCCACGCCGCGATCTCCGACGTCACGATCGAGCGCAAGCCTGGCAAGGTAGTGGTGACGATTCACACCGGTCGTCCGGGCGTCGTCATCGGAAAGAAGGGAACTGAAGTCGATCAGCTGCGTGACGAGCTGAGCCGTCTGTCGGGCAAGGAAGTCGGGATCAACGTCGAGGAGATCAAGCGTCCTGAACTGGATGCCCAGCTCGTCGCCGACAACATCGCGAATCAGCTTGCTCAACGCATCTCGTTCCGCCGCGCGATGAAGCGCGCGGTGCAGAGCTCGATGCGGATGGGCGCTCAGGGAATCAAGGTCAAGTGCGGCGGCCGTCTTGGCGGCGCCGAGATCGCGCGTGTCGAGGGATATCACGAGGGTCGTGTTCCTCTCCAGACGCTGCGCGCCGACATCGATTACGCGACTTCAACCGCGAAGACGACCTACGGCACCATTGGTGTGAAGGTCTGGATCTTCAAGGGTGAGATCGTTGAAGATCGTCGTGGCAAGACTTACTCGACGGATGCGTAAGGAGAATTAGAGATGCTCAGTCCGAAGCGGGTAAAGTTCCGCAAGATGTTCAAGGGTCGCACGAAGGGATTGGCGACCCGTGGATCGAAGGTTTCGTTCGGCGATTTCGGCCTCCAGGCACTGGAGCCAGGCTGGGTCACGAACCGGCAGATCGAAGCCGCTCGTGTGGCGCTCACGCGTCACATCAAGCGCGGCGGAAAGGTGTGGATTCGCATCTTCCCCGACAAGCCGATCACGAAGAAGCCGGCAGAAACGCGCATGGGCAAGGGTAAGGGCTCACCCGAAGGTTGGGTTGCCGTTGTGAAGCCTGGCCGTGTGATGTTCGAGCTGGAAGGTGTGACGCTCGAGATCGCGCAGAAGGCGATGGCGCTTGCTGCGGCGAAGCTCAGTGTGAAGACGAAGTTCGTGAAGCGTGAGGAGGCGCATTCAGATGAAGGCTAACGAAATCCGCGAGATGATCGATTCTGACGTCGTCGCGAAGATCAACGAGCTGGAGGAAGAGCGCTTCCGACTGACGTTCCGCTCTGGAACCGAGACGTTGGAAAATCCGCTACGCCTGCGGTTCATCCGGCGCGACATCGCGCGGCTCAAGACGGTGCAGAACGAGAGGAAGCAGAAGAATGGCTGATATGACTAACGGCGCCGGTTCGTCCCAGCGCACACAGCTCGGGACGGAGACACGTAACGCGCGCAAGGTGCGCACGGGTACGGTCGTGAGCGACAAGATGGAGAAGACCGTGGTGGTCGCCATCGAGCGCCGCGTGAAGCACCCTGTTTATGGCAAGATGATGACGCGTACCAAGAAGCTCAAAGCTCATGACGAGGAGAACTCGGCCAAGCTGGGCGATACGGTACGGATCATGGAGACGCGCCCGTTGTCGAAGGACAAGCGCTTCCGAGTGGTCGAGATCGTCGAGCGCGCACGCTAACGAGATACTGCAATGATTCAGCAAGAGTCCATGGTGAAGGTTGCCGATAATTCCGGCGCGAAGCGGGCGCTCGTCATCCGTGTGCTGGGCGGTACTGGCCGGCGCTACGCGGGTCTTGGCGACGTCGTGATCGTGGCGGTGAAGGACGCCCTCCCGAACGGAACGGTGAAGAAGTCGGACGTGGCGCGTGCGGTGGTAGTGCGCACCGCCAAGGAGACGCGCCGGAAGGACGGCTCGTACATCCGCTTCGATGAGAATGCGGTCGTGATCATCAACGACGCTGGCGAGCCGCGCGCGACGCGCGTGTTCGGTCCGGTCGCACGTGAGATCCGCGACAAGAAGTACATGAAGATCGCCTCGCTGGCGCCGGAGGTTCTGTAGCATGCGCGTGTTGAAATATCGGAAGACGAACAGGAACCGCCTCACCACCGATCGTCACTCGGCGAATGCGGAACGCAGCAGCGTTCACGTTGCCAAGGGCGACACTGTCCGCGTGATGCGCGGCGACGACAAGGGCAAGGAGGGCATGGTTCTCCGTGTCTTCACAAAGAAGAACCGCGTCCTCGTGAAGGGCGTGAACATCGTGAAGAAGCACCGTCGCGCGACGAGTGCGGAGGAAGAGGGCGGCATCCGCGAGATGGAAGCCCCGTTTGCTGCATCGAACGTGATGCTCATCGATCCGAAGTCAGGCAAGCCGACGCGCGTCAAGGCGCGTACGGACAAGGACGGAACGAAGGAGCGCGTCAGCGTCAAGAGCGGCGACTCGATCCCGATGGCGTCCCGTTAAGGAATAGAGCAAATGGCAAACAAGCAAGACAACAAGAAGGGCGGCGCAAAGGGCGGCAAGGCTGGGGCGAAGGCTGGCGGAAAATCGCCGGCGAAGTCCACGCCGCCAAAGACGTCATCCAAGAGCTCGACCAAGGCGTCAGCCGGTCGCGGCGCAGAGCGCAAGCAGCTGCTGCCGACGGAACACGCCGGCGCAGAGCTTCCGGTTCCGGCGCCGCGTCTGCGTGAGCATTACAAGTCGACGGTGCGGACGCGTCTCACCAAGCAGTACGGATTCGGCAACCTGCACGAGGTCCCGACCATCGAGAAGATCGTGATCAACTGCGGTGTTGGCGAAGCGATTCGCAACTCCAAGGTGCTCGACATCGTGGTGGACGAGCTGGCGCTCATAACCGGTCAGCGGCCCGTGCGGCGCAAGGCGAAGAAGTCGATCGCGAACTTCGGTCAGCGCGAGGGCCAGGAGATCGGCGCGTCGGTGACGCTGCGTGGTCCACGCATGTGGGAGTTCCTCGATCGTCTGGTGACGGTCGCGATTCCACGCATCCGTGATTTCCGCGGCCTCAACACACGCGCGTTCGACGGACGCGGCAACTACACGATGGGCGTCAAGGAGCAGATGATCTTCCCCGAAATCAACTACGACATGGTAGATGAGATCCACGGAATGGACATCACTTTCGTCACGACGACGAACAAGGACGATCAGGCTCTTGCACTTCTCCGCGAGCTCGGCATGCCGTTCCGCGGTGAAGAGAAGCCCGTCATCGTACACGGTTAACCGAAGCATACAATGGCGAAGACTTCCAAGATCAAGAAGAACGAGCAGCGTCGTGCAATCGTCGCGAAGTACGCGGCGCGTCGTCGCGAGCTGAAGGCGATAATCAAGAATCCGGCGTCGACGCCGGATCAGCGCGCAGACGCTTATGCCGCGATTCGCAAGATGCCGCGCGACGCGTCAGTGGTGCGCATCCGCAATCGCTGCGAGTTCAGCGGACGGCCGCGCGCGTACCTGCGTCAGTTCGGACTCGCGCGTATCGCGTTCCGCGACATGGCACTGGCGGGGTTCATCCCGGGCGTGCGCAAGGCAAGCTGGTAAGTTGGTAACGTGGCAGTCGTAGGGGCAGGCGCCCCTGCCCGCCCCCTCTTAAGGAATGCGCAGAGTTAAGAAGGGCAGGCACGGGGGCCTGCCCATACAAGCTGGTCGGCAGGGAAAGAAGAAGGCGAGGCAAAGGGCCTCGCTGTATACCCAAGCAGCCCCGCACGTCCGAGCAACGGATACGACGGGACGAGGTAGAGCAGAACGATGAGTATGACAGATCCGATCGCGGATATGCTAACGCGGATCCGCAACGCGTGCCGGGCGAAGCATCGCCGCGTCGACATGCCCGCGTCAAAGGTGAAAACGCAGATCGCGCAGATCCTGAAAGAGAATTCCTACATCCAGGACTACCGCACCCTCGAGACCGAGGAAGGGCGGCAGATTCTGCGCGTGATCCTCAAGTACGCAGCTGGCACGGGCCAGCCGGTCATCCGTGATCTGCAACGCGTCTCGACTCCCGGCCTCCGACGTTACGTCGGTGTCACCGAGATCCCGCGCGTTCGCAACGGACTTGGCATGGCGATCCTCAGCACGTCGCAGGGTGTCATGTCCGACCGCCAGGCGCGGCAGCATCGCACCGGCGGCGAACTCGTCGCGCTAGTCTGGTAAGCGAGCCAACAATGTCACGTATTGGAAAGAAGCCAGTCCCGGTCCCCGCGAACGTAACGGTGACGGTCGACGGCAACAATGTGAAGGTCAAGGGTCCCAAGGGAGAACTCGAGCGCACCCTCCACTCGGACATGAAAGTGTCGATGGAAAACGGTGAAGTGGTCGTGGCGCGTCCGTCGGATGAGCAGAAGCACAAGGCGCTTCATGGTCTCAGCCGCACGCTCGTCGCGAACATGGTCGAGGGTGTATCGACGGGTTTCTCGAAGACGCTCGAGCTGGTCGGCGTTGGTTACAAGGCCGAGGTACGGCCTTATGGCTTGCAGCTGGCTCTCGGCTTCTCCCATCCTGTGGAGTACAAGTCGCCCAAGGGAATCAAGCTGAGCGCACCGCAGCCGACGCAGATCGTCGTCGAAGGCGCGAACAAGGAAGTCGTAGGCCAGGTTGCCGCGGAGTTGCGCAGTCTGCGTCCACCCGAGCCATACAAGGGCAAGGGAGTCAAGTATCAAGGCGAGCAGGTTCGCCGCAAGGCCGGTAAGGCCGGGGGCAAGTAAGCGATGAAAAAACCGCAGACCCGCGAGCAGTACCGCGCCCGTCGTCACTTTCGCGTTCGCAAGAAAGTGAATGGCACGGCCGAGCGTCCGCGTCTGGTCGTGTTCCGTTCCGAGAAGCACATCTATGCGCAGCTCGTGGACGACAACACTCAGCACACGCTCATGACCGTTACGGACGGTGGAATCACCGGGAAGAAGGTCGAGAAGTCATTCGAGGTCGGCAAGAAGATCGCGGCGCGCGCCAAGGAAGCGGGCGTGACCAGCGTCGTCTTCGACCGTGGTGGATATGTGTATCACGGCCGCGTGAAAGCGGTGGCCGACGGTGCCCGCGAAGGCGGGTTGGAGTTCTAATGGCTGACGAACAGAAGCAGGGCGGAGCGCCAGCCGCGAGCGGCGGCGCAGGCAGTGGCACCACTGGTGGCAGCACCGGCGGCAACACTGGCGGACCCGGGCGCAGCGCGCGCTCCGGCGGCGGCCAGCAGCGTGGCCGCGGCGGACAGGGCGGCGGCGGACGCGGTGGCGCTGGTGGTGGTCGCGGAGGCCAGGGTGGCGGTCAGAGCCGCGGTGGTCAGGGCGGCGGTCAGGGTGGCCGCGGTGGCCCAGGCGGCGGACGTGGCCCCGGTGGCGGACGTGACGGTGGACGCGGCGGTCAGGGCGGCGAGGGCGGCAGCGATCTCATCGAGAACGTGGTCGCGATCAATCGCGTCGCCAAGGTCGTGAAGGGCGGACGTCGTTTCTCCTTCAACGCACTCGTGGCAGTCGGTGATGGTCAGGGACGGGTTGGATTCTCGACCGGCAAGGCGAACGAAGTTTCCGAAGCGGTCCGCAAGGCCGTCGAGGCAGCTCGCCGCCGCATGGTCGCGGTTCCGATGACCGGCGGCACGATTCCACACGCTATCGTCGGCCAGCATGGCGCAGGAAAGGTTCTCATGAAGCCAGCAGCACCAGGAGCCGGTGTAATCGCCGGTGGTGCGGTGCGCGCAGTCATGGAATGCGTCGGAATCACCGACATCCTCACCAAGAGCCTCGGCTCGACCAATCCGCACAACATGGTTCTCGCCGCGCTCGACGCGCTGGCGAAGCTGACAACTGTAGAACAGATCGCGCGCGAGCGTGGCGTCGAGCAGAGCTCGCTCGGCTATCGCTCTCGTGCCAAGACGAAGGTGGTTGCGTAATGGCCAGGACTTTCGTGTGGCACCCGACGAGGGGGCCCAAGACGACGGACAAGCTTCAGGCCCCCGGCAAGGGCAGGATCGAGATCAAGCAGGTTCGCAGCAAGATCGGGCATTCGTGGCGCATGCGCCGCACGCTCGAGGCGCTCGGACTCAAGCACCCGCATGACGTGGTGATTCATCAGGATTCGGCGGCACTGCGCGGACAGATCAAGCGCGTGCGCCATCTCGTGACGATCGCTCCGGCCAAGGACGAGGCATAACAAATGGCTAAGAAAATCGGTCTCCATAACCTGTCGTCTGCACCGGGATCGTCGCGCAATCGCAAGCGCATCGGTCGCGGCCCGGGCTCCGGCACGGGTAAGACGTCGGGTAAGGGACACAAGGGTATCAAGGCACGGTCGGGACACCATGGACCGGGCGGCGGCAAGCCACATTTCGAGGGCGGTCAGATGCCGCTCACCCGTCGGCTGCCGAAGCGTGGCTTCACGAGTCCGTTCCGGGTCGAGAGCCAGGTCGTGCGGCTCGGCGACCTCGCAAGATTCGAAGGGAAGGAAATAACGAACGAGCTGCTGGTGGAGGCGGGTATGATCCACGGCGGCAAGGGACCGGCCAAGGTTCTGGCCAACGGAGAGATCACGCAGGCTGTGACGGTCCGGGGGCTCAAGGTCAGCAGCGGTGCGCGCGAGAAGATCGTCGCCGCCGGCGGTACCGTCGCGTAAATTTCCGAAAGGGGCCGCAGCATGGCCACCAACTTTGTGTAATGCGTCGAGTGCGGCGGCCTTGGCCGTCCGCGCCGGCGCTTCGCGATTCTGCCGCGTGAGCGCGATGGAATCGTCCTACAGCAGTTTCGGGTGGCGCTGCCACCCACTGAGGAGACTCTACTAATGGCGCAGACAAATCCCGCATCGGCGGTCGCGGACATCACGCGCAACACCGAGCTGTGGGATAAGATCAAGTTCACCTTCCTCTGCCTCGTCCTTTACCGGCTCGGTTCGCATATCACGGCGCCGGGAATCGACGTGGTGGCGCTCACGGATTTCTTCGCGAACAAGGGTGGTGGAGGATTGCTCGGGCTGTACGACCTGTTCGTCGGAGGCGGTCTCTCCCGCGCAACGGTGTTCGCGCTCGGAATCATGCCGTACATCTCCGCGTCCATCTTCATCCAGATCGCCGGTGCAGTGTTGCCGCAGGTCGAGAAGATGCAGAAGGACGAGGAAGGTCGAAAAACCATCAACCAGTGGACGCGATACATCACCATCGCGCTCGCCGTAGTTCAGGGATGGGGCTTCGCGCTGTTCACGTCGTCGCTCCAGAACGCCGTCATCACGCCGGGCTTCATGTTCAAGCTGCAGATGGTTCTGTTCCTCACCACCGGCGCGATCTTCGTCATGTGGCTGGGCGAGCAGATCACCGAGCGTGGTCTGGGTAACGGTGCCTCGCTCATCATCTTCTTCTCGATTGTCGAGCGCTTCTGGCCCGGCATTCTCGACACGTTCAAGTTCGTGACGACGCAGGCGATCGGACCATTCTCTCTGATCATACTCGGCTTCGTCATGGTTGCCGTCGTCGCCGGTACGATCGCGATCACGATCGCAGCGCGGCGCATAATGATTCAGATTCCGCAGCGCACCATGTCTCGTGGGCGCCAGCGAGAAGCATCGCGGAACTTCATTCCGCTCCGAATCAATACCGCGGGCGTGATGCCTATCATCTTCGCGCAATCGGTGATCGTGATTCCAGGCGCGTTCGCACAGTTCAGCGGCAATCCGTTCATGCAGCAGATGTCGGAGCGTATGCAGCCCGGAACGTGGTTGTACTTCACGCTGCTGGCGATCCTGATCATCTTCTTCACGTACTTCTACACTGCGATCATCTTCAATCCGGTGGACATCGCCGAGAACCTGAAGAAGCAGGGCGGATTCATTCCGGGTGTGAAACCTGGCGCGAAGACAGCCGAGTACGTGGATTCGGTGATATCCCGGATCACGCTTCCAGGCTCGATATTCCTCACGTTCATCGCACTGCTTCCGATCTTCATCGCGGATGCGATCAACGTTCCGTTCACGTTCGGCGGCACGTCGCTGCTGATCGTTGTCGGTGTCGCGCTCGATACGATGGCGCAGATCAACCAGCACATGCTGCTCCGCAAGTACGACGGATTCATGAAGAAGGGACGCGTAAGGTTCCGCGGGCAGAATTCGTTCGCCGGCTACTGACGTCGCGGTGCAATTGTGATAATCGTTCTGCTCGGACCACCGGGCGCGGGGAAGGGAACTCAGGGCGAGCTGCTTGCAGCTCGCCTTGGCATTCCGAAAATCGCCACCGGCGATCTGTTTCGCGCCGCTGTGCGTGAAGGCACGCCTCTTGGACTCGAGGCCAAGCAGTTCATGGATCGTGGCGATCTCGTTCCCGATTCGGTGATTCTCGGGATTCTTCGCGACGCGATTGCGTCGCCTGAATCCGCGCGCGGTGCAATTCTCGACGGCGCAGTCCGCACCGTACCTCAGGCGGAGGGTCTCGCCGAGGCGCTCGCGAGCATCGGCCGAAAGGTCGACGCGGTGTTGCTATTCGAGGCGAATCACGCTGAATTGATCCGGCGGCTCAGCTCGCGCACGACCTGCGACGTATGTCAGACGCCGTTCAGGGGCCTCGAGCCGGGCACCGCGTGTCCACGCGGCGACGGCGGCCGTCTCATTCGCCGCCAGGACGACGAGCCTGACGCCATTCAGAATCGGCTCAACGTCTACGAAGAGCTCACCGCGCCGGTTGTCGAGTGGTATGATTCCCATGGTATTCCGGTGCAACGCATAGACGCGATCGGCGAAGTGACGGACGTTACGGCCCGGGCGGCGCAGGCGCTCCAGAGCGTCCAACTCGCATCCTGACGGCGCACGCGGTTAGAGGAAGCAGTCAATGATACAGCTCAAATCAGCAAGAGAGATCGAGATCATGGCGCGCGGGGGACAGATCCTCGCCGCTGCGGTGCGTCTCGCTGAAACCGACACGCGCGCCGGAATGTCGACGCTCGACGTCGACCGCATGATCGAGGAATTCATACGCTCGCACGAAGGCGCACTTCCGTCGTTCAAGGGGCTTTACGGATTTCCCGCAAGTGTGTGCGCATCGATCAACGAAGAGATCGTGCACGGAATACCGAGTGCAAAGCGCGTCATTCGCGACGGCGACATAGTATCGATCGACGTCGGCGTACTGCTCGAAGGTTATCACACGGATGCAGCCACGACGGTCGCGGTCGGTAATGTCGGCGCGGAATCATTGCGGTTGCTCGACGTAACGCGCAAGGCGCTGGCCGCTGGAATCGCAGCTGCGCAGCCGGACAATCACGTCGGCGACATCGGCGCCGCGGTGCAGGAAGTGGTCGAGCGCGCGGGCTTCAACGTCACGCGCGACCTGGTCGGACATGGAATTGGAACTACGTTCCATGAAGACCCGCAGGTTCCCAACTACGGCAAGCCCAAACGTGGCGTGAAGCTGGCAGCCGGCCTTACGATCGCAATCGAGCCCATGGTAATGATCGGCAGCCACAAGACTCGCCAGCTGCCGGATCAGTGGACTGTCGTGACGGTCGACAAATCGCGTGCAGCACACTTCGAGCACACAGTCGCCATCACTGCGCAGGGCCCGCGCGTGCTGACGCAGCTAGCTGCGTAAGACCAGCGTGCGCGCGGCATAGCTCGCGTGCACGTGTGGCGGCGTCAGATCGCCGCCCACACCCTCTTCGCCACTGATGCAGCAAGCGCCTCCGTTTCCGCCGAGAGCGCGATTGCTTCTTCCAGAGGTCCCGCCGCATCGGCACCGTCGCGTAGTGCGCTCGCATTCACGCCGATGTTGTAGGCCGCCCCGGTGCATGCGGCGCTCGCCAGCAGGGCTGCAACACCGACGTCGGTGATAGCGTTCGGATTACCGCGTTCCGAGGCAGCGCTCACAAGGACCAGTGTCCGAGCTGCGCAACGTGCCACAGAGAGCGGGACGTCGATAGCGCCGAGGAGAGCGTCGTGTATCGCAACATCTCGCGCAACGTTCTCGTCCGGGGTCCGATGCGGCAATCTGCGCGCATCGGTGACACGTGCGTAGGCCTCCGCGTCGCGCCGCGCGAGAGTCTGCAACTCGTGCGCAATGTCCAGTGCGCCACGCTGGATCTCCCGCATTTCGGCGTCGACCGCCGCATACCGATCGCGGCCGATGGTCAGACCCGCGACCATGCTCACCAGAGCCGCGCCAAGAGCACCCGCGATCGCCGCTACGCTTCCTCCACCCGGGACGGCGTCCGCGCTGGCGACGCTTTTCAGATAATCGGACATGGATTGCTCGGCGCGTTTCGCCAGCACGGCGCGCTCGAGTACGTGTGCGCCGATGTCGTCTCTCAGCCTCAATGCTCTGGAAGACAGCTCGAACGCAGCGCGCTCGGGCAGGAGACCTATCAATTCGCTCCATACGATCTCCAGGCCACGCTCGCGTGCCTCGCGCTCCACTGCGACATAGGCAGTCGCGAGCGACGTCTGGTCGATGTCGACCAGATTCATCGATACCTGAGCCTGGCCATTCACTTCGAGTCCGAGAGCCTTCACGGCTCGCAGCCCGCCACTCGACTCGCGAACGGCGCGTGCAATGTCCCTGGCCGCGCGCAGATTGCCGCTGTCGCCGATGTATGCGTTGAAGGCGATCAGAAACGGACGCGCGCCGATTGCGACCGCACCCGCAGTGGGATGCACGCGCGCAGGTCCGAAGTCCGGTGCCCGGGCAGGATCCGATGTGATTGCATCGCGCAGCGCTTCGAAGCCGCCACGCCGTACGTCCGCAAGATTGCGTCGCGACACGTGAGTTGCCGCTCGCTCGTAGAGATAGACCGGAATCCCCAGTTCGTCTCCGACTCGCTGCCCGACCTCACGCGCGATCGCAATGCAGTCCTCCATCGTCGCACCGTCGAGTGGCACGAACGGAACCACATCCGCCGCGCCGATGCGTGGATGCACGCCCTCGTGTCGCGTGAGGTCGATATGGTCGCGCGCCGCGCGGATCGCGGCGACTGCGGCATCGACCATGCTTTCCGCCGGCGCAACGAAGGTGATGACCGACCTGTTGTGCGAGGCATCCGAAGTCACGTGCAGCACGGAGACTCCCGGCACCGCGGCGATTCGATCGCGAATCGCGTCGACGGCCGCCAAGTCGCGCCCTTCGGAAAAATTCGGAACACATTCTATGAGCTTCATGTTCCAGAACGGTCCGCGCCGTGCAGGACGTCGAGCAGCCATCCGTGCATCGCAGGATTACCGGCCACGAGCGGCGCCGTTTCGATCGTGGCCGGCGTGCCATCGATGCCGGTGACGATTCCGCCAGCTTCACGTACCAGCAGAATGCCGGCCGCCATATCCCACGGCGACAGGTGCAACTCCCAGAAGGCGTCGAACCTTCCGCCAGCGACCCATGCGAGGTCGATCGCAGCCGAGCCGGCTCTCCTGATTCCCGACGTAGTCCGGGCGATCGGAACGAACTGGCGCGCATAACGCACCGCATCCGCATTCTCGCCGAACGGAAAGCCGGTGCCGATGAGCGCCCTTTCCGGATCCGATATCTGCGACACGTGAAGAGGTATCCCGTTCAGTCGCGCGCCCATGCCGCGCACCGCGGTGTACAGCTCGCCGTGCGGAATGTCCAGCACCAGTGCGACGATCGGTTCCGTGTCGTGGATTGCGGCTATCGAAACTGAATACGCCGGGATCCCGTGCAGGAAATTCGTGGTGCCGTCGAGCGGATCGACGACAAACGCGAGTCCGTGCGGAAGCGGCTCATCGCGCCAGCTCTCCTCGCCCAGTACGCGCAGGTCTGGAAAATCGGCGTGCAGTGCGTTGGTGATTTCATGCCGGATCAGCGCTTCCGAGGAGGTATCTATCTCCGTCAGGTAATCGGCCAGACCCTTCGACTGCCAGACGAGGTCGCCGCGGCGGGTCGCACCGGCCGAGATTATACCTTCCGCCGCGCGCGCCGCAACGATCATCGCGTCGAGGATTTTCGCGATGATCTCGCCAGTGTATGGAACAGCTGCCTGACTTGTGGTCATCGCTCGTATATTTGGCGTATGGCACGTGTATTCAGCGGCATTCAACCCTCGGGTGAGCTGCACATAGGAAACTACCTCGGCGCAGTGCGCAACTGGGTCGAGCTGCAGCACCGATACGAGTCGTTCTTCTCGATCGTGGACTACCACGCGATAACGGGCATGTACGAGCCGGCAGATCTGCGCCGTCGCACGCGCGACATGGCGATCTCGCTACTCGCGTCCGGCATAGATCCCGAAAAGTGCACCCTGTTCGTTCAGTCCGCGGTCTCCGAACATACCGAGCTGGCGTGGATTTTCAACACGGTGACTCCGCTGGGTGAGCTGGAGCGCCAGACCCAGTTCAAGGACAAGTCGAGCCGCCAGGAGAGCATCCTCGCGGGGTTGCTCAACTACCCGGTGCTTCAGGCTGCCGACGTCGCGCTGTATCAGTCCGAGCTCATCCCGGTGGGCGAGGATCAGGTGCAGCATCTGGAACTCGCGCGCGAGATCGTTCGCCGCTGGAACTCCAAGTTCGGCATCGATTTCTTCGTCGAGCCCAAGCCGCTGCTCACTCCGACCAGACGCATCATGGGACTGGACGGCCAGGCGAAGATGTCCAAGTCACTCGGTAATACGATTGGTCTGCTGGAAGAGCCGGCAGCGATCTGGGAGAAGCTGCGCCCCGCGGTCACCGACCCCGCCCGGGTAAAGAAGACCGATCCCGGCACTCCGGAAGTCTGCAACATCTATCACATTCACAAGGCGTTCAGCTCTCCTGCAACGGTCGAGCACGTGGCGCAACAGTGCAGCAGCGCCGGCTGGGGTTGCATCGATTGCAAGCGCGTTCTGCAGGCCTCGATGGAGACCGAGCTGGGTCCGATTCGCGCTCGCGCGGCAGAGCTTCGTGCAGCGCCCGAGCGTGTCGAGGACGCCCTGTCGGCGGGCGCTGCGAGCGCGAGGGCGATCGCCAGCGCCACGTTGACCGAGACCAAGCAGATCATGGGTCTCCGCTAGCGAGTGAGCGGTACCGCGGAAGGTCAGGCTCTGCTCGCACGCATCGGCGGATCGGCGCGTCCGGCCGGATCTGCCGCCGAGTCGGCCGCTCGAACCATTTGTGCGACGTGGCTGACCGACGCTGGTTTCGTGGTAGAGCAACGGCCTTTCGGCTACTCCGCGTTCCCCGGGATGTGGGGAACGCCGATCGCGGGGCTGGTGCTCTTCGCCGCAGCGACCGTGGCCGCAATTGGGGCGGTGCGCGGGGGAGCCGCGACGGACACGGGCCTGGCAGTCGGAATTGCGCTGGTCGCTGCCGTTTCCGTGTCGGGGTGGTGGCTGGGCCGCTATGGCACGCGCCGACTTCCGTTCGCGCGCAGGTTCGGGGTGAATCTCGAGGGTCGCCGCGGTGTTCCTTCGGTGTGGCTCATGGCTCACCTCGACAGCAAGAGCCAACCGGTCTCGCTGTTGATTCGAGCCGCCGCCGCGGTGGGGGCTCTTACCAGCTGGGTCTGTCTGATTCTCGTTTGGACCGCTTCTCGCGTCTTGCCCCTGCCGGGTGCGCTGCTCCTTGGCGCGGCCACCTGCGGAGCCGTTGCTTCTGTGCCATTATTACTTTCGTGGGTAGGCACACGCGGCAGCGGGGCGCTGGACAATGCCAGCGGCGTCGCGGCCATTCTGAGGGCCGCGAGCATCATCGATGGGGTGATCCCCGTCGGAGTGCTCATAACTTCCGCCGAGGAATTGGGCCTCGCCGGTGCCCGTGCCTGGGTGCAATCCAAGGGCGCTGGCGTGGTGATTAACTGTGATGGTGTGGATGACCGGGGCGCGCTGACGATTACAGCCACTGGCGCCGGACGTCATCTATTGCAGTCTTTGCGCAGGAATGGGGTGCTGGGGTTCGACGCGCGAATTCGGCGAGGACTTCCCGGGATCCTTATGGACTCGACGGCGTTTGCTGATGAGGGATGGGCCGCGTGCACTGTCAGCCGGGGAACGCGTTATTCGCTTGCCCGGGTGCACACTGCGCACGATACTCTGGACAGAATGTCCGGCGTCGGCGTCGAAAGTGCGGCCGGTGTGATTGCTTCACTCGTCGGCGCAATCGTTGCAGCGCGTAACAGCTCGGAGGGGGTTTTCGACGGAAATGGAACGACAGCCATTGAGTGACGACAGAATGAGCGCGCTCGACGCATCGCTTTTCGACGCCAGCAGCGAATCCGACGCGGCGAGCGATTCGCTCGCCGTCGCGCCGGCCGAGGGCAAGTATGTCTACTGCATCATCCGGCATCAGACTCCGCGGGATTTCGGTGACATAGGCATCGGCGGAAGCGCCCGCGTTTACACCGTCCATCATGAGGATCTGGCCGCCGTGGTCAGCGACACGCCGATCGTGATCTACGATCCGACGCGTGAGAACGTGCTCGCACACGAATTCGTGAATGAAACGGTGATGCGCGAGTTCACCGTCATCCCGATGTCGTTCGGAACGGTCTTCCGGTCTGAAGAGGATGTGGGACAGCTGCTTCGCTCCACGTACGAAGCGTTCACCGACGTTCTCGAAAAGATGAAGGACAAGATCGAATTCGGTGTGCAGATCCGCTGGGATCGCGACCGCGTCGTCGAGAGCATCGAGCAGGACAATGACGAGATTCGAAAGCTGAAGGACGAGATCACGCGCAACGCGTCGTCATCCACGTATTTCGCTCGCATGCAGCTCGGGCGCTTGATCGAGGGCGCGCTGGAAGACTCCGCCAGCCGGTACGTCGCCACCGTACACGAGGAGCTCAAGCGGGTTTCAGTCGCGAGCAGGAGCAACAAGGTCATAGGCGACCGGATGATCATGAACGCCGCGTTTCTGGTGAACCGATCGGGTGAGAAGGCGTTCGATGAAGTCGTTAAGGAGCTCAGCCGTCGCTACGAGCACCTGCTCGCGTTCAAGTACACCGGACCGTGGCCGCCGTACAATTTCGTCAACATCAAGCTCAAGCTGGAGAAGGCCAACTAGCATGGGGTTGCTGTCGTCCATCCTCCTTGCACCATTCATCGGGCCGTGGGACGGCACGATGTGGACGCTGGACAAGGTGCGTCGCGCGGTCGAGGACGAGCTGACGGACGACTCCACGATCAAGGAAGACCTGATGCGCCTGCAACTGGAGCTCGAGGCTGGTGACATCGACGAGGATGAATATCTGGAGCGCGAGAAGGCGATAATGCTGCGCCTGCGCGAGGTGCGTGCGTGGCGCGAGCAGTTGGGAATGTCAGTCGGTGGTGGCCCCGTGCGCGTCGCGCGTGACGACGACAACGCGCGTTGACGGGGACGGTCGAGTATGTCTACTGCGTCGTTCCGGCGACGTTCGTGCTGAGTAACGCACCGCGTGGGATCGATCGCGCTCCGGTTCGAAGCATCGTGCGCGCCGATGTCGCCGCGCTCGTGACGGCGCTTGACGCAGACGAGTACTCCGGCGATGCGCCGTCGGAGCGTATGGGGGATCCGGAATGGCTCACGCCCCGGGCCGTCGCGCACGACGCGGTCATCACGTGGGCCGCGGACCGCGGCGCCGTCGTGCCTTTTTCGATGTGGGCGATGTTCAGCGATGAGCGCGCCGTGTCGGAGATGCTGGACGACAGGCATGATGAGTTTCGTGCGATGCTGGATCGAGTGAGTGGTGCACGCGAGCTATGCGTGCGCATCTCCGCCGATCAGGCCGCGCTCGCGAATGCCGCTGAGCAGATGGATGACAGGCTGGGCGAGCTCGAGCGTCAGGCCGACGTCGCCTCGCCGGGCCAGGCGTACCTTCTGCGCAGGAAACTCACGGAGCTGCGCCGATCCGCGACCCGCGATGCGGGGTCGCGAATAGCGGAGCTTGCACACGCCGCGCTGTCCGATTGCTCGCGCGAAAGCGTGGCGCGCGGCGGCTCGGTATCGAACGAGGCAGGGGTGCTCCTGGACGGCGCGTATCTGGTCGACAACGAGCACTACGATTCGTTCAGATCTGCCCTGACCGAACTCATCGCGACATACGGGCGGGCTGGATTGAGTTTTGATTTCACCGGACCGTGGCCGCCCTACCACTTCGTCCGTGGTCGCTGACTCCGACCCGCGCGACAAGCTGCGCGACGGCCCGCTGGAGGGGTCTTTCGAGGAGTTGCGGGTAGGCCAGCCGGCGACTCTGCTGGGCGACGAGCCGCTGGACCTCAGCGACCTGCTCAATACGGTTCTTGACCGTGGTGCGGTAGTGCACGGCGAGGTCACGATCGCCGTCGCGGACGTAGATTTGATCAAGCTAAACATCGGGTTGCTGCTCCAGGCCGTTGCGACCGCTGAGCAGAGGATGCGGGCTCCGCCCGAGCCGTCACGGTCGATCGCTGGTAGTTTTGGGTCGATTCCGCGAACTGCTGCGCCGATACTTGCGAGAGCAGAGCGGGGGGACAGGGAGCCGCCGGCGCTGGTCGAGAGGGAGCAGCCGACCGGGCAATCACTCAACAGCGTGGCTCAAGGCTTACCCGAGCGGATCAACGCCGATGCGGCCGGTCCTGAAACCGGGCTCGCACGACTGGTGTTGACCCTGATCGAGGTGCTCAGGAAGGTTCTGGAACATCAGGCTGTCCGGCGCATGGAAGGTGGACGGCTGACAGATGAGGAAGTGGAGCGGTTGGGACTGGCTCTTGCGAAGTTGAATGATAGAATGAGTGAGCTCAAACGCGTTTTCGGCCTTTCGGAGGAAGATTTGCAAATTGACCTTGGTCCACTGGGGCGTGTGCGATGAGGCTGCAAAGTGCCTGAACTAGTCTCCCCATCACGCAGCACCGGGCTGGTCGAGATTCTCGACCGCGTTCTCGACAAGGGACTGGTGATCGCAGGCGACATCAAAATCAATCTCGCCAACGTCGAGCTGCTCACGATACAGATCCGTCTGCTCGTCTGCTCCATCGACAAGGCGGAACAGATAGGTATGAACTGGTGGCGGTACGACCCGCGTCTGACGAGCCAGACGGCGTCTGCCGTCGCGGCGACCGATCTCAACGATCGGCTCGACCGCATCGAGCGTCAGCTCGCCAAGCTGTCTTCATCTGACTAGGAGGAGTCATGGCCGTTGAGCGGTCACCGAGCGGAAGCTCACTTATCGACATTCTCGACCGCGTTCTCGACAAGGGAATCGTAATCGACGCGTGGGTACGCGTCTCGCTCGTTGGAATCGACCTCGTAACCGTGGAAGCGCGAATCGTGGTCGCATCGATCGAGACGTATTTGAAATATTCGGAAGCAGTCGGCATTACCCAGCCAATGTCGCGTCCGCGCGAGCTGGCGCAGGCCGACGAGCTCGAACGCGTACAAATCGAGAACGCAGAGCTACGGCGTCGCCTTGACCAGCTCGGCGCGTGACCGTACGACGGTAGATGCACGCGAGAGTGATTCCGCCACGTGGCTGGAATCACTCCTCGCGGATGTCGCAACGTCTCCCGATTTCGCATCGGCAGCTGGATTGTTGCTGGCGCGGTTCTGCGGCCTCGTTGGATCGAGTCGCGGATACGTTCTGGTACGTGACGTTGCGGCGAGTCAGCTCGTGCCATCTGTCTCGCTCGGCTACGAAACGCTCGACCCGCCGACCGCGCGCACGATGGACGATCCGAACGATCCGTTCGTGGTTGCGCTGCTCGGCATGCAGGTCGTAGCATGCTCGCACGGCGTCCCGCGCTCGGGTATTTCGCGCCGGACGCGGCTCATGGCCGTGCCGTTTCCGCAGTCTCGCATCGTCGACGCACCGCGTTTCATCGATTGTGCAGATGCCGATCGGCGATTGTCGAGTCCATGTTCGATAGCTGCCGTAGACTCATCCCGCGAGTGGCACGCGCGGCCGGACCACGCGGCGCTCTCGCCTTATGGGGTGTTCGTGCTGGAAATGGAGTCGCTTCCGGCTACTCTGGATCGGATTGTATGCGCGGCGCAGCTCGCCGGTCCGATGCTGTCCCGGCTCGCCGCCTCCGACGCGCATCGCGGTCGCGCCGAGGAGTTGGTGGACCAGCGCGCAGTGCTCACATCGATCGTCAATTCTCTGCCTGATCCGATCGTCATCATCGACGGCGAGCGGCAGATCGTGGTGCAGAATCAGCGCGCCGAGCATCTGTTGAGCATGCGCGAGCGCGATTCCGAGGGGCGCCGCCGCGCAGTGGAAATCAACAACCTGCTGCTCACGTCCCACCTCTCCAAGGACGCCGCGCCCTCTGGTACCAATGTCGCTGCGGAAGCGCGCGAGCTGAACATGGTCGATCCGGACGACGGGACAGATCTGCTGTTCGAAGTTCTCACGCAACCGCTCGACGAGGACGACAATGCGATAGTGTCGGTGCTGCGCGATGTGACGGATCTCCGGCGCGCAGCCAACGAGCTCGAGCTGCAGGTGCAGCGTGTACGACTCGCGGAGTACGAGGCAAAGCGCGAGAGTGATCGTCTCAATCTGATTCTCACGAATGTTGCCGATCCGATCCTGGTCACCGACGATCGCGCCAACATCATCCTCATGAACCGGCAGGCCGAGCTGCTGTTCGGGTCTGCGACCCCCAACATCGGCTACGCGACCGGGGACCGTTCCGCGGCGGTTCGTGCCAACGATACCAGGTTCACGACGTTCATCTCCGATTTCAGTCTGAGCCCCGAGTCTGCGCGACGGGAGGACATGGAGCTGCTCCAGCCCGGCAATGAACCGGTGACGATTCCAATGGAAGTCGTCGCTGGCAAGATCCTCGACCGGCGCGGTGAGCCGCTCGCGATCGTATCCGTGCTGCACGACCTCACGGAACAGGCGGAGAACGAGCGGCTGTATGAAGAGCTCAAGAATTTCAGCAACGAGCTCGAAGCGCGCGTGCGTGCGGCAACCGCCGATCTCGGCGAGCAGAACGTCCGTCTGCAATGGCAGTCACGCGAGCTGGAGAAAGCCAACAGGCTCAAGTCGGAATTTCTTGCGAGCATGTCGCACGAGCTGCGCACGCCTATCAACGCACTGATCGGTTACACTGCGCTCATGCTGGACCGGATCTATGGCGATCTGAATGACCGGCAGGAAGAAGGTCTCGTTCGCATCCGTGCGGCCGCGCAGCATCTGCTCGCGCTCATCAATGACATCCTCGACCTCGCGAAGATCGAAGCGGGCCGCATGCCGCTGCATCTGGAAGACACGGTGCTGCAGGAGCTGATACGTGAGGCGTCGGTGCAGATCGATCCGCTCATCAAGAAGAAGGGACTGACGTACCGCTGGATCGGCCCCGATGAGCCGCTGCACATGATGACCGATCGTACCAAGGTCAAGCAGATCATGTTGAACCTGCTCTCCAACGCCGTGAAATTCACCCACTCCGGAAGCGTCATCCTCACGGCGCGGCAGGAGGACGATCTGGTTCGGTTGGACGTGGCGGATACCGGGATCGGCATACGCAGGGAAGACCTCTCTGCCATATGGGACGACTTCCGGCAGGTGGACCAGTCGCGTACCCGCGAGTTTGGCGGGACGGGGCTGGGTCTCAGTATCACGCGAAAGCTGTCCGGGGCGCTCGGAGGCCGCGTGACTCTCAGCAGCGAGTACGGGAAGGGATCGACGTTTACCATTTTTCTGCCGATCCGTTCCGAGCCGCACAGTGAGCGGGATGGCTGAGATCCGGATGGATTCCTCACGTTGACATGCCCGTCCCGACACGTAGATTAACAACACGCCCCGCCGCGCCAGACGGGGCTTTTTTGTGTTTATGGGGTCGCCGGGGTTGACATGTTTGATGCGAATACACGCACCGTCGTAGTCGTCGGGGCGCAATGGGGAGATGAGGGAAAGGGCAAGCTCGTGGACGTGCTCTCGGAGCGCGCCGACTGGGTCGTCCGATATCAGGGAGGCGCCAACGCCGGCCACACAGTGGACCTGGGCGAGACGTCCTTCGTACTGCACCAGATTCCGAGCGGGATCCTGCACGCGGGCGTTCGCTGCGCCATCGGGAACGGTGTCGTGCTGGATCCCGAGACTCTCTTTACAGAGATAGACGAGCTCGTCGCCGACGGTGTGGACGTCGAGGGCAGGCTGTACGTCAGCGAGCGCGCGCATCTGGTGCTGCCGTATCACAAGCTGGTCGATTCCAGCAGCGCCGCGAGTCGCGCGATCGGCACCACGGGGCGGGGAATCGGGCCTGCATACGAGGACAAGATCGCGCGCCGCGGCGTACGCGTACTCGATCTGCGCCATCCGGATTCTCTGCTCCCGATTGTCGAAGCCGCCGTCGCCCACGCCAATGCGCAACTTGCCGCGTGGGGAGTCACCGAGCGGGCTTCAGTTGCGGATACGATGACGCTGGTGGAGCGTCTGGCGCCGCGGCTGCTTTCTCTCGCGGATGACGTCGGGCTCGCAATCCATCGCGCACAACGCAGCGGTGCGGCGGTTCTGCTCGAGGGAGCGCAGGGTTCGCTGCTGGACGTCGATCACGGGACATATCCGTTCGTCACGTCCAGCACTACCACATCGGGCGGCGCGGCTGTCGGAGTCGGCATCGCGCCGAGTTCGCTGGACAGCTGCCTCGGAGTCGTCAAGGCGTATACGACGCGTGTGGGACAGGGGCCGTTGCCAACGGAATTCGCCGAGCCGCTTCAGTCGGAGATGCGCAAGCTCGGGAATGAATTCGGAGCGACTACGGGACGTGCGCGACGCTGCGGCTGGTTCGACGCAGTAGTCGTGCGCTACGCGGTGCGCGTCAACGGACTCACGGACCTTGCAGTTACCAAGCTCGACGTGCTGGATACCCTGGACGAGGTCAGGCTCTGCACCGCGTATCGCGTGGGCGAGGACGTGTTCACCGAATTTCCCGGCGATCTCACCATGCTGAGTCACGCCGAGCCCGTTTACGAAACGTTCGCCGGCTGGCGCACGTCGACGGCTGACGCGCGCACGCTGGAAGATCTTCCAGCCGCTGCGCGTGCGTATCTCGACAGAATCGAGCAGCTTGTCGAAGCGCCAATAACCTATGTCAGCGTCGGAACGCGACGCGACCAGATCATCGGACTGTAAAGAATGAATTACCCGGACGTGATGGAGAAGCTCGTATCGCTGTGCAAGCGGCGCGGCTACATCTTCCAGTCATCCGAGATATATGGCGGTACCGGATCCGTATGGGATTACGGTCCGCTGGGCGTCGAGCTCAAGAAGAACATCAAGGACCGCTGGTGGCACGCGATGGTCCGCTCGCGCGACGACGTCGAAGGCCTGGATGCAGCGATTCTAATGAATCCGCGCGTGTGGGAAGCAAGTGGCCACGTCGCCGGCTTTGTCGATCCGCTGGTCGATTGCCGCGCCTGCAAGGGCCGCTTTCGCGCCGACAAGCTCGAGGACGCGCGCTGTCTGCGCAAGCCGAGCAAGCATCCTGGCGAGTTCGCGGATTGCGAGCTTACGGAGCCGCGTCAGTTCAACCTGATGTTCAAGACGTTCATGGGCGCGGTCGAGGAGACGGCAGCGACGGTTTATCTGCGCCCTGAAACGGCGCAGGGAATCTTCGTGAATTTTCTGAACGTGCAGCAGTCGATGCGCCAGAAGGTTCCGTTCGGAATCGCGCAGATCGGCAAGGCGTTCCGCAACGAGATCACGCCTGGGAATTTCATATTCCGCACGCGTGAGTTCGAGCAGATGGAGATGCAGTTCTTCGTCGATCCAGAGAAGTCGTCCGAGTGGTTCGACTACTGGAAGGGCGAACGCATGGCGTGGCATCGTTCGCTGGGTCTCACCGAAGCGCGGCTGGAATTCCATCAGCATACTCCGGCAGAGCTGGCGCACTACGCCAAGGCTGCGTTCGACGTGCAGTTCGACTTCGGTGGCACGCTCGGCTTCCAGGAAATCGAAGGCGTGCACAATCGGGGTGATTTCGATCTCAAACAGCACACTGAATTTTCCGGGAAGAAGCTGGAATACTTCGACCAGGCGGCCAATCGCCGCTACATCCCGTGGGTAGTGGAAACGTCGGTCGGTGCGGATCGCGTCACGCTCGCAGTGCTCGTCAACGCATACCGTGAGGAAAGTGTTCCCGGGGAGGACGAGGGGCGCGTCGTTCTTGGCATTGACCCCGCTCTCGCACCTATCAAGGCCGCTGTATTTCCGCTCACCAAGAAGGACGGCCAGCCGGACATGGCGCACGCAATCGCGGATGGTCTGCGGCCGCAGTTCCCGGTCGATTACGACGAATCGGGCAGCATCGGCAAGCGTTATCGCAGGCAGGACGAAGTCGGAACTCCGTTCTGCATAACCGTCGACAGCGAGTCAGCGGCTGACAATTCGGTTACCGTACGCGACCGTGACACGCTTGCGCAGGATCGCGTGAGCACCGGCGAGATCGCGCGATACCTCGGCGACAGGCTCGCGCGATGAACCTGGAACGGTTGCGGGCTCGCGCGCAATCGTTCACCCAGGATGTCGCACGCGAGAGTTATCTCGCCTATTCGGGTCTCAAGGCGGAAGCAGCGCTGCAGACAATCTACGAGAGGTACGACGACATACTGAGCGAGGACGCTCTGTCGGAGTGCATCGAGCGATTTCGTGGTGCTCCGGCCGATTCGGAAGACGCACGAGCAGCACGCATGATGCTCGAGTGGCAGGTGGAGTCGCGCGTCGGGCGGCAGCTTGCCGCGCTGGACGAGCGTGAAGTCGCACTCGAGCATGCCGCCGTCATTCGAGTGGCCGACGGGCGCGTCATCCCATACCAGCGCGTGGCGATCGACATTGCGAACAGCGGCGACGCGGCGGATCGGAGAGCGATCGATGCGGCGCGCGCGCGGACTGTCGAGGAGTCATTCGCACCGCTGCGACTCGAGCGGCTTCAGCGCGAGCGCGATGCGGTCGAGTCCCTCGGCATTGCCGCCGGATACAACTCGACGTTCGAGGCACTGAGCGGCATATCGCTCACCAGGCTCGCGGCAGAGTGCGAGACTTTCCTCCACGACACCGAGGCGATGTGGACTTCGGTGCTGGACGAGCGGCTCAGGGCATTCGGTGTTCCGCGCGGCGAAGCGACGCGGGCAGATTCGCTCGCGCTGTTCAGGCTGCGCGAGTTCGACGATGCATTTCCCGAATCGGCCATGGAGAGCATCATCCGGCGCAATTGCGCGGAGTTGGGCCTCGATGCGACCGCCACCGGACGCATCACGTTTGACATAGGCGATCGTCCCGGCAAGCGACCGCGCGCATTCTGTTCACCGGTACGCATTCCGGATGAGGTGTATCTCGTGCTGCGCCCGCACGGCGGACAATCCGACTACGGCACTTTTCTGCACGAGCTCGGACACGCCCTCCATTTCGGAAACACGCGCGCGGATTACCCGTTCGAGTATCGCTGGATTGGCGACAATTCAGTTACCGAGAGCTACGCAATGCTGTTCGATCACCGGATGCAACAGCGCGCGTGGCTGCGACGCTACACAGGCCTGGATAGAAACCGCGCAGCGGCTTTCCTGCGACTTGCAGGCTTCGAGGAATTGCATTTCGTCAGGCGCTACTGCGCGAAGCTGCTTTACGAGATACAGGTCTACAGCGGTGCCGTGGACTGGAAAGCGCTACCGGACATCTACGTCGAGATACTCGCCGCCGCGACGGGATTCCAGTATCGGCCGGCCGATGCGTTCATCGACCTCGATTCGCGTTTCTATTCCACGCGGTATCTGCGCGCGTGGCAACTCCAGTCGCTGCTGGATGAAGGACTGGTCGATCGGTTCGATGAAGACTGGTGGCGCAATCCCGCGGCGGGGCCCTGGATAGTCGCCGAGCTGTTCGCCGAAGGGCAGCGCGAGAGCGCGAGCGAGGTCGGACGGCGTGCTGCGGGCGGTCAAATCAGCTTCGCCCCGCTCACGCGAAAGATCGAGTCGCTGCTGGAGTCCTGAGTCTGGCAGCCCACGGGCGTCGCTGGTTAGATTTCGCCCATGGCGCAGACAGACAGGACTCTTCAGGAGACGCTCACTCCGCTCTCCCCGGCAGAGGTGCTTGATGCAGCCAAGCACTTCTTTTCGCGACGCAATTCGATCTATACCGCCTTCCTCGACATGGAAGGACCGACGTTCGTTTCGATGCGAGGCATGGGTGGCGAAGAGCTCGTCATCGGTGTGATGCAGAAAGACGGACTCACCGCTGTATCGGGATCGTCTTACATGCTCGATGGACAGGTAGCGCGGTTTCTTTCCTCGCTGCCGACCGCCGATCCACCAGGAGTCGGGGCGATACCCCTCGAACTCCCCGAATCGTCGACGGTGACGGCATGAGCGCGACGTTTGCGAACTCGTTGCGCGCGCGGGACGGTGTGATTTCGATCGGAGAGCTCACCGCCGGTAACGTACTCAGCTTCCGCGTGCAGGCGCAGGAAGTATGGGACGTTGTCCGCATCGACGCGCGCCCCTCGGAGTCGATTCGCACGGCCAAGATGTACGCGCTGAACACTCTCATCCCCGACGCGCTGTTCCCCGATGAGTTCTCGGTCAAGCTGAACGGCTGCGAGATATTCGACGAGTCGATTTCGCTGTCCAGAGCCGGAGTGCTGGACGGATCGACGTTGTTGGTCGCGCGCCGGAGGCGCCGTCCGGTAAGGTCGTAGGTGTGACGATGGTGCGGATCGGGCGTCGACGCGTCCCGGCGCGCATCGATCCGTAGGGGCGGGCCTCCGTGCCCGCCCCTACGGCCGGCAGGCACGGGGGCCTGCCCTTACACCATCCACGCACACGGGCCATATGCATCGCACCGCGTTCATCTCCCACTCCGATTGCGGACGTCACGACACCGGATGGGGACATCCGGAACACGTCGGGCGCCTCGTCGCGATCATGCGCGCGGTGCGGAACGACTTCGAGCTGTTCCAGCAACTGGAGCACGTCGAAGGACGTCACGCAACCGTCGATGAGCTGTCACTCGTACACGAGCGCGGCTATGTCGAATCTGTCCGCGCACTCTGCGCCGCAGGCGGGGGACGGCTCGACATCGACACGGTCGCCAGCGAGGGCTCATGGGACGCGGCGACTGCAGCTGCCGGCTGCGTGCTCGACGCGGTCGACATGGCGATGGATGGACGCGCCACCCGCAGCTTCTCCGGCATACGCCCCCCCGGCCACCACGCAGTCCGCGACCGCGCGATGGGTTTCTGCATCTTCGGAACGGTCGCGCTCGGTGCGCACTACGCCCGCAAGGTCCACAGACTCGAGCGCGTCCTGATCGTCGACTGGGACGTCCATCATGGCAACGGCACCCAGGCGCTGGTGCAGGACGATCCGGCGATTCGGTTTCTGTCCATGCATCAGTGGCCATTCTATCCGGGCACCGGCGCGGCGTCCGATCACGGGCCGCACGGAACCGTGCTGAACGCTCCCATGGCCGCCGGCCTCGATCCAATGCAGTATGTCGAGACATTCGAACGATCGTTCGACACACTAACAGACGATTTTCAGCCCGAGCTTATCCTCATCTCTGCTGGTTTCGACTGTCTTGCGGGCGACGCGATCGGTGGCTTTACACTGGAAATGGAGCATATAGATCGGCTGACGCGATTTGTTACTGCCCGCGCAGACGCTGCCTGTGGGGGAAGGGTCGTGAGCGCGCTGGAAGGCGGTTACACGCCGCTTCGACTGGCTGAGGCGGTGGTTGTTCACATGCGTGCACTCGCCGGCCTGCCGCCAGCCGGATAGCTTTCGATAGATGCCCGAAGGGAACAGAACGACCCCGGCGCCGGCGGTGTTGCGGCTGGTGCAAATGGCGATCATCGACCGCTGGCGAGCGACGGGAGAGGATCTCTACCGTGAGGTCGCCCGGCTCGCCGACCTCGAGAAGGGTCAGGACGTCGTCGTGTCCGGTTGCGGGCGTGGCGTCACCACGGAATGGCTGGCGCTCCGCACGGGCGCATCGGTAACCGGCGTCGATCCGGACGACGAGGACATCACGCAGGCCGAGGAGCACGCGCGCGAGACCGGCTTGGGCCTCAGCTACCAGCATGCAGAGCTGGATGACCTGCCGTACGAGACGGGCGTATTCGACGCAGCCATCGGCGAGCCGGAAATCGCCGCTGCCGCGAGCACTGGAAGGGCAGTCGCTGAGCTCGCGCGCGTCACGAAGCCCATGGGCGCGGTTGTACTGCTCCAGCTGACATGGAGCTCCGACCTTTCGGCGGCGCGCCGGGAGCTGGTCGTCGAGCGTCTGGGGCTTCGCCCGCGCATGGTGGTCGAGTGGAAGCAGATGCTGCGCGAGGCTGGCGTCGTGGACATTCAGGTGAAGGACTGGACCAACGAGTGCGACGACGAGTTGGTACCGGACGGCGCTGATGCATCTCCGCGCCTCAACTGGCAGGCGAAGGTTCAGATCATGGGTCGGGCGCTGCGCAGGTCGGGTTGGGCCGAAGCGCGCCAGGCGCTCGTTCGCGAAACTGAATTGCTGCGCGATCTCTCGCGCGAGCGGTCGATGAACTTCTCCATCATCAAGGGAGTGAAGTGGCCGCACGCCATGCCGGCGATCGCGCATGGCTAGCGCCAGCGGCAAGTCCGGTCTGCGCTTCTACGGCGTGATCGACACCGACGCGGGCGATCCGGCGCTGCTCGAGCAGCAGAATGTGCAGCTCGTCAAGTATCGCGATCTCGCTGCAGTCGTTGCGATTTCTCCGTACGTTCGCAGCGAGCCCAGTGATGCCGATCTTTCGGATTATGTCCGCGTGGTGGATGCGTTCAGCGCGAAGGGCACGATCGTTCCCGCGCCACCGGGGACGATATTCCGCGATGAAGTGGTGCTGGCTCGCTGGCTCGATGTTCACTACGCCAAGTTGCACGAGGCGATGGCCATCATAGAGCAACGCGAAGACGATCGTCCTCCCTACGATTACGTCCGCATGGAACTGGGCGCCTAGGTGTTCTGTCCCGGGTGCGGATCATGGAACCGCGGTACTGCGGCGCGCTGCACTCGTTGCGATGCGGCGCTTCCTGCCGTAGCGGCGCGAGAGGAACGGCCGGACGCCGACATCACGTCACTCAGGCACGTGATCGGTGGACGGTACAGCGTCTCGCACCGCATCGGCGACGGCGGAATGGCGACGGTGTACTACGCGATGCACAACGCGCTGGACAGGCCAGTGGTGCTCAAGGTGCTGCATCCGCATCTGGCGCGCGACGCGGACATGCGGGAGCGGTTCAGACGCGAGGCGGAAACCGCCGCGCAACTGGTGCATCCGCACATCTGCAACATCATCGACTTCGGCATGACGGAACGGCACGTGTACACGGTGATGCCGTATCTGTCGCGCGGCACGCTGGGTGATCGTATCTCCGGGCGGCGCTCGCTCCCGCCGGAGCGCGTCGCGGCGGTGTGTGCGCAGGTTTCGAGTGCGCTCGACTACGCGCATCGGCATGGCGTGGTGCACCGCGACATCAAGCCTGACAACGTCCTGTTCGACGAGGACGAGCATGCGGTGGTCACCGACTTCGGGATCGCGACCGCGCACTTCCGCGGTCGCATGACGGGAACGGGACACGTGATGGGCACGCCGCACTACATGTCGCCGGAGCAGGCGCGTGGTCGTCTGCTCGATGGCCGAAGCGATCTCTACACGCTCGGTATCGTCATGTACGAGACGCTGGTTGGATTCGTGCCATTCGACGGCGCGGACATCTATTCGATAACGTCGAAGCACCTGGAAGAGGTTCCGGTATCACCTGACATCGTCGACTCGCGTGTGCCGCCCGCGCTTGCAGCGGTCGTGATGCGTTGCCTCGCCAAGGATCCGTCTGCGCGGTATCAACGCGGCAACGATGTGGCTGACGCGTTGATCCAGTATCTCGCGCAGACTGGCGCCCCCAATCCGGAGAAGCGGAACGGCTGGTTCGCACGCACGTTGCCGTCTTTCGTTTTCACGTCCTGAACGTCGCGCGATGAACCTCACGTGGGAGCGAGTCTCCCTCCGCACCAGGCGTCCGTTCGTGATCGCTCGCTGGGGATATGCCGGCCACGAGAACGTGATCGTCACCATCACCGATGATGACGGCGTGAGCGGTATGGGCGAAGCTGCACCCAATCGCTACTACGGCGAATCACCCGATACAGTCGTCGCTGCCTTGGAGCGGTACAAGCCCATAATCGAGTCCGCGCAATCGTGGTCGCTGGAAGCAACTGACGTCGCGCTCACGACCGCGCTGCGCGGCAATGCCTCCGCTCGTGCCGCTGTCAGCTCCGCGATGCACGACCTTCATGCGCGCAAGGCTGGACTCCCGCTGCACAAGTTGTGGGGATTGAGCGCGGACGCCAGTCCGCTTTCGAGCTTTACGATCGCGATCGACGATGTCGAGGGGTTGCGCCGGCGAGTGAGCGACGCGACGGAATATCCGATTCTCAAGATCAAGCTCGGAACCGATCGCGACGAGGAGATCGTGCGCACGGTGCGCGACGCAGCTCCCGACAAGGTATTGCGCGTGGATGCCAATGCGGCGTGGACCCCGCAGCAGGCGATCGAGCGCGCCGCGATGTTGCGCGATAATGGCGTCGAATCACTCGAGCAGCCCGTCGCTGCCGCAGATGTCGAGGGCATGCGCTTCGTACGCGAGCGTTGCGGGCTGCCTGTGATCGCTGACGAATCCTGCCTCGTCGCCGCCGACGTCCCGCGTCTGGCTGGATCGTGTGACGCGATCAATATCAAGCTCGCAAAGTGTGGCAGTCTTCGCGAAGCGATCCGGCTCGTTCACGTCGCGCGCGCGCACAACCTCGGCGTGATGGCCGGATGCATGATCGAAACGTCGCTCGGGATATCGGCCATAGCGCAGATAGCACCGCTTCTCGACACTGCCGATTTCGACGGCGCTGCACTGCTTGCAGAAGATCCGTTCGAAGGCGTGACGATTGCGGACGGCCGAGTGGGGCTTGTGGACTCGCCGGGCCTCGGCGTTACCCGGCGGCGATCGGCGTGACGGATCAGGCGCGCCGTCTGGTGGAGGTCGCGCTGCCCGTGCCGCTCTTCCAGACGTTCGTCTATTCACTCGACGGTGAATACGAGCACGAGGCGCGAATCGGCAGCCGCGTCCTCGTTCCATTCCGCAAGCGTCAGGAGATCGGGATAGTCGTCGCATTTGACGCTGCGCCACCGGCTCGCGGCGTCATCAAGGCTGTGTCCGCCGTGCCTGATGCCGGCCCTGCGCTGGACGAAGGGCTGCTCGCACTATCGCGCTGGATCTCGGAGTATTACGTCGTCCCGCTGGGGATCGTGATGCGAACGGTTCTGCCGGCGTTACTGACTGGCGCCGCGCAACCGCACCCCAACGTGAAGACGCGGCGCATCGTGCGCATCCGGGACGACATACCGACGCTGCTTCAGAGGGAGAAGGCGTTCGCGCGCGCGCCGCAGCAGCGCGCACTGTTCGAGCTCATCGAATCGCTCGGCGGCGCAACGAGCGTGGAGCACCTCCTGCAGCAGCTCAAGTTTTCTCCGTCGGTGCTCAAGGCGCTGGAGAAACGTGCGCTCATCAGCATCGATCGCGAGCGTGTCGAGCGAGATCCGTTCGCAGCGCGCGTCGGGCGAAGCGAGCCACGGCACGTGCCCACGCCAGAGCAGCTGGCGGTGATAAATCGGATGGGAACGGCGCGGCCGGGCGAGGTGTTCCTGTTGCACGGCGTGACCGGCAGCGGCAAGACGCTGGTGTACATCGAGCTGTTGCGCGAGATAGTCGAGCGCCGCGGCAAGACGGCCATCGTGCTGGTGCCGGAGATTGCACTGACTCCGCAGACCGTCGATCGGTTCCGTGCCGTATTCGGCGACGATGTCGCAGTGCTGCACAGCGCGCTGAGCGATGGCGAGCGATATGACGCATGGCTCGCGCTCAAGCGCGGTGAGAAGCGAATAGCCGTAGGCGCGCGGTCGGCCGTGTTCGCGCCCCTCACGAATATCGGTGCGATCATCGTCGACGAGGAGCACGAGTCCAGCTACAAGCAGGGAGAGACGCCGCGCTATCATGCGCGCGAAGCCGCGATCGTGCGAGCCACGCAGGAAGGCGCGGTGGTCGTGCTCGGGAGCGCGACTCCTTCGCTGGAGAGCTGGACCAACGCGGCCGCGGCCAAGTTTACATTGCTGTCGCTGCCCGATCGTGTAGGTGGCGCGACGCTGCCCCCTGTCGCTGTCGTGGATCTGCGCAAGGCGGTGGTCGACTCGGCTGCCACGGCGGGCGAGGATGACTACCAGCGAGTCGTAACCGGGCCGCTAGACGCCGCGATTAGAGCGAGACTCGATCGCGGAGAGCAGAGCATCCTGCTGCTCAACCGGCGCGGCTACTCGGCGTTCGTGCAGTGCGAGAACTGCGGCAACGTCGCGACGTGCCCCAACTGCAGCATAACTCTCACGTATCATCGCTCTCCCGAACGGTTGGTCTGTCATTACTGCATGCATCAGGAGGAGCCGCAGCGTGTGTGCAATCGGTGCGGCGGAGCGACGCTGCGGCGCCGTGGACTTGGCACACAGCAGGTGGAACGCCTGATCTGCGAGCGCTTTCCGTCGGCGCGTGTTGCGCGCATGGATGTCGACACGACGTCGGGAAAGTGGGCGCACGCGGAGATCCTCGATCGCGTAGGCGCAGGTGAGGTCGACATCCTGCTTGGCACGCAGATGATCGCGAAGGGACTGGATTTCCCGAACGTTACGCTTGTCGGAGTGATCGATGCCGATGTCGGTATCAACCTGCCGGACTTCCGTGCGAGCGAGCGGTGTTTCCAGCTTCTGAGCCAGGTGGCCGGACGGGCGGGGCGCGGCGCACGCGGCGGTGAAGTGCTTATTCAGACGCGAGTGCCGAGCCATCATGCAGTCAAGTGTGCCGTGACCCACGATTACCGGTCGTTCGTCACGGAAGAGTTGGCGGGACGAATACAGCCTGTGTATCCGCCGAACAATAGACTCGCGAACATCGTGTTCAGCGGCAGCGTCGAGTCGGGCGTCGCGGATCTTGCCATTGCTGGCGCGGGGTGGCTGCGGCGGCTGATTCGCGTGCGGGAAAGTCCCGGGCTCACGATAATCGGGCCAGCGCCATGCGCGGTCGAGCGCATCAAGACGCGCTGGCGCTGGCACGTATTGCTCAAGAGTGAGCACCCGCACGAGCTCACGCGGGTCGGCCGATATTTCCTGGAGCGATTTCCCGTGCCGGCCAGAGACGGGCTGCGAGTGACGTTCGATCGCGATCCGGTAACCCTGCTGTGACCGCGCGAACATCGGTGAGCCAGACGAGCCGGGAAGCTTTGCGATATCGGACGAGATTCGTTTGGTGCCGCCAACTATGCGAGTCGCGCTACTCCGTGGGTCGCGTGACCGCTGCAGGGGAATCGATTCCGCGCTCGAAGGTGCCTGTCAACCGAGGCTCAGGTATTCCGTGATCCCGTTCGCCTCACATTCATCATGGCTTCACGGAGCGATTGCTACTGGCGCGCCCGTACGCCACCTTTCTATCCATGAACGAAACCACAGAACGTTTCTTCCGCGAGATCTCCGATCGCGTCGGCTATGACCAGGTCGCGGAGCTGTACCTCTTTCCCGTCATCCGTCAGTCAGGCGTCGAGGCGGCGGTCGCCGTCGTCGCGGCGTACCCGGATCCTTCTGTCGAGTCACACGAGCCACGCCATGTCGTCTATTCCGCGAGCTATCGTTCGACGGTCAAGGGAACAGACCGTGGAAAATGGACGGTCGACATCGTCGCAGAGGCGGACGCGCCGCTCGTGACTATAGAGGAAGTAGTTCGCGGAGTCGTTCAGCGAAGTGGCGAGCAGTTCCAACCCGAGCAGTTCACCGGCGCGGAATTCAGAGCGATCGTACCAGCTCCACAAGTCGCGCAATCGGAACCGGCTTGAGCAGCACGTCGACGCAACCAGCCTCGATGCAGCGCTCCCGAAGCTCGTCGTCGTCGTGGCCAGTAAGCGCAATTGTGCTGCGCGGTGCGTGACCGTCCGCGCGCAAACGCTCGAGAATCGTGAGACCGTCGCCGTCAGGTAGTGTGAGATCGAGCAGCATCACTTCTGGCGCGCGCGCAGTCGCCGTCGCTATTGCATCCTTGACGGTCGAGGCGACATCCACGTCGTAGCCGCTCTCCTCGAATAGCAGTCTCAGCGCCGATGCGACGATCGCGCTGTCTTCAACGATGAGCAGACGCGTTCGTGGCACTGGGAATAGTAAGCGTGAAGCGAGCGCCCTCGCCGGGCTTGCTCTCCACCCAGATGCGTCCGCCGTGCAACTCCACCAGCCTGCGCGCGATCGTTAGTCCGAGTCCGGTTCCGTGGTGCAGTCGCGACGCTGACGAGTCGACTTGAGCGAATTCGTCGAACACGAGCTCCTGATGCTCCGGCGCGATTCCGATTCCCGTATCCCCAACCTCCACGAAATGCGCGGCCTGATTGCTATCCTCGCCATACCACGCGCGAACCCATACGTGTCCGCCATCCGGCGTGAAGTCGATCGCGTTGCCGATCAGGTTGTTGAGCACGTGCGTGAGCTTCTCGCGATCTGCCGTCAGAGTGGGAAGTGACTCCGGTATCTCGGTCGCGACCGAGAGGTTGCGTCGTCGCGCGATCGCCTCGTTGATGGCACTCGCCTGCCGCACCACATCTCCAAGGTCGAAATCGGTCGCCACGAGTCGCAATCTGTTCGCCGTCGCCTTCGCGTAGGTGAGAATCTCGCTGACCATGTCCAGCAGTTGTCGGCCACCCGAGATGATTCCGCCTACGCTCTCGAGCTGGCGTGGCGACATCGGTCCCAATATTCCGTCGCGCAGAATTTCCGCGTGCGTTATGATCGCGGTGAGGGGTGTGCGCAGATCGTGCGAGATGTTGGATAAAAACTGCGTCTTGAGGGCGTCGCGCGAGCGCAGCTCGGCGAGTTCTCGGCGGGCCGCCTGGAGCTCGGCCTCGAGCGCCGCGGCACGGGGATCGAGGGCTGCCGCGGGGTCTGTCACGTGCATATGCCGGAAAGGTACAACACCGGCGCAATTGCCTCAACCAACAGCCGTCTCGACCTCTTCCACCAGCTGCTGGCGGCGGAGCAGCGCCCAGTAGCGGCCCTCCGCGGCCAGCAGCTCAGCATGCGTACCGCGCTCGACGATCCTGCCGTCGTCCAGCACCAGGATCATCGCCGCGTCGCGCAGCGCGCTGGCCCGGTGCGACGCGATCACCGCGGTGCGTCGCGAAAGCGCCGAGCGCAATCCGGCCAGGATCTGAGCTTCGGTGTGGGTGTCGACCGCGGACAGCGCGTCGTCAAGCAGCACGATCGCGGGCCGCCTCGCAAGCGCGCGAGCGAGTGTAGCTCGTTGCTTCTGTCCGCCGGAGAGATTGATTCCGCGCTCGCCGAGGACGGTTTCGTAGCCGTCGGGGAAGGCCGCGATAGCCTCGTCCAGCTGCGCGATCTTCGCGGCGTCGCGCCAGGCTTCCGGGTTGTCCCCGGGGCCAAGTCCGTATGCGAGATTTGCAGCGATGGTATCGCTGAAGAGCAGACTTTCCTGCGGAACGTAGCCGATCTCGCGACGCAGCTCATCCAGTGGGATGCGGTCGATCGGAACACCGTCGATCAGAACCTGACCGCGTTGAGGGTCGTACACACGAGCGATCAGATCGATGAGCGCACTCTTGCCGCTTCCGGTCGCTCCGACGATGCCTGCGGTTGCGCCTGACGGTATGACGAAGCTCACGTCATCGAGCACCCAGCGCGGCTCGTCGGTCCCGGTAGTGGGAAAGTGGAAGCTCACGTTGCGGAATTCGATCGCCCTTCCATCGCTCGCCGGTGGAAGATGCAGCACCGGATCGTGCGTTACGATGCGGGGTTGCTCGTCCATTATTTGAAGCAGCCGGCCCATGGATGCATCGCCGCGCTGGAAGAGATTGATTACCCAGCCGAGTGCGATGAGAGGCCACGTCAGCATGGTGAGATACATGCCGAATGCGACGAACGCACCGATGGAAATGACGCCGCGCAGCGCCAGCACGCCGCCAGCGCCGAGCACGATTACGGCGCCCACGCCAGCCAGCATCGCGAACAGCGGATGCATGACTCCCCACAGGCGCACGAGCGCCATGTTGCGTGTGAGGTACTCCTCATTCAACTCGCCGAAGTGTGCAATCTCGGAGTCTTCCTGGCGATACGCGCGCACGATCCGGACGCCCGTCAGGTTTTCCTGAGCGTGTGTGGTGAGCGATGAGAAGTGTTCCTGCACCGATTCGAACCGCGTGTGGATCAGCTTGGCGAGCCGCACGCTGATGATCGGCAACAGAATCATCGGGCACAGCGCGAGCAGCGTCAGCCTCACGTCGATGCGCGACATGAAGTACAGCGCGAAGATCCCGCCGAATATGGTATTGGTGAGATACATGATGGCCGGTCCGGCCGTCATCCGCACCGCGCCCAGATCGTTGGTCAGGCGTGCCATTATGTCGCCGGTCCGCGTGCGCGTGAAGTACGACGCGTCCAGCGCTTCGAGATGCTCGAACAGTCGATTCCTAAGGTCGTACTCGACCCATCTGCTCAATCCGTTCATCCACTCGCGCATCCCGTAGCGCAAGGCGCCGCCAACCAGGGCAGTCCCGACGAGGGCCCCTGCCAGCGCCCAGACCGAACTGACCGCAACGCCCGCCCGAATCGCGTCGATCGCGCGCTGCAGGATCCATGGTATCACAGATGTGATGCCAGCCGCCAGGACTACAAACGCAAGCCCTGTAACGAGTTGCGTCCTGTATGGCCGAAAGTACGGGATCAGGCGGCGAAGATTTGGAAGCAAGTATGGCACACCGATTGCGCTTTGAACGGGACTGAGCCTGACAAAGCCATTTTTAGAGGAGCCCCATGTCAAAATATATGCAGCGTGCGCGTGCGTTAGTCGCGGTCCCGGCAGTGCTGATGCTGGTCGCTGTTGCCGCATGCAGCGGTGAGAAAAAGAACGACACACTCGCACAAGACTCGACGCTCAATCGCGACATGCAGCTTGCCAACGCGGACACCGCGGCAAAGCCGGCACTGAACGATGTGCCCGCCGCAAAGACGCCCGCTCCCGCTCCGTCCGCAAGCGCCACGGCGCCGCGCAGGACACCGACAAAGTCAGCACCCACACGAGCGAATTCAACCACTCCAACAAGGTCGACGACCGCGAGCGGCAATACGGTAACGCGCACGCCCGGCGCCGCTGAAACACCGCTCGGTACGATCGCCGCCGGTACGTCCATCGCGCTCACGTCCAACTCGCGCATCTGCACCAATACGAATCACGTGGGTGAGACTGTAACGGCAACCGTTGCAAACTCGGTCACCGGTTCCAACGGTGCAACGATCCCGGCCGGCGCAAAGGCTTCGCTCGAGATCACCCAGCTCAAGCGCAGCGAGAATATCAACGACAAGATCGTGATGAGCTTCCGCGTGACGTCCATCAGCTTCGGGGGACACACGTATCCGGTGACTGCGTCGGTCAGCTCCGCGCAGGTTGATCGCGTCAAGAATCAGCCGACCAGCAAGGACGTGCAGAAAGTCGGAACCGGCGCCGCTGTTGGCGCGGTGGTCGGACAGATACTCGGTCACAGCACCAAGTCGACCATCATCGGCGGTGCGGTGGGCGCGGCTGCGGGTGCCGGAGCGGCTGCCACCACGGCCAATTACGAAGGTTGCGTCCCGAACGGCGGCAACATCACCATCGCGTTGCAGGATCCGATTCAGGTCCACACCAGCTGATCGGCTGCTCGGTCCGAGCAACACCATGAAAAGCCCCGCTCCCCCGAGCGGGGCTTTTTTCATACATGGTTACCGCCGTCCCGGTGCGGTAACTTTCCCGTCGTGCTAGATCACAGAGCAACCGAGCGGCGCAACCCGCGAACCGCGAACATCGACCTCGCGCCAGCGGAAGAGATAGTTGCGCTCATGAATCACGAAGACGCCACGATCGCCGGCGTGGTGGCAGGCCAGAGCGAGGCGATCGCGCGTGCGGTCGACACCGCCGCATCCACTTTTCGTGCTGGCGGTCGTCTCTTCTACGTCGGCGCGGGGACATCGGGCAGGCTCGGCGTGCTGGACGCGAGCGAATGTCCGCCGACCTTCGGAACCGATCCCGAGATGGTGCAGGGAATCATTGCGGGCGGTGCGCCGGCCCTCACGCGCTCGCAGGAGGGCGCCGAGGACAGTCCTGCAGCGGGCGCGAAGGAGATGGACACGCGGAACGTGGGCCCACTCGATTTCGTGGTCGGCATCGCAGCGTCGGGAACCACGCCATTCGTGCACGGCGCGATTCACCGCGCGCGCGAGCTGGGTGCGCACACGGCAATCGTTGCCTGCACTCAACCGCCAGATTCACTGCTTGTGGATTGCGACATCGCGATTGTGCCAGTTGTCGGCCCCGAAGTCGTTACGGGATCCACGCGCCTCAAGGCCGGAACTGCGACGAAGCTCGTGCTCAACACGATCACGACCGGCGCGATGATTCTGCTTGGGAAGACGTACGGCAACCTGATGGTCGACATGCGCGCGACGAATGCCAAGCTCACCGATCGTGCCGAGCGAATCATGATCGAGGTGACGGGCGTCTCGCGCGAGCGTGCGCGAGAGCTGCTGGCCGCGGCGGGCGGACTCGTGAAGACAGCGATAGTGATGCAGATGATGAGCGTCGATCGCCTCGCAGCGGAGCGCATGTTGGCGGAACACGGTGGAGTGATACGGCGCGTCGTTCCCGGAGCGCCGCCGCCCGTTGCAGATGAGTGACGAGGACTTGGCGGCTGACGGAGCCGCCTACGGGGCTGCGGACGGTATCTACGTCGGCCTGATGTCCGGCACGTCGCTGGACGGAATTTCTGCGGCCGTCGTGCGCTTCGCCAGCGCCGGCGAACGAATCGAGCACCAGCTGTTGGCGTTCAGCGGCAGCGCATACAGTGGAGAACAGCGCGAGCGATTAGCGTCGGCGATGAATCACGGAACCGCCGAGGAATATTGCGCGCTGGCATTCGATCTGGGAGAGTGGCTTGCGGCTGCGGCGCTCTCCGCAATCGAGAGTGCCCGCATCGACTCGCGTCAGGTTCGTGCGATCGCCTCGCATGGGCAGACGCTCTGGCACTCACCGCGTCGCGCAACGTGGCAGGTTGGTGAATCCGCGGTAATCGCGGAGCGAACGGGCGTTGACGTCGTATCGGATTTTCGTGTTCGCGACGTTGCCGCAGGCGGCGAGGGTGCGCCGCTCGTTCCAATTGCCGACGCGTTGCTGTACTCGAGCAGCAACGAGTTCCGCCTGCTCCAGAACATTGGCGGCATCGGCAACGTGACGGTTGTCCCGCCAGGCGGGGACGTCGCGGGCGTGCGCGCGTTCGACACCGGACCAGGGGTGGTGTTGATCGATCATCTCGTGCGCAAGTTGTATCCCGGCGTTCGCTTTGACGAGGGCGGCGCTATCGCGCGATCCGGAAATGCGCACGCCGACGTGGTCGCAACCCTTCTGCGTGATCCGTACTTCTTACAGGCACCGCCCAAATCAACCGGCCGCGAATACTTCGGTGCGCCGTTCGCCGATCGGCTGCAACCGCTCGTGAATGGTCCGAGCGCGGATGTGATCGCAACCGCGGTGGCATTCACAGCTGGGTCGATCGCGGATGCGGTGCGACGCTACGTCCACGAGCCGTATGCAGAGATGGTCGTGTCCGGCGGCGGTGCGCGCAACGATTCATTGATGGATGCGCTGCGGGGCGCCATGCAGCCAGCACGTGTTACATCATTCGATGATCTGTACTACGATGGCGAGGCAAAGGAGGCTGTGGCGTTCGCGCTGCTCGGATATCTGCATCTCGCGCGGGTGCCCGGGAACGTCAGCGGAGCCACCGGCGCACGCGGTCCGAGAGTCCTGGGGAAGTTGACTCCCGCGTAGTTGGCGGCGGTGGCGGTGGTGGCTCGTTCGGATCTGCGGGCTCGAACCGCGCCGCCACGACTGTAATATTGTCGTGGCCGCCGCGCGAATTGGCACAGGACACGAGTCGCTCGCACACGGTTTCCATGTTGTCGTCTGCGAGCGCGATGCGCGCTATGTCGTTCGCGCCGACAAGATTGGACAGCCCATCGCTGCATAACACAAGAACGTCACCAACTTCCGCCTGCTCGCGATACATGTCGGGAATGACAGTCGCCTCGGAGCCGAGTGCCTGCAGGATTATGTTGCGACGGTCGCTGTGCGCGGCCTCGCCTTCGGTCATCTCACCAGCATCGATCAGCCGCTGAATCAGCGATTGATCCTTGGTGATCTGCCTCGCCTCGCCGCCGCGAACCAGATATGCGCGACTGTCGCCGACCTGCGCAATCGTGATGATCGACTGATGTACCAGCGCAAGCGTCGCGGTAGTGGCCATGCCGCGATGTTGTGGATTGCCGGACGCGTAGGTGAAGATCACGTGGTTGGCCGCAGACATCGCGGAGCGCAGCGCGGACTCGACCCCAGCCGGCGTGCGAGGCCACTCCGACTCGTATCTGCGGCGCAGCTCGATGAACATCGTGTCTGTCGCCATGAGACTCGCGATCTCGCCGGACGCGGCGCCACCCACGCCGTCCGCTACCACCAGCAGCGCGGGCGTGTGAGGAACTGTCAGCGTGGTGGTGGCCCCTTTCATTACCACCGCATCCCGTCCCAGCGCAGCGACGAGATAGGAATCTTCGTTGAGGTTCCGAACCCGCCCGACGTCGGTGCGGCCGCCCGCGACGACAACGAGGCCGCGCGGCGCCGCCGGTGGATCAGGAATTTCACGAACAGGCATGGGGAAGAATACACCCACGGATGCTGACCGTCACTGTCTGTCCCACTACCTTTGTCACATGCCCCGCTGTCACGTCACACCAGGACGTTTTTCCCCCGGGGCGGTGCTGGCCGCCGCGGCCTTGGGACTGGCGTGCGCCAAGTCGCCGCCATCTACCGCACCCGCGCCGGTTCCGACGCCGCCAGAGCGCCACGCCGCGCCGGCCGCGTTGACGATCGCGAGAGCGCCACTGCCCGCTCCCAATCCCAAGCTCCCCCCAGTTCCCGACGTCGACGGCCCGCTCGCGATCAAGGTCGTCTATCCGCCGCGGAACGCCGTCATCGGGTCCCGCGATTCGAATTTCGTGTTCGGATCGGTGGGGAACGGCAACGCGGGGCTGACCATCAACGGCGACCTCGTGCCGGTGTGGCCAAATGGCGCCTTTCTCGGCTGGGTTCCAAACCCGCCTGCCGATTCGCAGTGGTACGATCTTGAAGCCTACACGCTCCGCGACACCGTGCGTCTCCGTTTCCCCGCACGCACGCGAGAAGGTATCGGGCCGCGACCCCCTGTAACTCCGGAGATCACCGAGCTCGCGCATCCAATTGTCGCGGTGCTGCACGATGACTCGCTGGACAGAACCGTGAGTGACACCGACAACGTCATCATCGGACGCCCGACTCCGACGGGTGACTACAAGTGGTTCCTACTCCCGGGAACCATAGTGCGAGTTCTGGAATATCGCGACGACATGGCCCGCGTGCAGCTGGACAGGGGACAGGACGTCTGGGTAGACCGGCGCGATGTCAAACCGCGTCGGCGATCCACGTCGGCGAAGCCGCTCCGCGTGACGCACGCGTCACTCGCACCGGGACGCGCGAGCGTGAACCTCGAGCTGCGTGTCGCGTCACCTCCGGCGTATGTGGTCGCCGAAGATGAACGCGGGCTGACTCTTACACTCTACAATACCACTACATCGACGAAGCTGAGGCAGGTTCCCGACTCGCTCATAGCCGCAGCCATGCAGTCTCCCGAGCGGACTCGCACTGTCTACCACTTCACGCTCACGCGTCCGGTTTACGGGTACGAAGTACTGTACGAGAAGGGTATTCTCAAGTTCCGCATCAGGCGGCCGCCGGTGGTCGATCCATCGGAGCCTCTGCGCGGAATGACCATCGTCGTCGACCCGGGCCATCCGCCGATCGGTGCGACAGGTCCCACCGGTCTCTGGGAGCCGGTACCAACGCTGGCGGTAGGCCTTCGCGTACGCGATCTCCTGCAAGCACGTGGCGCCCACGTCGTCATGACCCGCACCGGCGCGGGCCCCGTGGCACTGGGCGATCGGCCCATCTTCGCGCGACGGGCGAATGCCAACGCGTTCGTCTCCATCCACCTGAACGCCGATGCGGACGGTCAGAACCCGTTCCGCGACAACGGCACGGGGACGTATTACTTTCATCCGCATTCCCGATTGCTCGCGCGCTCGGTCCAGGATTCTCTGGTACCGGAGCTGGGATTGCGCGACCGGGGCATTTTCTATCAGAACCTTGCGGTGTGTCGTCCGACGTGGTTTCCCGCCGTACTCGCAGAGGGACTGTTCATCATCATGCCCGATCAGGAATCAGCGATCAAAACGCCGGAATATCAGGAAGCCTACGCACGTGGCGTCGTAGGGGGATTGGAGAAGTTCTTCGCAACCTTCGAACGCTAGAATGCCGTTCATCGCTGGATGGCGAAAGATTGTCGTCCGCGTAATCTCGGCATTGGCGATTTCCGTATTCGCCGTGAGCCGCCTTTCGGCGCAGCTGCCCGTGAACGAGCGGTGGCGGACGATCGAGACGCCGCACTTCAGAGTTCACTTCACGCCTCCGCTCGAAGCCGAAGCGCGCCACGCTGCGGCGGTCGCCGAGCGCGCGTACGCGAATCTGGCGACGGAGCTAGTCAAGCCGCGCGGCCCCGTCGACATAGTCGTGAGCGATGGCACCGACGCATCCAACGGATCGGCCACCGTGGTCCCGCGTCCTCGCGTGATCATGTACGCGCGTCCGCCAGTCGACGACCCGACGCTGGAGAGCTACGACGACTGGACGGTGCTCGTATTGCAGCACGAGCTGACGCATATCTTCCATCTCGATCGCAGCCGCGGCTGGTGGCGCGCCGCTCAGTCCGTGTTTGGGCGCAATCCCGTTCTCTTTCCGAACTATTACACTCCTTCATGGCTGACTGAAGGTCTCGCTGTCTATTACGAATCACGATTCACGAGCGGCGGCCGTTTGAACGGGAGCTTCGAGAGCGCCGTCGTGCGGTCGGCCGCGATCGACCACATTGCGCCGTCGCTGAGCGAGCTGTCGCTCGCAACTTCGCGCTTTCCGTACGGGCAGTCGGTGTACGTTTACGGATCGTTCCTGTGGGATGACATCGCGCGTGACCACGGCGCATCCGCGATCCCTGCGTTCGTCGAGCGTTCGAGCGAGACGATGATTCCTTTCTTGCTCGATCGTGAAGCGAAGCGGGCATTCGGCGAGACCTTCACGCATTCCTGGAACCAGTGGCGCGATTCGGTTCTGAGAGCGGTGGACGATTCAGCAGCGCTGCGCCAGCAATCGGCAGCGACTCCGGCGGCCTTCGCCTCGTCGCGCGCGGTCGTGATCCCCGATGGCGGCCGCTACATCGTCGAGCCGCGCTGGGTCGGCGATTCGGCGCTGGTGTTTGCGGCGAACGACGGCCGCGAAACCCCAGGGCTGTATCGGGCGCGCCTCGGTGAAACACCGGTCCGTCTCTCTCGGCGCAATTCACTGGACGTCAACGATCCGTCGCACCACGGCGTGACGGTATTTTCGCAGGATGATTACATCGATCGCTATCACGTGCGCGGTGATCTGTATGCAACGCGCGCCGGCGTGGAGACGCGGCTCACTCACGGCAAGCGTCTGAGCGCGCCGAGTGTGCGGGGTGATGGCGAGATCGTGGCGGTTCAGACCGTGCCCGGTGCGACACGACTCGTGCGAGTGTCGCGCGACGGCACGCGCATCACACCGATCACAACGGCCTCGCTCGATACGCAATGGGCCGCACCGCGCTGGTCTCCCGACGGAGCGCACATCGTCGCAGTGCGAATCATGGGTGCGCCTAACGAGATAGTGGTCATGGACAGCACCGGTCGCGTGGAGCACGTTCCTGTTAGAGAAAGTGCAGTGCTCCGGTCGCCGGCGTGGACGAATGACGGCCGATCGATTCTCTTCACGTCCGACTTGAGCGGCGCATCACAGCTTTGCATCGTTCCTGGCGATGGGGAATTCGCGAGCGTGGCACCAGTCCGTCTCACGGCGGAGCCCGGCGGTGTGTATGGCGTCGATGTCGTGAATGCAGGCACGGATTCCGCACGTGTTGCGACGACGGCGCTGCGTGGCGACGGATTCCACATTCTCGTGTGGACCGTGAACAATGCAGATCTGTCATCGTCCGGCGCCGGCACTGGGCAGGCCCAGCCCCGTATCCCGGATGTGAAGCCAACCACCGATCCGCGCTGGCGCGTGACTGACGATACGAGCCGCGCGCGGTCCTATTCGCCGTGGCGCACACTCGCTCCGGCGTACTGGTCGCCGACATTTGCACAGGTAGGCGCGGGCCGCGGCGCGCTGATCGGTGCGCTGACGGGTGGATCGGACGTGATCGGACGTCACTCGTACGTGGCGCAGGTATCGGTCAACACGCACAACAGCAACATCGATGCGTCGCTCGATTACGCCTACAATCGATGGACCAACCCGGGGCTCGCCCTGTCACTGGAGCAATCGTGGACGTACGCGAACATCACCGGTAGCGGGCACAAGGTCGGCGACTTGGGCGAGCGCAGTCGCTTCGTCAACGTGCACGCGACCTTCTCGCGTCCACGCGTGAGGACCTACTCCGCCATCACTGTGGGCGCCGAGCTGGAGAGTGATCGGTACGCATCCAGCCCGGGTGATCTGCTGCCCAGGCTGGATTCCTTTTTCTCGGCGACGCACAACTATCCGTCGCTCGTCGCCGGCTTCGTGTTCTCCAACACGCAGTCGCCGGCGTTGAGCATCTCGCCCGAGGATGGTGTGACGTTCTCGAGCTCCGTGCGACAGCGCTGGGAGGCTTCGACGGGCGTCGCAGGCCGGAGCGCGGTTGCGGTCGGCGCCGCGTACAAGTCGCTGGATCTGCCGGGCTTCGCGCATCATGTGATCGCGATTCGGGCGGCCGTGGGCTCCGCCGATCACAGGTCGCCGAGCGTTTATTCGGCCGGTGGTGTGAGTGGCGAGTCTTTCGAGATCGTGCCCGGAATAACGTTCGGCAGCAGCACGCGCACCTTTCCGGCGCGTGGTTTTGCCGCCGGCAGCGAGACCGGAATCGACGCGTCTTCGTTCAGCGCGGAGTACCGCCTGCCGCTGACCGCGCCGTCGCGCTCCCTGGGCCTGTTTCCGTTCTTCCTGGACCGTGCGTCGCTGGCTTTTTTTGGCGACGCAGCGCGCGCGTTCTGCCCATCACGTGCGACGCCTGCGTGCTCACCCTCGTCCAATGCCGGGCCAACGCTCGGGTCGGTGGGCGCGGAGCTGAACCTGGATTCGGCGCTCCAGTTCGACGTCCCTTACCGGTTCCGATTCGGGCTTGCACACCCTGTGAGCGGGGCTGCGTACGCCGGTGCGTCGAGCCTGACTGCCTACGCTACACTCGGCCTGGCCTTCTGATCATTTCGCTTGGATAGCCGTTTGGGGCATATCGTCTGCAGCCACGTGTTTCCGAGCAACGCTCCGCGTGTTGCCGGATATTGGAGGGGTGGCTGGGTGATCACAAAACAGCTCTCGGCGCGCGCCAGAACTAGGTAAGTGATTGTGCACCAGAGTGTTAGCAGTGGGGTATGAAGGATGGCATCACAATTGTTCGCCCGAGCCGTCAATGTTGACAGGCGATGAAAAAAGCGAACAGTCACAGATGTTCGTGACTGTCAATCTCCAAGTCGTTGTGGCCCAACGGGTTAACAATGCACTGGCGCGCAAACACGTACGGACGTAGTATCACGACCCCTGACCTGACGGCGCAAATACACCGCGCCGGATGGTCTCCCCATGGCAGTCAATGAAGTCACGCTTGGTGGTACATTCCACCTTGCGAACCAATCAGCACAGTTTCAGAGAGAGTAGAGATGGCCGACGCGAATAATCAGGAGTCGCTGCCCGACGCGCAGCTGAATCAGAACGCCCGGACGGTCCTGTCCAAGCGGTATCTGATCAAGGACAGATCGGGTACTCCGACGGAGCGTCCCGAGGACATGTTCTGGCGTGTGGCCACGACCGTTGCGGAAGCAGACCGCCGGTACGGGGCGAGCGCCGGAGCCGTCCATGCTCTGGCAGAGCAGTTCTATCGCCTGATGACGGAGCGTCGCTTCGAGCCTAATTCGCCCACGCTGATGAACGCAGGGCGCCCGCTGGGCCAGCTTTCGGCCTGTTTCGTGTTGCCGGTCGAGGATGCGCTGTCCAACGGCCACAACGGCATCTACGACACGCTGCGATCGATGGCACTCATTCACCAGAGTGGCGGCGGAACGGGGTTCTCCTTCTCGCGTCTGCGCGGCAAGGGCTCGATGGTGCGCTCGACGACCGGCGTCGCCTCGGGGCCCGTCTCGTTCATGAAGCTGTATGATGCCTCGACCGACGCGGTGAAGCAGGGCGGCACGCGTCGCGGTGCCAACATGGGAATCCTGCGGGTGGATCATCCGGACGTGTTGGACTTCATCACGTGCAAGGAAGATCTCTCCCAGATCACCAACTTCAACATCTCCGTCGGCATAACGACGGCATTCATGAAGGCGCTCAAGGCGGGCGAGATGTACGATCTGATCGAGCCCTCCACCGGTCACGTCGCCGGCCGGCTCGACGCCAAGCTGGTTTGGGACAAGATGCTCGACGGTGCGTGGCGTACGGGAGAGCCCGGCTGCTTCTTCATCGATGAGGCCGAGCGTTACAACCCGGTTCCCCATCTCGGTGCGTACGAGGCTACCAACCCGTGTGGCGAGCAGCCGCTGCTGCCATACGACGTCTGCAACCTCGGCTCCATCAACATCGGCTTCTACGTGAAGGACGGTGTGATGGACTGGGATTCGATGAAGCGCGACATCTATCTCGCGACGCGATTTCTGGACAACATCATCGACGTCAACAAGTATCCGCTGCCGGAGATCGACGCGCTGTCCAAGCGCATTCGTCGCATCGGATTCGGTGTGATGGGTTTCGCCGACGCGCTCGTGCGGCTTGGCATTCCGTACGATTCGCCGGAAGGCGTGGAGTTCGGTCGCACGCTGCAGGAATTCGTCGACACCGAAGCCAAGCGCGAGAGCGAGCGTCTCGCCAACGAGCGCGGGCCGTTCCCGGAATGGGCACGCTCGATCTTCGGACCCGATGAAACGTGCGCACGGGACGAAAATGGCGAGCGCCTTCGGCCCAAGCAGCTGCTGCGCAACTGCAACGTTACCACGGTTGCACCGACCGGGACGATATCGATCATCGCCGGTTGCTCGTCCGGAATCGAGCCGCTGTTCGCCGTTGCGTTCATGCGCAATCAGGCCGGCGTGATGATGCCGGACGTGAACGAGGATTTCGTTGCGGTTGCGAAGCGGGAAGGGTGGTACTCCGAGAACCTCATCGAGCGCATCGCGAAGGAAGGGCATATCCACTTCGACGAAGTGCCGGAGAAGTGGCGTCGCGTATTCGTCACGGCGCACGACATCACGCCCGAGTGGCACGTTCGCATGCAAGCCGGTTTCCAGGAGCACTGCGATTCCGCGATCTCCAAGACGACCAACTTCCCACACGCTGCAACGCGTGACGACGTTCGCGCGATCTACGAGCTTGCGTACGATCTCAAGTGCAAGGGCGTTACCGTGTATCGCGACGGCTCGCGTGACAACCAGGTTCTCTCGACCGGCGCAACGGCTCAGGCCAGCGCGTCGCGTGACGAGAAGACCGACCGCCGCGAGATGGGCGAGCTGCAGGGAACGATCGCCGAGTTGACGGCTGAGATGGAGCGGTTGAAGCAATCGTTGTACGACGCGGAGGCCGAGAATCTTCAGCGCCGCGTCAAGCGCTCGCGCCCGGATCGCCTGCGCGGTACGACCATTCGCAAAGAGACGCCCCTCGGCACCATGTTCGTCAACATCACCGAAGACGAGAAGGGTCAGCCGTTCGAGGTCTTCATCAATCTTGGCAAGGCGGGCGGCGCGGCGATGGCCGACGCCGAAGCGATGGGTCGCATGATCTCGCTCGCGCTCCGGTCGGGAATTCCGCTGCGCGAAGTGCACAAGCAGTTGCGCGGCATCAGCTCGGATCGCGCAGTTGGACTAGGTCCGAACAAGGTGTTGTCGGTTCCCGACGCGATCGGAATCGCGCTCGAGGAATGGACGCGCGAGAAGCAAGGTGTCCAGCAGGAGCTGCTCTCCGCAGCGAACGCGGCCGCACAGGCGCCGCGCGCGACACCGGAAACGATCAAGGCCGCGTCGGACGTTGCTGCGGCGCAGGCTCAGATGCAGATGGGTTTCGATACCTACAGCAACAGCGACGGCTTCATGCAGACGTGTCCTGACTGTGGCTCGCAGCTGGAGTTGGCGGAAGGATGCGCCAAGTGTCACGTGTGCGGGTTCTCGGAGTGCGGCTGAGGTAGGCGGCCGTGTTGTCGAGCCTCAGAGCGATCGTCCAGAAGACTGCGTTGGTCAGCGCTTCGACACCGGTCTCTGTTGAACCAAAGATGACGATAGCACCAAGTTCATAATCCGCGTTGTACTTTACGTCGGCCTTAGTCAGATCTGGTACACGCTCGAGCACCTTGCACACGCCAAACCCACAGGTGCCGCAGGCCCTGCCTGTGACCTCGAGCCTATGCAGTTCCCGGTTTGCCATACGCGACCTCTAGAACTTCGGTTCCCGGGGTGGTACTATCCAGTGTCATGGCAACAGTTTCCAGGCGCCGTTCCACCGGGCTCGCTTCGTTCGTCGGCCCACTGCTGTCGGCCGTACTGGCCTTGCAGCTCACGCTGGCGAGCGGTGGAATTCTGTGCCTCATGCCGCATAATGGTGCCATGTCGTCGATGCAGCCCATGCAGGCCAGCTCACAGATGGCCGCCGGGCTCACCCTGCAGCGCACCGGCCAGGGAAGCCCAACTGATCAGCCATGTGATGGCCAGAGTCAGCCTGCTCAATGCGTGACGATGACCGCCTGTGCACCGAGCGCAATTCCGGTCGCTAGTGCTGTCACGCGCACGACGCCCAGAGTACCCGCTGTCGTCGCGTCCGCGCCTACGATCGTTCCTATCTCGCAGACCTCAGCGCCCGAGCTCCCCCCTCCGCGGGCGTAGTCCAGCCTGCATCGGCTACATCTCGTAGCCGCCCGTAAGCCGCTCGGCAGCATACGCATACGTCGGATGCGCCGGACAGGATCAATCATGCCGCGTCGCCACAAACGACGGCCCGGATGGTGATCCCGGACTTCAATCGAAGGATTCATGTATCCCAAAATTTGCGGGCGCACTTTGCGTCGGCAGCGACGCGTGCAACGTGTCGGGTCTCGTAGGCTCGGCATTCCATCTAGTGTCGTAAGCACCGGCGTTCTCGTGGTCCTTGTCACGGTCTCCCATTCTGCCAATGGGCAAACGGCGACAGCCATACCGGTATCCAATTACAACTCGTCGGCTTCGGTGCAGGTTGTGCGGCGCGCGAGCGAGCCAGACTCAGGCGCGGCAGCGCTCGACTCGCTCGTCGCGCTGGCCCGGGCGGCTAATCCGGCGGCGCGTGCTGCCAAGTTTCGGGTTGTCGTAGCGCACGCCACAATAGGTCCGGCCGGAGCCAGGCCCGACCCAATGCTCATGGCCGGCGTGCTGGATTTCCCGTATGGGCAGCCGGGCTATTCCGACGACTTTACCATGAACGTGCTACGCATAACACAGACATTCCCGTTTCCCGGAAAACTGTCGCTTGCGACACGCGCGGCCGAGGAAGACGAGGCTGCTGCTCGCGCCACACTCGCGCAGCAGCGGCTCGATGTCGCGCGCGATGTTCGTGATGCGTACTACGAGTTGGCTTTTGTACGACGTGCGCGGGAGATCGTGCAGCACAATGCAGAGGTCATGGGGAGCCTGGGCCGGATCACCGAGACCCAGTACACCGTGGGTAACAGTGCGCAGGCTGACGTACTCCGGGCTCGCGTCGAGGTGGCACGCTTGGGCGATGAAGCAGCATCGCTGGACGCCCAGGAACGCACCGCGTTGGCGCGTCTCAACGCAGTGCTCGACCGTCCGAGCACCACGCCTGTCGGTGTGGCTGTTATCCCCAACGAGATCGCACGTCTTGCGGGCGTCGACTCTGGATCACACGTGCATTTCTCCTCGAATGCACTTGGGGGCGCTGCGTCCGATTTGCCTCTTCTCCCGCTCGACTCGCTCGTAGCACTGGCGATGACACACAGCCCCATGCTCCGGGCGCGTGAGGCGCGCATCGGCGCTCAGGAGCAGAGACTCGCGCTCGCACGCAAAGCACACTTGCCGGACTTCGATATCTCGCTCGAGTACGATCAGCGACCGCATTTCAATGATTACGTCTCGTTCTTCATCTCGGTCCCGCTCCGGTTACAGAAGCGTCGGAAGCAGGACCAGGAAGTGGTGGGCGCCGCGGCGGAGCTAAGCGCGTTGGCCGCAGAGCGTATGGCCGATGTCAATTCCATCCGACAGGAAGTCGCGACGCGCGTGAGCGACGTCGAGCGCGAGCGCACCATTCTCGCTCTGTCGCTCAGGGCAGTTCTGCCGCAGGCACGGGCGACGTTTACCTCGACGACAGCAAGCTATCAGGTCGGACGTGTCGACTTTGCTTCACTAGTCGATGCCCAGGCGGCGGTGTTCAACTACGAGACCGCTTACTGGCGGTCGCTCACTGATTTCGCGAAGGCAACCGCCGAACTCCAACGAACAGTAGGTACTGAGGTGCTTCGATGACACCAATGAACGAACTATCCAACTACGGCCGCAATCGCACGATGCGCTTCGCCGTTGCAGGTATCGTGACTGTTCTCGTCGCGGGAACCGCGTGGTATCTGGTGTCGCGCCATAAAGCGTCTGGCGTGGCCACCTCCTCCAGAAGCAACATGGCAGGGATGCCTGGCATGAGTAGCAATACGAGTAGCGATGCAAGTGTCAGTGGCGCGAGGGGCGGAAGTATGGCGGGCGCGGCCAGAATGAATGTCACAGCAAACGGATCCGTGACCCTGACCGCGTCGCAGATCCACCAGTTCGGTGTGACTTTCGGCACTGCGGAAGTTCGTCCACTGACCAGTGAGACACGCACCACCGGCACCGTCACGTTTGACGAGACGAAGATGGCGCAAATCGCGCCCAAGTTCGGCGGTTTTGTAGACCGACTCTACGTCAATTCAACCGGCCAGCAGGTGCGGCGCGGGCAGCCCGTGCTCGACATCTATTCCCCCGAGTTGCTGGCTGCAGAACAGGAGCTTCTGTTGGCCGGCCAGGTAGATCGCAGCATCGGCAAGAGCAGCGTTCCGGGAATACCGACAGGGCAAACTGATCTGGCGGACGCGTCCCGCCGGCGGTTGCAGCTCTGGGACATCTCTGATGCGCAGATAGATCAGATCCTGCGCACGGGTCGCGTGCGTCGCACACTCACGCTCTATGCTCCAGTGTCGGGCATCGTTGTAGAGAAGAAGGTGCTACAGGGACAAGCGGTGACGTCTGGCGAAGAGCTTTACACCATCGCCGACCTGTCGGACGTCTGGGTCGACGCTCAATTGCGTGAGGTGGACGCGGCCAACGTACGCGTGGGCTCACCTGCTGACATCGTGTTCACGGGGCTTCCCCGTCATTCGTACAAAGGCCGCGTGGCTTACGTGTATCCGACGCTCCAGCCAGAGGCACGCACGATAACGGCGCGCATTGTGGTGCCAAACACCGCCGGTGTGCTCAAGCCCGGCATGTATGCGACCGTACGACTCTCCACCCCCAGTCGCTCCGCGCTGACTGTTCCCAACTCGGCCATTCTCCAGACGGGTGATCGGAATATCGTCTTCATTGATATGGGGAATGGCATTCTCATGCCGCACGATGTAGAGCTCGGACGAGTTGCGGGCGAGCATACCGAGATTCTCTCCGGTCTCGAAGCCGGACAACGCGTAGTGACATCGGCGCAGTTCCTCCTCGACTCCGAATCCAATCTAGGTGACGTAATCAAGAGCATGATCGGAAACATGGGCTCGGGCGACAAGGCCATGCAGAACATGCCAGGTCTTAACGACAAGGGCGCCAATGTGAACGGCACGCCTGGGTTGCAGATGCCTCCGGACCCACCAAGGCCGCGGGGTTAGACCAATGCTCAAGCGAGTCATCGAGTGGTCAGTGAACCACAAGCTCATGGTGCTTCTGGGTACGCTGGTGGTCGTCCTCGCAGGCACGTGGGCGATGTTCAGGACGCCGGTGGATGCGATCCCGGATCTATCCGATGTGCAGGTAATCGTCATGACCGAGTGGCCCGGACAGGCACCGCAGACTGTGGAGGATCAGGTTACGTATCCGCTGTCGACCGAGATGCTCAAGGTACCCCACATCAAGTTCGTGCGCGGCATGAGCCAGTTCGGTCTTTCGGCGGTGTACGTGGTGTTTGAGGACGGCACGGATCTGTATTGGGCACGCAGCCGCGTGCTGGAGTATCTGAGTAGTGCACGAGGCAAACTTCCTCCTGACGCATTGCCGATGATGGGACCCGATGCGACAGGCGTCGGTTGGGTTATGCAGTACATCCTGGCAGATACGAGTGGGACGCTCAACCTGGCGCAGTTGCGCGCACTGCAAGACTGGACCGTCCGGCCCGCGCTCACAGCGGTACCTGGCGTCGCCGAGATCGCGTCCTTCGGCGGCTATGAGAAGCAGTATCAAGTTGATGTCGATCCAGCCAAACTGCTCGCGTACAACATTCCGATCCAGAAAGTGAGCGATGCCGTCCGCGCCTCGAATCAGGACGTTGGTGGCCGCGTGCTCGAGATGGGCGGGTCGGAGTACGTGGTACGCGGGCGGGGACGGTTCAACAGTCTTGCTGATATTCGCAACGTCGCGATAGGCACAGGCGCCGGAAGTGCGCCCGTCACGGTTGGAGATGTCGCCAACGTGCAGATCGGCCCGGAAATCCGGCGTGGGATAGCAGATCTGAACGGGAAAGGCGAGATCGTCACTGGTTGGGTTGTGATGCGGTATGGCGAGAACCCGTTGGCGGTCATCAACGGTGTCAAGGCCAAGATGGGGGAACTGCAGAAGGCACTGCCCAACGGCGTGGTCTTCGTCGACGGGTACGATCGGTCTGGACTGATCGAGAGCGCAATTGAAACGCTCCGCAGCAAACTCGTAGAGGAGTCGTTGATTGTTGCCGCCGTAACGCTGCTTTTCCTGTTGCACGGATCGAGCGCCCTAGTCGCAATCCTGACTCTACCGATCGGCATTCTCATGGCGCTGCTGGCGATGCATCTCCTGGGTCTGAGTGCCAACGTCATGAGCCTGGGTGGGATCGCGATCGCGATCGGTGCAATGATAGATGCGGCGATCGTGATGGTGGAGAACATGCACAAGCACATCGAGCACAATGCGCGCGATGGAAACCCGCGAACGCACTGGGAGGTGGTGATCGATTCGGCCAAGGAGGTTGGTCCGTCGCTCTTCATCTCTCTTCTGATCATCACCGTGTCGTTCATTCCGGTCTTTGCGTTTCAGGATCAGGAAGGCAGGCTGTTCAAGCCGCTCGCATGGACCAAGACGCTGTCAATGGCGTCGGCATCGCTTCTATCAATCACGCTCGTGCCCGTGATGATGGGACTCTTCATTCGTGGCAAGGTGAAGCCTGAATCCGCCAACCCAGTCAGTCGGGTCCTGACCAGCGTCTACCGACCGGTCATCGCGTTTGTGCTCAGGCATCGGTGGCCTACGATCATCGCGGCAGTAGCGGTGCTGCTCGTGACCATCTTCCCATGGTCGCGCATCGGCAGTGAATTCATGCCGCCCCTGAACGAAGGGGCCATCATGGACATGCCATCGCTCTTCCCCGGTGTCGGAAGTGAACAGGCCAAGGAGATCCTCACGCAGCGTGATGCGGTTCTTGCAAAGATCCCCGAAGTACAGATGGTATTGGGCAAGATCGGTCGTGCGGAGACCGCGACCGACATGGCACCGCTGTCGATGATCGAGACGATCGCGATCCTCAAGGACAAGAGTTACTGGCGTCCGGGGGTGACGTACGACTCGATCGTCGCTCAGGCGAATGCAACGGTGAAGACACCGGGTGTTGGTAATATGTGGTCGCTGCCAATCAAGAACAGGCTCGACATGCTGGCGAGCGGGATCAAGACTCCTGTCGGCATCAAGATATTCGGACCGAGTCTTGATACACTGGATGAGATCGGCCAGAAGATCGAGGGAATTTTACCGGCGGTACCGGGAACCAACACCGTCTTTGCGGAGCGTGCGATAGGCGGAAAGTACCTGGACGTAACGATCAACCGTGATGCAGTGGCGCGATATGGGCTGACCGGTGACGACGTGCAGTTGGCGTTGAGCGCAGCCGTAGGCGGTATGGACGCGGGACAGGTGATCGAAGGGCGTGAGAGATACAGCGTACTCGTACGGTATCCGCGCGCGTTGCGTGACAATCCTGAACAAGTGGGGAACGTGCTGGTCGCCACGCCGTCAGGAGCTCAGGTGGCGCTCAGAGAGCTGGCGAGAATTGCAGTAGTCAAAGGTCCAACCCTAATCAAGTCCGAGAATGCGTATCTCAACAACATCGTCTACGTCGATGTCGAGGGTCGTGACATCGGTAGCTATGTTGGCGATGCAAAAAAGTTGCTCGCCGAGAAGTTGAGGCTTCCGCCAGGCTACCGGCTCGAATGGTCCGGACAGTATGAATCACTGGAGCGCGCGTCGAAGAAACTTCGCGTTGTGGTACCGATCACGCTCGCCATCATCTTCGGGCTCCTGTACTTCAATTTCAGGAGCGTAACGGAGAGTGCGATTGTCATGCTCTCTCTTCCTTTCGCGCTCGTGGGCGGTGTTTGGCTAATGTGGCTGCTGCACTACAACATGAGCGTCGCTGTAGCGATCGGCTTCATCGCGCTCGCAGGTGTGGCGGCCGAGACCGGGGTGATCATGCTCATCTACCTGGATCAGGCGTATCACGAACGCGACGCGCGGGGTGAGCTGGCGAACCGGGGCGATGTGGACGCGGCAGTCGAGCATGGTGCGGTCGAACGTGTCCGACCCAAGATGATGACGGTAACAGCGATTACCGCTGGCCTCGTCCCCATTTTATGGAGTCAGGGGACTGGAGCTGACGTGATGAAACGGATCGCTGCGCCAATGGTAGGCGGAATGGTTACGAGCACGATCCTCACGCTGGTGGTGATTCCAGCGATTTACTCCCTTTGGAAGGAACGGAGCGTATCAGGGAACTGACACACCTTATCAGATGTCATCAACCAGGTTGTAGCATCCAGTAAAGGTTCTCGAACAAGAAGCCGCCTTGATCCAGCCGTTCCTCGTCAGAGCGATGGCGCGCATACATCTCATCCAATACACGGGCAACGTCGGCTGTTTCACCCCGTCCGAACAGGTCGTCCTTACAGTCGATATCATGCACTATCTCCGCAATCGCGCTCAGGCCAACGTCATTCCGAAGCTCGAATGCATCCAGCAGCACCTCGAAAGTGCATGCGGCGCCGATGTGTGTGTACTCGGCGTCGAACATATCAAACCGTAGTTCGCCGTCGTGTGGTTCATACACGGTTGGATCGACGACCTTGAAGTCAGCGGCTGGATCGATGAAGCGCCGAATGAGCCATGCACTCGCTATTCGGTCAACGTGAACGCCTCGTCTCGTGACCCAGAGTGCGCCGCGCGGCCTATGTCTGCGACGGCGACCGTTTCGGCGCTCGATCGATGACACCGGCAGCTCGGGCTGACTCACCGTAGCGAGAAAATTTGCTTCGCACAGCGTGGCCTCGCCCCCACCCGCAACGATCTCCCGCGCCAGCCACTCGAAGTCCTCGCGCTCCTCCGCCCCATTCGGCAGAACATAGACCGAGTTCTTGAGTGCCACCGCCCCCATTCGCTTGAGCCGTCGCCACACCTTGACCCGGAAGTAGTCCGGGTGCGGCGGTAGCTGGTGGATGAGGAGTAGCCAGCGAGGTCGAGACGTCACGGAGGGGCGGCTGGCGGATTGGTTCGGTAGGTAATATGATACAACTGTATCATACTAAACATAACGTCCCTTGCGCGAGGAGGAAACGTGCAGTTGACCAGAGGGTCGTACCACGGTGCGTACCACGGTGCGTACCACAGTTCGTACCAGGTGCTGGCGGGTTATGTCATGGCAATAGTAGCATCGGCAGCGGCGCTTCCTTGCATGGCGCAGGCGACGGCTTCGTTGCCATCGTGGACGGCCTCCCTGGATGCAGCGCTCGGACGCCACGGCACGATGAACGATGGCGGTGTCTACAAGTTTGGATTTCCACGCTCCGACATGCACGTAACAGTCGACGACGTGCAGCTCAAGCCTGCACTCGCCCTCGGTTCGTGGGTGGCGTTCAAGCCGATGGCTTCCGGCAGGACGATGGTCATGGGGGATCTGGTACTGGCTGAGGCAGAGGTTGCCGCCGTGATGCAGACACTCCAGGATAGTGGCATCACTCAAACAGCATTGCACAATCATCTCCTGCATGAGAATCCGCGTGTGATGTACATGCACATCATGGCGATGGGCGATGCGGCGAAGATCGCTCGGTCCATCCACGCAGCGCTCGCTCGCAGCAAGACGCCGCTCGGAACGCCAGAAACACCGACCGCCGCCGCATCGGTCGAACTCGATACGGCTATCGATACCGCGGGAATTGCGCATGCGCTCGGCTACTCCGGCAAGACGAACGGTGGTGTCTACCAGGTCAGTGTTCCGCGCGCGGAAACGATTCGCGAACATGGAGAGGTAATTCCGCCGGCGATGGGCGTCGCGACGGGCATCAACTTCCAGCCTACAGGAACCGGGCGAGCAGCTGTCACTGGCGACTTTGTATTACTCGGGACGGAAGTCAATCCCGTCATTCGAGCGCTTCGGAGTCACGGCATTGCAGTGACGGCCGTGCACAGTCACATGCTCACGGAAGAGCCGCGCCTATTCTTCATGCACTTCTGGGCCGACGACAATGCGGTGACACTTGCGCACGGACTGCGTGCGGCACTCGACGCAACTGGCGCCCGACACTGAGCAGGCCAGCCAACGGCTGCCATCGAGCGTTCCTGTCTTGCAGAGCCGCGAAACCGGAGCAAGATCCCGAGCGCGCTATCCATGCGGCCGACGTGCGCCGCGTGGTCACCTTGCATTCCATGGTGATCGGTGTGCGTCGTAGATGCGCTCACGTCGTGAGCCTCGTCGGGCACTGGCGTGTGTTCGATGCCGCACGCCTGCATCGCGCTCACCTAGCCAATACATTTGGATAATATGACCCCGAGCACCGCTGATTGACGCCCTGATGGCGGATCCCACCATACCCGAGGTTGACGGCATTCCGATATATCCGTCAGAAGACCTGTTCGCCATGCCCATGTCGCGGTGGCAACGTGTAGTCGCGTGCAGTGGTGTCGCCGTCGTAGTTCTGGTTATTGGCGTGATCACCTATAGCGGGATCGTTCGCGCGCGTGAGGCAGGTGCGTGGGTCGAGCACACCCACCGGACGATCGATCGTACGCGCGCGGTCCTCTCGGATCTCAAGGATGCCGAAACAGGCCAACGCGGCTTCATCCTGACTGGTGACGAAGCATATCTGGACCCGTACACCAACGCACTCACGGCGCTGGCGGCCGATACGAGTGCATTGCGACTGCTGACGGCCGACAACCTGGTCCAGCAGCGGTACCTCGACGAGCTCGCGCCCCTGGTAACCGCGCGACTCGCCGAGCTCGATTACTCCATTGCTCTGCGACGCACTCAGGGTTTGGCGGCGGCCGTCGCCAGGCTGCGTACCAACCGCGGCAAGCAGATCATGGATTCCCTTCGCGCGCACGTGGCCACGATCGAGGCCTCCGAGCGGTCTCTTCTCGCCAGCAGGTCGACGACCGAGGAGTACCACTCCGAGATCGTGACGCTCGTTCTGATCGGCGGCACGATCGCGGCGGTTCTGTTCGCGATAGTTCTCAACGGTTTGCTGACTCGCTATGCCGACGCACAGTCCGCCGCCGCTCGTGCGCTCACGCTGCAGAACACGCGCCTGGAATCACAGACGCTCGAGTTGGAGCTGCAGAACCAGCAGCTCCAGGAACAGGCGTCCGAGCTGGAGCTGCAGCAACAGCATCTGCATGAACAGGCAACCGAGCTCGAGGCGCAGAACGAACAATTGCAGCAACAGACGACAGAGCTCGAGAGTCAGACCGAAGAACTTCACGTAGTAACCGAAGCGCTGGAAGGTCGCACAAGGGAGTCCGAGCGCGCGCGGGTCGCAGCCGAGCAGGCGCAGCTGGTCGCGGAGTCGGCCAACCGAGCCAAGGCCGAATTTCTCGCGACGATGTCGCACGAGCTCCGCACTCCACTGAATGCAATCGGCGGCTACGTCGATCTGATGCAGCTCGGCATTCGCGGCGCGGTCACGCCGGAACAGCTCGACGATCTCGCTCGCATCAAGAAGAGCGGCCGTCATCTTCTCGCGCTGATCAACGACATTCTGAACTTTGCGAAACTGGAAGCAGGGAAGGTGGACTTCAACATTGCCGACACCTCACTGCTCGATCTCGTCGGCGGTGTGGAGGCGCTCGTCTCGCCGCAGATGCACGCCAAGGGAATTCGCGTCGTGTACGAGCGGTGCGAGCCCGACATTGCGACGCGTGCCGACGCGGAGAAAGTTCAGCAGATACTGCTGAACTTGCTTACCAACGCGCAGAAGTTCACTCCCGCCGGTGGCAGAATCGGTATCACCTGTGCTGCTGCCGATGACGTCGTCAGCATCGCCGTCAGTGACACGGGACGCGGAATCCCGGCGGACAAGCTGGAGAGTATCTTCGAACCGTTCGTCCAGGTGGACAGGCATCTCGCGACCGATACCGTTCCGTACAGCCAGCGAGGTATTGGCCTCGGTCTCGCCATAAGCCGGGAGCTTGCGCGCGCGATGGGAGGCGATATTACTGCGGAAAGCATTGTGGAGCAGGGATCTGTCTTCACGCTCACGCTGCCGCGCGGGATTCCCGTCGATTCCTTGCCAGATGTTGCCGCAATCGAGAGCCAAGGCACCCGAGAGGCCGTCGATGCCGGCCGCGAGGCCCGCGAGCCGGGTGCGGCGGGAACTGGGACCCACCACGCGAATAGCTCCGAGATCACTCCTTCGGCGCATCCAGAAGGACTGGATAGCTAGATTAAGACGGTATGATCGGGGTGCCCTGAGGAGCGAAAAGCGCCATGTAGCGCGATTCTTGCGCTTTGAGAGGTTTATGAACGTTTGGTTGAGCACCACTGCGACGTAATGACCGAGCTGTAATGGCCTCCGGGCGCGTGCCGATTCCGTCGGCTGACTCGACCGAATCGGCATCGCCTGAATTGACCGACCGTGAATCAGGGCGCGATTCGCCCGTAACGGTTGTCGGAATTGGTGCGTCCGCGGGCGGACTCGAAGCCCTGTCCGAGTTCTTTCGGAACGTTCCAGCAGATACCGGGCTTGCGTATGTAGTGGTACAGCACCTCAGTCCGACGCACGGAAGCATCCTCGCCGAGCTGCTCGCGCGGCAAGCCACGATGCCGGTACATCAGGCGGCTAACGGCGATCGCGTGGAACTCAATCACGCGTACGTGATCGCGCCCGATACCAAGATGACGTTGACGGACGGCCATCTGAAGTTGGTGCCGAGAGATCCGGACGACCGCCCGCCGTTGCCGATCGACGCATTCTTCCGCTCGCTCGCCGAAGTACAGGAACGCAGGACCATCGGCGTGATCCTTTCCGGCACGGGCTCCGACGGCGCACTGGGTGTTCGCGCAATACGAGGAGCGGGCGGGATAGCGTTTGCGCAGGACCCCGCAACGGCGACTGCCGAGGGTATGCCGCGATCGGCTATCGCAACAGCCTGTATCGACATCATTGCCGCGCCAGCGGAGATCGCGGCGCAAATCGCGCGGCTGGGGCTCGATCCATACTTGCGTCCGCACTCCGGCGACGGCTCATCGGATGACACGTCCGACAGGAATCGCGACTCGGACACCCAGCCGCACGACCGCGGCGTGGCCGGTAGTGGCGCGGACACCGGAACGAATAGCGACGCCCTGGCGGCCATCTGCGCGGCGCTCAGGAGTCAGTTCGGCGTCGATTTCGACCTCTACAAGATGGGAACTGTCGAGCGGCGAATTCAGCGACGCATGGCGCTTCGCAGAACCGACACGCTGGGACGCTACGCAGACCTGCTACGCGAAGATGGCGAGGAGTTGAGCACGTTGTACAGCGATCTCCTCATTGGAGTGACGCGTTTCTTCCGCGATCCGGATTTGTTCGGTGCGCTGACCGATAAGGTTCTTCCGGACTTCATCGCGCGCCGAGAGGCGGTCGGCCACCATGCGCGGGCGGATTCCGTTCGCGACGACGCGGCGATACGTGTGTGGATAGCAGGATGTTCGACGGGTGAGGAAGCATATTCATTTGCCATCTGCCTTCTCGAGCTGCTGGAAGCCCATTCGCTCGACACCCCGATCCAGATCTTTGCAACCGACCTGAATGCTGCCGCAATCGCTGCCGCGCGCACGGGGATGTATACGCGAGGCATCGAGGCCGATGTCACGCCCGAGCGGCTGAGTCGCTTTTTCAGGAAGGAAGATACTGGCTATTGCGTCACGAAGGCCGTGCGGGATTGCTGTGTCTTCGCGGTACAGAATATCACCGCGGATCCGCCGTTCTCTCACCTGGACATCGTCAGTTGCCGCAACGTCCTCATCTATCTGCAGCCGAACGCACACACCAGATTGCTGTCGGTCTTCCATTATGCGCTCCGGCCCGGTGGCATACTCGTGCTCGGAACTTCGGAATCGGTGAGCACTGCTGCAACCCTGTTTACGGCGATCGACAAGAAGCGCCGCATCTATACACGTATTCCCGGCCCGGGGCACGCGTTGCGCCTGGCCGTTCGTCCGGCACATCCGAGCCGATCATTGATTCAGGATCGCGCCACCGAAACCGCCGTCGGTATCAGGCGATTGCAGAACGTGGTAGACTCGGCTGGCGCATCCGCGAATGCGCAGTCTCCCGACATTCAGCGGGCCGCAGATCAGATCGTACTCGGGAGCTATGCGCCCGCCGCCGTCGTGGTGGACGATCAATTGCACATCCTGCAGTTCCGTGGTCGAACCGGGAAGTACATCGAGCCAGTCGCCGGCACTGCGAGTTTTCTGTTGCTGAACATGGTAAAGTCCGAACTCGCAACCGAGCTGCGCAGAGTGCTGGAGATTGCGCGAAACGAAGCCCGGCCGGCGCGCGTGGAAGGCGTTTCGTTCCACGACGGAAAGCACATCGAATACGTCAGTCTCGACGTGCGGCCGTTTCGCGTCACGGGATCCGATGCCAAGTTCTTCATCATTTCGTTTGAGGAAAGCCGTGCCGGGGAAACGCGTCCATCGGCCGATGATCACGCTGGGCAGCCCGGTGCGACTCACAGCGGCAGGAGCGCCAGGCGCGGCGCCCGCGCAAGTATCGCTGAACGGAAATTGGCGGACAACGCAACCGACCTCGGAGATCTGCGCCAGGAACTCGAGGCCGCAAAGCGGCACCTCCAGACCGTCGCCGAAGAGCATGCGTCAGTCGTCGAGGAATTCCAGGCGGCGAATGAGGAGATCCAGTCCAGCAACGAAGAGCTCCAGAGCACGAACGAAGAGATCGAAACCTCCAAGGAGGAGCTGCAGTCGCTCAACGAAGAACTGATCACGCTCAACGACGAGCTGCGCGGCCGCAATACCGAAGCCGACCATCTCAACGACGATCTCACGAACCTGCTGAGCGCGATGCACGTCCCGGTGATCATGGTTGGAACCGATCTGCACATCCGGCGATTCACCGCTGGCGCCGAGCGCATGATGAACGTCATTCCGACCGATATCGGGCGTCCCATCGGCGACATGAAATCCAACATAGACGTCGGGAACATCGAAGAGCTCATCACTCACGTGATCGACACTCTGGAGGTGACGGAGCGGGAAGTACGCGACCGCTCCGGTCACTGGTACATGATGCACATCCGTCCGTATCGCACCGTGGACAACAGGATCGACGGAGCTGTCATCATCTACCACGACATAGACGCCCGCAAGCGCGCCGCGGAGCAACTGGACGATGCGCGAAGATTCGCCGAGGCGATTGTGCAGACCGTGCGCGAGCCATTGCTCGTGCTGGACGGGAATCTCTGCGTTGTCAGCGCGAACCATGCTTTCTACCATAGCTTTGGCGTTTCAGCCGGCGACACGACGACGCACAGTCTGTTCGAGTTCGCGGGCGGTGACTGGAACATTCCGAGTCTCCGAATTCTGCTGGACGGCGTGCTGCGTACCGGCGAGCCATTCGATGACGTTGAAGTCGAGCACGACTTCGCGGCCCGCGGCCATCGAACGATGCTGCTGAATGCACGCCGCATCGGCTCACCTGACAACGGACCGCCGCTGATCCTCATGGCCATCGAGGACATAACCGAGCGCAAGACCGCCGGCGTGCAGTTGACGCGCGTCAACGCCGAGCTCGTTGCGAGAGCCGACGAGCTGGAGGCGACGAGCGTCGAGCTGCGCGGAAAGACACTCGAGGCCCTTGCGAGCAATCGCGCGAAAGCCGACTTCCTCGCCACGATGAGCCACGAGCTGCGAACGCCGCTCAATGCGATCGCAGGTTATGCGCAGCTCATCGACATGGGTATTCGCGGTCCGGTGACTTCGGCGCAACACGCCGATCTCGTCCGGATCACACGCAGTCAGGAACATCTCATGGGGCTCATCAATGAGATCCTGAACTTTGCCAAGCTCGAGGCTGGCGCGGTCTCCATCGCACATACCGACGTGGACGTCAACGAATTGCTGCTCGGTGTTCGGGAGATGATGGCGCTGCAGATGGAGCGCGGAGGGCTGCACTACGAAGTGTGCCAGTTGCGTCGCAGGGATGGTCAGGTGCTGACCGTGCGCGGCGACGTTGACAAGATTCGGCAGATTCTTCTCAACCTCTTGGGCAACGCACTCAAGTTCACGAGGCCAGGCGGCAGCGTCGAAGTGACCTGCGACATGACCGACGATGGCGTCGCCATACATGTGGGTGATACTGGCGTCGGGGTTCCCGCTGCTCAACGGACAGCGATCTTCGAACCGTTCGTCCAGGTCGATACGTCGCTTACGCGCAGCGCGGAAGGAGTCGGGCTCGGTCTCGCGATCAGCCGGTCGCTCGCCCGCGCAATGGGTGGCGACATTACGGTCGAGAGCAATGTCGGGATCGGGTCGGTTTTCACTCTTACGCTGAAGCGCGGACTGCCAGATGCTGACGGGCCCGATGGCGCAACTGCCGGGGACGAGATGGCGAAATCAGCAGCGTAGCTATCTCGCCGTGCTGATCCGTTTGGCCCGCGCCATGCCCTGATTCAGACACTGGTGCTGATCCGGCCAATATCGATACCCTCGCCGATTCTCGATTTTCAGCGGAGGACGGATGCCAGACAGGACTGCGGCCAGCAAACAGGCGAACCGCGATACGCGGGCATATGGACCTGCATACGGATCCGGGTATGGGCGTGCGCACGGATGAGTCGCCTGACGACCTTGCGGTTCATGTAGCCGCAAGCGGCGTCACGCTCGGCGGAACGCTGGGGATTCCGACGCCAGCGGGAACTCTGCCGAGCGGTGTTGTCCTTTTCGCGCACGGCAGCGGATCCAGCCGGTTCAGCCCTCGCAACAGATTCGTTGCTGATGCCCTGCGCGAAGCCGGCCTCGCAACGTTGTTGCTCGACCTGCTGACGCCAGCCGAGGAAGCCGTGGATCTGCGCACCCGCGAGCTCCGCTTCGATCTTCAGCTGCTGGCGCGCCGGCTGGTGGACTCGATCGACTGGCTGTCGCATCAGGAGCTGACGAAAGATCTGCCCGTTGGACTCTTCGGTGCGAGCACCGGCGCCGGCGCTGCGTTGATTGCCGCCGCACGGCGTCCTGACAGGGTGGACGCGGTCGTGTCACGTGGTGGACGTCCCGACCTGGCCGGTGATGCACTCACCGCCGTCCGCGCTCCGACACTGCTGATCGTCGGCGGGAACGACGAACAGGTAATCGGTCTCAACCGCGTGGCGATGAGACACATGCGTGGCGTGGTACGGCTCGAGATCGTCCCTGGCGCGACTCACCTGTTCGAGGAGCGCGGCGCCCTCGATGTCGTCGCGGATCTCGCGCGCCGGTGGTTCACGGACTATCTGGCCCCACCAATCCCGCCGCCGCGCGGCTGACCTCGATCCGCGGCTGTCCGAAAACGCCGGTTCTTGACATATCAATAAATATTGATACGTTAATGACATGCCCGCTCAGGCCCCACACTTCAGTGCACGCGCAGCGCAGATATTCCATGCGCTTTCGGACGAGACCCGCATCGGCATAGTCGAGCTGCTGGTGGGCGGCGAGCGATGCGTCTGCGAGCTGCAGGATACCCTCGATGCGGCGCAGTCGCGGCTGTCGTTCCACCTCAAGGTGCTCAAGGATGCCGGCATCGTGAATGATCGGCGTGAAGGACGCTGGTCGTACTACGAGCTGAACCGCGAAGCATTCGAGGAGGCCGAGGAGATGGTCCGCGAGCTTCGCCCCCGCGGACGGCGGCTCTCCGTTCGAGTCGCGGCCAACGGCCGGCAGGGTGAGTGCTGTGATTGAGTTTTTTTGACCAATCCATCAACATTTATTGATATGAGGATAAACACATGGACACGGTGACTGATCGCGAGCTGCTCAAGGCGAGCGTCCAGGAGAAGTACGGCGCCGCCGCGTCGCGAGTCGCGGCTGGAAGCACGTCCGGCTCATGCTGCGGCTCGAGCGCGTGCTGCGGCGCGACGACCGATGCATGGGATCCGATAACGGCCGATCTCTACGATGAAGGACAGACTGCGGGAATACCGCCGGAAGCGCTCCTCGCATCGCTTGGATGCGGCAATCCGACGGCGCTGGCACAGCTGAACCCCGGGGAGACGGTCCTGGACCTCGGTTCCGGCGGTGGCATCGACGTTCTGCTCTCGGCCAAACGCGTGGGATCGACCGGCAAGGCGTACGGGCTCGACATGACCGACGAGATGCTGGCGCTGGCAAATGAGAACAAGCGCAAGTCCGGTGCGGAGAACGTCGAGTTCCTGCGAGGCGAGATCGAGCAGATCCCGCTCCCCGACAACACTGTCGACGTCATCATCTCCAACTGTGTGATCAATCTCTCGGCGGACAAACGGCGGGTGCTCGCCGAGGCGTATCGCGTGCTCAAGCCAGGCGGACGGCTTGCCGTCTCCGACGTCGTGGTCCGCGGCGATGTTCCGGCCGCGGTGAGGCGGAACATGGAGCTTTGGATCGGTTGCGTCGCCGGCGCACTCGGCGAGCAGGAATTTCTGACGCTGCTGCGCGACTCCGGTTTCGAGAATCCGAGCATCGAGCCAACGCGATTCTACAGCTCCGAAGACGCGATGGCCTTTCTGGCGGGAAGCGGACTGGATGCGCAGTCGTTCGCGCGTGAGATAGATGGTAAATTCTTCAGTGGATTCGTACGCGCGACAAAGCCGCTGCTCGACGCAAAGGCCACATCGTGCTGCGGCCCAGACTGCTGCGGGACAGATGAAGAGGCGCCAATTGCAATGACATCGAAATCGACCAGGACAGTCGTATATCGCTCGGCCGAAGCAGGGGACAGAGCCGCGGTGGCGAGCCTGCTCGATGATCTCGGACTTCCGGTCGCCGGTGTTCCCGAGGACCTGCGCAACTTCATCGTCGCAACGCACAATGGCGACGTCATCGGTGTGACGGGGCTCGAGCTCGCTGATTCGAACGCTGTTCTGCTGCGCTCGGTCGGGGTTCATCCGGCGCATCGGAACAACGGCGTCGCACGGCGACTCGTCGCACTGGCGATCGATGACGCGCGCAGCATGAACATACGCAGTGTATATCTTCTTACGCCGTCCGCCGAGAAATATTTTGCACGCTGGGGCTTCGTGGAAACGTCACGCGCGGACATTCCGGAAGCGCTCACTGCCACTTCGGAATTTCAGGGTGCGTGCGCCAAATCAACTACGCTGATGAAGCTCGACCTCTTCGACCAACTTGATGCTGTTCATCGATAACCGTGATATCAACGACGCCCGTGTCAATCTGGCACTGGAAGAGCACGTGCTCCGCAACCGGATGGGCAGCGACGATTACCTGCTGTTCTACATCAACGCACCGTCCATCATCATCGGACGGAACCAGAACACGATCGAGGAGGTAAGTCCATCGGTCGTTGCGGCGCGCGGGATTACCGTCGTGCGCCGCATTTCGGGCGGCGGGGCGGTGTATCACGATCTCGGTAATTTGAACTTCAGTTTCATGACGCCGTCGGTGCACGGCCGCTTCAATCGATACGAGCTGTTCACGCGTCCGGTCATCGACGTGCTGCACGAACTTGGCGTTCCGGCGGAGCTGGGCGGGCGAAACGACATTCTCGCTGGTGGTCGAAAGATTTCCGGTAACGCGCAGTTTGCCCGCCCGGACCGGATGTTCAGTCACGGCACTCTGCTGTTCGATTCGAATCTCGACGACGTTACCGCGGCGCTCGTTCCAAAGCCCGGCAAGGTCGAATCCAAGGGAGTGAAGTCGATTCGCAGCCGTGTCGCGAACATAAGTGAATTTCTCGACCACCCGATTACGGTCATCGAGTTGCGGGAGCGAATCATCGAGCGAATCTTCGGCACGCGCGACAGAAGCAAGGTCCCGACGCTCGAGCTCGACGCTGCTGACTGGGCTGAGGTGGACGCGCTGGTGAAGCGGAAGTACGGATCCTGGGACTGGAATTACGGTGAGAATCCGCCCTGCAATGTCCAGCGCACGCACCGGTTTACGGCGGGAGAGATCGACGTGCGCGTGAACGTGGAGGCAGGGCGAGTCGCCGCGGTACGCATCTTCGGCGATTTCATGGGCAGAGAGGACGTCACGGAACTGGAGGCACTGCTGCTCGGAGTTCCGTACGACTACGCATCGATCTCCGGAGCGCTATCGGGCGTGGATCTGGACAGCTACTTCGGCGACATACCGCCCGACGAGGCGTTGGCGCTGCTGGCCGGCTGATGCGGATGCCGGCGCATCGATGACACGGTGCGCTCGTAGAGATTGAGTACATGACTTCGGTTGATGATTCCGAGCAGTCGATTCGTGTGCCGGTCGACGACCGGAATTGATTCCGCACCGCGGACTCCCATCTTGCGGATCGCCTCGAGCAGTGAGTCGCCCGGTGAAACGATCTCGGATTGCTGTGCGATGTCGCTCGCGACCAGCAGCGGTCCGAGGTACTCGTCGTCGCGCGCGAGCTGACCCAGATCCGCAACTGTTATTACGCCGACGAGCCCGTACGACGCGTCGACGACGGGAAAGTATAGCTGACGCGTGTTGCCGAGATGTGCGAGCAGCTCATCGACGGCGGCTCCCTCGAAGATTACCTGCGGTGCTGATTCATACGCGTCGGACACGTGCAATCCGGCGAGTACGTCGCGATCTGCGCCCTGCTCGATCGACTCGCCCCGGCGGCGCAACCAGCCACTGTAGAGCGAATCGGCACTGAGCCTGCGCGCGATGGTGTGCGTGATGACGACGGTCAACATCAATGGAATCACTATCGCGTAGTCGTTCGTCATCTCGAACACGAGCAGTATTCCGGTGATCGGAGCGTCGGTCGCACCGGCGATGAGTGCGCCCATGCCTACGAGGGCGTATGCCTCGGGGTGCAATCCAAGCGCCGGAAGCGCTCCGGACAACGCGACGCCAAATGCGCCACCCGTCGCAGCGCCGATATACAACGACGGCGTGAACACGCCGCCCGACCCGCCCATGTTGAGCGTAATCGCTGTTGCGACGATCTTGCCGACCGCGAGTGCGAGCAACCCGTACCACGCCATGTGACCGAATACATCGCTGTGCATGGCGAGGTGGCCGTACCCTACCAGTCGGCCTCCTGACAGAAAGACGAGAATGCCGACCGTCGCACCGCCAACCCACGGGATAAACGACGGCGGAAGCGGAATCTTCTTCTGCAGATCCCCGGCGCCAAAGTACGTGCGTACGTAGAGAGCGGCCATCAGTCCACAAACGATTCCGAGCAGTGGATAGAGCAGCAACAGCTCGCTCGGATGCGCGTATCCGTATTGAGCCGGAATTGCGAAGGCCGGATGATTTCCGAATACTGAGCGCGACACTACGGCCGCCACGACGCTTGCGACCACGACCGGTGCAAAGGAGCCGGCGGCGAGAGTACCGACGACTTCTTCGAGCGCGAAGAAGGCGCCGGCGAGTGGCGCGTTGAACGCGGCACTGATAGCGGCGCCTGTTGCGCAGCCCACCAGCACCACGACTCTCGACGGAGCGAAGCGGAAGGTTCGTCCGAGCCACGATCCGATCATCGCGCCGAGCACGACGACCGGGCCCTCGTTACCCGCCGAGCCGCCGGCGCCGATCGTGATCGCGCTCGCGGCGGTTCGTGCAAGCGCCGGTCTGGCCTCGATGTCTCCGCCACGCCGTACGACGGCGAGCTGCACGTCGGGGACGTTCATTCCTTCGTGACCGCGGCCGATGTGCCGCATGACCCACCACGCTACGGCGAGGCCGGCCGCGGTGATTACCGGGCGATACGTGAGCAGCGCAAAGCGGGGGAATTCAGCCGTTGGAAGACGATAGAAGACCCAATACGCGAGATCGATGCTCTTGTAGAAGGCGACGACGCCGAGTGCGCTCAGAAGGCCAGTAACGACGGCGAAGATGAGCAGGACTGCATTCTCGCTCAGCGCCTTTCCATTGAACCACGCGGTGATCGCGACCCAAGTCCGCTCGACTGTGAGAATGGCTCGTTCCGCGAGAATCACTGCAGGGCGGGGCGGTCGATCGGACATGATCCGCAATGTAACACGCGCAGCAAATATTCTGTTTACACGCCGCGTGTTCCGTAACCCACGGCGCCCCAATACCTTGATGGCACCATGACGATCTCTGAATCATCGGTCGCCGCGCCGTCCAGCGCCGCGCCAAGTACGGAACCGTACTACGTGGCTGTCGGCCACGAGGTCGAGATATTCGAGCGATGTCACCGACGCGGCCTTCCAGTGCTGCTCAAGGGTCCGACGGGATGCGGAAAAACGCGCTTTGTGGAGCACATGGCCTGGCGATTGGGCCGGCCGCTCGTCACAGTCGCATGCCACGACGACCTCTCGGCGAGCGATCTCACCGGCCGTTATCTCATTCGCGGCGGCGAGACGTTATGGGTGGACGGGCCGCTCGCGGTCGCGGCCAGAATCGGCGCGATCTGCTATCTCGATGAAGTGGTCGAGGCGCGCGAGGATACCGTCGTCGTGATTCACCCCCTCACGGACGATCGTAAACTCCTGCCGATCGACAAGACCGGAGAGCTGGTCGTTGCGGCGCCGGGATTCCAGCTTGTTGCATCCTACAATCCGGGCTACCAGCATGCGCTCAAGGACCTGAAACCAAGCACGCGTCAGCGCTTCGTCTCGCTCGATTTCGATTATCCGGCGGCAGCGATCGAGGCAAGGATCGTCGCGCACGAGAGTGGAGTCAAGCCGTCTGTCGCAGCGTCGCTGGTCGAAGTCGCGCATCGCGTGCGCCGCTTGCGCGACCAGGGGCTTGCTGAAGGCCCGGGCACGAGATTGCTCGTTTCGGCGGGACGATTGATTGCGGAGGGAATCGCGAGTGAACGTGCGTGCCAGGTAGCGATCGGCGCAGCGCTCACCGACGACCCGGACCTGCTCTCCGCCATCGGCGACATCATCGACACCACGATGTAGGTGCGACTGTGAATCGCATGCGCGCATTGATGATCAAGTCGTCCCGCAAGCTGGGGCGACCCGTTGTGCGCGCCGCAAATTGGGTGCGAGCGATGCGCACGACTCCCGAGGTTGCGCTCGACACGGTGCGGCGCCGTCTGGAGCTGTTGCTCGCCGCAACTTATGGCGTGCGGTTCGAGATTGCGCCAGTCGTAGATGAGACGCCGCGCAACACGTTTCACGTGGGACGGCGGCGTCCAATTGCGCGACATGATGGAGTGTCGATCAAGCTGCCCGCAACGATGGACGCGTCCGATGGCGCGGCTGCCGCTGTCGCGCGTTACCGGTTGCTGGCGATCGAACAGGCAGTGCGCATCATGCGCCGAAGCGCCGCGCTCGCGCCGACCGGCAAGAACGCCATCACGCGTGACCTCTACAATCTGCGCGAAGCTGCGGAGATCGATGCATCCATCGCGATCAGCGCACCCGGTGTCGCATCGCTGATCGCCGAAGAACGCGCGCGCGCCTTTGTTGCGCGCCCGGGACTTTCCCGGTTGACTGCGCGCGAGCGGGCAGTCGAGCAGCTCGTGGAGACTGTACTCAGATCCGATCCGGCAGTAATTCCCCAAGAAATTCGCGCCGGCGCGTCTCCCGAAGATTCACTTGCGTGGGCGCGCGCACGTACGCTGGCCGTCGAATCGTTGACCGGTCAGTATCGCCCGCTCCAACCGATAGCGGTTTGGGGACAGACGCTCGACGGCGCCGACCCGGGGACGACCCAAGGCCCGCAATACGGGGCGCTCGTGCCACCAAGTCCAGGCTACGGTTCCGGAGAAAGCGCTGCTCCCGCGGCAGGTGCCGACGATACGCTTCAGGAGCTCACACCAACTGGCGACAGTGCAGCCAATTTGCCGGATAATAGCGCGGATCAGGACGACCCCGATCACGCGCTGGCTCTGGATGATGCGTCGACGAGCGGCGATTCCGACCCCGATGGCGACAGTGGCAGCGCGAGACGCACCGGCACGTTGAACGTTACGGACGCTGCGATATTCGAGGCATCACGATCGGGCGATGGAGTCCTGTACCCGGAGTGGGATTGCAACGCGTCGGCGTACCGCGAGCTCGGAGCCGTGGTACATGCGCGGCGTGCCGTGCAAGGCGACGTAGCGTGGGCGGACCGCGTCCTTGGCGAACATCCGGCACTGGTGCGGCGCGTACGACGGGAGTTCGAGCGGCTCAGAGCGCGCCGGGAGCGCATGCTTCGGCAGCGCGAGGGTGATGATCTCGATCTCGCTGCATGCGTGCGTGCACTCGCGGATGCCGCCGCTGGCGATTCGCCCGGTGACCGTTTGTACATGTCGGTTCGCGCTGCTCGACGTGCGATTGCGATCACTATTCTTGTCGACGTGAGCGCATCCACGAGGGATGTAGTCGCCGACGGACGCACGGTGATCGATATCGAGAAGACGACTCTGCTCATCGCGAGCGAGGCATTCGACGCGCTTGGTGATTCGTATTCAATTCTCAGTTTTTCCGGTGTTGGGGCGCCCGACGTACGCATCTCGATATTGAAGGCATTCAGCGAATCGAACAGCGAAACGGTGCGACGGCGCATTGCCGGGATCGAAGCGGGCGGAAATACTCGGCTCGGCGCCGCGATTCGTCACGCGACAACCCAGCTCGCGGCGCAACCGGCTGGTCATCGTCTGCTGTTGATCCTCTCGGATGGGAAGCCGAATGACGTGGATCGATACTTCACGACGTACGCGGTAGAGGATTCGCGACAGGCGATATTCGAGGCGCGCGCCGACGGGATCTATCCCTTCTGCCTGACCGTCGACGGCAACGATCCGGATCCATACCTCGCACGAGTGTTCGGTGCGGCGGGACACACGATACTGCGTAATCCGGAACAACTACCCCTCGCGCTCCTCGACCTGGTGCGCGATCTCCTGCGCGGCGGTGGCCGATAGAGCGAAAGCGGGAACGACGATCCAAACACCCGTGTGGGCAATGTGACGCCTGAGCCGGCGCCCGGGTCTTATCTTTGAATCCCGTGCCGATGCCGATAACTGCTGAAACCGCCCAGGATCGTGCGTGGCACGCTGCGACAGTCGCGCGGGTGCTGCGTGGTGACGTGGCGGCGTACGCCGAGCTGGTGGCGCGACACCGGGACAGACTCCTGCGGTATGCGATGCGAATGTTGTGTGACGCGGACGAGGCTGATGACGTGACACAGGAAACGTTCGTGCGTGCGTACCGCTCGCTCGCGACGTGCGACGATCCGTCACGCTTCGGAGGATGGATCTTCAGCATTCTCGCGAATCGCTGCCGCACTGCCGGCGCCCGTCGCGCAAGACGGGAGGCGGTGTTCGTTTCGACGGGGATGGACGTGAACGACTGGCCGGACTATTCGGAGTCCGATAGTGTGGATACGACGACCCCGTCGATGGAGCGGGTCGAGCAGGCATTGATGGGTTTGAATGCGGCGCATCGCGAAGCATTCGTTCTCAAGTACGTCGAGGACCTGAGCTATGACGAGATCGCCGTGCTCACTGGCGCTGGCGTCTCCGCATTGAAGATGCGCGTGAGCAGGGCGCGGGAGTTTCTGCGCGCGGCTCTGCAGGAGGCAACGGATGGCTGAAGATATGGACGACACAGAGGCGCTGGATGCAGCGGAGCAGCAATTCGTTGCTCAGCTTCGTACGCCGATCGCCGTGGACACCGATGCATTCGATGCGCGCGTGATGGCTGCGGTGCAGCGGGAGCGTGCATTCGGTCGGCCGGACCGTCGCGCACGCCATCGTGCGGTTGCGGCGATCACGGTCGCGGGTGTCTCACTCGCCGCAGTGATCGCGTTCGTCATGATCGGCGGCGGTGTCAATCGCACGGTGCCGGCGCACCCGGCGAAGGTCGTACATTCCGCGTTCAGCACGGTTCGCTTCACACTTGTCGCAGCGGGTGCGTCGCAGGTGGCAGTCGCTGGAAGCTTCAACGGATGGAATGCGACGGCGACGCCTCTCCGCCGCATCGACAAGATCACCTGGGCCGCCGACATTCCGCTCGGCGCTGGACGATATGTGTATCAATTTGTAATTGATGGGCACCGCTGGGTTCCGGATCCACAGGCGCCACGCGATCCCGGTGATGACTTCGGCGCGACTAATTCCGTGGTGACAGTAGCCGGATCGGGATCGGCATGATGAGCAGATTCATTGATACGGTTGTCGCATCGCTCTCGGTCGTGGCGCTGGCGGTTTGCATTGGCGACGTCGCTGGCGCGCAGGGTGTTGCTGCGCTGCAACAGCTCGATGGCCGAGCGTCGGCTTCTCTCAAGGCTCAGATGACTTCCGTCGCTGACTCGGTTGCGCACGCAGGTCTGCCCGTTGCGCCACTCGTGGACAAGGCGCTCGAAGGGATCAGCAAGGGCGCTGACGACAACAGAATCATGATTGCTGTTCGCGGAGTTGCGAACGATCTCGGCATTGCGCGTCGCGCTCTCGGCCCTTCATCCGATAACGAGCTCGCGGCGGCAGTTGCGGCGCTGCGTGCGGGCTCGACGCCGGCCGGCCTCACTCGGCTGCGCAAGGAGTTGCCGGGCCGCCAGCTCGTTGTTCCACTGTCCGTGCTGGCCTCGCTGATAGTTGACGGGGCACCCGCGCAATCGGCGATCGTTGCTGTCGTTGCCAACGCCAGGCAACGGGATGATTCCGGTCTGCTTGCATACGGTCGCAGTGTATCGCATGATATTGCCGGTGGGGTTGCACCGTTGACAGCGATTACTGGCACGCAGGCAGCTCCACACGCCATGAGCACATTCAAGCCGGCCTTCACTGGCGGCAAGACTGCGCCCCTACCCGCGCCGCCCAAGCCGAAGCCATAAAACATCGATCCATCCGGCCTGTGTTCGTCCGGCGTAACCGGGCGGGAGTGCGCAGCTGCGTTTACGCGGCTGCGCTGCTTGCATTGCTCGCAGGCGTCAGCGCGCCGGAACCGCTCGCCGCACAACTGACGCCTCGGCCCGCCAGCAACGGCGCGGTGCTCGAGGGAGGAATCGCATCAATAAAAATTGATGGTTATGCACTCGCGACACTCGCGAATCTCGCCTCGTCCCTGTGGGGTGAGACCGGCCGGTTTGCCGGCGCCGGTACCGCCAACCTCGCGCGGTTCGAGACGGGCAGCACGTCGGGCTACGGCGAGATGCACGGATCGTTCGCGCTGTCGTCGGACCGCCGCAACATCTCGGTGATCCGGGCCGATGCAGGCGGCGGCGCCTATCGCGGCGAGGCGTCGTCCCGATATGGCGAGGCTTCTTTGACGCTCGGAAGATCCTCTGCGACAGGAGCGGCGGCCGGATGGCTCGACGCGGGTGTCGGACGGGTGGATGCGGCCTCGACGCGGAACACCTCGCACGCACGGATCGGTGCATCCATACGATCGGGGTGGGCGATGATCGGCGCCGACGCAGCCGTGCTCGCGAGCGGGTCGACCAGGTACAGCGAGGCGGCGGTTCATGCTCAGATCGCACCATTTGGAAGCGATGGGTCCGGCATTGCCAGAGTTGTGATCGGCGGGGATGGCGGAATTCGCTCCGCGGCCGAGTCGAAAGGCCGGCGTGCGTGGGCGATGGGTGTCGCCACGGTACAGCTCGTCGGCCCGGTGTCGATGGTTGGATACGCAGGTGCGCAGCCAGCGGATCCAACGCGAGGTACGTTGGGTGCTGCTTTCACTTCCATCGGATTGCGGGTCGCGCTGGGACCGTCGGGCGCGGCTCGCGCGTCCCCGGTGATATCGGCCGTGCCGGAGGGGACGTCGGTGAGCGCCGTGGCTGACGATGGCCGGCGCATGATCAGCGTCGTACTCGAAAATGCCCGGACCGTGGACATAATGGGCGACTTCACATCATGGCTCCCCGTCCCGATGACGCGTGCCGCGACCGGGAAGTGGCAGATTCGCATTCCTCTGAACGAGGGGAGCCACCGTCTGGAGGTGCGGGCCGATTCAGGCAGCTGGGTTCCAGCACCAGGGCTTCCGGTGGCGGCCGATGAGTTCGGCGGCAGCGTGGGAATCCTGGTGGTGCAGTAACCTTCGCTCATACCATGGTGACCCCTTGCTCGCCGGGCCGAGTCACATCCGGGGACTCGTATCGGGGCGCTCCCTTGCGCGTTGCCCGCGTCTAGATTTATGAGTCATATGGGACGATGGACCTGATCGATCTATGACTCCTCAACACGGCGGGAAAATGGACAAGCGGCAGCTGGAAGCTCTGGTGAAGAAGAACGCTGCGAAGGCGGCGTCAGCGACTTCAACGCGCAAGGGCTTCGGCAAGAAGTACGACGTGAACCTCGCGGACGATCCCATCGACGAGGCGAGTCTCAAGGAACGCGAGCGTGGCGAGATGTTCTTCAAGGAAATGCGCAAGCGCGAATTCTGATCGCGCCGCGGCGCGCGTGGTTTCGCGCGCACAGGACGTACATACCAGGAGCGTACCACTGTTGCCATGATGCCGACGGCAGGTACGCTCCGCCGATTTCATGAACCCCGCGACTCGCGTTCGTGAGTCGGCATTCGCGACGCTGCTGTCACTGCCGCGTCGGATCCCTGGAGGACCTGGCGGTATAATGTCGCCCGGGTCCCCCGTGCGGTTTCGTCCCTAGCTTTTCTTCTTGTCCTTTCGATTCGGCTCGCTCTCGCCCGGCGGTAGTGCGCCCCTTCCTGCCGCTCTGGGATCGACTTCGCCTGTGCTTGCGTCGAGGACAGCTTCCGTTGAATCGGGCGATGTCATCCCGCGGCCGAAGCTTCGGCCGCTGACCTTGTCGGTACGGTTTTCCTTGCTCGAGTCGGCCTGACTCACCTTGCCGCCTTTGTCCTTGTCCGCCATTGCATCCTCCGGGAATTTGGGCAGAATAGTAGTATCCGAAAACCGCATCCATCGTGCCCGCGCTCGGGATGTGGCTTGCGCTTCCTCAATAGCGACCCATGACTGCATCATCATCCGACGACGGCGTTTCCTCCAAACTCAGCCGGCGGGCGTTCGTCGGCGTTGGGATCGCCGGCGCACTTGCCGCGGCCACTGGCGCGGATGCTTCTCCGGTAGTCGACGGTGTACTTACGCGCCATCAGACGCCGCCGTCGTTCGAGCTGGACGAAGCAACCATCGCGCAGCTGCAGGGTTGGATGACGTCCGGCCGATACACTTCTCGTGCGCTGTGCGAGATGTACATCAAGCGAATCTCGGAGATCGATCGAACCGGACCGGCGCTCCGAAGCGTCCTCCAGCTCAATCCGGATGCGCTCGAAATCGCAGCCGCGCTCGATGCGGAGCGTAAATCGGGGCACGTGCGCGGTCCGATGCACGGTATTCCAGTGCTCATCAAGGACAACATCGGAACGCACGACCGCATGACGACTGCGGCCGGCTCGCTCGCGCTTGCGCACTCGATTCCGTTGCGTGATTCGTTCGTCGCGGCGCGGCTCCGCGCTGTCGGAGCGGTGATACTGGGCAAGACGAATCTGAGTGAGTGGGCGAATTATCGTTCCACTCATTCGTCCAGCGGCTGGAGCGGCATGGGCGGCCAGACTCACAATCCGTACGCCCTCGACCGCACCCCGTCCGGATCCAGCTCAGGCTCCGGCGCGGCGGCGGCAGCCAGTTTGTGCGCGGTCGCTGTCGGCACGGAGACCGATGGGTCGATAACGTCGCCATCGTCCGTGCAATCACTCGTCGGACTCAAGCCGACAGTGGGCCTGGTCAGTCGCTCCGGCATAATACCGATCTCGCATTCGCAGGACACCGCGGGGCCGATGGCGCGCACCGTGACAGATGCAGCGATCCTGCTCGGCGCACTTACCGGAGTGGACTCCGCAGACAGCGCGACCGCCCCCAGTGCGGGTCGCGCCCACAGCGATTACACGACGTTTCTCGATGTGAACGGTTTGAAGGGTGCGCGAATCGGAATTCCACGCAAGCGTTACTTCGGGTACAGCGTTGCAACGGACGCGATCGTGAACGAAGCGATAGAGCTCATGCGATCGGCCGGCGCAATCATCATCGATCCGATCGAGCTCGGCAATTCGGGTGACGGTGAGGGCGATGTTCTGTCGTACGAATTCAAGGCGGACGTCAACGCGTACCTCGCATCGCTTGGACCGTCATCGCCGATGAAGACGCTCGCCGATCTCATCGCCTTCAACAACGCCCATCGTGCGGAGGAAATGCCGTACTTCGGTCAGGAGATCTTCGAGACCGCCGAGGCACGCGGTCCGCTGACCGAGAAAAAGTATCTCGACGCACTTGCATCGGGGCACGAGCATTCGCGTGCTCAGGGGATCGACGCGGCGGTCGCCAGATACCGGCTCGACGCCATAGCCGCACCCACTCAGGGACCGCCCAACCTCATCGACCTGGTGAAGGGAGATCCACGCGGTGGTGGCAGCGCGACCGGGCTTCCGGCCGTTGCCGGCTATCCACACATCACCGTGCCAGCGGGATATTCGTTCGGACTTCCCGTGGGCCTCTCGTTCTTTGGTCCCGCGTGGAGCGAGCCCATGCTGCTCAAGCTGGCTTATGCATTCGAGCAAAGGAGCAAGGTGCGGCGTGCTCCACGATTCCTTGCTACTGCCGAATTGACGTGACGAATCGTGTGCGTGAATTCAGCGTACGCGAATTCAGCGTGCGAGTTCCCGCATCGACTTCGAATCTCGGCTCCGGCTTCGACGCGGTCGGGATGGCAATCGATAGATGGCTGACAGTAGGCGCGCGTATCCACTCGGACGAGTCGCCCGTCGTGGTCACGCGCGAAGGTACTCTCGCGCGATTGAATTGTGCGGACACGGACGATCTCATCTGGCGCGGGTTCGTTGCGACGTGCGGTGCGCTGGATCGCCCGGTGCCGAATGGCGTCGAGATATTCGCGAGCTCCGACATACCTGTTGCACGCGGATTGGGATCGTCGGCCGCGGCCGTGGTCTCCGGCGCGTTGCTCGCGAATGCGGTTCTAGACGGCGATCTCGACCATGCCGTAATCATCGATATTGCGGCATCGCTGGAGGGTCACCCGGACAACGTGGCGCCGTCGACGCTTGGCGGCGCGGTGCTCAGCGTGCGTACCGCTCCGCATCGCTACCGCTCGACGCCGATTGCGGTGCATCCGTCGCTGCGGTTCGTTTTTCTGGTACCCGATTTTGAAGTCCGGACGTCGGTTGCACGTGCTGTACTTCCAGCGACGGTACCATACGATGTGGCGGTGAACGCCGCCGGCCGCGCAGCTGCGTTGATTGCGGGACTCCAGACGGCCGACGCTGCGATCCTTCGTCCGGCGCTTGACGACGTGCTGCACGTTCCGTTCAGGCGTTCGCTGATTGGTGGATACGATGTAGTCACGACCGCGGCGATCGAGGCGGGTGCGATCGGCGCCACACTCAGCGGATCCGGCTCGGCGATCGTCGCCGTTGCGCGCCGCGATGTAGCAGAAAAGGTTCGCGATGCTGCGCGGCATGCGTGGCGATCGGCGGGCGTGATTGCCGATGCCTTTGTGACGGCAGCTGAGCCGCGCGGCGCAACAATTGGCGCGGCGCAGCTGTACAATGAGAGGGTGCGCACCTGATCACCACTGCCGGGGATGTCATCGTGGAAATGACAAGCAACGACGCACTGCCGACGCTGGGGTCGGAAGAGATTCTGCGCTATTCGCGCCATCTCATCCTGGACGAGATCGGCGTGGAGGGACAGCGCCGCATCAAGAACGCTCGTGTTCTGCTGATCGGCGCCGGCGGTCTGGGCTCGCCCAGTGCACTGTATCTCGCCGCGGCGGGCGTCGGCACACTCGGCATGGTCGACTTCGACGTCGTGGACGCGTCCAATCTTCATCGCCAGATTCTTCACGGTACGTCCGACGTCGGACGCTCCAAGCTCGACTCCGCGCGCGATCGTATTCACGATGTGAATCCGCACGTGCATGTAGAGCCGTTCGATACGCGATTCGACGCCATGAACGCGCTCGAGATTCTACGCGACTTCGACATCGTCGTCGATGGAACTGACAACTTCGCAACGCGCTATCTGACCAATGACGCTGCGGTATTGCTCGGCAAGCCGAACGCGTTCGGGTGCATCTTTCGCTTCGAGGGCCAGGCCTCGGTCTTCGGAGCGCAGAACGGACCATGCTACCGTTGCCTCTTCCGTGATCCGCCGCCCGCCGGTCTCGTTCCGAATTGTGCCGAAGCGGGAGTGCTCGGCGTGTTGCCCGGCCTGGTCGGAACCATTCAGGCAGTGGAAACGCTCAAGCTGATTCTCGGCGTCGGTGATTCTCTGGTGGGACGTCTGCTCCTGATCGAGACTCTCGGGATGACATTTCGCTCGATTACCGTCCGCCGCGATCCTGCATGTCCCGCCTGCGGTGAAGCGGCAGCTGGCGGCGCGACGATTCGGAGCCTCGACGACCGTGCATTCGACTACGACGACGTATCGTGCGCCGCGCCAGCCGCAAGCGCCGATTCCAATAATGGAGCAGCGATGATTCGAGAGATATCTGCCACCGAGCTCGCTGCGCGAATCACGCGTGGCGACGACTTCGACCTCGTCGATGTCAGAGAACCAGCCGAATGGGCGATCGCGCGTATCGAGGGAGCACGTCTGGTACCCCTCGCAACTATCGGCGCCGCGAGCCGCGACTGGGATCGGTCGCGCGAAGTCGTGTTGTACTGCAAGGCGGGCGTCCGCAGCATGCGCGCCGCCGAGGAACTGGTACGGCATGGATTCACGCACGTGACCAACGTTGCGGGCGGGATTGTAAGCTGGACCAACGACGTCGATCAGTCGTTACCGCGCTACTAGGATTCCGTCACCCCGCGGGGTAACGCCCGTTGCCCCCGACTGGCATATTTGAGCCGATGTCAAAGCGTGGTCAGCGCCTCTTTTCAAACACTTCATCGAACGGTCGTTCGAATTGAGCTACGGCTTCGTTGGAGTCGTGATCGGCCTCTCGCAGGTCGGTTTGGCCACGCTGGCGGGTGCGTTGGACTATGCGCGGCGATCGCGCGCTAGCATGGCCGGCACCGGTGCTCACGAAGGCGCTGGCAATGCACGACGGCTGCTGTCGGGCGAATTCGGCGCGCCCGAAGTCCTCGCCGCGCTTCGAAGTGCATCGAACGCCGACACCGCGCAGGCTCTGGTCTGGCTCGGACTGGAGCGCGTACATCCGGCCGAGCGTGACGCGCTGGTGGAGATGCTGCGCCGGGAGCCGTGGGTGCGTCAGGCGATCGACGGGGCTCGCTCGCTGATGTGGTGGAAACGACTGGCTGCGGCACGCACGCTCTCGCTTCTCGCGAGCGCGCAAGATCGTGCTACGATCCTGCAGTTGCTGTCGGATTCCCACCCTGCAGTACAGAGCGCGGCGACCACGTGCCTGAATCGCTACGCCGATGATGAGCTGCTCACTGCCGTCATCGACGGCCTCTCGTCGGCATCTTCAGCGGTGCGTGCATATCAGCTCAGCGTACTGCGGGGCTACCAGTCGCTGGCAGGCCCGATGCTGCTCGCGCGGATTCGCGCAGACGCGCCGCCGCACAAGCTGTATGCGTATATCCACGCTGCGGCCGTGCTTGATGACGCCGACTGCATGGCGCGCATCGCGACTCTTTCGACGCATCCGCATCCCGAAGTGCGGGTTGCCGTGGCGCGCGTGCTGCGTCGCAGAGCCGGAGACACGGTTCAGGTGAAGTTGCTCTCGATGCTTCGCGACTCGGATTGGCGGGTACGCGCGCAGGCAGCGCGTGCGCTGTCAGGGTCGACCGACGAGCGCACGGTGCAGGAGCTGTCTCGCGCGCTTACCGACAGCAACTGGTGGGTCCGATTCCGTGCCGGGCTTTCACTGGCTTCGATGGGCACTCCCGGGACGCAGGCGCTTTCAGAAGCGCTCGACAATGCCGACAGGTATGCGCGCGACATGGCGATGCTGGTGATCGGACTGTCGGAAGCCAGCGTCGCGGAGTTGTCAGCGGGATGACGATAGCCGGCATTCTGTTCGTGGTGATGATGACAATCATGATTTTCTTTCTCGTCATCAACTCGTTTCATTCCATTCTGCTGATGTGTGCGGTTCCGGAACTGTGGTCGCACTGGCAGCTGGCCGACGACGAATATTTCCATGCACTGGTCGGGACCGACGCGCTCCCTCCGATTTCCGTCATAGCTTCGCTGCAACATTCGCCGCTGCCGCCGGTCGAGATCGCGGCGATGCTGCTCGGGCTCGACTATCCGCGTTTCGAGGTAATTCTCGTCGTCGACGGCGCGGCGGAGAATTCTCTCGGTAATCTCGTTGCCGCGCTGCAACTCTACGAGGTTCCTCCGGCCTTCACGATCAACGTGCGCACGCAGCCGGTGCGCGCCTACTACCGGTCGCGCACGTATCCGCGATTGCTCTGCATCGACATGCCGGACACATCGATCGGTGACGCCTTGAACGCGGCGATCAATGCCGCGCGATATCCGCATGCGGTCGCGGCTGGTCCGAACGTGGTCTTCGAGCGTGACGCGTTGCTGAGGCTGTCGCGCCCGTTTCTGCTGGATCGGTCCGTGGCGTGCGCGAGCGGCATCCTCCGGCCGGTGAGTGGCGCGGAGCTGCGGGACGGGAAGATCACACTCAGGCGTGGCCGCGGCTGGGTGGACGGGTGCCAGACTATTGAATTTCTGCGCAATTTTGTGTATCTGCGATTGGGCTGGAATCGCGTCGCAAGCAACATCGTGGTGCCGAGCAATCCGGTGATGTTCAAGCGCGAGCACATCTTCGGAATGGGTGGCTTCGACGCGACTGTGGAGGTGCCCGCGGTCGACATCGCCATGCGGATGGCGCGATATCTGACCGACAACGGCATCAACGCCATGATGCCGGTCATCCCCGACCCGGTTGCATGGTTCGTCGTTTCGGGCGATCTGACGACCATCGGCCGAACGCGCAGAGCCTGGATGCGGGGCTTGCGCCGCGCACTCGTCCACAACTCGGTAATGCTGCTCAACCCGGAATACGGGATGTTTGGCCTTGTTGCGATGCCGTATTTCTGGCTCGGAGTCGTTATTGCACCGATTCTGGAGCTGCTGGGCTATTTTGGCCTCGTCGCAGGGCTCGCAACGGGAGTGCTCGATTCGTCATTTGCCTGGGCCTACTTGGCGTCCGTGGTCGGATACGGCATACTCCTATCTATATGGAGCGTGGTGTTCCAGGTCACGTTCCTTCCCGGTAACGACGGACGAAGCAATGCCGCAAGGCTGCTCGCGTACGCCGTGATCGAATCGCTGGGATACCGTCAGATCCTCCTGCTCTTTCGTGCCGCTGCGTATTTTGTCGACCGTCAACCCAAACACCACAATGGACAACCATCGCCTTCAGGCGTTACATGACGCGGGCCAGTCGATCTGGCTCGATTACATAGATCGTACCATGCTGCACAACGGTGATCTCGAGCGCCGCCTCACGGACGATGTGCTCACCGGCATGACCTCGAATCCGACCATCTTTCAGAAGGCGCTCGCCGAGGGCACTGCGTACGACGATCAGCTTCGCGCAGCGCCGGCATCGCTGGACGTCAAGCAGCTGTTCGAGCTGGTCGAGACACAGGACGTTCGCGACGCGTGCGACGTATTCGCGGATGTCTACCACCGCACCAACGGTGACGACGGCTACGTCTCGATCGAAGTCTCCGCCAATCTGGCGAACGATGCGGCAGCCACGATCGAGGAAGCACACCGGCTCTGGGCAACGGTCAACCGTCCCAACCTTCTCGTGAAGGTCCCTGGAACGGTGGAAGGTGCCAAGGCCGTGAGGCAGCTCATCACCGACGGCATCAATGTGAACATCACACTGCTTTTCGCGGTAAAGGCGCACGAGCGTGTGATCGACGCCTACATCGATGGACTCGAAGCGCGCGTCTCGAAGGGATTGCCGATCGACAAGATCGCATCCGTGGCAAGTTTCTTCGTCAGTCGCGTGGATACGGAGGTCGACAAACGGCTCGAGGCCATCGGCGGTAGCGCGCGTCAGTACGAGGGGAAGGCCGCCATCGCCAATGCCAAGATGGCCTATCAGCTCTTCGTAACGAAGTTTGGCGGAGCACGCTGGAACTCGCTCGAGGCAAAAGGTGCGCGGGTTCAGCGTCCACTGTGGGCGAGCACCAGTACCAAGAATCCCGCATACCGTGACGTGCTCTACGTCGAGAACCTGATCGGTCCCGACACGGTGAACACCATGCCGCCAAAGACGATCGAGGATTTCCGCGACCACGGAGTGGTTGCACGCACGGTAGATGCCGACATGGCCCGGGCGCGCGCGGAGCTGGCAGCGATCGCTCAGGCGGGTGTCAGCCTCGACGACGTAACGGATACGCTCTTGCGCGAAGGCATCGCGAGCTTCGAAAAATCGTTCGAGACTATGACCGCCGGCATCAAGGCCAAGGTCGCGCAGCTCCACTCCAGCAAGATCTGATGCCGTATATTCGCCGCACCAAAATAGTCTGCACGCTCGGTCCATCGACCGCAACGCACGACACGATCATGGCGATCGCGGAAGCGGGCATGAACGTCGCGCGCCTGAATTTCTCCCACGGCACGCACGCCGACCACGCCGAGCGCATCCGCACGGTCCGGCAGATCGCCGACGAGCTGGGTCAGCCAATCGCGATACTCGGCGATCTCCAGGGGCCGCGAATCCGTATCGGGGAACTGGCGTTGAGCCTCCCCCTCAAGCCGGGCGACGATGTAACGCTGGTGCATGAAGGCGAGGAGATGGGCGGCGAAATACCGGTCACGTATACGGAGCTCGCCAACGACGTGAAGGTCGGTGACCGCATTCTCGTCGACGATGGATTGATCGAGCTCGTAGCGCTCGACGTGCGCGCACCGCGCGTACACGCGCGTGTGATTCACGGCGGTGTCCTTCGGAGTCACAAGGGATTGAACCTACCCGGTGTGCAGGTCTCCGCTCCATCGCTCACGGAAAAGGACATCGCTGACGTCAAATTCGCGATCGAGCAGGAGCTGGACTATCTCGCCCTCAGCTTCGTGCGTCGCGCCGAGGACATAACGTCACTGCGTGCGCTCCTGCCGCCGTGGATGAACATTGTCGCGAAGATCGAGAAGGACGCCGCACTGGCCAACATCGAATCCATCATCCGTGCTTCGGATGGCGTCATGGTCGCGCGCGGCGATCTGGGTGTAGAGCTGCCGTTTGAAGAAGTGCCCGTCGCACAGAAGATGATCATTGCACTCTCCAATCAGATCGGCCGTCCGGTAATTACAGCGACGCAGATGCTCGAGTCGATGGTGACGAATCCTCGACCGACGCGCGCCGAGGCGAGCGACGTGGCGAACGCAATACTCGATGGTACCGACGCGGTCATGCTCTCCGCGGAAACCGCCGCGGGAAGTTATCCGCGACTGGCCGTCGAGGCGATGAGTCGCATCATTGCGGAGATCGAGCAACATCCACCGTCACACCAGTTTCGCGATTCACGCAACCGGCAGCTCGGAATCGTGACAACGGAAGTCGCGATCGCGGCTGCGACTGTTGCCGCCGTCAGAATGCTCGGCGCACCACTCGTCGTCGTGATCACCAAGAGCGGGTTTTCGGCCCGCATCGTCTCGTCGCATCGGCCGCCCGTTCCCGTGCTTGCGCTCACCGACAACACGCGCACTCGCAACCAGCTCGCGTTGTTGTGGGGCGTGATTCCGCACGTCGCTGAATCGCGCCCAACGTACACCGAAATGGCCGAAGTCGGCAAGCTGGTAGTGCGCGATCTCAACCTCGCTGCTGCGGGAGACCGCGTGATATTCACAGCGGGGCATCCATTCGGAATTCCAGGCACGACCAATCTGCTCAAAGTGGAGGTCGTGTGACTCAACACCGGAGCTCGAGCGGAGCGCCGCGCAAAGCGCTTCCGTGAGGTCGCCGTGAAGCTCACGTTCCTCGGCACCGGCACGAGCTTCGGCGTGCCCCAGATCGGCTGCGGCTGTGCCGTGTGCAGGTCACCCGATCCGCGCGACAAGCGCGGCAGGGTGGGGGCGCTGGTCGAGACAAACGGCGGAACGCGGCTCCTGATCGACACGCCACCGGAACTGCGACTCCAGCTGATCGCAAACGGCATCGATCGCGTGGATGCGGTTCTGTTCACGCACGAGCACGCCGATCACACGCACGGGTTGGACGACATTCGTGCGATCACGAATCGCCGGGCAGCGCCGCTGACGATGTACGGACCTCCCACGACACTCGACAGCCTGCGTCAACGCTTCCCGTACATATTCGATGAGAGCATGCGCGTGTTGCCTGGCACGAGCAAGCCGGAAGGGCGGGCTGAAGCACTCCTTCCGGGTGTACCCGTATCGATCGGCGACGCCGTCGTCACCCCTGTCGCCGTGCCGCATGGCCTTGTCACGGTTTTTGCATACCGTATAGGCGATCTGGCATACGTGACCGACGCCAAGAGCATCCCACCCGAAGCGGCCGCAATACTCCGTGGCGCGAAGGTGCTTGTCATCAACGCGTTGTTCCGAACCGACCATCCGAGCCACCTGAGCCTTCCTGAAGCGATCAGCGCGGCAAGGGAGCTGGGCGCCGAGCGCACGTACCTGACTCATCTCACACACGACAACTTTCACGCCGATCTCGAGGCTGAGCTGCCGCGCGACATACAACCAGCTTTCGACGGATTGACGGTACGGATATGATTTCGATCGACTTTACAAACATGATGGCAAGCGCCGTCGAGAACGGTGTGACGGACGAGGAATGGGAAGAGGCGTACGGCGCATTCGCCACGGTTCACAAGGGAGTCGAGACGCTGCGAAGCGAGGGCGTCGCCGATTTCATGAACCTCCCCCGCGATGCACCGCTGCTGCAACAGGCAATCGATTTCGCGGGACGCAGTCGCGGACGCTACGACGACGCGATCATACTCGGAATCGGCGGATCCGCGCTCGGTCCGATCGCGCTCAAGACCGCCCTGTGCCGCTCTGGCTGGAACGAGCTGTCCAGCGACGCGCGATCGGGCCATCCGCGCCTGCACGTGCTCGACAACATCGATCCGGTGACTATTACCGCGTTGCTCGACAGGCTCGCGCTGGAGCGCACGCTGTTCATCGTCACTTCGAAATCCGGCGGCACTGCGGAAACGATGTCGCAGTTTCTCATCGCTCACGAGCGTGTGGCGAACGCCGGGCTCAAGATTGCGGATCACTTCGTTTTCGTCACAGACCCCACGACCGGCGCTCTCAGACCGCTCGCCGGCGAGCTCGGAGTCTCGGCGCTCGATATTCCTCCCGGCGTCGGAGGTCGTTACAGCGTGCTCACTCCGGTGGGAACGCTTCCGGCGGCATTGCTCGGAATAAACGTGGCCGAGCTCCTCGTGGGCGCCGGTGCGATGCTCGACAGATGCGCGACGACCGACCTGTCGCAGAATCCCGCGGGCATAATCGGCTCGCTCTTATACATGAGCGACGTGCGTCATGGACGCGTGGTCGACGTGCTCATGCCCTACGCCGATCCGTTGCGTGATTTCGCCGCCTGGTTCGTTCAGCTGTGGGCAGAATCACTCGGCAAGCATCGCAGTGACGGGAAATCTGTTGGAAGCACGCCGCTCCCCGCGCTCGGCGCTACGGATCAGCACAGCCAGGTTCAATCGTTCATGGAAGGACCGGCCAACAAGGTGATCGCGTTCATCGCCGTCAAGGATCACGGGAGCGACATCGTCATCCCATCGGCGTTCGAGCACGTCACCGAGCTCGGTTATCTCGGAGGCCACACGCTTGGCGAGCTGCTCGACATCGAGCAGCGCGCGACGGCTGGTGCCCTGGCCAAGCGCGGGCGGAGCAATCTCACGATCCGAATGGAGAAGGTCGATGCCCGGGGCGTGGGCGCGCTCATGATGATGTTCGAGCTCGCCACCGCATACGCCGGCCAGATGTACGGAGTAAACGCATTCAACCAGCCCGGCGTCGAGCTGGGCAAGCAATTCGCGTATGCGCTGCTGGGCAGGCCGGGCGCTGAGGCGGCGAAGGCAGAGTGGGACGCCCTCCCCAAGCCCGACCCGCGCTGGTCGCAGGGAGACTAAATTCAACGATGACTCAGACGAAGACCGAACAGTTGTTCGAAGGCGCCGTCACTGTCAGGAATGGTGCCATCTCGATAACCGATGCGTCCCGCGTTGCCGGGCCGTACATGGATACGCTCGTGCGCCAGGCGGTATTCGGCAACGAGGACCAGAAGGCCGATGCGCGTTGGCTGATCTGGGAGATAGCCCAGGCCGTGGGAATTCATCCCGCGTCGATCCACGATCTCTACATGGCGCGCGGCAAGGGTGCGTACGACGACGTCACCGTTCCGGCGATCAATGTGCGCGGAATGGCGTACGACACGGCGCGCGCGGTGTTCCGTGCGGCGAACAAGCTGAACGCTGGCGCATTCGTGCTCGAGATCGCGCGCTCCGAGATTGCGTACACCGACCAGCGGCCGGGTGAGTATGCATCGGTGATGCTCGCGGCCGCGATTCGCGAGGGCTTCCGTGGCCCGCTCTTCATTCAGGGCGACCATTTTCAGATCAGCGCGAAGAAGTTCGCGACCAATCCGGACCAGGAAGCGGGTGCGGTCAAGCAGCTCGCGGTGGAAGCCGTTGCAGCGGGCTTCTACAACATCGATATCGACACGTCCACGCTCGTCGATCTCTCCAGGCCGACGCTCGCGGAGCAACAGCGCACCAATGTCGAGCAGTGCGCGGACATCGCCGCATTCATTCGCGATCTTCAGCCGGCAGGGATCACCATCTCGCTCGGCGGCGAGATCGGCGAAGTCGGAACCGAGAACTCGACCCCGGAAGAGCTGCGTGCCTACATGGACGGCTTCAACAATCTTCTTGGTCGTGAATCGCCCGGCACGGAAGGTCTTTCCAAGGTCAGCGTGCAGTCGGGCACCTCGCATGGTGGTATAGTTCTTCCCGACGGATCGATCAAGGAAGTCGCGATCGACTTCGGCACGCTTACCACATTGTCCGACATCGCGCGCAAGGAATACGGATTGGCCGGTGCAGTGCAACATGGCGCCTCGACGCTTCCGGACGAGCTGTTCCACAAGTTCCCCGGCACCGGAACGTGCGAGATTCACCTCGCGACGAATTTTCAGAACATGCTGTTCGACCACATGCATGAATCGTTGCGCAAGGAGATCTACGCGTGGCTGGACGTGAACACCAAGGACGAGCGCAAGCCTACGGACACGGACGAGCAATTCTATTACAAGACCCGCAAGAAAGCGCTGGGTCCGTTCAAGCGTAAGATCTGGGACATGCCGCCCGACGTGAAGGAGACGATGGCCAGGGCATACGACGAGAAGTTCGGTTTCCTTTTCAGGCAGCTGAACATCCACGACACGCGTGACCTGGTAGCGAAGTACGTTCATACTCCCGCGCAACATCGTCCCATGCCGCACCCCGATCTTGCAGTGGTCGAAGCGGCACCTGACGACGCGGATCTGAGCGACTGAGTTCTTGTGAATGAGCGTGACAAGTCGGCCGAGCTCAGACAGCTGGGCCACGATGTTCGGAACGCGCTGAACGGCGTAGCTGTCAACCTCGAGGTTGCACGCAGCCGCGCCGCGCGCGGCGCCGATGTCACGCAGGTAGCACCGTTTATTGAAACAGCCGTGCAGCAGCTTGACGCTGCAACGCGGCTGCACAAGCGTTACGCTGATCTTGCCGCTGATGTCGCGGAGGCTGCGGGGTCGCGCCACAGTGCGCGTTCCGCTGGATCTGCTCCGGCCGATTCCAACCCACATTCCTGAGAACACACCGACGCATGGCAGCTAGCACGAAGCACAGAATCCTCGTCGCCGATGACGAACAGGCGATAACACAGGGCCTGAGCGCGATCCTTTCGGACGAAGGCTACGACGTGTCGATCTGCGCCGATGGCCAGAAAGCGCTGGATGAGCTTCAGAGTGGCGATTATGGTGTAGTACTCGCTGACCTGATGATGCCCAAGGTCGATGGTCTGTCGTTGCTGAAGGCTCTCCAGGACAGGAGCATTCCGACCGAGTGCATCATCATCACCGGACAGGCGACCGTCGACTCCGCGGTTCAGGCGATGCGCGAGGGTGCATACGACTACATCGAGAAGCCGCTCAATTCGGAGAAGCTCAACCGCCTCAAGGCGCTGATTCCGAAAGCGCTCGAGAAGTACGCCATCGGCCAGAAGAACCGTGAGCTTGCGTCCAAGCTGGAGACGCTCACGCACTATGGTGAGCTGACCGGCCAGTCCGAAGAGATGCGCGCAGTCTACCAGATCATCGATGCGGTCGCGCCGTCGAGCGCATCGGTATTGATCCTCGGCGAATCCGGTACTGGAAAGGAGCTGGTCGCTCGCGCGGTGCATTCCAAGAGCGACCGGGCCAAGGGTCCGTTCTTCGCGCTCAACTGTGCCGCACTGCCCAAGGACATTCTCGAGAACGAATTGTTCGGTCATGAAAAGGGCGCCTTCACAGGCTCGATCAACGAGAAGCCGGGCGCCTTCGAGATGGCCGACGGCGGAACGATCTTCCTCGACGAAGTCGCCGAGATGCCCACCGACATCCAGGTGAAGCTTCTGCGCGCCATCGAGAGCCGCAGCGTGCGCAGACTGGGCGGCAAGAAGGAGATTGCGGTCGACATTCGCATAGTTGCAGCGACCAACATGGATCTGCAGAAGGCGCTCGAGGAGGGCGAGCTGCGAGAGGATCTCTACTATCGCCTCGCGGTGGTGGAACTGTTTCTGCCGGCGCTGCGCGAGCGCGTGAGCGACATCCAGCTGCTCGCGAACGAATTCCTGCTGCGCTTCTCGCGCCAGAACAGCAAGCAGCTCACTGGTTTCGACGAGGATGCGTGGGCCTGGATCCACGCGTATCACTGGCCCGGCAACGTTCGCGAGCTGAAGAATGCAGTCGAGCGCGCGGTGATCATGGCGCGCGGGACGGTGGTGACAGCTCAGGACATAATGCCTCGACATCTTCGGCTCGCCGCGGCCGCCGTTGCCGCGGCAGCGCCTGTGAGCGACAAGGCCGCGCCCAGGAAGACCGCGGCTGGCAAGACGGCCGCAAAACCGAAATCCAAAACGACCCGCACAGGGAAGAGGTAATCATGCGTGACTTCGAACGGGAGCCCTTCGTAGTGATCGAGCGAGACGAACCTGGTATCGGTACGTTGCTGCTCGGCATGGCGATCGGTGCTGGAATCGCGCTGTTGCTCGCGCCTCGCAGTGGTGCCGAAACCAGGCGCATGATCGAGTCTCGCGCGCGACGCGCCGGCGAGCGCGTGCGGAACGCCGCAACGGACGTCGCCGACAATGTGACGTCACAGGTGAACGAGGTGCGCGATCGTGTCACCGAGCGCGTCGGTGCAGCCCGCAGGGCGGTCCGGCGTGGACAGGACCAGGTGCTCGACGCAGTGGATGCCGGCCGCTATGCCGCGAGCGAAGCGCGTTCTGATCTCGAGCGCAGAATCGCCGAGAACAAGGCGGCGCGACGCGAAGCGAACAGCCTGTAAGGTCGCGCCGGTGGGCCAGGAGCGCCCGTGGATCAAGCGATTTTGGGTAGGCTTCGCTGACTACGTACGGCGCGTGTGGGACAATAGCGGCGATGACAACATTTTTTTTCTCGCGGGCGGAATCTCGTTCAACATTCTGATCGCGATCGTTCCATTCCTGCTGCTGTTCGCCACGTCGCTTACGTATCTGCTGAATCAGTCCACGCTCGCCGCGACGGACGAGATCGTTGCTCTCGTCAACCGATTCCTGCCTGCGAGTACGAGCGATCCGGTGACGAGCGTGGTTGCCAAGATCATTGCAGCGCGTGGCACGGTGGGTCTGTACTCCGCCATCGGATTCATCTGGTTCTCCACGCGACTGTTCGGGTCGTTGCGCTCGATACTCAACGCGATATTCGACATCGAGGTGGATCGCGGCATCATCGACGGCAAGGTGTACGACGTGAAGGTTACCGTCGTGTCGTCGCTCCTGTTCGTTGCATATACGGGACTGTCCGCGTATATCGCGATAGCGTCGTCACGCGGCGTCGCGGTTCTGGCGGCGCTCGGCATTCGTCAGGACGTGATGGGCACGCTCGAATACACACTCGGACGAATCGTGGCGTTCGTGTTCATCGCAGCGCTGTTCTTCGGCCTCTACAAATATCTTCCATACAAGAAGATGCGCTGGCAGACCGCGCTCGTTGCCTGCACATTTACCGCCGTGATGTTCGAGATCGCGAAATCCGTGTTCGCATATTACGTCACGTCGTTCAAGCCCGGCTCGCTCTACACCGGCACCATAGCGGCGCTCGTGATCGTCGTGTTGTGGGTGTACTACGCGTCGATGGTCTTCATACTGGGCGGCGAGGTGGCGCAGGTCTACGAGCTACGCCACATGCGCAAGCGCCAGCACGAAGCATTCGAGGATTGATGGTCGCATGGACAGGCCACGATGCCTGTCCTACGGTTTCGATATCTCCTTGATCGCACGATCCGCTGCAACAGCATTGTCGGCGCGCCTGACGATATCCGCCTGCGCGATGACGCCTACGAGCATGTCACGCTCATCAACGACTGGAATGCGTCGAATCTGCTCCTTTCCCATCGTATTCATCACATCTGAGACGTCGTCATCCGTGCGGCACGTAGTTACGGAGTCGCTCATTGCTTCGCGCACCTTGCACGCGGATCCCTTGTGGCCCTTTGCCACGTGACGCACCGTGATGTCCCGATCGGTAATGAGACCAACGAGTTTCGCCGAACCGTCACCGTCGACGACGGGCAGCATTCCGACGTCCCGATCATGCATCAGTTGCGCTGCTGTATTGAGCGTAGTGTCCGGCGTCACGCAGACCGGATCGCTGCTCATGATGTCCTGTGCCTTCATTTCGTCTCCTCCGTCATTGTGAACGATTGTCGTGCTTTCGCGGTCGCATAACATGTGCCCCCAATCGCACCCTCCCTGGAGTCGCATGGGGACGAAACCGGCAACTTTGCACGCGATCATCAGCCAATTCGAACCGTCGCGGCGCGATACGTGCGCTCTTTCACTCGTGCAACGTGTCGAACGCCGCACCAGATAACGGAGAACGAATGGCTGATTCCAGGCAGACCAGGTCCCCGAAAACTCCAGCCGCGTCTCGGGTGCCGGCGGGACCTGCGCCGCCTCCGCCCCCTGCAACCGCTACATCAGACCAGCCACAAGCTATGGTGGAACCGCATCCGGTGAGCAGTCACCGCACTCCGCGCGAGATAGCGAAGGAGGAAGCGGGACCGGGCGGTCCATCGACCGAGCCGCAGCCGAACGGGCGCTTTTCGCACACTGCAAAGGCACCGCGCAAGGAGGAGGAGCACATCCGCGCGGCAGTGCAGCGCAGCGCACACCCGGGCACCACAAGGGCGCCGCGTCGCGCCGCCGACGACCCGAACCATCGCACGGGAAAGCGGTGACGTGACGCCCCCCTTTCACGACCGCGCCGATGCCGGACGCAAGCTTGCGGCAGTGCTGCACGAGTATGGCGGCCGTCCGGACGTTCGTGTGCTTGCACTTCCGCGCGGCGGAGTGCCAGTTGCGTACGAAGTTGCCCGTGCGCTCGGTGCACCGCTAGACATATTTCTGGTGCGCAAGCTCGGTCTTCCCGGCCATGAAGAGTTCGCGATGGGCGCGATCGCGAGCGACGGCGTGGTCGTGCTCGACAATGACGTGATTCGCGCACTGCACGTGGACCGGGCCTCGCTCGATTCGGTAATCGCTCGCGAGCGGCGTGAGCTCGATCGTCGCGAAATTGCCTACCGCGGCGTGAGGCCCCGGACGGACATCCGCGGTTGCATCGTGATTGTCGTCGACGACGGGCTAGCTACCGGGTCGACCATGCGTGCAGCAGTGCTCGCTCTCAGACGCGAACAGCCCCAGCGCATCGTCGTCGCGGTTCCAGTCGCCGCACCCGAAACGTGCAGATCGTTTCGCCAGGGTGAAGACGCGGCTGATGAAGTGGTCTGTCTGGTAACACCGGAGCCATTTCAGGCCGTCGGGCTCTGGTATTCCGTGTTCGACCAGACGAGCGACGACGAAGTCCGCGCGCTACTCTCGCAAGCCGCGTCGAACGATCGTTCGAATATGGTTGCCAATTAGAAAATCGCTGCGAAGATCGGCTGGCGCATTCGGCTCATAAGCTCCGTCGCGGACCCCGGAGAAAACTCGCCAATTCCGGCAGGAAATCGTTCCGGCGGCAGGACGGCGCCGTTTTTGCCATTTGGGCTGTCGAACACCACACACACGTAACGGAGGCTTGGATGAGAAAGGTGATTTTTGCCGCCGCTGTAATTGCTCTCGCCGCAACTGGGTGCAAGAAGACCGGAGAAGGGGAGTACGAGGTACAGAAGCCGGTCGTTGGCACTGTCACCGATACGGTGCATACGCCGGTAGTTGAAACTGGCGTCGACAGCACCAAGGTCGCGGTCCCCAAGGTCGAGGTGAAGAAGGATTCCGCCACGATCAAGGTTCCCACGGTCAAGATCAAGAAGCCCTGATAAGCCTTTGCTGGACACACCGGCCCGCCTCGCGCGGGCCGGTGTTATCTGCAACCTGTGAGCGGTTGCGCGGGTTATATTTCAGAATATTCCAGGGATTTCCGGGGGGCGCGAGCCCACTAACCCCGTCAGGACCCCGAAGGTAGCAGCGGCATGCGGTGTCTTGCGTTGCCCCGATCCCCTGGAGCCCCCCTTCATCCCCGCCTCGCTCGCGGGGACCTTCCGAAGGGCGGGTGTCGCCCCGCAAACCAGACGCATGGCCCTCGCGCTAGCAAGGAAATACCGCCCGCGCTCGTTCGCCGAGGTGGCCGTTCAGGGCCACGTGTCGAACACGCTGAGAGGCGCGATCGCGCGTGATCGCGTGGCGCATGGATACCTCTTCTGCGGCCCCCGCGGAACGGGCAAGACCACTCTCGCTCGCGTGCTCGCAATGGCGCTCAACTGCGAGAACAAGCAACCCGACGGCGAACCGTGCGGCGTGTGCACCAGCTGCCAGCGCATCTGGAGCGGCTCGTCCAGTCTCGACGTCGTCGAGATAGACGCAGCATCAAACCGCGGCGTCGACGACGCGCGTGATCTGCGCGAGCGCGCGATGTACGCACCGTCCGGCGACGATCGCTACAAGGTCTACATAGTCGACGAAGCGCACATGCTCACGCGCGAAGCGTGGAACGCGCTGCTCAAGGTTCTCGAAGAACCGCCCGCGCGTGTCGTCTTCGTCTTCGCGACTACCGAGCCGCAGAAGATCGCGCAGACAGCCGCACCCGTGCTCAGCCGCTTGCAGCGCTTCGATCTCAAGCGCATCGGACGAAGCGATATCGTCGCCCGCCTCGAGTACATCCTGGACGAAGAGAAGATTCCGCGCGAGCCTGAAGCGCTGATGATGATCTCGCGCGCCGCTGACGGTTCCATGCGCGACGCGCTATCGCTCACCGATCAGGTGACGTCACTCGGCGAAGGAAGCATCACCGCTGAAGCCGTGCGCGCGGCACTCGGCCTCGTTCCGGAAGACGAATACCTCGACATTATCGACATAATCGTTCAGCGCCGCGCCGCAGACGTGTTCACCGCGGTGCGACGTCTCGCCGACGAGGGTGTCGACTTCGGGATCTTCCTCGCAGGATTCTCCGACGTCCTGCGCGCGCAGCTCGCAGTTCTGCTCGGCGGAAGTGTTCCCGACGTCTCCGCAGCAGCGACGGAGCGTCTGCGCGCCAATTCAGAGCGGCTGGCATCGGGTGATGTACTTCGCATGCTCAACGTGCTGAGCGATCTCGAGCCGCGCTTCCGGAAGAGCGGGCAGCAGCAATTGTTGATCGAGTTGCTGCTCGTCCGGTTCGCCTTGCTGGATCACACATTGTCGCTCGAAGAAGTACTGCGCGGTATCGGTTCGGCCGGCGGGACTGCACCCGGGGCTGCTCAATCGGATTGGCGCGCGAAGATCGCAGCACCGGAGCCGGCGCCGCCCGTCCGTGCGGCATCGGCAGCGCTTGCGCCCGCTGTGGCGCCCGCTGTTGCACCTGCTCCGGCGCCGGCCCCCGTGCGCCGAGCGGCGGCCGGGGCCAGTCCGCTCTCTGCGATGCGCTCGGCCATGGAGGCGTCGTCGCAGGGCGATCCGCCTCAGCGGCTGAGCGATGACCAGCTGCGGTCGGAGCGTGCTCAGATGCTGCGAGCGAAAGATCCTGTACTCGGCGCGGCAATCGACGCGCTCGACCTCGAATTGCTCGACTGAGAGTACAACTCTTTAGATTCCTATATGGCTGACTTCATGAAGCTGATGCAGCAGGCGCAACAGATGCAGAGCCGCTTGCAGGAGATCCAGGAGGAGCTGGAGAAGCAGACCGTTTCTGCAACCGCTGGCGGCGGCATGGTGACCGTGACAGCCGATGGAAAGGGACAGGTCACAACGGTCAAGATCGATCCCAGCGTCGTGAGTCCAGCCGACGTGGAGATGCTCGAAGATCTCGTAATGGTCGCCGTTCGCGACGCGCAGAAAAAGGCTGCCGAACTGGCAAAGTCCGAGATGGGCAAGCTGACCGGCGGCATGGATCTACCGTTCAAGCTCCCATTCTGAGTGTCAGCGATAGAAGATCTCGCCACCGAGCTCTCGAAGTTGCCCGGAATTGGCCGGAAGACGGCGATGCGGCTCACGTATCACCTGCTCAAGCAGCCCGCTGGGCAGACCCGCAGACTCGCCGAAGCGCTGCTGACGATCTCCGAGCGCGTACATCCGTGCGCCCGCTGCCATAACCTCACCGAGAACGAACTGTGTTCGATATGTGCCGATGCGCGTCGAGATCCGGCGCTCGTCTGCGCGGTGGAAGAGGCGTCGGATATCGGTGCGATAGAGCGGGCTGGTGAGTTTCGTGGCACGTACCATGTTCTGGGCGGCCGCCTGTCCCCGCTTGACGGGATCGGCCCCGACGACCTGGCCGTCGGCGACCTGGAGGCCCGCGTGGCCGCCGGCGGAGTGCGGGAGCTGATAATTGCGACCAACCCCAGCATCGAGGGAGAGGCGACGGCGTTATATCTTCAGCGACGGCTGGCTGGCTATCCGTTGACCGTTTCACGGATCGCCCGCGGCCTCCCGGTTGGCGGCGATCTGGAGTACGCTGACGGGGTGACGATAGCCCAGGCTCTGTCGGCCCGGAGAGTCATGCAATGAAGGTGTCAAATGAGTAAGAATCGTGATTGGTTCGTCGCCGGCCTGCTCGGCGGCCTTGTGGCAGGTCTCGCGACCTGGTCCGGCGCACAGCACGCGTACCGAAGAGACCTGTTCAGTCGTCATCCTGTGAGGCGACTCGCTGCTCTCGGGCACCTATCCGGGCAACCGACAGTCGCCACAGCCCACCTTCTGCGCGAATACATCGCCTGGGAACCGCGCCCGATGCTTCGGGGACGGGCGGTGCGGCTACTCAAGCACGTTGAAAGGGCTCTCGCCTAGATGGAGATAGAATGATGGCAGGTGGCAGCGCAAAGTCAGGCGGGTCGGGCACATGGTCGTTCACGGAAGATGACTCCGTCGCCATTACCCATTCGCTTCAGAGGTTCCTGGCCGATACCAACTCCCGTTCCGCGCTCCTGGTCGACCGGTCGGGCCAGCTCGTGGCGACCGTTGGCGAGCAGCCGACCTTCGATCCGACGACTTTCGCGACCCTCACAGCGGCCGATTTCAGTGCCAACGATCAGCTAGCGAAACTTGTTGGAGAGAGCGACTTCAGCACCTTGTTTCATCAGGGCGAAAAGGAATCCATCTACCTCGCGGATGTTGCACGCCGGCTCATCCTCGTGGTCCTTTTCGACAACCGTACAACCCTGGGGCTCGTACGACTACGAATGAAACAGGCCGTTCAGGAATTGACCGTGGTGATTGACGCGATCTTCTCGCGTTCGCGCGAAGAGAAGCCGTCTCGGCCGAATCTGCTACATGGGGCAGATGCGGAAATCGACGAGCTCTTCAACTGGTAGCGCGCGATGTCGATGATCAACTACGCGTCCCGCGAGATCAACTGCAAGATCGTGTACTACGGCCCCGGACTGGGCGGCAAGACGACCAACCTCGAGTTCATCTACGGCAAGGTCAAGCCGGATACTCGCGGCAAGCTCATCTCGCTCGCGACCGAAACCGAGCGCACGCTCTTCTTCGACTTCCTGCCAGTCGACCTCGGCACCATCCGCGGCTTCAAGACAAGGTTCCATCTCTACACGGTTCCGGGCCAGGTGTACTACAACGCCAGCCGGAAGCTGATCCTCAAGAACGTCGACGGGGTCGTCTTCGTCGCCGATTCGCAGCTGGATCGGACAGAGGCCAACCTCGAGTCGATGCAGAATCTGTACGACAACATGGCGGAATACGGCTACGATCTCACCAAGATGCCGTTCGTCATCCAGTACAACAAACGTGATCTGTCGAACGCAGCGCCGCTGCAGCAGCTCCAGGAAAATCTGAATCCCGGCTGGGAAGTCGACGACTCCAGTCGCCAGATTCTCACCCCCGATCCCTATCACGCCAACGAGAATCTGACCGAACAGATCTCCACCGGAGAATGGGTCGGACGGGCGCCGTATTTCGAGGCGGTTGCGGTTCAGGGTGACGGCGTGTTCGATACACTTAAGGCAGTTAGCAAAATGGTGCTGAAGTCGCTAGCGTAAGGGAAATGAATCTTCCGAATGCCATAACCGTGGGACGAATCGCGGCGGCTCCTTTCATAGGGGTGCTTCCGTTCTTTCCATCGTCCACAATCCGGTACTCGGCGTTCGCGCTCTACGTAATCGCGGCGGTAACTGACTACGTGGACGGCCATCTCGCCCGGACCCGGAACAGCGTGACCGACACGGGCCGTCTTCTGGACCCGCTCGCCGACAAGCTGCTCCTGTTCGCGACGCTCATTCCAATGAGCATCCTCATGGCGGGGCGCGCCAACTGGATGGCGCCGCTGCTCGACCGTAGCGGCGAGGCGTCCCACTTCGCCTTCATGACGCCGGTCGGATCAGTCCCGCTGCCGTGGTGGGTGGTGCTCATCATCGTGAGCCGCGAGGTCTTCATGATGCTCTTCCGCCGGGCCGCCGCGCGCCGGGGGCACGTGATCTCCGCGATCGGTCCCGCCAAGTGGAAGACGGCGTTCCAGTCGCTCTGGGTCGGCAGCGCATTCTTCTGGTTCGGCGCTCAGACCGTCGCCAACGAGCGCGGCTGGGATTCCACGGCGTGGCACGCATTCGCCGAGTTCAATGGAACCGTCGGGGCACTCGCCATGGTCACCGCCGTAGTGCTTACATTGTACTCATTGTGGCTCTACGTGCGGCAGTACGCGCGCGTCTTCGCGGGCCAGACACGCTGACGAGTACGCCACACCGTATGGCGATCGGGCGACACAATTTACGATTGACCGGTCCTGCAATTGAACGTCGAAATCGTAACAATCGGTGACGAGCTCCTGCTTGGCTTCACCATCGATACGAACAGCGGCTTCCTCGGCCGCGAGCTCGCAAGTCTCGGAGTAACCGTCGCGCGCCACACCACGTGTGGCGATGACGTCGGCATCATTGTCGAGACGCTCCGTGAGGCAATCAATCGCACGGGTGCGGTGATCACTACAGGCGGACTCGGCCCGACCGCCGACGACATGACGGTCGAAGCGGTTGCGAAGTTGTTCGATCGCGAGTTGGTGCGCGACGACTCGATTGCACAGTGGCTCGAGCAGCGCTGGATCGCGTACGCGCGCAAGGGGCCGATGCCGGTGAGCAACTACAAGCAGGCGATGATTCCACGTGGCGCGGAGATCATTGCGAATCCGGTGGGCTCCGCGCCAGGCGTGCTGGTTACCGATGAGCGCGGACGTTGGGTCGCGACACTGCCCGGCGTTCCGCGTGAAGCGCGCACGATGTTCACGGAGTCGCTGCGTCCGCGCATTGCCGCTCTTGCCGGCGAAGGTACCGTCGTAAGATCGATGACGTTGCACACTATCGGTGTCGGCGAATCGTCGATCGCCGACAAGCTCGGCGAACTTGGGAAGGGCGTCAACGGATTGTCGCTCGCCTTCATTCCTGGAATCGCCGGTGTCGACCTGCGCCTGACGTCCAGGGACCGCTCCTCTGTGGATACCGACGCGGCACTTGCGGAAGGCGCCCGGATGCTCCGCGACAATCTGGGGGATGTGATTTACGGCGAGGGCAGCACGAGTCTCGCATCGATTGTGATCGACGCTTGTCGCGATTCGAAACTGCGCATTGCTGTGGCAGAAAGCTGCACCGGTGGAATGCTCGGTGAGCACATCACCGCAGTAGCCGGCGCGAGTGACGTTTTTCACGGCGGACTCATCGCCTACGACAATCGTGTCAAGCGGCAGCTGCTCGGTGTCCTGGATTCGGACCTGGTGGAGCAGGGCGCCGTGAGCGAGCCCGTCGCGTTGCAGATGGCCAAGGGAGTCCGGCTGCGACTCGGAACCGAGATCGGGGTATCAATCACCGGAATCGCGGGGCCCGGCGGCGGAACTCCTGAAAAACCAGTAGGAACCGTCTGGATAGCTGTCGATGTCTCAGAAGGGCGGCCGCCGATTCCACGTCCGGATGGCGAGCCCCCTATCACTCCGTACGCAAAGGCACGAGTTTTCCACTTTATTGGGAATCGCGACGAGATTCGCTACCGGGCCGCGCAGGCGGCACTCGATATGATACGCCGTACAGTTCGGGATCTGCCCAAAACGCCAGCAATCTGAAATGCAAAACGAAAATCCGTCTGAAAACGAGTCCGACAATTTCCAGTCAGAAGATGCCGGCCAGCAGCCTTCGGCGTCGACCGAACAGGCCGATGCGCGTTCGCGCGGTGATGTCGACGAGAACGGCGCGCTCGAGGCCCAGCGCGACCGCTACCTGCGTCTCGCCGCGGAGTACGACAACTTCCGCAAGCGCACGGCCAAGGAAGCACAGCAGGCGCGCGCGCGCGGCCAGGCCGATCTGATCAAAATGTTGCTCGACTCGCTGGACGACCTGTCGCGCTTCGCGCACGTGGACCCGGCGGTGACTGACTGCGCGACGCTGGTCACAGGGGTGGAACTGGTCGAGCGGAACATCCTGAAGGCGCTCACGAGTGTCGGCGTCGAGGTGATCGATCCGTTGGAGCTGCCGTTCGATCCCAATCTGCATGAGGCGGTCTCGACGCAGGCCGCGGACACTCCGGATGAAGACCACATGGTCGCGCAGGTCTTTCAGCGTGGCTACATGCTCAATGGCCAGCTGATCCGGCCGGCGCGCGTAGTCGTCAAGCAGTACCAGTAAGCACGTGGCCCAGACGAAGGATTTCTACGGTGTGCTTGGTGTCTCGTCGAGCGCCTCGCAGGACGAGATCAAGAAGGCGTATCGCAAGCTCGCCAAGCAGTACCATCCCGACGCGAACGCCAACGATCCAAAGGCTGCGGAGCGTTTCAAGGAGATCTCCGAGGCGAACAACGTCCTCGGCGACGTCGAAAAGCGCAAGCAATACGACGAGATGCGCCGGCTCGGCGCGTTCGAAGGGTTCAGTGGAGCGCGGGGCGGCTCTCCTGGCGGCTTTTCGGGCGGTCGCCCAGGGGCAGGGCCCGGCGCGGCAGGATTCGACTTCAGCAACGTCGACATCGGCGGCCTGGGTGGTCTGGGCGATCTGTTCAGCTCGATCTTCAATCAATCCGGACGAGGACCGGCCGGCGCGGGCGGTCGCGGTCGCGCGCCCGAGCGCGGGCAGAGCGTCGAGACGCAGGTCGAGGTGCCGTTCCGCACCGCTGTGACCGGTGGCAGGATTCCGGTGACGCTCGAGGTTACGGAAGAATGTCAGACGTGCCACGGCAGCGGGGCTGCGCCGAGCGCATCGATGCGCATCTGCCCCGAGTGCTCGGGACGCGGCACTGTTTCGTTCGGCCAGGGCGGCTTTGCGGTGAATCGACCGTGTCCGGTCTGTCTGGGTCGGGGGCAGGTGCCGTCGCAGCCATGTCCGACATGCAACGGGAGTGGCGAGGTTCGCACTCGAAAGAAGGTGATGATCACCGTACCTCCCGGTTCCGACAGCGGCACCAAGGTGCGGCTCAAGGGTCAGGGCGGCCGCGGCGCAAATGGCGGCCCGGCCGGAGATCTCATCGTCGAATTCGTCGTACAGCCGGACCGTTTCTTCAAACGCGAAGGACTCGACCTCATCGCGTCCGTTCCGCTCAACATCGCGCAGGCAACGCTGGGATCGCGCATCAGTGTGCGCACGATCGATGACAAAAAGGTCGCGATCAAGATCCCCTCAGGCACTCCGAGCGGCAAGCGGTTTCGTGTGCGCGGCCAGGGTGTGCAGAAAGGCGGTGAGAAGGGCGATCTGATCGTCGAGGTAACGATTGCCACGCCAGAGAACCTGACGGAAGAGCAGGCAAAGATGATGCGCGAGTTCGCGGAGGCAGGCGGCCTGAAATACTAACCGACCACGCGCCGATTTGGTGGTCCTGCCCGACGACGCCAAACGCCGTGCCGAATTGGTGGTCCTGCGTAGGGCGCGGATGCATCCGCGCCTGGCCCCGTTACGCGCAATCGGATTTGGATGTCCGCCGGATATATCCGCGCCTGGCCCCGTTACGTGCAATCGGATCCGGATGTCCGCCGGATGTGTACGCGCCTGGCCCCTATCCCACCAGCAGCGGCAGTTCCGTGCGTGCGCGCCGTGGCGAAGCGATGAATCCGCCGCCTAGCAGCCGGTCCCCGCTGTAGATCACGAGCGACTGCCCGGGCGATATCGCGACGACAGCCTCATCGAGCGCGATCTCGACTTCCCCATCTCCTGCGCGCAGTATCACGCCGTGCGCGAGCGGCGAGTGATGACGGATGCGTACCTGCACCGCATCGCCGGGAACGGGCGGCGTCTCCACAAGCCAGTTCACTTCAGTTGCAGCGACACCCGTACCGAGCAGCTCCTCGCGCGGTCCGACGATAACGGCGCGGTCCTCCGGACGTATCGCCACGACGAATAGCGGCTCCGCAAATCCGCCCGGCAGCCCGCGCCGCTGTCCAACCGTGAAACGCGCATAGCCATCGTGCTCGCCCAGGACGCGGCCGCCGCTGTGCACGATCGGGCCGCGCTGCAACGCGGGAGAATCAGCGCCGGCGCGTTGTGCTATCACCTTCACGTAATCACCGTCGGGAACGAAGCAGATCTCCTGACTGTCGGCCTTGTTGGCGACCATCGTGAGACCCAGCCGCGTCGCGATCGCGCGCGTCTCGCTCTTGGTCATTTCACCGACCGGGAGAATCATGCGCGAGATCACCGCGCGATCGATCCCCCAGAGGAAGTAGGTCTGATCCTTCGCGTCATCGCTTCCGCGCAGCAGTTCACCGTCACGCACGCGCGCGTAATGACCGGTCGCTATCCACTGTGCGTCGATGCTGTCAGCTGTGTGCAGCAGATCGCGGAACTTGGTGAACGTGTTGCAGCGCACGCATGGAATCGGCGTGCGACCGGCAACGTATTCCGCGACGAAGTCATCCATGACATCGTGGCCGAATCGGCTCTCCATATTCAGCACGTAGTGCGGAATTCCAAGCCGCTCGCAAACGCGCCGGGCATCGTTGACGGAATCGAGGGAGCAGCACGGACGATCGGGGACTTCCGACCCGTCCGAGAACAGCTTCATGGTGACGCCAACTACGTCATAGCCACGCTCCACCAGCAGCGCGGCGGCGACGGAGGAGTCCACGCCGCCCGACATCGCGACGAGGACACGATTCGGTAGCATCAGGCCGCGGCCATCGACCTGGCTTTCGCCACAAGCTTTGGAAACAGCTCGGCCACGCGATCCACATCGGCCTCGGTGTTGATCGGCCCGAAGCTCATCCGCACCGCGGCATTTGCAAGCGCAGGCTCGACGCCCAGCGCTGACAGTACATGGCTCGGCGTGACGCTGCCACTCTGACACGCACTGCCGCCCGAGCACGCGATGCCGCGCAGATCGAGCGCCATCAGCATCGACTCGTTATCGGTACCCGGAACGGAGATGTTCAGCACGTGTGGGGCGCGTCGCGCTCCACGGCTGTGCACTACTGCATCGGGAATGGCCGCCAGCAGCAACGCCTGCAGGCGATCGCGCATGTGCTCCGTCTCCTTCCAGTGCTGCTCGCGTTCCGCCACAGCCAACTCGGCGGCCGTCGCAAGACCGACAACGTATGCGAGGTTCTCCGTGCCGGCTCTGCGGCCGCGGTCCTGCGAGCCGCCTCGAATCAGCGGCTCGAACGCGGTACCCCGGCGAATGAACAGCGCGCCAATGCCCTTGGGCGCGCCAATCTTGTGGCCGGAGATAGAGAGGAGATCGAACGGTTGCGTGCGAGCGTCGATCGCGACCTTGCCGAATGCCTGCACAGCGTCCGTATGAAACGCGACGCCACGTTGCTTTGCGCGCTGCGCGAGAGCAGGGATGTCCTGAATGACGCCGGTCTCATTGTTGACCCACATCACGCTCGTTACCGCGACGTCGTCCCGAACGTGCTCGTCGAACGACGCATCGACGACGACTCCATTCGAATCGACGTCGAGAATGCGCTCCTCGCCGCCTTCGTGCGCTACTTCGTGCGCGGCGGCAAGCACAGCCTTGTGCTCGATCGGCGTTGTGACGACTGCGTTGCGTCCCGAGTCGCGCATCGCGCGCCACAGGCAGAGAACAGCGGTGTTGTCACCTTCCGTGCCGCATGAGTTGAACGATACCTCGTCCGGGTGCGCACCGAGACAGGTGGCCAGGCGCTCGCGCGCCTCATCCAGGGCGGCACGCGCTTCGCGGCCGAAGCTGTGGATCGAGGACGGGTTGCCGAACTTCGGTCCAAAGAACGGACGCATCGCCTCGAACACTTCCTCGCGTACAGGAGTGGTTGCGGCGTTGTCGAGGTAGATAGGAGGCTGTGCCATCACCATGAAAGCTAATAAAACTCCGCCCGGACCGCCCAAAGCTCCGGGAAGAAGCGGTTGCCGAGCGTGTCGCGGAGGGCCTTGGCGCCGAGCGAACCGCCGGTGCCGGGGGTGCCAGGACCGATGACGCGCTCGATAACCTCGACATGGAGGAAGCGCCACATCGCGAACTCCTGTTCGTACGACAACAGACCCTCGGCCAGTAGTCGAAGCTCGCGCTCGTCATCGGTCGCGTACAGGGTACGTGCTGCAAGGTTGCGCTGCGACAGCAACTGTGCGAACAGCTCCGGGAGTGATGCCTGCGACAGTGCTCGCTCGACGATCGGATCCAGTGGTTGCTGCGACTTGAGATATTCCAGATAGCCAGGATCGCGCAACCCCGATATCAGCTCGATCGCGCGGAACTGCGCGCTCTGGCCACCGGTGGATGTCCCGAGGTTGTGCCGGAACTGCGAAAATCCCTGCGGCGACAATGTGTCGAGCGCATGAAGCTGCGCCGTGACGATCCGCATGAGCCCGTTCACTCTGCCAACGGATTCAACTGCTTCGAGCACGCGCCCGTTCGCGATCGACTCCCGCAGCTTGCCAAGCTCGTGCAATATCAGCTTGAACCACAATTCACTCGACTGGTGCACCGTGATGAACAGCAATTCGTCCGGATGCTCGGGCGAGCTGCGCGGAACCTGCAGTGACAGCAGCTCTGCAAGCTTCAGATACGTCGGGTAGGTTGGCTCATCATCTGTCAAAACGTCGCTACCTCCAGCGCGCCGACGTCGTCGACTCGCATGGTTTCAGTGGTGTAGAAGGGCTCGCCAAAGCGAGTCCGGATCAGCGACCCGTAATGCGCCGACTGATGTCGAATCACATCGTACAACGGCTCACCCGTGGGATACACCTCGCCTGCCTGAATCGCGCCGTCGAATTGCGACGCGTAGCAGCGGATCGCGCGCATCTTATCCTCGAACACGTCACTTATGTCCACGACGAACGTCGGCTTGACGTGATCCTCACGGAAGGCGATCGCGTGAATCACTTTCCTGGGGCGGTGCGGCGGTGTCTCGGGTGCGACCTTCGCGAGGCCGGCAATGAAACAAGCGTCACGCACCAGTTGTCCGGCCACGATGTGGTCGGGATGGCGCCCCTGCAGCGGCGGTGCGATGACGATGCGCGGACGTAATTTACGAATCGCGATCGCAAGCAGCGCACGCGTTTCCGGCGTATTCACCAGACCGGCGTCCGGAAGTCCCAGATTCATGCGTTGAGCGACGCCCATGATCCTGGCGGCGGCCTCGGATTCCTGCGCTCTGAGCGCGGCAGAGCCGCGGGTGCCGGTTTCGCCTGCGGTGAGATCTATTATCGCGGTGGTGTGGCCCTGACGCGCGGACTTGATGAGAGTGCCGCCGCACGTGAGCTCGATGTCGTCGCGGTGCGCCGCGATCGCAAGTATTTCCACATCTGCCATGCGCATGAAATTACGGCGCCGGCGCGGGTTGCGTCATTCGGTTTATGCTCGGTGCCAGGGCGACACCGAGCATGAACCGGCAGATCTACTCGTAGCGCAGAGCTTCGACGGGATCGAGACGCGAGGCCCGAAGCGCGGGCAGCATGCCGAAGATGATTCCCGTCACGACGCTGGCTCCGACCGCCGTCCCGATGGACCAGAGCGGAATGCTGGCTGCAATCGGTGTTGCCGCGCGTAGTGCCAGCGTTCCGAGCCAGCCGACGAACATGCCCACGAATGCACCAATTCCGGTGAGCGTCACCGCCTCGATCAGGAACTGCCAAAGGATCGTCCTGCGAGTCGCGCCGAGTGCCTTGCGCACACCGATTTCGCGCGTGCGCTCCGTGACGCTGATCATCATGATCGCGATCACGCCTACACCACCCACCAGCGTGCCGACGGCCGACAACGCGATCATTACGATGAAGAACATGCCGAAGACCTTGTTGTAAGTCTCGAACAGCTTGTCCTGAGTGATGATCGCAAACGTGTTGTCGACGCCCGGCTTGAGGCCGCGCGACACGCGAAGTGCGGAGACCACCTCGTCTATCGCGTCGTCACGCTCGACTCCCGCGTCAGGCTTGACCGTCACCTGGATGTTACGCACACCTGTTCCAAGGTGCCGGCGTGCGGCCTCGATCGGGACGATGGCCTTCGCTCCGTTTCCGCCGCCGAGGAAGCTCGCAATGTAGTGATAGACTCCGATTACCTGGAACGGCTCGCCCTTGATCGATATCTGCTTGCCGATTGGATCGATGTCACCAAACAGGTCCTTCGCCATCTCGTCATTGATCAGCGCCACGCGTGCACCGGACGAATTCTCCGCCGTCGTGAACGTGCGGCCTGGATAGATGTCGCCACCATCGACGTCGGTCCAGTTCGCGGTGTACGCGGTTATGTTCGGCGACGGAATCGTCTGCTGGCGATAGGTTACGGGCCCCTGATCGTTGATGCGTGCAGCGACGGTGCGAATGCCAGGCAGCGCCGCGAGTCGCTCGATCTCGGTGTTGGAGATCGGCGGATTCCTGAGCCACTTGCAGGTGTCGTCAGTGCCGTCACACGCTTCGAAGGTGATCGGAAACCGCGAAATAAAGAATGTCGACGGACCTGCCTTCTCGAAGTCCTTGGCGACGCTCGCATTGATTCCGTGAATCGCTCCCGAGATCACGACGACGACGAACACGCCGACCGCAACGCCGAGGATCGTAAGCGCGGCACGAACCCGGTTCGCCCTCAAAGCATCCAGTGCGATACTGACGCCCTGGAAAATCGCATATACCCGCGTCGCGAGACTCATTCTGCTCTCAGGGCTGTGATCGGATCGAGCAACGCGGCGCGGCTCGCTGGATAGACACCGGCCACGATGCCAACGCCGGCTCCGAGCAAAACGGAGACGACGATCGACCAGAGGGCGACGTGTGTCGGCAATGGCGATACCGACGCAATTATTGCCGAGATTCCAATCCCGCACACCACGCCGATTGCAGAGCCAACCGTGCTGAGCGTCGCCGACTCGACCAGAAACTGCGCCAGAATATCCTGCCGGCGCGCTCCGAGTGCCTTGCGCACGCCGATCTCGGCGGTGCGCTCCGCGACCGCTACAAGCATGATGTTCATGATGACAATGGCGCCGACCACCAGCCCGATCGCGGGGAGCGCGATTCCGGCGACGACGAGGTATCCCTTGATCTTGTTCCAGAACTCGAGATCCTGATCCGAGGTCTCGAGTACGAAATTGTCCTTCTGCTCCGGAAGTAGTTTGCGCCGTGTGCGCATGACCGAGCGCACCGCGTCTTCATTCGCCAGCATCGTTGTTTCATCCACCGACTGAATCATGATGCCGTCGATGACGCCGTGCCGGTTTGTCAGGCGCTTGAGCGGTGAGTTGAAGGGTGCCACGATGAACTTGTCCAGCGACATGCCAAAAACGCTGCCCTGACTTTCCGCGATGCCGATGACGGTATACGGAATGTGGCCGACCTTGAGCTCGCGCCCGATCGGATCGACGCTCGGGAAGAAGTACGACGCGACGTCGGTACCGATCACCACCACCGGCGCGCCCATCGCGTCTTCCTGCGCCGTGAAGACACGTCCTTCGGTCACGCCCATCTTCTTGATGTCGAACCACGGTGCCGTGACGTTCGACGCATCGACCTGCTTGGGCTTGGGCACGTAGCGCGATTCGACCATCAGATTGTCCTGGCTGACGACCGCCGCTCTGGTGCCGGGCGAAAGCGCAGCCAGCACCGGCGCGATGTCCTCCTCCTTGATGCGAGGGCGACGCTGCCATTCCTGCCAAGTGGCCCGATCGATTCCGCCGAGTGTCACGTCGGGAGTCTTGCGCAGATTGAACGTGTTGATGGGAATGAGCTTTCCCATCAGATCGTCCTGCATGTAGTGCCCCATTCCCTCGACGATCGAGACGACGGCGATGAGGAACATCACGCCGATCATGACTCCCAGCAGAGTGAAGAAGCTTTTCAGCTTCTGCACTCTGATCGTGGACAGCGCGAGACGAACGGCTTCGTAGAAGCGCACGTGCCCTAGCCGACTACCGAGGAGCCGAACGTGCTGAGACGCTCGTGGAACGTCTCCTTGCGCTCGTCCGTCTCGACGAGACCATCACGCAGCACGATCACGCGACGCGCGTGCGCGGCGATGTCGGGCTCGTGCGTTACCATGATGACCGTCTGTCCATGATCGGACAGTCCGCTGAATACGCGCATGATGTCTTCGGACGTGCGCGAGTCGAGATTACCCGTCGGCTCGTCGGCGAGCAGGATCGCCGGACGGTTGACCAGTGCACGCGCAATCGCGACGCGCTGGCGCTGACCGCCGGACAGCTCGTTCGGTCTGTGATCCATGCGTTCGCCGAGCTCGACTCGCTCCAGCGCTTCCTTGGCGCGTGCGCGCCGTTCCTCGCTTCCGACACCCGCGTACACGAGAGGCAGCTCCACGTTCTGAAGTGCGGTGGAGCGGGGGAGCAGGTTGAACGTCTGGAAGACGAATCCGATTTCCTTGTTCCTGACGTGCGCCAGCTGATCGTCCGACATGTCGGACACGAGCGTTCCATTCAGCCAGTACTCGCCAGCGTCAGGCGTGTCGAGGCATCCGATGAGATTCATCAGCGTCGACTTGCCCGATCCCGACGGTCCCATGATCGCGACGTATTCGTTGCGGCGCACGGCGATGTCCACGCCGCGCAGCGCACGCACGATTTCGCCGCCCATGTCGTACTCGCGCTTGAGACCGCGCGCGACGATCGCCCATTCCTGGCCCGGCGCAACGCCGGCTACTTGCGTGACCGCTCTGCGTTCCGCAGTGGTACTGAGCGGTGCTTCTTCTATTTCATTGTTCATGACGATTTCGTTGAGTCGCCCTTCTTCGCGGGCTTGGCCGCGCGCACGACAGTGCCGTCCTTTAGATCGCGAATAGCCTGGTACGTGCCGGCGACGATCTTCTCGCCCGGCTTGAGGCCGCTCACGACCTCGAAGTACTGCTCTCCCGCGATACCTACCTTTACGGGCCGGAACGTGACCTTGTTGTCGGCGCCCACCACGAATACCCCGTCTGCGTCCTTTTTGCCGACTTCCTTGACGGGAGTCTTGCCGACCGCGGTCGCCGAGTCACCACCGCTGGTGACCGGCCCGTTCTCGCGGATCGTGAGGGCAATGATCGGGATCGCCAGCGCGTGGGGCCTGGTGTCGGTGATGATCTTGGCCGTGGCCGAGAAGTCCGGGCGCGTCTGCGCCGGCGGGTTCAGCAGCTGTACGGTGACGTAGTAATCCACCGCCTGGTCGGCCTGAGAGCTGGTGCCGGTCGTCGCCGCGGTGGTGAGCGAACTGTTCGATATCTCCGTCACCTTGCCGCGGAACGTGGTGTCGGGAAAGGCGTCGATCTGGACGATGGCCGAGTCACCCACCTTGACGTGGGCAACGTCGGTCTCGTTCACCTTGACCTTGGTTTCCAGGTTGCTCATGTCGCTCACGGTGAGCAGCGTTGCGGCGTCCTTGTTGAGCGTGCCCTGGATCGCCGTCTCGCCCTGCTCGACGTTGAGACGCGTGACCTGGCCGTCGATTGGCGACACGATGGTCGTCTTGTCGAGCGAGCTCTGCGCATCGCGAAGCGCCGCTTCCGCCTGGGCTACCCCGTGCGTCGCGTTGTCCACCAACGCCTGGTTCACCTTGACCGCAGTCAGAAGCTGGTCGATCTGATCCGCGGAAACCAGCTGGGGATTGCGCTTCTGGAGGTCGGCGGTGCGTTGATACGTGCTCTGTGCCTGCGCCAGGGTGGCCTTGGCCTGCTCAACCTGTGCGCGGCTGCTCGCTACCGCCGCCACGTTGCGGCCGACCGCAGCCTGATACTGCGACGGATCGATCTCCAGGAGGAACTGACCCTTCTTCACCATGTCGCCTTCCTTGACCGCGAGGCGCGTGATGCGGCCCGAGACGTCGGACGCGACATCCACTTTCGTGTGTGAAGCAACCTGCCCGCTCGCCGTGACCGACGCAACGAGGTCGCGTGTGCCGACCGGTTCGATCTTCACTTCGACTGCCTTCGTGCGTCCCTTGGTGGCTGCCACGACTCCGATCAGCACGACGGCGGCGAGTGCTGCGACCGCGACGATTGACTTGGTGCGTTTCTTCATTGAGATGTCCGTTAACGTAGAGGACGGCCAACCGCGCTCTCCAGCGCGGCGACTGCCTTGTGGTAGTTGTAGATCGCGTTGATCCGGTCGTTCTCCGCCTGTGCGTAAGCCGCGCGAGAAGTGGTGAGGTCAACGAATGTCGCGAGGCCGACAGCGTACTGGTCCTGAACGAACTGGAGCTCCTGCCGGGCCTTGGCCGCGTTCTGTTCCTGGAGCGCAACTGTCTGCTTCGCGGTCTGTAGCGAAAGGTATGCAGCACTGACGTCTGCCTGCAGCGCCAGCTCGCGAGAGCGCACGTTGTAGCGTGCATTCTCGCGCGATACGACGGCTTCCTGCACGCGTTGTTCACGTGCGAATCCATCGAACAGGGGGAGCGATATCTGCGCAGAGACGCTGTGCGGAGACGGCGTGAACGAGAACGGGAACTGCGAGTTGGACGCCCGCAGGCTGCTCGCCATCGCAGGTGTGAAGGTGATGTTCGCGCACTGCGCGAGAGTGTTTGGCAGACCCACCGCCTGCCGTACTTCCTGCGTGGCGACGCAGGAGGAGTGCGCCGAGTTGGTCTGCGCCTCCGCCTGATTGATCAGGAAACCCGCGTCACGATACTGATAGGTATAGCCGCCTATTCCGGTGGACAGTGTCAGCGTCGGCGTGTACTCCGTGCGCTCGCTCTTTACCGTCAGGTTGGCGACATCCTCGCGCGAACGCAGAGCTACGATGCCGGGGTTCTGGCGCCTGGCCATATCGAGCAGATCTGCGAGCGGCGGCAGCGTGTCGCCTACAGTGAACGTCGTCACGAGCTCGACGTTCGCCGGTTGCGCCACGCCCATCTGCTGAAACAGGCGCAGCTTGTCGATGTCGTTCTGATTCCGGGCCTGAAGCAATGCAACCTGCTGCTGGCCGAGCGCGACTTCCGCGCGCTGAACGTCGAGAAGCGTTCCTGTGCCGACCTGCGCCTTGGCGCGTGCAAGCTCCAGCTGAACCTTCGCGTTCGCAACGAGCGAATCGTTCAGCTGCGTCAGCGCGAGACTCTGCAGTGCCGTCAGGTAATCCTGCCGCACTGTCGCCGCGAGCGCTTCCTTCGCACCGGCGATATCGGCGTTCACCGCGGCGACGTTCGCGCGCTGCACCTTTGGTGCGATGAAGGTCGCCCCGTTGATGCGATAGTTGAGACCGATGTTGTACTGCGACTGCATGACGTCGCTGTTGGCGCTCAGCGATACACCGTTGAAGAACTGCTGTCCGCCCTGCTGGTACTGCCCGCTGAGCGACGCGCTGAGTTGCGGCAGGAGACCACCGTAGGCACTCCTGAGCGCGAGCGACGCGTTGCGTGCGTTGTTGCGCGTCGTGAGGAAATCCGGATTGTTGTGCTGCGCCAGCGCCACCGCCTCGTCGATCGTCAGGGCGGTCGGAGATGCGTCGGGCAACGTCGCGCGACCGGTAACCTGCGCGCGTGCGGAACCGGGATTGGCGACCAGCGCAGCAACCGCCGCGATGCCCCAAATCAGTCTGGGCTTCATGTATGAATGCGTGAGAGATTCGTTGTTGGACGGCGCCAGTACCGAAAGCCGTTTATTCTGTGGTGTATCAGTCAACTAATACACTATGTCTGTCCGGTGTTGCTGTCAAGCAATTTCTTCAACCATTCTCGCATGGCGGCGCTTCATCATGGAGACCTGCCGCACCGTCATGTCAAGCCGGTTCTTCGACGCTATTCGGACGGGACCGGTGCGAGGAAGATCCGCTCGCTTACCCGCGCGCGGATTCGCTCATAAAGGGCACGCCCTTGTTCCGCCGAGGCGCCTGGATCGGCTTCCTCGACGCGGACGAGCGATGGGGTGAGGTACAACAGGAGCGACGCGTAAATACCCCCACGATCGTCTTCGCTCCGTCTGACACCGGTAAGATTGGAAAGGTTTACAGCGAACAGATCCACGACACGCACGCGGGCGCGGGCCGTCCCTACGGTCGAGATCGCCTCGAGGTGCGGGTCGTACCCGTGCGCGGTCAGGAGGACGAACTCGTTGATGCCATGGCACTCCCAGGACGTGAGCAGATCGTTCAGCATCCTGTGAAGTGTCTTCTTTCGGAGCGTCACGCTCGCCGGATACTCCGGCTCCGTCGCGGCGTTCACGCCGTACTCGACCGTGGGCGCCCGGAGAACGCCGAATTCGGCTGACAGCGCGTCTGCAACGTGGTCCACGACGATGGTCGATGCGCCCATCGGGAGACCAGAGTGCGTTTTTTCAATGGTGCCGACAGGGAGAATCAGTCGCGGGTCGCGCGCGAGCGTCTCCGCCACGTCGCCTGGCGTCATCTGCTTCAGTAGCTTGGGAAGCAGCTTCGGGTCGGCGTTTTGCGGTTCTGGGGGCACGATACTACGCTCATTATGTGAAGGCAGTCCTATATTAACAGCAACCTGATGACCGCGCCCGCACCTCGCTCGATCGCCCGCCAGCGTCGCGTCACCCGCACGCTGCCCCCGCATGTGGCGGGGTGGGAGCTCCCGCCCGGCTGGCGTTGGGGCGCGGAAGGAATTGCCGGCGATTTTCGCCACTACCAGGAAGTAATCGACGGCCTGGGGCGCGCGCTCGCCCTGGTTACTGCGCCAGATCCGGCGCATCATAGGTGGCTTCACGCCGAGGCGATCGGCCTTGCGCACAGAAGCCATCCGTCGATTCCGACTACGTACCACTACTGGACGAATCAGCGCGACCGTGGACCGGGATATCTGCGCCGCTGGGTTTCCGGTGAGAGCGCAGGCGCCCGGTTCGAGGGAATGGGCGCGGCCGACGTGCCGTACGTGTTGCGCATTCTGCGCGAAGCGGGCTCGGTGCTGGCATATCTTCACACCACCGGCTCGGTGCACGGCGCGTTGAGTGCCGATGCGCTGTGGATCACGCCAACGGGCCGGTTCTGGATGCTCGAGTGGCAGTGGGCCGTACCGCGCGAAGAGCTTCCGCCCGGCCTGCATCCGCCGCTCGATTTCGCACCGGTCCCGCCAGAATGGGCGGAGCGGGGCTGGGAGCCGACCCCCGAGAGTGATCAGTGGCAGCTTGCGGCGATGTGCTTCGCCATGCTCACGGGTGAACCGGCTCCGGTGCACGACACCCCACCCGTAAAGCTGCTGCGACCTGAAACCCCCGAGTCCGTCGCGCTCGCGCTGGATCGCGCGCTGCTGCCGGATCCGGCCCACAGATTCGAGTCGATGGCGGCGCTCATTCGCGCTGCTGAGCGAGGCTACGGCGCAGATCCCGGCGGCGCGCCGAACCGTGGCAAGACGCAGGTCGCAGTTCCCGAGGACGCGAACGAGCGTGCGGTGCGCGACGCCGTTGGATACGACTACGAAATCCTTTCCAAGCTCGGCAGCGGCGGGTTTGGGACCGTCTGGCGCGCCCGCGACCTGGCCCTCGAGCGCGAGATCGCTCTCAAGGTTCTCCATCCCTACATCGCGCGCGACGCCGAGGCGGTCGGCGCCTTCTGGCAGGAGGCTCGGCTCGCAGCGCAGCTGGCACATCCGGCGATCGTGCCGATCTACGATTGGGACGGACGACAGGGACTGTCGTGGTACACGATGGAGCTCGCCGAAGGCGGGTCGGTTGCGCAGCTGATCGCGCGTCGCGGGGCCCGTAGCCTGGAAGAGATTGCGCCTCACGTCGATCTGATACTCGATGGCCTGAGCGCGGCGCATGCGATTGGCGTGGTGCACCGCGATCTCAAGCCGGAAAACGTTCTGATCGACAGATATCATCGCTGGCGTCTGACTGATTTCGGAATCGCGCACGTGACTGGCGAGGGCAGGATGTCGAGCGGCGGATCGCTCGATTTTGCCGCTCCCGAGCAACTGCTTGGCGAGGCCCAGACCGCAGCAGTGGATTGCTTTTCGCTTGCAGCGGTGGTCGCGTTCGTGCTTACGGGAGAGCTTCCATTTCGTGGCAGTGATGTGCAGGCCATTCTTGCACAGCAGCTTGGCGAGCGTACCGAGCTGTCGGAGCTTCCGACGCCGATCGAGGAGTGGCTGCGCACGGGACTGTCGCCGCGGCCGTCGAGTCGCTTCGCGGATGCCGCCGAAATGCGATCAGCCTGGCGGGCCGCTGCGTCGGCGGCACTCAAGCGAGAGCGTGCATTGCGATGGTGGCGGAGATTGCTTCCGACATGGCGTCGATAACCTGCAGGGTTGCTCCAGGTGTTGCTCCAACTGTTGCCGGCAGGTTTGATGGAGCGAGCGTGGCGTCAGACTTGCACTCTGGCGACCAAACAGCGTGTGATTTCTGCGAAGATTCTGAATTCAAGTGTTTACAGCGGTATTGTATCACCATGTACGCTAGCATTCTGTATCATGATCAAGCAAATTGAGCGCGTTGTAAGCAGGCCGCGAATCGGACCTGCGCGTGGCGTCCACATGGGACGGCATGCATCCTGCCGGGTAGGCGCGCGACGAGCGCAACTGGCTCCGATTCAGTCCTTCCTCCATCCCAAGGAGATTCAAGATGTTATCTAAGCGTTGGTCCGTCTGCGCCGCAGCGGCCTTGCTTTACGGAGGAGTCGCGGCTGCCCAGCAGCCCGGCACTCTGTTGCTAGGCGGCTTCGGCCAGTACACGATCTTTGACGGCTCCCTTAAAACCGGTGGAAGCACCGGCGCGGGGATCACCGACAACAAGTTTGGTTTCGGCGGTCGCATTGGAGCGTTCATCGCTCCGCATTGGGACGTAGAAGCAGAAGGTTCCTATACCAATGCCGCAACGAATGGTCCCGCCGACATGAAGTATGGACCGATCGCGGCGCGCCTGGTTTATGGGCTCCCGATCTTCACTAATACCTCGCTCCTCATCGGTGCTGGTGGCGTACTCTCTCCGTTCCACAACGACGTTGTTGGCGCTGGGAACTACTACACGTACCGGTATGGTGCGACGGGCGACCTCGGCCTTCGCGTGATGCTTGGTGACATGTGGGCGCTTCGCGGCGACGCGATCGCCGACTACGCACCGTCGTCACCGAGCATGAAGAACTTTCGTTTCCAGGCCGGCCTCGAAGTGATGCCTGATTTCATGACGTTGATGGGCAAGGGAGCGACCGCTCCTGCGAACTTCGCGTGGTGGGATGATCAGCCGCAGCCTCTGCCCGGAACGATGGAGCTCAAGGGCTTCGGTTCGTGGAACCACTACGATAGCAAGCTCGGCTTCGACACCGGCTTCGGCAACTCGATCGGCTATGGCGCCGGTCTTGGTGTGTTCCTCACGCCGAACTGGGAAGTTGAAGGCGACGGCTCTTACGTCAACCCGAAGACGGCGACGACGCAGGGTCCCCCGGTCGGAACCAGTTACGACAATGGTAATTTCTCGCTGCGCCTGAACTACAACATTCCAGTGTTCTCGCGTAGTCAGTTCATCATCGGTGCTGGTGCAGTTCGCTCGAGCTTCCATCGCAGCGACAACGCACCTGCAACGTGGACGTCGTATGCTTACGGTCCAGAAGGTCTCGTTGGATTCCGTCTCGGTCTCGCGAACCGCATTGCGCTTCGCGTCGACGGCGTCGCCAACTACCTGATGGGTGATTTCAAGACGACGAACTTTGGCGCTCGTGCTGGTCTGAGCTTCATGCTCGGCGGCGCGTCGCGTACTGTCATCGACACTACGCACGTTCCACCGCCGCCACCACCGCCGCCACCACCGCCGCCACCACCGCCGCCGCCACCGCCGCCGCCGCCGCCACCACCGCCAGTGGTTGTCGACTCGACGAAGATCACGGCCAGCATCTACTTCGACTTCGATAAGTCGGATATCAGGACGGATGCACAGGCGACGATGGATGCCAAGATCCCGTACCTCCAGGCGAATCCGGGTATGCGTATCCGCATCGAAGGAAACACCGACGAGCGCGGCTCGGATGAGTACAACCTGGCCCTCGGCCAGCGCCGTGCAGCCTCGGCCAAGAAGTACCTCGTCGATCATGGTATCGACGCGGGCAGAATCGACATCGTGAGCTACGGTGAAGAGCGCCCGGCTTGCACGGATCACAACGAGACGTGCTGGCAGCAGAACCGTCGCGATGATTTCCGAATCCTCGTGATCGGTAGCGATTCAATCAAGGCGCCGCAGTAAGCGGCACTCCTTGGGCTCAACGGGCGGGGCGGCGAAAGCTGCTCCGCCCGTTGAGCTTTATGGGGACGCAAGGTCCCGCAGGCACCAGGGCAGGATTGGCCTCAGCATCGCTCTGGGGACGCAAGGTCCCGCAGGAGCCAAGGCCTGTTTGGCCTCGGCATCGCTTTGGGGATGAAAGTTCTTGCAGGCATCAAGGCAGGACTGCCCTCAGCATCGCTTTGGATCGGGTGACAGGCACGGATGCATCCGTGCCCCACATTCGCGTGGCTTCGGTTACGCCTGCAACGCGGGGTGTTGAAGTCAGTCGTCGTCCGGGGACCGCGCTTTCGCGGCGGTGACGAAGTTGGCGGCGACGATGACGGAGGGCCGCGCGAGTACGACGGCCGCCGCATTCGGCGCGCCGCGATCCGGACAGATTCCTAAACGATGTCCGCTGCTTCCACGTTCTCGAACTCTGGCGGTGCGGAGTGCAGCACGAACGCGGGAACGCTGGTGTTGATCACCGTGTAGAGAACCAGAGCACCGAGAACGTACTTCTCGACACCGAAGTTTACGTTCAGTATGTCGACAATGACGAGCGTGAATACCAGCGTGGGGATGAGCGCGACACCGATCCTGCGTGCGACCGCAGTTGAATCCTTGAGAAAGGAACGGCGTTGAAGCATCGTGATCCCGACGCGGACTGGAATGAGCAGCACTATCAGGAGTAGGCCCACGAGGATCGCGCGCATCGTGATCTGCTCACGCACTATCTCCGTCCCGGCGTGAAAGAAGTAGAACGGGATGAACACCGACCCGAACGACTCGAGCGCATCCACCATCTTCTCCGACGACATGGCCGGCAGCTCCGATCGGAACCGCTGCGCTGCGATACCGACGAGAAATGCGCCTACCAGGTAGTAGACGCCCAACCGCGTCGTCGCGTACGCGCATACGATCGCGACCATCAGCAGGAACGCGAACTCCGAGCGCGGAGCGTGCGGCGCGACCAACCGCGCGAAAAGCCGAAACATGAATGGGATGATTGTCACCACGACGATCATCGCCGCGACGGCGAACGCCAGCCTCCCTATCGAGGTCGACTGGAGCACGAAGAAAAGTACTGTCAGTGCAAGCAGCTCCGACGCGATGACGTAGGTCTTCACGGCAAACCGCTCGCCCTCCAGCAGGCCAAAGCCCGACAGGGACGAGAGTATGAAGCCGGTCGATGGCGTAAGCAGCGCGAGTGCGATCAACACCGCCGGACGAGTGGCGAAGCCGAAGCCGAACGCGATGATCGTAGATCCGAGCGCGAGAATCACCGACCAGACTATACCGTGCACGACGAGCGGTGCCGCCTGTCGTTTGAGCTCGTGCCCATCGATCTCGAGTCCTGCGAACAGGAACAGCGCGACGATTCCGAATGTCGACAGGAGGTGAAGTGTCGGATCGTTGTGAAACAGTCCGAGTGCCGTCGCACCGGCGCCCATGAGCAGGCTGGTAATTGCGCTCGGCAGCCGGTACCGTTGCAGGGCTTTCGGCACGACGAACAGCGCAAACAGCAGAACAACGAAGGCGATGTCGCCGGGCACCTTGCTCACCGGGGACGGCATCCCCACGGTGCCTGTAGGGTAGACGATCTTCGGCAGCACCGGCGTCTGCGGTGGGTCACGAAGACGTAGCGTCATCGCCGAGAAGTCGAGCGTCACACGATCGGCGGTTTGCAGTGCGTCCTGACCCAGCGCACCCGCATAGAATTGTGCGCGCAAGTCCACGTCGCGCATCAGTGCATGCACCGAGCCGATCCTGATCGGACGGCCGTTGACGCCAAGCGTGATGCCGGGAATCATGTACGACGGCATCGACGTAACGCCACCGTCCAGCTGGGTGCCAACGTACGTGGTCAAGGTGGCGGATCTGGTCGCTTTCGGAAACTCACGCACAAACGATGGATACAGCAGTGTCCTGGACGCACGCGAATCGAGCAGCAGCGCGATCCGGCTGGTGTCATACGACGCGGCGACGACAGCCGCACCATCTGCAAGTGCCATGTTCGGTGCGGCGGACGAGTCATTGTCCGCACCTGGCGAGGACAGTGCGATGTGTCCGTCGCGCATGAATGAAACGCTGCCGAGTGCGGACAGAACCGGCAGCCCGATGATGCCGCTTACCGGATAGCGCATGTAGCTCAACTGCAGCGAGTCGTCCGGTGCAACGATGACGACAACATTGGCGAGCCGGGCTGTGCCTATGTTCATGCTGCGAACGACGCCGATTCGCGCCGTGATCGTTCGGCCGCCAACGGTCGTGTGCACGGAGTCCTTGAGAATCTGAACATTGTGCGATGCCGCGGTTGTCGAATCTATGATCGTGAACGTGGCGCCCGCGTCAACGCCGAGGCGCACGCGTGGCGCGGTGCTATTGATGAGCGCAACCGCCGCGAATGCCACACTGTCGTTTGGAACCGGCGACGTATTCGATTCCGCTGTCCACCTGATGCGTTGTGGAGGTACGCTCGCCAGTGCGTCCGCGCGCTCTGCACGCTGCGTAAAAAGCGACCGGGTGGCGGCGTCGAGCGCGCCCCTTCCGACGCGCAGTGCGCGCCGGTACGTCGCGGCCGATTCGCGATAGCGAAAGACGCGCGCATAACTATCGGCAAGCGCATCGGCAGCGTCTGCCAGGTGTGATCGGCTGAAGCCACGGGGCATGCTGTCGATGAGCGGCGCGAGCGATTCGATTGCGCCGTCATTGTCGTTGAACGCGTGTGCGACGATCCCCCGGTAGAACTGCACGTCCGGACCAGTTGCACCACCGGCTGTGCGGACCGCATCGCGCAGATCGAAGAAGCGATGCTGGCTGTAGAGTGTGTCCCACGACGCGGGGGCAGTCGGCAGAGGCGCCGGCGGTGCAGGGCGTTGAGCGTTGGCACTTCCGGAGCCAAGGGCTAACGCGACGATGAACAGACCGCGGGCGAGCGACGTACCGGGGATGGCGCTGGCGAGGGCTGTCGGCGTCATGAATTCAAGCTAATCCGGGAATCGGTGAAATGACTCTCCGCAAGCAAATCCGATTCAGCTCATTGTCGTGAAATGAGCGAGGTTGATCGGACAGGGAGAGCACATGCTAGCAGCGATAAGATCGGCCGCCGTCATCGGCATCGATGCCTACAACGTGACAGTCGAGGTTGACGCAGCGCAAGGCTTGCCGCAATGGACCATTGTGGGCCTGCCAGCCGGCGCTGTCAAGGAGAGCAGAGAACGGGTCGGAGCCGCGATAGTGAATTCGGGGTTCACGCTTCCGCCTCGGCGGATAACGGTCAACCTTGCTCCGGCGGACATTCGCAAGGAAGGTACCGCGTTCGATTTGCCGATCGCACTCGGCATTCTGGTCGCAACGGGGCAGGTCGATCCCGGCGCCGTCGAGAATCGGATGTTCGTGGGCGAATTGAGTCTGGATGGCGCGGTGCGCAACATACGCGGCGCGCTCTCGGTCGCGCGCCACGTCGGTCGCGTTTCGCCGGGATCGGTGCTGGTCGTTCCGCCAGCGAATCACGCCGAGGCGGGTCGCGTCACGAATATCCTGCTGGCCGCGCCCGCGACGTTGCGTGAGTTGGTCCTGCAGCTGCGTTGTGACGAGCTCCTGGTCGCGCGCGCGGCGGAGTCCGCTGAATCTCAGCGTGCGTATGAAGTCGACTTCTCGGACGTCGTGGGTCAGGAGAGCGCGAAGCGCGCGCTGGAAGTCGCTGCTGCCGGCTCGCACAATCTGGTCATGATCGGGCCGCCAGGAGCTGGCAAGACGATGCTCGCGCGCCGTCTCCCGACGATTCTTCCCGATCTCAGCGAGGAAGAAGCGCTCGAAGTGATTGCGATTCACTCGGTTGCTGGGGTGTTGTCGCCTGAGATTACGCTCGGCGCGCGCCCCTTTCGTGCGCCGCATCACTCGATATCGGGTGCAGGTCTCATTGGAGGTGGAAGCAGCCCGCGCCCCGGAGAGGTTAGCCTCGCGCACAACGGAGTTCTGTTTCTGGACGAGATGCTGGAGTTTTCGCGCGGAGTGCTGGACGGATTGCGACAGCCGTTGGAGGATGCCTCGGTCGTCATCGCGCGCGCCGCGATGTCGGTGAGCTTTCCCGCGCGATTCACATTGGTCGGCGCCACGAATCCCTGTCCTTGCGGAAGGGCCGGCGAGCCCGGTCGCAAGTGCAGTTGCGGAGCGGCAGAAGTTGCAAAGTACGCTGCGCGAATGTCGGGTCCGCTCGTCGACAGAATCGACATGCACGTGCCCGTTGGTGCAGTTGCATTGCGTGACCTGAGTGCAGATGCCGAAGGTGGCGATAATTCTGCTGCAATGCGCGATCGGGTCGGTCATGCGCGTTACGTTCAACGCGCGCGCTACCGGGCGTTGCGCGGCGTCACGTGCAACGCGCACGTTCCCGGGCGCTGGCTCGATCGCCACACTCCGATTGACACGGATGCGCGCACTCTGTTGCACTCGGCGGCTTCCACGCTCGATCTGTCGGCCCGTGCATATCACCGCGTGCTCAAGGTCGCGCGCACCATCGCAGATCTGAACGGCGACGAGCGAATCGCCCCGCCGCATGTCGCGGAAGCGTTGCGATACCGACCATCGGTGCGAAAGTGAGCGCCGACTCCCGAGACGTCGACTTCGTGGGGTGCCCGGAACGCTCGCAATGCGAAACAGCACCACCGCGTTATTCTTCGGGTACAGCATCGGGTAGCCAGTCGGCCACGGTCATGAAGAGACATGGAGAAACGATGAACGATACGTCCGCTTCCGATTACTCAGTCCCCGCCGGCGTCGACATCGGCCACACCCATCTCAAGGTCGCGGACCTTGATCGCGCCCTGGCGTTCTACCACGGTGTGCTCGGCTTCGACATAACGCAACGCTACGGGACACAGGCGGCGTTCGTTTCGGCCGGAGGCTATCACCATCACATCGGCCTCAACACGTGGGAGAGCCGTGGCGGGACAGCGCCTCCGCGGGGACACACCGGGCTTTACCATGTCGCGATCCGGTATCCGACCCAGCGGGACCTGGCGATAGCGGTCAGGCGCGTCATGGCTGCAGGTATCCCGCTGCAGGGCGCCGCGGACCACGGAGTGAGCGAGGCGATCTATCTGAGCGATCCGGACGGGAATGGAATCGAGCTTTACTGGGATCGTCCGAGCGAGGAATGGCCACGATCGGAAAGCGGTTTCCCGCTGATGGGGACAGATCCGCTGGATCTGGAGAAGCTGCTGCAAACGGCGGATTGACTATTTCGGGTTGAAAACGGATTCCCGCGCTCGCGGGAACGACGGCTCGTGTGGGAACGTCAAAGCTCCGCAGGGTAGGCGGGGCCACCCGCTACCGGCTAATTTTCGGTATGTTCGGCTGCCTTAGAAGAGTTGGATGCCTCATAGTTCTGGCCGCGATCGTCGCCGCCGGCTACTACTGGTGGACGATAAAAGCATCTCCTTCGGCCCCTGCGGCTGGAGCGTGGCACGCCGTGACAGCGGCCGACGCGTCGGCGGGCGAGTCTGCCGTGACTGGGCTCAGGGCAAGCCAGGGCAAGGTGTTCGCCAATCTCACACCTGCTCAGGCCGTCGCCTACCTGATCCAGGCGACTGCGAAGCAGCTGCCTCCATCATCGACCGACGTCGAGGCGATGGTCTCGGGCGACCAGCTTCACGTCCGCGCAGTGGTGCCCCTCCGCGAGTTGGGTGCTGATCGCGCTCTCGGTCCGCTCGCGTCGATGCTCAGCGCGCGCGACACGGTCGAGCTGGCGGGCCGCGTCGACCTCATCAAGCCGGGGCTGGCGCAGATGCACGTCACCAAGGCGCAGATCCATCAATTCGCAGTGCCGAACGCAATGCTTCCAAAGCTCGTGCAACAGATCCGTCACGACGCGCCACCGGGAATCGCACCGGATGCATTTCCGATTCCGCTCCCCAGTTACATCGGTGATATTCGAATCGCCGATGGCAAAGTCACGCTCTACAAGAACGTCCAATAATGAAAGTCTTCAAGAACTTCGTCGCGGGTGCATGGGTCGAGCCGTCCACGGGCAAGTATTTCGACAACCGCAATCCCGCTGATCTCAATGACGTGATCGGAAAGTTTCCGCTCTCGAATTCGACAGACGTCGATCGCGCTGTCGCGAGCGCAAAACGCGGATTCGAATTGTGGAAGGCGACGCCAGCGCCGCAGCGTGGCGACATCCTGCGCAAGGCAGGCGATCTGCTCGTCGCGCGCAAGGAAGAGATCGCCGACGCTATGACGCGTGAGATGGGCAAGCCGCTCACCGAAACACGCGGCGACGTTCAGGAAGGAATCGATACCGCTTACTACGCGGCCACGATGGGACGCCAGCTCTCCGGACGCACCGTTCCGTCGGAGCTGCGCAACAAGTGGGCGATGAGCTTCCGCCGCCCGATCGGCGTCGCGGGGCTGATCTGCCCGTTCAATTTCCCGATGGCGATCCCCACGTGGAAGATGTTCCCAGCGCTCGTGTGCGGGAACTCGGTGATCTTCAAGCCCGCCGAGGATGTGCCGCACACCGGGACATTGCTCGTCGAGATCCTGCTCGACGCAGGGCTACCGCCAGAAGTGATTCAGCTGCTGCATGGAACCGGTGAAGATGTCGGCGCTCCACTGGTCGAGCATCCCGACGTTCCGCTCATCTCGTTCACAGGATCGACCGCGACCGGCAGCATCGTCGGTGCAACGTGCGGGCGCATGCACAAGCGCCTGTCGCTCGAGATGGGTGGCAAGAACGCCCAGATCGTGCTCGACGACGCAGATCTCGATCTTGCACTCGAAGGCGCGCTCTGGGGCGCGTTCGGAACTACGGGCCAGCGCTGCACCGCGACCAGCCGTCTCATCCTGCAGAAGGGAATCCACGACAACTTCCTCGGCATGCTGGTCGAGCGTACCAAGGAGTTGAAGCTGGGCGACGGCAGAAAGAAGGGCGTCGACGTCGGGCCTGTCATCAACGAAGCAGCGCTCCGGAAGATCGAGCACTACGTTGATATCGGGCAGGCCGGCGGCGCGGATATCGTCTGCGGCGCGCAGCGTCCCAGCGGTGATGCTTTCAAGGACGGCCTCTTCTACGAGCCGACGATCTTCACACGCGTCGAGCCGACGCAGAGGATCGCCTTCGAAGAGATCTTCGGGCCGGTGCTGTCGGTAATCCGCGTCTCGACGCCGGACGAGGCGTTTGCGGTGAACAATGCCGTCAAGTACGGCCTGTCGTCATCGGTCTACACGCGGGATGTCAACATCTCGTTCCGGGCTCTACAGGAGCTCGACAACGGCATAACGTACATCAACGCCCCAACCATCGGCGCCGAGGCACATCTGCCCTTTGGAGGGGTAAAGCAGACTGGCAACGGCCATCGCGAGGGCGGATGGGAAGTGTATGACTTCTATTCCGAGACCAAGGTGGGCTATGTCGATTACTCCGGCACGCTCCAGCGCGCTCAGATCGATACTTACCTTGGGACGCCGGACTAGACAGACTTCGTATTGCTTATTGCGCATGACGACGGGCAATGGATCCCCGCTTGCGCGGGGATGACGGCATCTGGTAGGGCGCTTGAAGACCGGCCACACAGAGGTATACTGAACTCGTGATGCGTGGATTCGTGCGAGCGGTTTTGCAGCTGGGAGCGTCGGTGCTGCTGTTCCTGGTAACGCGCGCTCTGGTGGTCGAGATGTACAAGATCCCGACACCGAGCATGCAGCGCACGCTGCTTGTTGGTGACTTCCTGGTGGTCAACAAGATGGTGTACGGCCCGGAGCTGCCGTTCACCCACATCAAGCTTCCTGGAATCCACCAGCCGCGCCGCGGCGATGTGATCGTATTCAAATGGCCGTCCGATCCATCCATCAACTTCGTGAAGCGGGTGGTCGGCGTACCGGGCGACACGCTGCTGATGCATGACGGAGTCCTCCAGCGCAACGGGTTCCCGCTCAAGGAGAGCTACGTCACCCATACGTCGGCCGACGCCGACATGGCCGTCGATGAGTTTCGGTGGCAGCGGGATTATCTGGTCAAGTCAGCCCGTGCGAGTGAAGCGTACTGGCCCTCCCGCAACAACTGGGGCCCCCTGGTAGTCCCTCCGCACGATCTCTTCGTGCTCGGCGACAATCGCGACAACTCGCTCGACAGCCGGTACTGGGGCTTCGTTCCCGACTCTCTCGTCCGCGGCCAGCCGATGTTCGTTTATTTCAGCTACCGGCCCGATTCTGCCTCCGCCTGGAGCTGGCTCACCAACGCCCGCTGGAAGCGGCTTGGAACGATCGTTCGATAACTCGAAAACCGACTGGCCGCATCATATGATGGCGGGCCCCCTTTCAACCTGTTGGTGGTCGGGTAGAATTAGAACGGATGAAGCTGCCGTCCAAGCGAAAGGAATTTGTTGATGAGGGCCTGCTGGATCAGTACCTGCGGGACATCAGTGCATACCCACTGATCTCCCGCGAAGCTGAAGCTGCACTGGCCGTCGGCATTCGCGCGGGCGATGAAGAGGCGATGAACCAGCTGGTCCGCGCCAATCTCCGCTTCGTCGTGTCGGTTGCAAAAAAATATCAGAACCAGGGCGTCAATCTCTCGGATCTAATCAACGAGGGAAATCTGGGACTGATGCGCGCCGCCAAACGTTTCGACGAGACCAAGGGGATCAAGTTCATCTCCTACGCGGTCTGGTGGATCCGTCAGGCGATTCTGCAGGCACTGGCCGAGCAGTCGCGCATCGTCCGCGTGCCGCTGAACCGCGCGGGTGATCTGCATCGGATCGGAAAGCACGCGGCAATGCTGCTCCAGGACCTGGGGCGCGAGCCGACGCATCATGAAATCGCCGAGGGGATGGGAATCTCCGAGGAAGAGGTCGCGCGCACCATGGCGATCTCGCACACGCACCTTTCGCTCGACGCGCCAATGACGCCGGGCGAAGACAACTCGCTCATAGATCACCTTGCCGATACAAATCGCCTTCTGCCGGATGAAGAAACTTTCGAGAAGGCACTCATCGAAACTGTCCACAAGTCGCTGCTCATCCTCAAGCCGCGTGAAGCACGCGTGCTGCGCATGTATTTCGGCCTCGACGGCGACGAGCCGATGACGCTCGAGGTAATCGGAGAAGTACTCGGTGTGACGCGCGAGCGCGTGCGTCAGATAAAGGATCGCGCGCTCCTCAAGCTGCGCCATCACTCCAAGAAACGCGCGCTCGAATCGTTCCTCGGCTCATGAAGGTGGGGCTGGTCACACTGGGATGTGACAAGAACACGGTCGATTCGGAACGCTATCTCGCACAGCTCGCGGCATACGGCGGCGAGATGACGGAAAACCTCGGCGACGCCGAGGTGATAATCGTGAATACGTGCGGCTTCATCGACGCCGCGAAGAAGGAGTCGCTCGACGCGCTGATCGAGGCGGGTGAGTACAAGACGAGCGGCGTGTGCAGCACTGTCGTCGCAGTCGGCTGCATGGTGGAGCGCCACAAAGGCGAGCTGCAGGAAGCTCTTCCGGAAGTCGACCTGTTCCTTGGTGCGTCGGAAACGGATCGGCTCATCGAGGAGCTCGCGAGCCGTGGTGTTCTGACCGGTGATCCGATGCTGGAGCATCCGGGTGTCCGCCTGTACAGCGGTGATCTGCCGCATGTGCGATATCTCAAGGTGAGCGAGGGATGTGACCACGGGTGCGCCTTCTGCGCGATCCCCCTGATGCGCGGCAAGCACCGGTCATTTGCGCCCGAAGAAGTCGTGGCCGAAGCGCAACTGCTGGAGATGCAGGGCGCTCGTGAGATCAATCTCGTGGCGCAGGATCTGGCGCACTACGGGCGCGACATACGCGATCGCACAGTCCGACTGCCGGATGTGCTGCAGATGCTCGTCGATCAGACGACGGTACCGTGGATCCGGATGTTGTATCTGTATGCGACCGGAATCACACCACAGCTGCTTGAGCTGGTCGCGCGCGAGCCGCGCATCATGCCGTACATCGACATGCCGATTCAGCACGCATCGGATACGGTGCTCGAGCGGATGCGACGGCCGGAACGCGCGCGAACTATACGCGCGAACGTGGAGCGCTTTCGTGCTGCAGTGCCGCGCGTCGCGATTCGCACCACTTGCATTGTCGGCTTTCCCGGTGAAACCGAAGCCGACTTCGAGCAACTGCTGGAGTTTCTCGAGGATGTGCAGTTCGAGCGCGTTGGCGTCTTCAGCTACTCGCCACAGGAAGGCACGCGCGCGGCTGAGCTGGACGACGACGTCCCGGAATCAGTCAAGCGCGACAGGCTCGAGCGCGTTTCGGATCTGCAGAGGATGATCACCGCCGAGCGGTACGAAAGCCGGCTCGGCACGCCGGTTCAGGCGCTGGTGGACAGAATCGACGACGATACGGGTCTTGCGGTAGCCCGGTTGCCCTGGCAGGCAGATGACATAGACGGCGTGACCTTTCTGGATGAGCGGTACACTCCGGGCACGTTGCTGGAGGTGGTTCCTCGCGAAGTCGTGGACGATTACGACTTCAGCGCGGAGACGATTCGTGTGATCAGCGAGCCGGTGGGGGATATCCGAATCTCGCTGCGGCGGCAACTGCCACTCGTGTCCACGACCATAGGAAGTTTCGGACGGTGAGCGTTGCGCGTCTTATGAGCGTGAAATCAACGCTCGTATTCGCGATGGTGTTCCTTGGCGCCTGCGCCGGCGGGACACGGCGGCCCGTGGTGGCACCGGAGCCTGTTGCATCGGCGCGCACCGAGCCGCGCAGCAATCTTCCACCGTTGAATCTTCCGCCCGACTCGTCGCGTCGCCGCGATACGACGGCTGTTCAGGTGGCCGACGTGCCAGTTACCGTGCTGCCGACGATCATCGGCCACAGGTCGTCGCCAGCTCAGGGCAATGCGCGTCCAGCGGGCGGTGTTTCCCGCTCCGACAACGATCAGACAGTCCGCATCGCGTTGGCGATTGGACGGCGGTCAGCGCGGATCTACGCGACCGGCGACTGGAGCGTGTATGACGGACCCAGCGGCAAGGCGCTGGCGACATTGCATGCCGGCGACAGCTTCACTGTCGAAGCGCGGGACGGAATGCTCGTATCCAGTGGTGGTCCCGTTCCATCGGTACGCGGGCCACTGATCGCCCGCGCGACCGACTCTGATGCGTTCGTCGGATTCGACGGTCATCGCTATCGCGGCGAGATAGGCATTGCCGTCGCGAACGACGGTGTGTCGGTCATAAATCGCGTCGGCATGGAGGACTATCTGCGCGGTGTGGTGCCACTCGAGATCGGTACCGATCGCACCGCGATCGAGAGCGCTGCCGTGGAGGCGCAGGCGATCGCTGCGCGCAGCTTTGCGTACACGCGCATGGATGATTCGCGTCCCTACGACATGCTGGCGACTGTCGCGGATCAGGTATACGGCGGGGTGGATGCGGAGAGGCCGTTGTCCGATGCCGCCGTTGCCGCGACGCACGACATGGTGATGATGTACGACGGACGGGTGATCAACGCGCCGTATCACTCGAACTCCGGCGGCGTGACTGCGGCCGCGAGCGAGGTGTGGCGAAGCGGTGACGAGCCTTATCTCGTATCGGTGAGCGACAGGATACCTGGCACCGATCACTACTATGGCGAGGACTCGCCACGATTCAGATGGACCCGCACACTCAGCGGATCGGAGCTCGCATCGCTGCTGGAGCGCTACCTGCCGCAGTATTCGTCGGCGCAGCGCGGTCGCGTCGGGACGCTGCGGAAGATCACGGCCAGTGGTCGCACTCCGTCGGGACGGGTAGCTGGTCTCGTCTTCGAGACCGATCGCGGCCGGTTCACCGTACGCGGCAACGACGTTCGCTTCGTACTCCGCACCCCCGGGGGTGACATACTGCCGAGCACTCTGTTCACGTTCGATGAGAGCACGGACAGCCGCGGGCGTGTGACTCAGCTGACCATCAACGGAAGCGGTAACGGTCATGGCGTGGGGATGGACCAGTGGGGGGCGATCGCCCGCGCCCGCGCGGGGCAGGACGTGATGACGATTCTTCACACGTACTATCCGGGAACCACGATCGGGCGAGTAATTTAGGTAATGGCATCCACTCCGCCGATCAGAGTCGCCGTAGTAGGGGCAGGGGCGATCTCGCAGATCGCGCATCTGCCGCTGCTTTCCAAGGCGAGAGGCGCAACGCTGGTCGCACTTTGCGACAACGATGGCCCCAAGGCGCGCTCCCTCGCCGAGCGGTTCGGTGTGCGCGACGTGTTCACCGACATCGATGACCTGTTCGATTTTGATCAGGTGGATGCAGTGGTGATCGCGACGCCCAACCATCTGCACGAGCCGCACGTGCTTGCCGCCATAAAAGCGGGCGTGGATGTTCTGTGCGAGCGGCCGCTGTCGCTCACGTCACGTGGCGTCGAGAGAATTCTCGCTACTGCAGCGAAAGCCGGACGCAAGGTCGTGGTGGGCAACAACCACCGGTTCAGGACCGACGTGCAGCAGTTGCAGCGCTTCATGCGCGGCGGCGAGCTTGGCGCGATCACTGGAATTCGCGGTGGCCACTATCAGTTTCGCGGACAACAGGGCGGTTGGCGCTATCGGCGTCCCGAAGCTGGCGGCGGCGCATTCCTCGAGCTTGGTTATCCGCTGCTCGATCTCGCGCTGTGGCTGACGGATTTCCCCGAGGCAGTGCGTGTGAGCGCGCAGTTCGACCGTGGGCGTGGTGCATCGGCTGTGGAGGACAGCATGGCCGTGCAGATCGAGCTGGCTGGCGGATTGCTGTTTACCGCGGACGTTGCGTGGAACTATGTCGGCGAGGACGATCGCTGGTGGTTCGAGACGCGAGCATCGCGAGGAAGCGCTCGGCTTGCACCTCTGCGTGTGGTGAAGTTGTTGAATGGCAGACCTACCGACGTTTCGCCTACCGGCGCTGCAGCGCGCGAGAGTGCCTTCATTCAGAGCTACCGCGCGGAGCTGGCGCACTTCATAGCGCTGGTACGCGAGGAGACGCCGTACAAACTCCCGTCAGATCAGCTGGTGGTACAGAAGCTGGTGGAGGCGGTGTACAAGTCTGCCGAAGAAGGGCGCGAAATTCGTTCGTGAAGCGTACGGATGAAGTGAAGCGCGCGACAGCTGCACTCCTGGTGCGATGAAGATTCGCGCCGGCGGCATCGTGCCGAGTCGTGCCGAGGCACTGGCCGCGCTCGCATCGGCGGCCCTCTTCGCGATATCGTTTCCCCCGTTCAATCTCATCGTACCGGTGCTCCTGTGCCTCGTACCAATCTCGATATTGGTGACGCACGCGGCGGATCGGGAAGGTCATGGCTGGCAGGCGGCGCGCGCGGGATTCTGGTTTGGCTTCATCGGCTACGGCGCAAACCTGTACTGGATCGCGGTCGCGCTGTTGCTGTACACCAAGCTCGCTCTCCTGGGTTACATCGGCGCTCTCGTATGGCTTGCACCGGTGGTGGGTGCGACGATGGCCGCGCTTTACTTCGCTCGAAAGCTGACTGGCTGGCCGCTGGCGATTCTCTTGCCGATCGTGTGGACAGCGTCGGAGCTGGCGCTCAATTATCTGAGTGATCTGTCGTTCCCGTGGCTGCCTCTGGGACTGGCGTTCGCGCACGTGCCGTTGCTGGTGCAGGTCGCCGATCTGAGCGGAGTGCGCGGCGTCTCGTTCTGCATCGCAGCGGTGAATGGCTTCGTCGCCGACGCGTGGTTGTACAGGTCGAGCAGACGCGCCGCGACGACGCGAATCGTCGGTGCCGTGGCGGTTCTCGCCGTCGTGGCCGCGTACGGTGAATGGCGCATGGCGACGATACAGCTGAGGCCGCTCGCGCGCATCGCGATCATACAGCCGGACATTCCGGAAGAAGTAAAGCTCACGACTCAGGATCCGTCGGCGCACGTTGCGAAGCTCGCGGCCATGACGCGCGCGGAAGTTGCGCGCTCTTCACCCGATCTGGTCGTATGGCCCGAGGCTGCGCTGGACCGTTTCCTCTGGCAGTATCCCGGATGGCTCGACTCGCTTCGTGCGGCGGTCGCTGAACATCCAACGCCGATGGTCGTCGGCTTCATGGACTCGAGTGATCCGCGGGTCGTCCCGTTCGCGTATTACAACGCCGCGCTGCTCACCGATCCGCGCGGCAACGTGAGCCCGCAGCCGCCATATCGCAAGCATTACCTCGTTCCGATCGTGGAGCGCGTGCCGTTCCTCAATCCCGACTGGTTTCAGGGCGTCAATTATTTTGGCGGTTTTGGACGCGGCACCAGAGAAGAACCATTTCATCTGGCGTTCGGCACGGCCGGCGTGCTCATCTGCTACGAATCGATCTTTCCACAGCTGGCGCGCGACTACGCGAAGCAGGGGACTTCGGTTCTGTTGAACATCACGAACGACGCATGGTTCCAGCGAAGCAATGCGCCGTACCAGCACTTCGCGCATCTGTCGCTCCGTGCGATCGAAAATCGTCTTCCGATCGTGCGAGCGGCCAACACCGGTATCTCGGGCTGGATCGATCCGCTGGGACGCGTGCGCGCCGAGACGCCGATCTTCGTACCGCGTAGCGCTACGTACGATGTCGAGGTGACGTCGCAGCGGACGCTTTACACGCTCGTCGGCGACTGGATCGGGGCGCTGTGCCTTGTCATCACCGTCGGTTTCGTGTTTGCTGCCTGGCGCAGCTCTCGCCTGCGTCGAAAGAGCGTGGACCGCGCAAGCGCATAGCTGATTCGCGCAGCTGACGCGCGCAGCTCGACGATTGCTTCAGTGCGCTCCAGCGGTATCGGGCGAGGCGGTGGAATCGGTGTCGACTTCCTCGAATCCGATGATGTTGGGTGACATGGTCCAGATGATTCTTCCAGTCATGTCCGACCCGACGGTAAACACCTCCGACGTAATCGCGCGACGGAGCGGTCGGGTGGCGAGCAGGCGATACGGTTCGGAGAACGACACCGGCTTGAAGGTGAAGCTCCTGGTCGCAGCCGGAGGGACGCTACCCAGCAGGGTGCGGGCCCCCGATCGCGTGACAGCATAGATGGTGAGGTCGGTTGGAAGCGGCAGATTGTTCTGCACTTGGACGATGACAGGGACGGTGGGACCTTCGGTCCGCCCCCGTAACGAGGCACAGCCCGCAGCAGCAACGACGGCGGCGAGGGCTATGGCTCTGAGCGAAGCTCCGGTGAACATCTGATCCTCGGCGTTGGATCAGGCTATATGGGCAAGCCCCGGGCCCGTAAGGGGCAGGCCCGCGTGGCTGCATGGGGGGTGACGAGGCTCGGCGCGACCGAACTACGCAAAGATTGTTACAACGCTGCCCGGGGTAGGCACGGGGGCCTACCCCTACTACGGGGCGGTCCGACTGGCTTCCATCCGATCCCCGGCCGGATTATCTTTAGAGGCTAGCCACACCCGAGGTCAATCCAATGAAACCAGACATCCATCCACTGTACGCCACGGCGAAGGTTCACTGTGCGTGCGGCAATACGTTCGAGACACGCTCCACGGTCGCCAACATCAGCACCGACATCTGCGCCGTTTGCCATCCGTTCTATACAGGCAAGGCGAAGCTGGTCGATACCGCAGGCCGCGTAGAGCGTTTCCGTCAGAAGTACGGACGAAAGGAGAAGGCGACCGCTTAGCGGCTCGCGTTCCGATTTACCGAAGGCCCACGAATGTCGTGGGCTTTCGTGTTTCCGACAACCGCGCCGGCATCCAGCGGCGCGCCTTCTTCCGCTAGCTTGAAGAGTGATCTTTTGCAGCGCACCACAATGACCGTCCGCCACCCATGAGTCTTCGAGACCGCCTCGTCACCGCCGTCGCCCGCGCGGCCGAAGTGGAAGCCCAGCTGAGTGATCCGGCAACCGCACGCGATTCCAGACTGCTGGCGGAGCTTGGTCGCGAACATCGCCAGCTTCAGACTGTCACGTCTCTTGCGCAGCGTCTCGAGCGGGCAGAGCGCGAACGTGCGGAAGCGCTCGAGCTTGCAGAGTCGGACGACCCCGAGATGGCATCGGAAGCGCACGCGGAAGAGCAGCGGCTCACCGATGAGATCGCGCAGATCGAGATCGAGCTCAAGCCCGCGCTCGTACCACCAGATCCGCTCGACGACCGGCCGGCAATCGTTGAAATCCGCGCCGGTACCGGCGGCGACGAGGCAGCGCTGTTCGCCGCGGAGCTGTGGCGCATGTACACGCGCTACTGTGAGGCTCGCCGCTGGCGCGTCGAGATCATCTCGCTCTCCGAAGCCACACTTGGCGGTGTCAAGGAAGTCATCTTCAAGATCATAGGGACGGGCGCGTTCGGTGCGATGCGGTGGGAGTCCGGCGTGCATCGCGTGCAGCGCGTCCCCGTGACCGAGAGCCAGGGAAGAACTCACACTTCGGCGGCGACTGTCGCGGTGTTGCCGGAAGCCGAAGAAGTCGATGTACGCATCGAGGACAAGGATCTCCGCATCGATGTCTTCCGCTCATCCGGACCGGGCGGGCAGTCGGTTAACACCACCGACTCGGCCGTGCGCATCACGCACATCCCATCCGGCATAGTCGTGTCGCAGCAGGACCAGAAGTCGCAGCTGCAGAACAAGATCAAGGGAATGGAAGTGCTGCGCGCGAGATTGCTGGACGCGCGGCTCGCCGAGCGTGAAGCGGAGCGCGCACGCATGCGCAAGACTCAGGTCGGAACCGGCGACCGGTCGGCAAAGATTCGCACGTATAACTTTCCGCAGAGCCGCGTTACGGATCACCGCATTGGACTCACCTCGCACGATCTCGCGAGCATCATGAACGGCGGAATCGAGCCGTTCATCGACGCGCTGCGAATGGCCGACGTCGAGGAGCGTCTGAGCGGTGAGTGACATGAGCGGCGGCACCGCGCGGACCGATGTGCGCAGTGTCGGCGCACTCGCGGTCGAGCTGCAGCTGCTGCTTGGCGACACTTCGCCGCGGCTCGCGCAGGACGTGATTGCGGCCCTGCTGGACGTACCGCGGTTCTGGCCCGGTGCCAACGGCAGTGAGCCAGTGGATGATTCGGTTTGCCACGCCGCGCGACTCGCGATCGCACGACTGCGATCCGGTGCTCCCTTTGCGTATGCGGTGCGCCGCGCGTCGTTCAGGCATCTCACGCTGGACGTGGACGAACGTGTGCTGATCCCGCGTCCGGAGACGGAGGGGCTGGTCGAGCAGGTGCTGCAGCTCTCGGGCGGCGGGGGCGGTACGGCCGTCGATATCGGGACGGGTTCGGGTGCGATCGCTCTTTCGCTGGCGAGCGAGGGGATCTTCGACCGGGTTGTGGCGACTGACGTGTCGCTGGATGCCCTGGCGGTCGCCAGGCAGAACGCGTCCAGGCTGGCCGGAGCGCTACGGGCGCCGGTGGAATTTCGGCATGGAGCGTTGCTTGCCCCGGTGAGGGACGTGCGCGCTTCGGTAATCGTTTCGAACCCCCCTTACATTGCATATCATGAGGCCGCCGAGCTTCCGGCTGGTGTGCGGGATTGGGAGCCGGCGCTCGCATTGTTGAGCGGCGCAGATGGAATGACGGCCACAGTGGCGATAATCCGCGGTGCCGCCGATCTGTTGCACGAGGGCGGCATCCTGGCACTCGAAGTTGATGCGCGGCGGGCGTCGCTCGCCGCCGAATCGCTGGCGGTCGATCCGCGATATCGCGAGATCTCCGTACGGCTGGACCTGGCGGGGCGCGAGCGATTCGTCATCGCGCGACGCTCCTAGGAGGTACGTGTGGCACTGGAAGACAAGGCTCGTGAGCTGGGCAGAATCATCGGTCAGAGCGACGAATACCGCGCCGTGACGCGTGCGAATGAAGCGCTGGCGGCGGACGGCGAAGCCACCGCTTTATTGCGGCAGATGGAAGGGCTCAGGCGCGAGGCGCAGGCCATGATGCAGCGTGGCGACGAGCCGACGGACGATATGGAGAAGCAGCTCGACGCGCTTCTAACCAAGGTTCAGACCAATCCGTCCTATCAGCGTGTCGCGGTTGCGCAGGAGAATCTGGACAAGGTCATGCGTCACGTGAATGACTGGATCACCGACGGGATCCAGAAAGGCGCACAGAGTTCCATTATCACGCTCGGCTGAGCAACGTACGGTGAATCGCGGAGAGCTCGTAGTCCTCGAGGGGGCCGAAGGGGTAGGCAAGACGACGCAGGCGCGCCGGCTTGTCGCAGAGCTTACGCGTAGTGGACTGGGTTGCGTCCATGTTCGCGAGCCGGGCGGGACGTCGCTCGGCGAGGCGATCCGCGACGTGCTGTTACGACCATTTCGTACCATTGCTCCGACGGCGGAGGCGCTGCTATTCATGGCGTCACGCGCACAACTCGTGAGCGAAAAGATTCAACCAGCTTTGGTCGCCGGCAACGTGGTAGTGCTGGATCGGTTCTTTCTCTCGACCTACGCCTATCAGATTCACGGACGCGGCCTTCCCGCGAACGAAGTGCGTGCGGCAAACCACCTGGCGGTCGGAGACCTGGCCCCCACTGTTACGATCGTGCTTCATCTTCCTGACAACGACGGCCTCGCACGCGCGGGCAAGCGTTCAGGACACGATTACATGGAACAGCTGGGCGATGAATTTCATGCGCGCGTCGGTGCTGCCTTCGACGATTTCGCGACAGCTGACTGGCAGCGGCGCCATCCGGAGTGCGGTCCGATCGTGAGTGTCGACGCGGGTGGATCACCCGACGATGTGTTTCGTCGCATCGTCGCTGCGATCGGGGTCTACGCGCCGCGACTTGGCGTCGAGCTGACGGCCGCGCTGGAGCAGGAGGTAGCGAAGTGAGTAATGGAAGGACACGCCCCAAGACGATCGTGCTTGCCGCGATTCTCGCGCTAGCGCTCGTGGCGGGTGCATGGATGTTTCAGCGTGGCACCGTCACCACCAGAGTGAACGGCACGAGACTGTTCTCTCAGGTGAGTGCGATCGTACGCGACAACTACGTCGACACGGTCAGCGACACGCGCATGTACCAGCTGGCACTGGATGGAATGTTGTCCGAGCTGGATGATCCGTACGACACGTATCTCACGCCGGAGCGGCTGGACAACCTGTCGGAGCGAACGTCGGGAAGTTACGCCGGCATCGGGCTGCAGGTGGACGTGCGCGACGGGTCGCTCGTTGTCGTCAACCCGTTGCCAGGCGGACCGGGCGAGAAGGCTGGCATTCTCACGGGCGACCGCATCGTGCAGATCGACGGCAAGACTGTTAGCGGATGGACAGCCGAGGAGGTACAGAAGCTGTTGCGTGGCGTCCCAGGGTCGGTCGTCGAGATTGCAATTCAGCATGCCGGCTCGGCGACGCCGGTGACGCTGAAGCTTACACGCGCCGCGATTCATCACAGTGCGATCAAACGCGCAGCGTTGCTTCCATCCGGCGTCGGCTATGTTGCGTTGAGCGTCTTCAGCGATTCGACGGCGCGCGAGCTCGCGGCAACGGTGGATTCGCTGGTCCATGCCGGCGCGACTTCGCTGGCGCTGGATCTGCGCTCCAACCCTGGCGGGCTGCTGGATCAGGGCGTTGCGGTGGCGGATCTCTTTCTGGATCGTGGCGAGCGCGTCGCGAGCACTTCGGGACGCGACTCCAGCGACAACGTGGTGTTCACGGATACTGCGGCGCAGCGGTGGCCAAAGCTTACGATCGCCATACTCGTGGACGACAAATCGGCGAGTGCTGCAGAAGTTGTCGCAGGTGCGTTGCAGGATCATGACCGCGCGGTCGTGCTCGGGATGACGACGTACGGCAAGGGAAGCGTGCAGCACATATTCCCCGTAACGGCTGGTGGCGCGGTACGCCTGACCACGGCTCGGTGGCGCACGCCGCTCGGTCGATTCATCTCGCGTCCTCCGCCGAACTCAGCCGCGGATAACGGCGATTCCGAGCCTGCGCGTCCCAAGTATCGTACGGATGGCGGCCGCACAGTTCTCGGTGGCGGGGGAATTACACCCGATGTCACGATTGCCGACACCACTGCATCGCCGGAGAATCTGGCGCTCATGCGCGCGCTGGGTATGAATGTGTCGCGGTTTCACGACGCGCTGACAGGCTACGCATTGGAGATCAAGGCAACCAACGCGATCAAGTCGCCGGACTTCGCCGTCACGCCGGCCATGCTCGACGAGATCTACAAGCGCATGCAGGCCCGCTCGGTCGATGTCCCCCGCAGCACTTACGATGACGCGGCACCGTTGGTCTCACGCCTGTTCGCGTATGAAGTTGCGCGGTACGTCTTCGGCGCGGAAGCAGAGTTCCGGAGAAAGGCACAGGATGACCGGGTGTTGATCGCAGCGGAGCGCCTGCTTGGTGCTTCGCGTTCGCAGGCCGACGCGCTGCACAGGGCAGGAGAGATGCAGCACGCCGGACCGAGTGAGTGAGCGAGCGAATCTTCATCATCGGGGCCGGCAAGGTCGGGCGCGGCCTCGCCTATGCGTTCAGAAGTGCAGGTTTGCAGGTGTTGGGAGTGCATGCACGAACGCCACGCGATGGCGCGACCACGAGCGGAGAGTATCCGCGCGTGATGAGCGAGGCCAACGTCATAATCCTGGCAGTTTCGGACAGTGAGCTCAACGAGGCCTGTCACACGCTCGCACTCGTTGCACGGGAAAAGGGATCCCCCATGACGCACGGCACGATCGTGCTTCACACGTCCGGCACCGTTACGCCACCGGCCCTGGAGGAGCTCAGGGGCGCTGGCTCACCGAGCGGGACGTTTCACCCGCTCGCGCCATTTTCCACCGCCGAGCGAGGCGCAGCGGCGCTACACGACGGTTGGGTCGGGATCGACGGTGATCCGACCGCGTGCGCTGCTGCACGCAGACTGGCGGCCGCGATCGGCGCCAGAACCATGAACATTCCGTCGAATGGCAAGGCGTTGTACCACGCCGCGGCCGTCATGGCGTCCAATTTTCCTGTCGTACTCGCCGCACTGGCCGCGCGCATTCTGACACACGCTGGAGTCGAGGAGCGCACGGCGGAGCAGGTGGTACAGCGGCTCATGGCTGGCGCGGTATCGAATCTCGAGCATGGATCACCGCGCAACGTTCTCACCGGGCCCGCGGCCCGCGGCGACGCGGAAGGAATCGCTGCCCATCGTGCAGCTCTGCGCGACGACCCGGAGTCACTCGCAGTCTACGACGCGCTGACGCGCGCCGCGGCGCGCCTAACCGCCGATCATGCCGCCACCATCGATGACGCGAACGTTGGGCGGCGGAGTGAACTGAAACGTTGATCGCGGGATCGTGACGTTCGTCCTGAACCGCGTCACGGTGATCTTCCTTACAAGTCCGCTCGGCTCGGTCGATTCCAGCTGACGGACCAGTCCGTCCGTGTCGTCGATCCAGAGAGTCGCCTTTGTGAAGAGAGCTGTACGTGACTTGGGTGTCAGCGTTATCGCGTGTGTTGCCTCGCCGCTGACGACGCTCGCGCCCGCGTCGGTGACATCGTAATTGCTCACGGGAGCCGATAGTATCTGCCCCATCGGGTCGACGAGCATTCCGCTCTCACCGGCCGCCGGAAGCCTGATTACCTGTCCTGGCGCGCTGCTCGGGAGATAGACCCAGAGATTCGTTCCGTCAGCGACGATGCGATCTGGATTGGTTCCCCCGAACGAGATCGAGAGCCGGTTAGGGCGACGGCGCATGAGTTCGCCGCTGGACGTCAACGTTCGATCAGTCAGGGGGTTCGTTACAGTCTGATCGAACCGAACCGCGATCGTTTCCGCGTTCGCGTACGCTGCGATTGCGCGCTGCAGTGTTGCCTCGGGCCGTTGTGCTCCGAGTGATGCGGTAACGCAGAGCATTGCCGGCGCGAGCGCGGACACGATGTAGCATGATCTCATGGCTATCGTGTACCCGCCCGGGCGGCTACCGTTCCGGTGAAGGGGGCAGCGCACGGCCGATTGCCAGCGCCACACCGCGGAGCTCGATCATGAGATCGGCGAACTGCTTGGGATACAGCGACTGCGCACCGTCCGAGAGTGCACGATCCGGCTCCGGGTGCATCTCCACGATTATGCCGTCCGCGCCAGCCGCGACCGCTGCACGTGCCATCGGTGTCACCATGTCCCGCAGTCCCGTGCCATGACTTGGATCTGCGACGATCGGAAGGTGCGACAGCTCGTGCACCATCGGAATGGAAGTGAGGTCGAACATGTTGCGCACAGCAGGATCGAAGGTTCGAACTCCACGCTCGCACAAAATCACCTGGCTGTTGCCCTCGGCGAGGATGTACTCGGCGCTTAGCAGGAGATCCGAGATCGTCGCGGCCATTCCGCGCTTGAGCAACACGGGCCGGCCGAGTTTTCCGACAGTCTTGAGCAGCGAATAATTCTGCATGTTGCGCGCGCCTATCTGAATGCAGTCGGCGTGCTCTCCAACCAGTCGCGCGCCTTCATCGTCCATCGCTTCGGTCACGATCGGAAGCCCGGTTTCTTCGCGCGCCCGAACGAGCAGCTTCAGGCCCTCCACGCCGAGTCCCTGAAACGCATATGGCGAGCTGCGTGGCTTGAATGCGCCGCCGCGAAGCGCCGTTCCGCCGGCGTCGCGCACCAGCTCGGCAGCGCGAATGATCTGGGCTTCCGATTCAACGGAGCATGGACCCGCTATCACGGGCACATCCTTGCCGCCGAACGAAACGCCGGGCGCGATCGTGACTACGGTCGACTCGGGCCGCCATTCGCGCGATACCTGCTTGTACGGCTGCGTTACATGAATGATTCGCACGACACTCGGCAACGCTTCGATCCGACCCGCATCGACGCGTCCATCGTTGCCAACAAGTCCTACTGCCGTGCGCTGCGCACCGGGCATCGGATGCGCGACGTACCCCATCTCATTTATGACCGCAACTACGCGCTCCACGTCCGCCGCGGGCGCGCCATGGCGCATGACTACAAGCATGATGCTCTCTATCTCAGGTATGGCGCCGAACCACACACGGCGTGGCGCCGTTCAGTCAATTAAACTCCAGCCGTCGCCGGCTCGGACTTTGCGGCAGGTATGGATCCGGCAATCGCCTCTTCCACCGCAGGGCCGCGCAATCGCACACTGACGATGGATGACACGCCGGGCTCCTGCATGGTTACACCGTACACTGCATCAGCCGATTCGGTCGTGGTGCGCGGGTTGTGCGTGATCACGATGAACTGTGTGTTCGCCTTGAACTCGTTCAACATCCGCACGAAGCGCCCGATGTTCGCGTCGTCGAGCGGAGCGTCAACCTCGTCCATGAGACAGAACGGACTCGGCTTCATGAGGAAGATGCCGAACAGCAGGGACAGCGCAACCAGTGCACGCTCACCGCTCGAGAGCAGATGGATTCGCTGCGTCTTCTTGCCGCGCGGAGATGCGTGGATCTCGATGTCGCTGTCGAGCGGCGCATCGGGATTCTGCAGACGCACGTCGCAGTCGCCGCCGCCGAACAACGTCATGAAGATGTGTCGGAAGTTCTCGCGCACCTGAACGAACGTGGTGAGGAACAGCTCTCGCGCCGTCGCATCGATCTCACGGATCGCCTGCTGCAGCTTGGCCCGCGCCTCGTCCAGATCTGCACGCTGCTGGCGCAGGAATTCGACGGCCTTGCTCTCCTCCTGGTGCTCCTCGATCGCAAGCGGATTGACCTGGCCGAGCGACTCGAGCTGCGCACGGAGATCGGCGGCTTCGGCCCGCAGCGAATCGTCTTCGTCTTCCAGCTGGACGCATTCGGCCATCAACTCATCCAGCGGTCGCCGCCATTCGGTTTCGAGCCGCTCACGAATCGCCGTGCGGCGGCCGGACAGCTCGGTGTAGCGCAACTCCGCGGCATGAAGCTGATCGGAAATATTCGCAGCCTCCCGCCGCACCTGATCGAGGGCATGATCGGCTTGCGATAGTGTCTCGTCCGCGAGCCGCACCGCGCGCTCCGCGTCGGACAACTGGGCTTCGGTATCGCGCAGTACGCCATCGCGTGCTTCGAGATCGAGTGCCCAGTCGGCAAGTTGCGAGGTGAGCGCGGCATCATCCTGCGAAAGCGTGCTCAGCTCCGACTGCAGCGCGGAGAGACGCGATATTGCCATCGTCTCTTCCTCGCGAAGACGGCGCTCGCGATCGGTGACGACCTGCAGCCTGGCTTGCGCCTGCGCCTGCTGCACCTGGGCCGCCGTGCGCAGCTCGCGCGTATGATCGTGAGAGCTCTCCGCCTCGCTCAATGCACGACGATGCTCCAGCAGCGTCGCGTCATGTGCATGCACCGCATCGTTGATGCGCGCGATCTCGGCCTCGATCTCCCTTGCGCGCTGCACTAGTGCCTCGGCGCGCTCGGAGAGTTTGGCGAGCGCAAGATCCGCCTCGGTCACTTCACGCGTGGCACGCTGATGACGGCGCAGAATCTCATTCACGCCCTCTTCCGCATGACGTGCCTCCCGCGCGGCGATGGCAGCAGCGTCCGCGGCAGCCGCAGATGCCTGCATCGCAACATCGAGCGCTTCACGCGCACCGCTCGCGATCGCCGCGGCGTTCCGAAGGTTTGCGGCGGCGGTCTCCATCTCACGCGTGATATCGGTGAGCTCCGCGCGACGACGCAGAGGTCCGGGGCCAGCTACACTTGCTGGCAGCCATACAGCGCCGCGCGCGTCGACGAACGCCGTGGCCTCCTCGACCGCGCGAACGTCGCCGAGCAGCGCGCGTACCCAACCCGCGGCGACAGGGTCGGTCGCATTGACGAGCGTGGCGAGATCGTCGGGTGCGGTCTGCGAGGTCGAGGCGAACGTCGCGTCGACGGGAAGCAACAGCAGCGGGCCCGGCTGCGTGGCCACGTGCCACGCACGGATCGTATCCGCGGCTGAGCGGTCGCGCACCAGCACCGCATGCACCGTCGCGCCCAGATATCGCTCGATAAGCGCGGCGGGAACGGATCCCGCACTGATGTAATCGCTGAGCGGGCCGAGGATGGCTCCGTCGGCAAACTTGCCGCGCTCGCGCAGCAATTTTGCCGCCGCGGGTGCCAGGCCCACGCGCTCGCGCTCGAGTGCCTGGAGTGCGTGTGCACGGCCTTCCAGCGCGGCGTGCGCTTCTTCCGCGCGGAGTGCATCGCTGCGTGCTACAGAATCGGCCTCGCGCGCTGCTCGAACATCGGCTTCGGCGGAGTCGCGAATGTCGGCGGTCTCCACCACGCGAACGCGTGCCACGTCGAGCGCGACGCGCGCATCCTCGACTTCCCGCGCAACGAGCTCGGCGGCATCGAACAACTGCAACTGCTCGTTCCTTATCGCCTCGTGACGACGTAGCACATCCTGTCGCTCGCGCTCTGCAGCGTCGCGATCCATCGTCAGACGGTGGACCTGCTCCCGCAGCTCACGCGCGCGCCGCTCGGCCTGCTCCACAGCGCCGCGCGCTGCCGAGAGTGCCGTTCGGGCGATTTCCTCGCTGGTGGCGCGCTCGCTGAGCTGCTCGCTGAGCGCGGAGAGATCCGCCTCCAGCTGAGCGCGCGAAGCGGCTGCTTCCGACAGCTCGGTCTCGACACGCTGCGCAGTGTCACCGCGCTCGCGCCGCTCTTCTTCCGCACGCTCGCGATGGGCGGCAGCGTTGCGGCGACGCTCTTCGGCGACGGCGATCTCGCCACGAAGCTGTTGTGCGCGCTCCCGTTGCTCGGCAACGAGGCGCGCGAGCTCGCTACGGCCGCCCTCGGCAGTCGCGCGTGCGGCGTGCGCGGTATCGCGTGCGCCTTCTGCTGCAAACACACGCTCGTGCTCCGTCGGCGCTGACTCACGCAGCGCGGCGAGCCGGTCGCGAAGCTCGTCCAGCTCGGTGCTCCAGGCCGCCATCTCGCGCGCTGCGAGTGTGATGTCGACCGAAAACCGGCGACTCGTCAGCTCCGCGTGTCGCTCGGCGCGCTTGCGCTGACGGGCGAGAGAGCGAACGTGGCTTTCCTTCTCGTTCAGGAGATCGCCGAGTCGGGCCAGATCGACAGTGGTCTCCTCCAACCGGCGCTCCGTGCTGCGCTTGCGGTCGCGGTAGAGGCCGATGCCGGCCGCTTCCTCGAATAGCTCACGACGGTCGTCGGGACGATCGGAGAGCAGAGCGTCGAGCATGCGTGATTCGATCACGACGCCGGAATCAGCGCCGAGTCCCGTGCCGCGGACCATGTCCTGAATGTCGCGCAGCCTGGCCGGTGACCGGTTGATGAAGTAGTCGCTCTCGCCGGACCGGCTCAGCCGGCGCGTGATGACGACCTCGCGGAACGGAACGTTGAAGCCGCCGTCCTCGTTGTCGAAATGCAGTGAGACTTCGGCAATGTTCACCGCCTTGCGCGCGGAAGAACCCTGGAAGATCACGTCCTCCATCTTGCCGCCGCGCAGCGTACGTGCACGCTGCTCGCCCAATACCCAGCGCACGGCGTCCGACACGTTGGACTTGCCAGAGCCGTTGGGGCCCACGATTGCCGTGGCTCCTGGCTCGAAGACCAGTTCAGTGTGATCGGCGAAAGACTTGAATCCGTGCAGCTCGAGTTTGGTCAACCGCAATTACGGTGTTCTCCCTGTGCGATATACGAGTGTAGGTGTGAGCTTTTCAGCACGCAGCGTCAGCATCAATGCAGCCGCGTCTTCCGGCCGCTCGAAGGCGCCCGCGTAGAGTTTGAGCGATCCGTCCTTCTGTGCCAGGACGTACGAGCCCCACTTTCTGGCTTCCGGATATTTCCTGACGAGCTCGCTGGGCCTTCCAACCGCCGAGCTGTCTATCAGGAGGGCGTACGGCGTGCGCACGACGGTGCCAAGCTGTGGCGTCGGCGTAACGTTCTTGTGCCGCAGCACGGCGAGCTCGGCGTCGGCTTCGTTTCTCATCGGGTATGCGCCGACGATCAGCTTGAAATATCTATCACGATTGGGTCCCACCGGTACCGGTGAAATGGTGCCGGCCGGAAGAATGTCACGAAAGCGGGCGAGTGTCTCGTTCGCGTCGTCCTTCGAATTCCATGCCGTCACCTCGACAGCGTACGCGGATGCAGAGGCCGAGTCCGCCGGATTCGCGGGTGGGGGAACCGTAACCGAATCTACGGGCGCGACGACGGGTGGCGCCACGACCACCGGCGCCGGCTGCCTGAATGCAGGCTTCCTGGTGGTGCTGGACGCCTCGTTCGCGAAGCGGAAATAGAGTCCCGCGCCGACCAGTGCCACGAGCAGCAGCAGGAGTGCCGCGATCTTCCAGATCGGCAGTGGATTCTTGACCGGGCCTCGCGGCCTCGCGTGCAATGCGTTCGGCACTCGCGCCAGAACGTTTATGTACGGAGCGAAATCCAGCGGAGTCGCACCAACCAGCACGACGCCATCCAGCTGGTCGATCAGTTCCTTGAGACCGGGAGCGTCTGCCGGTGCGACCAGCAACAGCAGTGCACCGACTTCGCGGAATCCGTTCGCCAACCGCTGCCAGCGCGAGTTGCGATAGATCTCCGGATCGGCCACGCTGCCCGTTCCGCTTGGCATGATGAACAGATTGCCAGTGGTGTCGATTGGCTGCGCGATCTTGTTGAGGGACACACCGAAGGTGAAGCTGTCCGAGATGCCGTGCGGATCGTCGCTCGTCACGAGTGCCTGAATCGGCTCGATCTCACCAACCAGATCACCGATCGCGATCCGCCGGTGCTCGGCTTCCGCGAGACCGATTCCGATGGCGACGTGGGCCGCCGCGAGTGCGTCGGTTCCGGTTACGACGGCTGCGGAATAGCTGCCGAGCATGGGGGCAATCTGCCGGCCGGCGGCCTCCCAACCCGTTCCGTGATTTCCCGTGTCGGTGGACACTGGCGTCGACACTGGCGTGGTCTTGATCATGGCTGTCCGGGAAATACCCAGTAGGACCTCTTTGAATCGCGGCCGATCTGCTCAGCCGCCGCGCGATTCGGATACGGACCAAGTACTACGCGATAGATGGTGGTACCCGCGCGTTGCGAAGGTACTACTCGAGCCCGCGTACCGCCCACAGAGATGCTGTCGGCGAGTATGCGTGCCTTGCTCTCGTTGAGAAGCGCTGCAAACGAGACAGTGAACGGCGCCGCGGCCGACGCCGTGGGTGGCGGAGCGGCGGCAGGAAGCGCCGGCACGTGCGCCGCCTGGTGCGGCGGCTGTGCGGGCTGTGCTGCAGCTGCGACTGCAGCTGCGACTGGAGCTGCGACTGGAGCTGCCGTCGCCGGTTTCGGGGCCGTGTCGGCCGTCGCAACATGTGCCGAATCCGCCGCACGCCGTGCGGAATCAGTCGTCGTCGTGTCGGCGGTCGCGAAGGAAACGGGCTGATCGACGCCAGCGGCGCGCGGCCGGAATCCATTCCAGAACGTGAAGTACCAGAAGTCGCTCGCTCCCCCGGCGACCGTGCGCACTGCCTGCAGGGTCTCGCCGTCGACGAAGATCACGTCGCGGCCGGAATTCAGCGCGATCGCGCCGTCGGGAGCGGTTGCCGGAAGATCTTCCGTCCACTTCGTGCGCACCGACCCGACCACATGATTCGTGGCGACTGCGATAACCCAGGCGGAATCACCGCGCGCGGGTCGCGCAATCACGTAACGGCCCAGTCCGTCCATGCGGAGATCCGAGATCTCTCCGGGAAGTTGAACCGTGGACGCGACCTTGTCGGTGTATCGGTCGACCACAGCGAGCGACGAGTCGCCGGTCGTCGCCACGTAAATTCTGTCGCCGCTCGGAGTCGGTGCCAGCGCCACGATGTGTCCGCGCACACGGATCGAAGGAACCTCGCTCAGGTCGCGTCCACGCACTCCCACGAGCGCGGTATCGGTCGCGACGTAAACGCGGTCACCCACCTGCGCGTGAACGCCGCGCATGGTGATGGGAAGCGTGACTGTGTCGCGGAGCTTGGTGTCCGGCGGATGGATGAGCCAGAGAACTGCATCGTTTCCGTGCTGGGCGTCGATCACGAGGCCGCCATCTGCCTGCGGGAAGACGGCGCGCGCAGGGTAGGGCGGCGTGAACTTCCAGTCCCCCGAGCGGGTGAGTCGAATGACCGTTCCCTTGTCGTCGACTCCGTATATGTCGGTTCCCGTCGGGGCGGTCAACGAAGCGAGCTGCGCCTTGGTCGCAACTGCGGATGCGCTCATCCGCAGGTCCACGCGCCCTGGCTGGCCCTTGGCGTCTACGATGGCGAGCGCGCCGCCTTCCGGGTCGAAGCCCAGGACGCGGTCTACGGAGGTAGTACGGCCCGTCCAGATGACGGAATCGAGCCGCGGATAGAGGTAGGCTCGGACGGTGCCGCCCTTTCGGGGCAGCCGGATCAGAACTGGATCGGGACCGCGGGCGGCCTCAGCGCGAGCCGCATTTCCTACGGTGTCCGTATTCGCTTTGCGCTCTCGGCCGCAGGCAATTGCGGAGAGAAGCAGCAAGGAGATGGAGAGCCGTCTGTGCACCGCGGGAATTTAACCGATGAAGCGCGTCTTCGGGACGGTTCCAGCAGCGGAAACGCTTCTCACCGAGCCATTCGTGCCGGCAATTCATCGCCCCCCTGCATCGCGCGGATTCTCCCACGCGTTGGGGCCATGGACGACGACCGGATTCGACACCGTCACGCGGCAGGCGTAAACGACGGTGGCAAAGGTAGGGCGCGGATACATCCGCGCCTGCCCTTAATAAGCCACGCCCAGCGAAAACGTCCAGTTGTAGCCCGTATATCCCGGCCGGTCCAACGGCCGTGCGATCGACCAGTTCAGTATCGCGAGATTGAACAGATTCACGCGAATTGTCCCGCCATAGCTGCGCAGGAAGTATCTGTCGATGTCCAGATTCGGGTTGAAGTTGCGCGGCCGCGCGAAGTGGATCGCCTGGCCCGCGTTCCATGCAAGGCCCGCATCATAGAACAGTGCGCCGTCGACGGGAGGTATCCCGATCGGAAGCGCTCCCAGATCGAAGCGCCGGATAATGGGGAAGCGCAGCTCCTCGTTGAACACAACTGCGCGCGTTCCGATCAGCTGCGGCGCCGAGCAGCCGTTTGCATACACGCTGCCCGTGTTGAGGAACGACGAACACGAATAGCCGCCGTAGAAGCTCGACTGGTCGTACCCGCGCACGAAGTCCGGACTGCCAACGTAGATCGGAAGCTGGAATGCGTCGCGCCCGTAGGAGCCATCGAAGAAGAGACGTGTCGCGAATGTCAGCGTATTGAACACGACCGGATCGTATCGCCGGTAGTCGGCCGTGTAATTCATGAACTTGAGGTTGCCGATCGCGGGCGACACCGCGAAGCGCATGCGCCGGCCACTTACTGGCCCAGTGACGCCGAACAGCGAGTTGTCGGTAACGTACGCCGCGTTCGGTGACAGGAAGGACAGCGTGCCGAGTGACTGCCCGTTGGTCTGGGAGAAATTGCCGAGGTAGTCGTACGTCTGCGTAACGAAGCCGCGCCCGATCGCGCTTGCGCCGAGTCCAAGCTCGAACCGCTGGAACCGGTTCAACGGATACGCCGCCGTGATCGATGCGCTTCGTATTACGTAACGCAGGAACTGGAATTGATACTGCGAACCATCGGGTGACACCTGCGCGGCCGTGTTGAGATACGCAACATCCTGCGACACCCCAGTTATGTACTGCCAGCGGTGGGCCATGTTGGCGTAGGCCAGGAGCAGACTCGCATCCTGGATCCGGCCGTATACACCGCCGCCGACCGCAAGCTGGTGATCGCCAGTCAGATCGCTGAAGACGAGCGTCGTTCCGCCACCATACTGCGTGCCGTATCCGCCGCCAGTCGACACACCGACCGTGCCGCCGGATATGTAATCCGGCTGGAAGCTCACACGATACGGGTAATCCTTGAACGTGAGTGTGTCCGGCATTCCCGTCACAGGGTCGGCCAGAAGTGTAGCGACGCTCGACACGTTGGTACTGTCGGATTTCTCCGCTTCCGACAGCGTCCCCGATTGGCGCGCGCCACTCGCGGATCTGTAGGTCGACGTAGCATTGCTCGGACGACCTGGTGTCGAATCGCGAACCGCGGTCGTCGGCGCACCGGCGACGGCGACTGTAGCTGCAGGCTGCGCAGGAATCGCCGTCGCATACTGCCGCGGATGATCGATGTACCAGACCGTGAAGTCGTTGCGATCGAAGTAAGTGAAGGCGAGTCGATCGGTCGCGCGCGACCAGCTCATCACGGGACTCGTCTCGGTGAACTGGCTGACTCCGGACTGCACATTCGTCACGCGCAGATCCTGATTCGACTCGAGATCGTGCAGATAGATGTTGGGTGTTCCATTGCGATCGGACACGTACGCGATGGACTTGCTGTCCGGCGACCACACCGGATTGATGCTGAGTCCTGTCTGTCCCGGAAGCACTTCGCTCGTACCGCTCTGCAGGTCGTACACGGCGATCTGCATCTTGCCCAGCTTCAGCGTCGGGAGATCGGTGCTCGCGCGATCCGTGGCGTACGCGATGCGCGTTCCGTCAGGTGACCACGATGGCATCTCGTCACCGTAACGGTCGCTGGTCAGACGGCGCAGGTTCTTGCCGTCGACATCGACGATGTAGAGATCCGTGATTCCGTCGGCAAAGCCGCTGAAGACGATGTGCTTGCCGTCCGGCGAATATGACGGACTCAGCACTCCGTCCAGCGGAAGCTTGTCGTACTGTACCACGTCACCGGTTGCGACGTCGGCGATCGAGAGTACGTCACGTCCTTCCGTCTGTGCGGTGAACGCGAACTTCTTGCTGTCAGGCGAGAAGGAGCCCTGCGAATACAGCAATCGCAGCTCCTCGAACCGGGGATTGGTCGTCGTCTTCACCAATCGCTTTATTCGCTTGCCGGTGGTCGCATCGCCAAGGTACAGATCGATGAATATCTCACCCTTCTTCACGCTTCCGTTGGACAGAAACGCGATGGTCTTTCCGTCCGGTGACAGGACCGGCGCGATGAAGATCGAGCCCCCCGTGATCTTCGGGGTGAGCAGCGGAGTCGCAAAGTCGCGCACGCGCTGCATCGACGCGAGCTGCGGAAGGTACTGCTCGCGCGTCGCTGCACGCCACTGGTCGCTCAACTGGGGAAGGGTGATGCCGAGCTCGTGCTCGAAGCCGCGGTCGATCCCCATCGTCGTCACGCTCTGCAGTATCTCGCCGATCGCACCGTCGCCCCAGCGCTCGCCGATGTAGCGCCAGAGCGCCTCACCGTACCGATACGGGAAGTAGTCGTTCGGGTCGTCCGTCATCTGCTTGATCGTGGGCATGCTGCCGTTCTCGACTGCATTCCTGATCCACATGGTCGTCAGCGGATGATTCGGTCCGAGCGACAGGTACTCGGCCATCCCCTCCATGAACCAGCCGGGCGGATTCACCTGCTCGAGGTTCTGGATGTTCGCGCCAGCTTTGCCCTCCGCAAACACGTCGAATTGAAACTGGTGCACCATCTCGTGCGTCAGCACGTGCTCGAAGCTGTCGTAGTCGCCTGTAAACGGGAGCTCGATTCTCTGACGCATCGGCTCCGTTACGCCGCCGACGCCCTCGCCCAGATCACCGTTGATGTTGCTCTGACCGAAATCCTGGCGCGAAGCGTAGAGCAGGATGGGCTTCTTTTCGCGGAACTGATGCCCAAGCAGGCGCGAAAGACGGGAGTACGACCGCTCGGCCATGCGCGCTGCGTCGTGCACCGGGAGCTTTTCTTCGGGATAGTAGTGAATCAGGAAGTGCTCGGTCTCCAGAACACGCCAGCGGAAGTAGCGGTATTTGACCTGATTCTGCCCGAAATAACGCTGTGCGCTCGCTGGTGCTGCGGAAACCAGCATCGCAGCAGCGGCCAGCACCCCGAACACCCGCGACGCGACAGTCATTTTATGCTCTCCGTGACTTGCTCAGCCTTGACCGGGACGACTTCCGCGTCGCCCCACAGCCGCTCGAGCTGGTAGAAATCGCGCAACGTGGGGTGAAAGATGTGCACCAGGAAATCGACGTAATCCAGAAGCACCCACCGCCCCTGACTCAATCCCTCGACGTGATGCGCACGCATTCCCTGCTTGCGCAATTCGGCCATCACGTGCTCCGCGATCGAGCGCACGTGCGTGTCTGAAGTGCCGCTTGCAATCAGAAAGCAATCAGTCATGTCGCTGACACCTTCGAGATTCAGGATGACTACGTCGTTTGCTTTTACGTCGACACATACGGCCGCTGCGCGTTGCGCTGCGGCGAGGGAAGTCGAAACGGTTGTGGCGGCCATTCTACTCCTGAAACGGGATTCGGATTACGGTTTTCAGCCGGTATACTCCACGGCGCTAATTCTACACACGAAACAGCATTTCGTGCGCCAGCGGCAGAGCCTGGGATCACATTCTGGGGCCAACGGCGGCAAGGGATCGGTGTATGGTAATACGACTGCGGGGGACAGCGGGTTGTTAAGACCGTCCGTCCCCCGATTTGCGTCACAAGGCGCTTAGCGTCGTCGCCGCGAAACGACCCCTTACTGCTTGATGACCCAGACCTTGATCTCGGGATGCACGTCAGCGTGCAGTCTTACCGCCACGCGGTAGACGCCGAGGGCCTTGATCGGCTCGTGGAGCTCGATCTGGCGCTTCTCCACATGCAGCCCCTGAGCGGCGAGCTGAGCGGCGATATCGCTCGACGTGACCGAGCCAAACAGCTTGCCCTCCTCGCCGACGCGTGCGGAGAAGGTGAGTGATACCTGTTCCAGCTTTTCCGCGAGCTCGCGCGCCGATCCGCGGCGTGCCTCTTCGGCGGACTCGAGCCGCTGGCGCTCCTGTTCGATCTTGCGCTTGTTGCCCTCGGTCGCGAGATACGCGACGCCGCGGGGGAGGAGATAGTTGCGGCCGTAACCGTTGGAGACGCTCACGACGTCGCCCGTATGGCCGAGCTTCTCGACCGCCTGCCGAAGAATGACTTCCATGTTTACCTCAACTCCGTTTGTTGAACGTCTTGTTGAACGTCAATCACCTGGTCGTATCCACATTCGCGCGAGTCCGCCAGTCCATCCACGTATCGCCTACACCAACACCCAGCGCCAGCGCTCCGAGCATGAGCGGCGCGAAGACCGTCATGACTATGAGGAGCGTCGCAGCCCACTTCCCGCGTGTCATGAACGACAGTACGCCGACACCGCGGAAGAGGTACAGGGCACCGAAGAACACCAGCAAGTTCAGTCCAGCATCCCGTCCGTCCGCGAATACCGGAAGGAAGAAGATCGTTGCACCAACGGCCAGACCCCAGATGAGCTGGTCGTTGAAGCGAAACTGCTTTACCGCGCCGAGTGCCGGCCCGAGATCGGCCGAGGCAACTCGGTGATAGATCACCCACGCCAGCACCAGAGCCAGTAGCGACTCCAGCGCCACCAATGCCGGAACCGTACGTGCGGAGCGGTTCGCGATGGTACGCAGGTCAGCCTCGTTGGACTTGACCATGCTGTCGAGACTGGGACTGCGCTCGACCGCACGTTGCCATACCGGCGAGGCGGCCATGTCGTTCACGACGGCCACGGTTTCGTCCGTGCGCCGGTTGAACTCCGTCTTCATCACCGACCGGACCGACGGAATCCCATCAGGCGTCGAGATTGTGACCGCGAACGCCACGACCGATGCGATTCCGAGAGCGGACAGTGCCCTTACCAGAAACTTGTCACCCGGTGTCAGCAGCGACGCCAGGCCGAACGACGCCGCCAGCAGCAACGTCCATCCGTGTACCAGGGATCGGTAGCTGCCAGGCCCGGGTCCGACCGGGCTTGTGGCGGCATACCAACCCAGAATGATCGCGACGGCGGCCAGCCAGATGCCGCCACCGTTCCACCAGCCGAGCGCCGCACAAACCGCGAGCGTCGCAGCGAGCAGGATCCACGTTTCCGTGATTGGTACCACCGACCGCAGTGCGCTCGGGAAGTCCGGGAGCACCAGGAAGGCGAAGAGCGCCAGGAGCGCGGCCCGCCAACCGGGTGCGAGGAGACGTGACACAGCTCGATCGAGCGCCTGGCTAGGCGCCCTGGCTCCTCGTGTACGGAAGCAGCGCGAGGTAGCGAGCACGCTTGATGGCGCGCGCCAACTGCCGCTGATGCCGGGCATCGACGCCGCTCAGGCGGCCGGGAAGGATCTTGCCATTCTCGGTTATGAAGCGGCTGAGAAAGCGCTCGTCCTTGTAGTCGATGAAGCGAATGCCGGCTTCCAGAACCGGTGAGACCTTCTTGTTGCGTCTGGCCATGGGTTAGTCCTCGTCCTCGTCGTCTTCTTCTTCCGCCAGGGCGCGGGCGCGCGCGGCGTTGGCTTCGACACGGTCGGCGGGAACGCCGAGCTCGTGCTCGTAGAGGCTGATGAGATAGCGGATGACGCCGTCATCGAGTTTGAGCGAGCGCTCGAACTCGGGAAGGGTCGTGGTGTCGGCGGCGAAGCGCGCGACGACATAGTAGCCGTTCTCGTGGCGGCCGATCTTGTAGGCCAGCTGACGGCGGCCCCAGATGTCGAGCTTGGCGTCTTCGGTGAGGCTGAGCAGGCCATGATGGCGGCTCAGCTTCTCGGTGATGGCGGCGTCTTCGAGTGCAGAATCGAAGATGTACACCGCCTCGTATTCACGAGTCATGTGCTGGCAATCCTCCTTGTGGTCATAACCGCCCCCGGGTGGTTGCCGGAACCGAGGGAAGGGATGGGTTTTTGTGTAGCCTTCTAATATAGTTGGGCGCCGCGTCGGAGACCAACTCGGGTAAAGAAGCTTTCCGGCCCGAGGCGTGGTCACAAACATGATCAGGACGGCAAACGGCTAAGCCCTGAGTCGCCGCGCTAGCCTTTCCGCATCCACGTCACCGTGCGGTGCCAGCGGACGCCAGAATTTGTAGACGTACTTGTTCCACCCTGCGAGGTTGCGTCCGCTCTGCGCGATGGGGATCAGTCGGCGAGCCGGTATCGCGAGCAATCGACGCCGCATTCGATGCCCGAGTGCATGACCGTCCCTCTGCCGAAACTGCGCCCAGCCGATCGATCCGCTGAAGCCTGCGGGACCGAATTCGTCCGATTCGAGCAGGTCCTCGACGAACACGCGCAGCGAGCCCTCGAAGGTGCCGAGCACGTCGTGCATCGCGACGACTGCGCCGTCGGCCAGAAATGGCATGAACATCTCGACGTCTGCATGCGCGCCTGCATAGGTATGATCGCCGTCGATCCAGAGGAAACGTATCGGCCCTTTCCACGTCGCGGCCACCTCGTGCGAAAATGCGCGGTGCGGGATTACGTGCGTGCTGCTGCCCGTGCGCTCGATGTGCGCGATGAACTCGTCGTACGACGTCGCAGCGCCATGCAGATCGGGATCCGTTGACGACGGCGACGTGTGGGGATCTATCGCGTGCACGGGCTCCAGCTCGAGCATACGAGCGACGGTCCCGAGTCCAACTGTAGAGCGGCCCTTGAAGCTTCCGATCTCTATGTTCGCCCCTTCCGCAGGAGCAAGCGCGAGCGCGGTCATGATGAATCGAGCCTCGCGCTCCGACAGATATCCCGGCGTATCACGCACGTGCGACCAACCCTGATCTACCGCATCGTTGACGCGCCGGATATCTATCATCTAGACGTTGAACTTGAACAGAAGCACATCGCCATCCTTCACGACGTATTCCTTTCCTTCGGAGCGCACATCTCCCTTTTCGCGCGCGTCCTTCCATCCGCCATCGGCAATGAAGGCGTCGAATGAGACTGTATCAGCCTTGATGAAGCCCCGCTCGAAGTCGGTGTGGATCACGCCCGCTGCCTGCGGCGCGGTATCGCCGCGATGGATGGTCCACGCACGCACTTCCTGCTCGCCGGCGGTGAAATACGTCTGCAATCCAAGCAGATGGTATCCCGCGCGGATGAGGCGATCCAGTCCAGCGCTCTCCAGTCCAAGCGACGCAAGAAAATCGCCCCGATCTTCCGGCGGCAGCTCGGCGAGCTCCGCCTCGATCTTGGCGGAGAAGGGAACGATCTCGGCTTCCTCGCCACTCGCGGCAACAGCGGCGCGCAGTGCCGCCAGATATGGGCCTTCCTCGCCAGTAAGCTCGGCGTCGCTGACATTCGCCGCGTACAACACCGGCTTCACCGTCAACAATGTCAGTGGCGCGAGCACTTCCTTCTCGTGCGGCGTGAGCGACGCATGCCAGAGTCCGCGTCCTTCCTTCAGGAAATCATTTGCGCGTTCGAGCACGACAAGCTCCGTCGCTGCATCCTTGTCTCCGGTCTTGGCAGTGCGACGCGTCTTGTCGAGGCGCTTCTCGAGCGTTCCCAGGTCCGCGATGGCCAGCTCGAACTCGATCACCTCGCGATCGCGTGCGGGATCGACACTGCCCATCACGTGCGTCACGTCCTCGTCGTCAAAGCAGCGCACGACGTGAACAATCGCGTCGGTCTCTCGAATGTTCGCGAGAAACTTGTTGCCGAGTCCCTCACCGTCTGCCGCGCCCTTGACGAGGCCGGCGATGTCAACGAACTGAACGACTGCGGGGACGATCTTCTTCGGGTGCACGATCTCGGCGAGCTTGCCGAGCCGGGCGTCGGGAACTTCCACCATGCCGACATTTGGCTCGACGGTGCAGAACGGATAGTTCGCCGCCTCGGCACTCGCAGCGGTGAGTGCGTTGAAGAGCGTCGATTTTCCGACATTGGGAAGGCCTACGATGCCGAGCTTTAACATTTGATCCTGGAAATAGAAATATTACGCGTACTTTCTGCTGGCTCCGTCATTGCCGCTTTCGCAGGAATGACGATGGACAGACGGGTCTTTCATCTCGCGGCGGTAACGAAATCCTGCGGAGTCCGTCCCCACTCCGTCCCCACTCCGTCCCCACTCCGTCCCCACTTGCTCAATTGTTCAACCGCATCGCAGCTTCGATGTCGCCTTTCGCCCATATCTCGCACACGTCGGTAAGCGAGGGCATGAGTGACATTATCTCCTCGCGCTCCATCTTGCCAAATGGCGCCAGCACAAAATCTGCTAGGTCTCCGCTTATCTGGCGATCTGCCGGCGGCCCAACGCCGATGCGAAGACGCGCATAGTCGCGAGTCTTCAGCACATGCTCGATGCTCTTCAATCCGTTGTGTCCGCCTGCACTGCCTTTCGCCCGCGTGCGATATCGCCCGACCGGCAGCGCAACTTCGTCCGAAATTACCAGCAGATCCGTTGCCGGCGCCCAGAACGGACGGCGTGTGTAGGGTCGCAGTGCGTCGCCGCTCAGGTTCATGAACGTCTGCGGCTTAAGCAGACGAACCTTCACATTTCCGAGCGTGCCGCTCGATACCTGCGCGTCGCCGTCCTTGCGCCATCCGTCGAAATGCCAGCGCTCGGCGAGATGATCCACGAGCCACCACCCTACATTGTGGCGCGTCGCTGCGTATTCGCGACCGGGATTGCCGAGTCCGACGATGAGTTTCACGATTGATTACGGGTACGAAAAAGGGCGGGCGAGTTGCCCGCCCTCTGACGTTGCACGAGTGAGTTACTTCTTCTCGGGCTCTGCACCCTCTTCCGGCTTCTTGGCGCGAATGACTTCCGGCTCCGCCGAGGTCGGCTCGACTTCCGCCGCGACAGCTTCCACCGCTGCGCGTGGCGTTGCGATGACGACGACGGCTGCGCCGGGCTCGTCCAGCACGGTGACGCCGTCAGGAACCTTGACGCCGCTCACGTGAATGGAGTCGCCGAGGTCGAGGTCGGTGATGTCGATCTCGATCTGATTCGGCATCCTGGCCGGATCGACCGAGATCGTGAGCTCGCGAAGCGGGTGGTCGATGATGCCGCCGCTCAGGCGCACTCCGACCGGCGTACCGATGAGACGCAGCGGAACGCGCACCGTCATCTTCTCACCGGCGACGATCTCCTGGAAATCGATGTGCAGGATCGCGCGCTTGAAGGGATGGCGCTGAATCTCGCGAATGAGTGCGCGGGAAGTTGTGCCGTCTACCGCCAGCTCGACAACCGTGTTATCGGCCGAGATGCGCGACAGCAGCTTCTCGAGATCGCGCGCCGAAACGGCGAGCGGCAGCGATTCGCGCGCATGTCCGTAGATGACCGCAGGGACCTGGCCGTCGCGGCGAAGCGAGCGTGCGTTGCCCTTTCCGGTACCGGTGCGGCGGGTTGCGGTGAGTGATGCTGTTGCCATGCTGGACCCCTATTCAAATAGCGAGCTGACCGACTGCTCGGAGTGGATGTAACGAATCGCCTTGGAGAGAAGCTCGCCCACCGAAAGTATCTTCAGCGTCGGGAACGTTCGGTCCGGCGGAATGCACACGGTATCGGTCACCGCTACCTCCGCTATAGGCGCACTGCTGAGCCGTTCGACGGCGGGGCCGGAGAACAGCGCGTGAGTTGCGCAGACATACACGTCACGCGCGCCCAGAGCCTTGAGCGCGCGCGCCGCTTCACACATGGTACCCGCCGTGTCGATCATGTCGTCGACCAGCAGACAATCCCGCCCGCCGACCTCGCCAACGACGTTGACGACTTCGGCCACGTTGGCCTTGGGTCGTCGCTTGTCGATTATCGCGAAGGTGGCATTGAGCCGCTTCGCGAAACCACGGGCCATCTTCGCGCTCCCGACATCGGGCGCGACGACGACCGGATCCACCAACTGCTTCTTTCTGTAGTGTGCGGTAAACACCGGCGCGGCGTAGAGGTGATCGACGGGAATGTCGAAGAACCCCTGAAGCTGATGCTGGTGAAAATCCACTCCCACAACTCTGTCGGCGCCAGCCTTCTGGATCATGTTTGCCAGAAGCTTTGCGCCGATCGCCACTCGCGGCTGGTCCTTGCGGTCCTGTCGCGAATACCCGTAGTACGGCATGACCACAGTCACCCGAGCCGCGGAGGCGCGAAGGGCTGCATCGATCATGAGCAGCAGCTCCATGATGTTGTCAGCCGGCGGATTCGTGGGTTGAACGATGAACACATCGTTGCCACGAACGTTTTCATCGATCCGGACAAAAAGCTCGCCGTCCGCGAATCGCGTCGACGTGTTCTTGCACAGCTCGATCCCCATGTAGCGCGCAATCTCTTCTGCGAGCGCCTTGTTGGCGGTTCCGGAGAGCAGCTTGGCGCCGTGACTCGGTACGGACAGGCCGTCCATTTTTGTACAGCCTTTAAGGTTAATGACGCCTGGGGCGCCGGTCAATAAGAGGTGCTATTTGGGGGTACCCCCGACTGCATTGCCCCCGGTGGATTCGAACCACCATTCTCGGATCCAAAGACCGATGTCCTGCCATTGGACGAGGGGGCAGAAAAAGAACAGCCTTGAAAGCTAGTCTAACCGGCGCACGCCTTCAACGTCGAGAGCGGTCCGGGTGAGCACCACCCGGCAGCCGGTGGCCCTCGCCAGGGCATCCGCGTCCGGCTCGGAGTCGAAGATCCCGAAGAGTACTGAGCCGGAGCCGGTCATCTCGGCGATCGATGCGCCGGCGGCGCGGAGCGCTGCGATCACTTCCCGCAGTAGCGGATAGCGGGCAGCCAGCAGGGAGCGTGACAGGTCATTTCGCGCGAGCCGTGTGATCGCCTTCCAATCAGCCAGGTCGTCCATCGTGAGATGGCTTGGCCGGCGCTCATTAGCGCTCAGCGATGAATACGCCTCCGCGGTGCTGATTCCGAACGAGGGGATCACCAGCGCGACATGGCGCTGAGGCAGTGCGGGCAGTTCCAGGATCCGATCACCGCGCCCCCATGCCAGCGCCCTCGCTGCCGTTGAGACCAGAAATGGAACGTCTGCGCCCAGCTTCGCGCCCATGTCAGCCAGCTCGGCTTCCGTACATGCGTGTGGCGCCATCGCATTGAAACCGAGCAGCGTCGCGGCTGCATCTGCGCTGCCGCCGCCGAGCCCGCCACCTGCAGGGATTCGCTTTGTGATCACGATGCGGAAACCCGTCGGCCAGTCCTGTCTTCCCGTATACATCTGCGCGGCACGGTAGGCGAGGTTTTCGTGAGCCGGCCCAACATCTTCACTGCACGCGATCTCGCGCACGCCCGGCGCCGCGAGCGTTACAACAACGTCGTCCGCGAGCTCGATGCGATGAAACAGAGTTTCTATAGTGTGATACCCATCGTCTTCGCGCGCCAGGACGTGCAGCCAGAGATTCAGCTTCGCCTGTGCGCGCACTGCAACACTCGTCGTCACGCGACTCTCATGCGGAGGCCGGCTCGGCGTCCTGCTGCGACTGCAGATCCTTGAGATTCAGATTCAGACGCGCCGCGTACACCGCGCCGAAGACCGTGATCGGAATGAATGACAGGATATGGAAGCCGAGCGCCCAGCTTGTCGCGAGCGATCGATCCACGGAGTAGATCGCGAGACCGATCACCGCCACCTTCTCGAACACGCCGAAATATCCCGGCGCGGCGGGAACTGCGACGCCGAGCGCGACCATTGCCTGCAGCAGCAGTGCCGCTGAGAACGGCGCGTGGATTCCGACAGCGAGCATCGCAATCCACCATCCGAGCGCGTTCATCAGCCAGTGCGCTATCGTCCATCCAAGCACCGCCGCGAAGTGAGTCGGACTGCGCAGCACGCTCAGTCCGTGACTGAACGTGGCGAGTGCGGCCTTTCCGCGCTCTTCCAGTTTTGGCGAGAGTCGCCGCGCAAACAACTCGAACAGCCGAATCAGCTGTGCGGGGAAGAACACCAGTGCGTAGAGGATGAGGATCGCAACGCCGACCAGCACCGCGCCAGCCAGCGCCCAGCGCACGATCGACTGTCCGCCCACGTGAACGTTTGCCGGAAAGCGCGGATCCAGTACCGAGAGAAACGCGAGCAGCAACAGAACTATCGCATCGAAGACGCGGTCAACCGCGAGCGATGCGATGGACGTCGAGAACGGCACCTGTGTCTCGCGCGTGAGTACATACGCGCGGGCAACCTCGCCGGCGCGCGCGGGAACAACGTTGTTCACCATCATTCCGATCGCCGTTGCGCGCCAGAGCGGACCGAACGGAAGCCTGGGGTATATCGGATCGAGAATGGTGCGCCAGCGCCGCGCCCGCAGTGGGAAGATCAGCGTCGCGCACACGACTGCGATCGCGAACAGCCACGGATTCGACTGCGATAGCTCGTGAATGACAGTTGCAAGACTCACTTCGCGCAGCACCCAGCATAACAGCGCCGCGCTGATGGCGACGCCGAGCAGCGCGCGGAAGTGTTTCTTCAACGAACAGAGTCCATCGCGGTTCGAATTTCGCCGACAGCCGCTGCGAGTCCTATGAATATCGCGCGGCTGATTATCGAATGCCCGATGTTGAGTTCCTCTATCTCGGGAATCTGGGCGACCGGGCCGAGGTTTCGCGCCGTGAGGCCGTGGCCGGCGTGTACGGCAAGCTCGAGCTCGGCGGCGAGCGTGGCGGCTTCGCGCAAAGCCCCGAGCGGCGCAGGATCACCGGGGTGGTTGGCGAAGTCGCCGGTGTGAAGCTCTATCGCGTCGGCACCGACCTGCCTGGACATGCGAACGGCCGCTTCGTCCGGACCGATGAACAGACTTGTCCGGATGCCGGCCTCCCGCAGCGCGGAAACGGCGCGCTCGACTCGCGTCGCGTGCTTCACAACGTCGAGCCCTCCCTCCGTGGTGACTTCCTCGCGTCGCTCCGGGACGAGAGTTACCTGATCCGGACGGCTGGCGATTGCAATCGCGACCATCTCGTCGGTGCAGGCGAGTTCCAGGTTGAAATAGGTCCGGATGGCGGCCCGCAGAACTCCCACGTCGGCGTCCTGGATGTGGCGGCGGTCTTCCCTGAGGTGTGCGGTGATCCCGTCCACGCCGACTTCCTCGCAGACAAGGGCGGCTTCGACGGGGTCGGGCTCGTATCCACGTCGCGCCTGCCTGAGCGTCGCGACGTGGTCGATGTTCACATAAAGGCGCTGGTAGCTTGCTCGCATATTCGGCCGGAGTATAACTTCTTCCCAATGAAGAAGTTACTGCTTGCATTTGTGGTGGTGGGAGCCCTCGCGTGTCATACCGCGGCGCCACCATCGACGTCCACGGTCGACAACACGCCCGGCGCCAAAACATCCACGGCGGCGGTGGAACGCTTCTTCGCCGCGGTTCACGCGCAGGATCTCCAGGCGATGTCGCTCGTCTGGGGTACGTCCAAGGGGTCGGCGCGCGACAACATGGAGCGTGCGCAGCTGGAGAAGCGCGAAGTGATTCTGCAGTGCTACTTCAATTACGACACGTTCCGGGTTCTGGGCGAGAGTCCTACGTCCGAAATTCGCCGCATGGTGCGTGTCGAGCTGCAGCGCGACGGACGGACGCGGACGCCAACTGTCTATACGGTGCTCGGACCGAACGGGCGGTGGTACGTCGAAAACCTGGATATCGCCGCGGTCAAGGATTTCTGCGGGATGGCGCCGCCTGCCCCTGGCAACATGTAGCGCCTCTCCGATTCACGCGTAGCTTAAGCGGTTGATGCGCTCCGGCAAGACGTGAACCTCACCCCCACTGGCCGCATGGAAAAGAACAAATCGCTGGCGCACGCCGGCTACCTCATAGGTGCACTGCTGTTCGTAATTCCTCTGTGCGACGCTCTGATGCGCGTCTGGCCGATGCAACTCGGCAATCAGAACTGGCGATTCCAGATCGTCGGTGGGCTGAGCAGCATCACCCTCGTTCCGCTCATCGGTCTGCTCGTTGGACTGGTGGCCACGGGTTACGTCGGCAACGAACGCGCTCGACGATCCATAGGTGTCTTCTGTTTCGCGCTGGTCGCGGTGCTTGTGATCCTCGCGGCCCTGTTCATTGTGGACTACTTCCGGATGCGAGCATCGTTTCCGCCACGGTTCCAGCACGCGGCGATGATCGCTTCGACTACGGCGGTCATCAAGTTCGTGGCGACTATCGTGGTGCTCGCATTGTTCGGGCTCGCCGGGTTGGATCGACCTGGTTTCCGTCGGGCGTAAGGGCTATGGCTCCGACATGTTCGCGCCGTACCGCTCAGTCATTCCGATAGCTCCACCAGCACTCCGCCCGTCGAAGACGGGTGCAGAAATGCGATCAATTTCCCCTCGGCGCCGCGCCTCGGCGTCTCATCGATAATTCGGACACCGGCAGCGCGGCATCGGTCGAGCGCTATGTGGATATCTGGAACGGCGATACAAATGTGATGTATCCCTGGGCCACGGCGCGCGAGGAACTTGCCGATCGGCGTATCGGGGGCATCCGGCTCCAGGAACTCGATCAGCGACTCGCCGCTTTCGACGGCCGCTATGCGCGCCCCGTCCGAATCGGCCAGCGGCACTTCGGGCATCTGCAAAACGTCGCGGAAAAAGGGCAGGATGGCCGACAGGGATTCCACCGCGATTCCGACGTGTGCTATGTGGGCGGTCCTGCCGGATTTCGGGGTTGAGGCGTCGGCGTCGGGCATTGCCTGTACGATTAGATTAGAAGGTGAGCACGTGAACGCGTTTTGCACTCACGATAAGCGGCTTGGTTGCCGCGGAGAAAGATAAGATGTCGAATTCAGTGGAGCTTACGGACGCCACCTTCTCGAGCGAGATCGAGAAGCACGATGGCCTCGCAGTGGTGGATTTCTGGGCTCCGTGGTGTGGCCCGTGCCGCATGGTCGGCCCGGTTCTCGAGGAGCTGGCCAGTGAGTACGCTGGCAAGGCAAAAGTCGCAAAGGTTGATGTCGATCAGAATCAGAGTCTCGCGCAGCGCTTCGGCGTTCGGTCGATCCCCTTGATTCTCTTCTTCAAGAACGGGAAGGTCGTCGATCAGGTGCTGGGTGCGGTTCCCAAGGCCCAGCTCGCCGCGAAGTTCCAGCAGCACGCGGCGTAGTCACAGGGCAACGCGGTCGCGTTGCAACTGTGTCGTCGTTCAGTCCAGGGGCGTTCGTTCGATTTGACCGCGATCTTATCGTGGTGATCGAATGAGCGCCCCTTCTGCGTCCCCGGGATCCCTCTACATCGTCGCCACTCCGATCGGGAATCTGGGCGATATGACGATCCGCGGGACCGAGGTGCTCAAGTCGGTGAGCGTCGTCGTCGCCGAGGACACGCGGCACTCGCGGACGCTGATGAACCACCTCGGCGTCACGACGCCGATGATCGCTTACCACGAACACAACGAAGCGCGCGAATCCCCGCGGCTGGTCAGGCGCATGATCGAAGGCGAGTCGATTGCGCTCATCTCCGACGCCGGCACGCCGCTGCTGTCCGATCCCGGCGCGCGACTGGTTGCGGCTGCACTTGCAGCGGACTTGCGTGTGATACCCATTCCCGGAGCGTCCGCGCTGCTGTCCGCGCTGGTAGCGTCGGGAATCTCGGCTGAACAGTTCACGTTCCTCGGATTTCTTCCGCGCAAGGGCGGCGAGCGCGAGGCCATGCTGCGCACGATTCTGCGCTCCCCGTTCACCACGATTCTGTACGAATCGCCGCAGCGTATCGCGGCTACGCTGCTGGATCTGGTCGATGCGGGTTGTGGCGAGCGGGCAGCGGCGCTCGCACGCGAGCTGACGAAGCGGTTCGAGGAGGTGCGTCGCGGAACCGTCGCCTCACTCAGCGAGACCATCGGTGAGGGTATCAAGGGCGAGATAGTGCTCGTGATCGCCGGTGCGACGGAGCGCGCTCCAACGGAAATCGAGGCGCGTGATACGGTCTCACGGATGCGCTCCGAAGGAGCGTCGTCGCGCGACATAATAGAGCGGCTCACAGGTGAGCTTGGAGTGCCGAGAAACATCGCATACAAGCTGGCGCATTCTCCGCCCGATTCCACGCCGGCCGGTTAAGTTCCCAGGGTGGCTCTGAACCCGAAAAAAGACCGATGATCGCCCCGCTGGATCTCGTCGCCGAGGCGACGCGAATGCTGCTGGACGACTACGCCGAAACGGAAACGCAGGGTGTTACAACCGCCAGCACGCGTGAGCTTCGCGTGCTGGATCCGTCCTTGGTGTCCGCCGATCTCGGTCCGCATGGGCCCGTCGCGAGGGCGATGCAGCGGTTCAGCCAGCGATTCGAGGACCGTCCGACTCAGCGCGCGATGGCGGAGGCTGTCGTCGGTCTGTACAACAGTGGCGGCGTCGGTCTGCTGGAAGCGGGAACCGGCGTTGGAAAATCGCTTGGATATCTGATCCCCGCACTCCGTTGGGCCGCGGCGAACGGAGAGCGCACTGTAGTCTCGACCAACACGATCAATCTGCAGGAGCAGCTCGTCCGGAAGGATCTGCCGTTTCTGCACGACGCGCTGGCATCGGAGCAGAACGTGCGATTCGCCCTGCTCAAGGGCTGGCGCAATTATCTCTGCAAGCTGCGTCTCGCGCAGGCGACGTTGCTCGGGCCGAGTCTCGTCGACGACGAGGCGAGCGAAGCACTGGAGGAGATTCGCATCTGGAGCGAGACGACGGAAGATGGATCGCTGAGCGATCTCGCGACACCGCCACGCGGTGAGGTGTGGGACGAAGTTGCCGCTGAGCCGGATCTGTGCACGCGCAACGCATGTCCGCACTATCAGGACTGCTTCCTGTTCAAGGCGCGACGTGAAGCTGCGCAGGCTGACGTCGTCGTGGTGAATCATCATCTCCTGATGTCGGACGTCGCGGTACGTCGCGCAGCGGGAAACTGGGAAGACGCTGCGGTGATTCCGTCGTACACGCGGCTGGTGATAGACGAGGGGCATCATCTCGAAGACGCCGCGTCGGCGCACCTTGGCGTCACGACGTCGCGGCGTACGCTGCAACGACTCTTCAACCGTCTGGACCGTCGCGGACGCGGGCTCGTCACAACGCTGGTCGAGCGTCTTTCGGCGTCGCGAGATCTGCTCGGCACCGCGAGCCTCGACGTCGTGACGCAGCGCATCGTGCCTGCGGTGCGCGCGTCGCGCGAGAAGAGCGATCTGGTGTTCGATCTGTTGCTCGCGGTACTGCAGAACGACGCCGCGCCGGTGATGCGGATGAGTGAAGACTTCGCGCAACACCCCGTGTGGAAGGGCGGCCTGCACATCGCGCTGACGGATCTGTTGCGCGAGCTGCGGGTGCTGGGCGAGAGTCTCACGCTCGTCGGCGATCGGTTGCAGGGTGGTGATCGGCGCGACGATACGCTGCTGATGCTCGTCAACGAGCTGCGCGCGGTCGCACGCAGACTCGATGCTTCGGCAGACGGATTGCTGCTCGCGCTGCGTCCGCCGGCCACGGTCGAGCCGATGGTGCGCTGGCTCGAGGTAAAGGGACGGGAAGGGAATATCGCGGTGACCGCGGTGCCGCTCGATCTCGCTCCCATTCTGCGCGACGATCTCTTTACGCGCGTGAAGACCGCAGTGGTGACGAGCGCCACGCTCGGCACCGAGGGTGACTTTGCATTTGTTGCGCGGCGGTTCGGACTCGACGGCAGCGCGATCACACCGGTGACAGCGGCATTCGCGTCGCCGTTCGACTACCAGTCACAGGCGTTGCTCATCGTTCCGACCGACGTGCCCGCACCGAACGAAGATGCAGCGCGCCACTTCAGCGCTGTGCTGCGCATCATCGCGGACGTTGCGCGCGCGTCGGGCGGCGGGATGTTCGTGCTGTTCACGAGCCATCGCGACGTTCGCGCGGCTGGAGAGGCACTCCGACGAAATGATCTCGCGGATGAGTTCACTCTTCTCGTTCACGGAGAGGACGGCCGCGATGCGTTGCTGCAGCGCTTCCGCAACTCCGGCAACGCAATACTGCTTGGCACGTCGTCGTACTGGGAAGGCGTCGACGTGCCGGGCGATGCGCTGCGTGCTCTGGTAATCGCGCGACTGCCGTTCAGGGTTCCGTCGGAGCCGGTGACGGCGGCGCAGTGCGAGGCGATCACAGCGCGCGGTGGCGACGCGTTCGGCGAGTACATGCTGCCGCACGCGTCACTTCGACTCAAGCAGGGCTTCGGCCGGCTGATACGCACGGGCACCGACCGCGGCGCCATCATTATTGCGGATCCGCGCGTAATCACCAAGAGATACGGCCGTGAGCTCTTACGCGACCTTCCCCCCGCCAGGCGCATGAGTGGAGCGTGGAGTGCGCTTGAGCGTCAACTTCAACGCTTCTACGGCAGGACCTGAACAGCATGACTCAAACAGCCACTGGCCGGCCCGGCAAGATCGTATGCGTGGGCCGAAATTACTCCGAACACGCGAAGGAGCTCGGTAACGCGGTCCCCAAGGAGCCCCTTCTTTTTCTCAAGCCCCCCTCGAGCGTGATCCGCGAGGGTGAGTCGATTGTCCTGCCACCGCAGTCGAATCAGGTGGAATTCGAGGGTGAGATCGGCGTGGTGATCGGGTCCAGGCTCTCTCACGCAGATGTTGCGGCCGCCGCCAAGGCGATTCGGGGTATTTGCGCGCTCAACGACGTCACCGCGCGAGACCTCCAGAAGAGCGACGGGCAGTGGACCCGCGCCAAGGGTTTCGACACTTTCTGCGCGATCGGGCCGGAATCCGCCGCCCCGAGCGACCTGAAAACTCTGATGGTACTAACCCGGGTGAACGGGGTAGAACGCCAACGCGGTGCGGCTTCCGACATGGTCTTCCCGATTCCGGATTTGCTATCCTACATATCGGGAATCATGACGCTGGAGCCGGGCGACGTGGTTGCAACTGGCACCCCGGCAGGTGTCGGCAAACTCGCCGCTGGCGACGTGGTGGAAATAGAAATTCCCGGAATCAGTAAAGTGCGCAACCCTGTCACCAACACCGTCTGAGTGCCTCCCTACAACGAACGCATCACAAAACTTCCGCCGTACCCGCTGGCCGATATTCCGCACAAGAAGCGTGCGTTGATCGCGCGCGGCGTGGACCTCATAGATCTGGGTGCTGGCGACGCAATCCTGCCGCCGCCTGAAGCAGCGCTCGAGCGAATGACGCGCGCGATCCGTGAGCCGGCCATGGGCCGCTACGGATTCGAGATGGGACTCGTGGAATACCGTGAGGCGATAGTTCGCTTCATGAAGAAGCGGTTCGGCGTCACATTCGATCCGCTCAAGGAAGTAGTTCCGCTCATCGGATCCAAGGAAGGTCTCGCACATCTCGCGCTCGCGTATCTCGACAAGGGCGACTACGCCATCATGCCGGAGCCGGGCTATAACGCGTACATGGGCGGAACGATCCTGTCCAACGGAACGCCGTACCGCTACGAGCTGCGCGCCGATAACAACTTCCTCGTCGAGCTCGACGAAGTGCCGAGCGACGTGCTCGCGCGGACAAAGATTCTCTATCTGAACTATCCGGGGAATCCGACCGCTGCAATCGCTCCGATGGAATATCTCGCGCGCGTCGTGAAGCAGTGCAAGGAGCACGACATCGTGCTCGTGTACGACAACGCGTACTCCGAAATGGCATACGATGGCTATGTGCCGCCGAGCATCTTCGAGGTGGAGGGAGCTCGTGACGTCGCCCTCGAATTCCATTCAATGTCCAAGACGTACAACATGACCGGCTGGCGTTGTGGCTGGGCATGCGGACGCGAAGAGCTGGTGCACGCTCTGGCGACCGTAAAGTCGTTCATCGATACTGGCTCGTATCTCGCGATTCAGGCCGCGGCAGCTGCTGCGCTGGACGTGCACGACGAGTTCGTTCCAAAGAACGTGGCGATCTTCACGGAGCGCCGGGATGCAGCAGTTGCCGCGTTCCGTGAGAACGGCTTCCAGTGCGACGTTCCGAAAGCTGCGATGTATCTCTGGATTCCACTGCCGCCGCACATTCCAAGCAAGGTGTTCGCCGACAAGTTGATGGAGCAGGAAGGTGTGGTCGTGTTGGCTGGTGCAGCGTTCGGCGCCGGAGGCGAGGGTTTCTTCCGTATCTCGTTCATCACGTCGCCCGAGCGCATCCGCGAAGCTGCGAAGCGTGCGGGACGCGTACTTGCCTCGTTCAACGACTAGGCTCGCGTAGATATGCAATTCCGCCGTCCGTCAGGTGCCTGGATCACCTCGATCGCCATTCACGTGGTGGTCGCGGTTCTGTTCATTCAGGCAATCCTGTCGCGGCATCCGGACTTCCTTTCGTTCGGCCACGCGGTACCCGCGCCGGTGGTCGAGCGAGTAGGGTTCCTGGCGTTACCTCAGCCTAGGAATCACCTGCCGCCGACACCTGGCAGGAGCGGCGGAGACGGGCTGGCAAAGAAACCGAGCGCGGCTCAGATGCCGACCGCTCCGACCAAAGTCCCACAGATCATCACCGCACCGCCCAAGGGGCCACCGGTCAATTCCATCGGTCCCTCCAGCGGACCGCTCATTGGCGGCGGCGGGCAGCTACGCGGTGTTCAGCCGCGTTACGAGGACCCGCGCGTCTGGGTCGCACCGGGCGAGGTCGCGAGTGCGCCCAAGACCGACGCTCAGCGACTCGACAGCGTAATCAAGAACGACATCGGCGCCTTCAACGACTCGGTCCGCGTAGCCAACAGCGGCAGAAAACCTGGCGACTGGACGTTCGAGAAGGGCGGGCAGAAGTACGGAATCGACAGCAAGTACATCCACCTCGGACCATTCTCGATTCCGACAGCGGTCCTCGCGATGTTGCCGCTCAACATTACCGGCAACCCTACTACATACCAGCGTAACAAGACGCTCACCGCGAACCACGACGAGATCTTCGAGCAGGCTCAGCGCGGAATCAACGACGCGGACTTCGAGAAGGCTGTACGAAGCATCCGCGAGCGCAAGGAGCGCGAGCGGAAGGAAGCGGAGGAGATCAAGCAGAAGGCTGCGCAGGACGCGAAGTCGCAGCCGCAGTAGTTACGTGGATTCTGTAGGGGCAGGCGGTGCCTGCCCCTGCGCTACGAAACCAATCCCGACGACGCTGTCTGCGCGCTATCCGTATCGAGTACGGTGAATGGCCTGAACACGCCGCATACGACTCCCAGCACGCCGAAACCGTCGCGCGGATTTACGACGATGTCCCGGTCGGCCGGGTTCGCGGCCTTGAGCACCACCGTCTGTCCATCATGCGACAGCGTCTTGATCGTCGCGTCTTCACCGATCCGCGCAGCGACCATGTCGCCATCCTTCGGCGAAGCTGCAGCGTCGACCATCACGAAGTCGCCGCTCTCGATAGCACGCCCGATCATGCTGTCTCCCTTCACCTTCAGAAAGAAGACACGCTCCGATGGCAGGAATCGCCTGTCCATTGTGATGAATCCTTCGCGATGCTCCGGAAGCAGTGCAGGCTCACCCGCGTGAATACGTCCGTAGTACGGAACCGGAGTCGATTGCGCGGCACCGCTGAAGCCGAGCAGCCGCACTCCGCGTGAGCGTGAGGGATCGCGCTCGATGTATCCCTTGCGTGCAAGCGACTGCAGGAGATCCGAGACCGTCTTGGTCGACTTGATCTCGAACTTCTTGCCGATGTCGCGAATACTTGGCTGATATGTATGTTCAGCCGTGAAATCGAGCAGGTACTGATAGACTGAGCTTTCGAGACGCGTCAATTGCTCAGACATAAGCACTCCGTGAGGGTTCGGGTTGTACGCTGTAGCACACAAAATGTGGCGCGGTTCTCGGCCGGTCAACCATTGTTTCGATCATTAATGTAATCGATCGCTCGTTCGAGCCGGGCGACCGCGCGGTCCTGCCCCTGCATCACGAGTACGTCGAAGATGCCGGGGCTGACGGTCAGGCCGGTCAATGCGACTCTGAGCGGCTGAAACAACTTTCCGCCGCCAATTCCGTGCCGTTCCGCGAGTCCTCTCAGCTCGGCTTCGAGGGTAGTCGCATCCCACGAAGGAACGGCGGCCAGTGCGGCGCGCGTGGAGGCGAGGATTTCCAGCGTGGCCGGCCTGTCCTTCCATTGCTTGGCGACCGCTTCGGGATCATACGTGATCTGATCCACGAAGTAGGGTGCCGCCTGGCGGACTATGTCGTCCACGACGCGCGCGCGCACCCGCAGCAGATCCACGAGCTGGAGATACCAGTCGTGGCGCGCGGCTAGCTCCTCGCCAGTCGCAAGACCGGCTGCGATTATTGCGCGCGTTACCACAGGCTCCAGCTCGGCGAGCGGCATCATGGACATGTGCTGGCCGTTCATCCACTCGAGCTTCTTGGGGTCGAAGATCGCGGCCTTGCGCTGCAACCCTTCCGGTGAGAACAGCTCGACCATCTCGGCGAGCGTCATCACCTCGCGGTCGCCGCCGGGCGACCAGCCCAGCAACGCGAGGAAGTTGAGCATCGCCTGCGGCAGCAGTCCTTCATGCTGGTAATCTCCGACGGCAGTCGCTCCGTGACGCTTGCTCAACTTCTTTCCGTCCAGCCCATGGATCATCGGAAGGTGCGCGAAGCGCGGAAGATCCTTGCCGAGCGCACGGTACAGCATGATCTGCTTGGGCGTGTTGGAGATGTGGTCGTCGCCGCGCATGACGAGCGTGACACCCATCGCGACGTCATCCGACACGACAGCGAAGTTGTAGATGGGTGTACGATCGGAGCGCAGTATCACGAAGTCGTCGACGTCCTTGTTCGGGAAGGCGATGCGCGCGTGCACGAGATCATCCCATTCCGTGACACCGTGCTCGTCCGGAACGCGAAAGCGCACGACGTACGGGTCGCCGCGCTCGAGTCGCTGTTCCTCTTCGTGCAGTGGAATCTCGGCCCACTCGCGTTTGTACTTGTAGATCTCGCCACGCGCCTGCGCCGCCGAGCGTCGCTCCTCGAGGACACTCTGCGGCGTGAAGTCGCGATATGCGAGGCCGGCATCGAGCAGTTGCTTGACATCCGCGCGATGCCGTTCCAGGTTCGCGCCCTGGTATACGACGGGCTCGTCCCAGTTGAGGCCAAGCCACTCGAGTCCGTCGAAAATTGCGCGCGTGCTCTCGTCGGTGCTGCGCACCTTGTCGGTGTCCTCGATGCGGAGGAGAAACTGACCGCCGAAGCGGCGCACATACAGCCAGTTGAACAGGGCGGTGCGCGCGCCGCCCACGTGCAGGTATCCCGTGGGTGATGGTGCGAAGCGAACGCGTGCTGGCGGGTGAGAGCTCATGTCACAAAGATGATGGATACGCAAACGGGCCCGTCATCGAGGACCGAGCCCGCCGTAGCGTGGAATATACGGAGAGGGAGGGATTCGAACCCTCGATAGAGGTTGACCCCCTATGCCGGTTTAGCAAACCGGTGCCTTCAGCCTCTCGGCCACCCCTCCTGGAGCCGGTGTAAGTTAGTGCTGCACGACGGACTGTACAAGCCGAAACAATACAGGACAGGAGCAATATTGATGGACGAGTTCCTTGCACAGCCGGCGGAAGGTCGCCTGCTGCGAGTGTTGCGTTACCCGGCCACGCACCTTCTCATCGCAATTCTGTGGATGGGTGGCTGGCTGTTCGCGTTGGTTGCCCTGAAGATCAAGCCACCCTTCCTCTTCGAAGTAATCGGCGCAATAGTGATGGTCGTTGCGTATCTCGTGTACGTGCGAGTCGTGGAGCGGCGTGGAGTGCCCGAGCTTGCACTTGGACCGGCGCCGAAAGAGTTCGCCGCTGGCTTCCTGCTCGGTGCTTTACTGTTCACGGTAACGATCGGGATAATCTGGGCGCTTGGTGATTACGCCATAGTGGGCGTCAATCACTGGACCGCGATACTGTCGCCGCTCGCGCTTGGGCTCGGCGCTGGCGTGTTGGAAGAAGTGCTATTCCGCGGCGTCATCTTCCGGATAACCGAGGAGTGGATCGGAAGCTGGGGGGCGCTCGCGTTCTCGTCGCTGCTGTTTGGAGCTGGTCACCTTGCCAATCCTCACGCGACGCTGACGTCTGCGCTCGCTATTGCACTCGAAGCGGGCGTGCTGCTCGGCGCCGCGTTCATGATCACGCGGAGACTATGGTTGCCGATCGGTCTTCACGCCGCCTGGAATTTCACGCAGTCCGGAATTTTCGGTGCACCCGTTTCCGGCACCGTTCCGCACGGTCTGTTCGTGTCGACACTGTCAGGTCCGGCGTGGGCGACGGGCGGAGGATTTGGACCGGAAGCTTCGTTGCCGGCGGTACTTGTTTCGCTCGTATCTGTATGGCTGCTCGTCCATGCGGTCCGATCGGGGCGCGTAGTGCAGCCGATCTGGCGGCGCCGAGCTCGCGACGGCAACAGCTCATCACTATAAATTCCCCCAACATGATCGACTTTGCCAGGGCGCGAGTGCTGGTCACGGGCGGCGCAGGTTTCATTGGAAGTGCGCTCGTTTGGGAGCTCAACAGGCGCGGTTGCGAGCGCATCGTCATTGCGGACTTTCTCGAGACGAGCGAGAAGTGGCGCAATCTCGCACCGCTCACGTTCGAGGATTATCTCGAAGCCGACGATCTGCTGCCGCGACTCGGCGCAGGCTCACTCGGACGCTTCGATGTGGTGCTGCACATGGGCGCTTGCTCATCCACGACCGAGCTCGACGCTGCGTATCTGGTGCGCAACAACTATCAGTTCACGAAAGACCTCGCAGCGTGGACGCTGTCATCCAACGGACGATTCGTGTACGCGTCGTCCGCCGCGACCTACGGCGACGGCGGTGCAGGGATGCGCGACGACGCATCGCTGCCGTACCTGCACACGCTGCGTCCGCTCAATATGTACGGCTACTCCAAGCAGATGTTCGATCTGTACGCGGCGCAACGCGGAACACTCGGCAAGATAGCTGGCGTCAAGTTCTTCAACATCTTCGGACCGAACGAGGATCACAAGGGCGACATGCGCAGCCTCGTGAACAAGGCGTACGGCCAGATCGCGGAGACGGGCGAGATCAGACTGTTCAGGAGCTATCGTCCGGAGTACGCGGACGGCGAGCAGAAACGGGATTTTCTGTACGTGAAGGACGCAGTCAATATGACGCTGCATGTTGCCGCCACCGACGGCGCGAACGGGCTGTTCAACGTCGGTAGCGGCGACGCGAACACGTGGGTCGAGCTTGCGAACGCAGTATTTGCGGCTCTCGGGAAACCGGCGAACATCAGATTCATCGACATGCCGGAGGATCTACGCGCGAGATATCAGTACTTCACGCAGGCTGACATAGGGCGCATGCGGGAGAGCGGATACGCGGCGCCGATAACTCCGCTCGGGGATGCGGTGGGGGACTATGTGAAGAACTATCTGGTGCCGAGGGCGCACCTGGGCGACGTGTGATTGCCAAGCGCGTACCGTAGCGCGGAGTTGCATCGCGGAATCCGATCAGACAGTGGTAAGTGTCGATACAGCGCTTGCGCGGGGTGGGATTCCAGTCACTAAAGCTTTATGGAATCTTGCCGTTGACAGAATTCGCATAGTCCTCAGGTTTGGGTCGGTTGAGGCATTGGCGTTCGCCATAGTGCAGTGGCGACTAATGCGTTGCACGTCGCGTGACATACGTTGTCCCACATTCGGCCGGATCACTGATCATGCTCTTATCAAGGAGAGTTGTGGCAGTCGGAGTCGGCGTTGTAGGCGCAACAATTATTGCCTGTGCGGGTGATATTACATCGCCGAAAGCGGATGCGAAAATCAGTGCGGCAGCCGATTTGGTTGCCAGTACCCACGGCAGACATCAGCATCACACGCACCGAGGTCATCTTCTAGTCGTTGATGAGGTCACTGCTACTCTATCCGACGATCAGGGGCATACTTCCAACCTATCACCAGCCGTCGCTCGTAAGCTCGGTCGCGTCTTCGACAGAATGAATTACATCCAAGATATGCTAGATCGCCTTGCGCGGAATCCAGCCTTCATAACACGTGTCAAGCGAGACAGTAGGCGATCAGTAATGCGCAGAGTGCGCCACGCGACGAGTGCTACGACCTCCGATGCACAAACGCCGTCCGCGAATGTATTAGCCCCCGCTGCAAGTCAGTTGCTTCCCACAACGTCGCAGTCAATAAAGTCCTTGGCACAGTCCGTGATCCGTACGCCGCCTGTCGCCGCAGACGTGGATTATGATGACGATTCTGGATATTCGTGCACCGACATCTCCACGACAATCAACCAGCTCACGCCCGCTTATAGTGAGGCGAAAGCTACCGTCGAAGATGAAATTGATGAGGCGAATCTGAGTGGTGCGTCGATTGTTCTGAATCCTGATGGTACACTGACCATTGATGGCGTCGGTGGCTATACAACTGAATTTCCGGACACACTGGGGGACTGGATCAACCTCGGTGAATTCGAAGCTGACTACGCGGATATGAGTGCGCAGTTGCTGCAGCTCAACATTCTCACGACGCTCTACGGTGCGGATGGATGCTGGAGCCAACCCTTAGATCCGCCGCCAGACCCCAATCAATACGGCTATGAAGGGTCATATACTTCGGACGATGGCACTCAGGATGGCGCGGGCGGTGGAGTCACATGCTATTACGTCGATTGGTACGATGCCGATGGTACGTATCTTTACACCGACAATTATGGCTGCTACGAAAACCAGGATTGATCCAATTCCGTTCCGTGTAGGGAATATGTCGGATTGCACGCCACTCGAGTCCGATTCCCTCGGCACGCGCGCGCAGCATCATGGCGCAACTGATTGCACGTCCGGTGTGAGCTCGTGTCGCAAACTAAGCATAGGAACGTCGATGGTCGTTCTGCTCGCTATGTCAAGCGCACTTCCACATACGGTCTACGCTCAGGCAAACGCCGTGAGAACACAGAGGCAACTGTCAGTTGTTACCGCTACGTATACCGTACACGGCGATACGGTCCGTTGGATCCCCGACCCCGCGCTCTTCGCGAAGATGCGGCACCCGATCGACACCCTCAAGTTCATGTTTCTGGGCGACTCGGCCGTGATGTTTACGCCGCTTGGTGCGAAGGCAGTATCTCCTGCGGTTGCGAAAAACCTGCGGAGAGATTTGCAGGAAGTCGACTACTCTAAGTGCCTGCAAAGCCAGTTATCCGCTCCGTCGAGTTCCAAACCCGATCTGAACATATGCGCACCTCTCATGCCGGTTCCCACTCGCTCGGGTCGGATATCAAGGTCCAAGTTTGTCCAGCATGGCGACACTGTTCGATGGATTCGCGTGCATGATCGGTCCATGTCGGCAGGGAAATCGCTCGGCAAGTCACCAGAGGTGGTAACGGATACGACTGACTTCATGTTTCGCGGCGACTCGGCCGTGATATTCAGACCGCATGGACCGAGAGCCGTGTCCCCGTTCTTCGCGTCAGTTCTCCGGAAGTTGATGGAGTCGGAGAAGGTGACTGAGCCGTTACATCGCTAAGTTGACGGTTGCTGACACTGATCGCACGGGTATTCAGGCCGGCTTGATCCTACCGCGTTGGGGACAATTTGCGAATCGTGCTAAAAATATTGTGCAGCGTACCGTTCGTCGCAGTATTGATCATGCTGCACCATACGTATAGGCGCTCAATTCCGTTCCGGAAGCCCACGCCGGAGATATCTGAATTTCTCCAACGCAGGTCACTGTGGGTGTTCAACTTCAGGAGCTATCAGGTCTCAGGTTACGAAATAGTTGACCGGATGCGGCTCCTGCTGCTGGCACTAGTTGTGACGTGGGCGATCTTCTTCGTGGCCGTGATCGCCATATGATGGGCAGAGAATAGCCATAACATAACTAAAGGAGGCGGTGGGATTCGAACCCACGGAACCTTTCGGTTCTTCAGTTTTCAAGACTGACCCATTAAACCGCTCTGGCACGCCTCCAGTACAACCTGCGCGGACTGCATATCGCCCGCGCCTTCCTGCGCCGCGGATACGCCCCGCGATCCTACGCCGCGGATATATCCGCGCCCTACTGCTGCTGCGCCGTCAAAAGCTCCGCGAGACCTGTGCCGTTGGCCACACGCTGCGTGGTCGCCATGACCTTCTGCGCATCTGCCTGACGGCCGACCTGGAGCAACGCTTCGGAGAGCACTGCACCCGTCCGAACGTACACGTACGGAATCCCGACCGACGGCCGGTCCACCCAGCCGTGACGCGCGGCGAGTGACTTGGGCGCGTCAAAGCTCTTGGTCCAGAGTGAGTACGTCGTCGCGATGTCGAACCATCCGTCGCCCGGCAGATGCACGATCGTCGATGAGGCGGTTGGCGGAGTTGCTACGAGCTTCCGCGCCAGACCGGTCGTCAGGAGATTGTTGCCGAAGCCCATCTCGTCCGGATAGCTGCCATCGGTACGACTGAAGTACACCGGAGTCGACGGAAATGCGTCGCGAATGATGTAGAGCACGAAGAGATCGGCGCGCTCGAGGCCGTGAAAGCCGCCCCCGAGGTCGCGTGGATGCACGGAGAAGTGAAATCCGCTCTTGGTGTTGAGATCCTGCGGTGCATCGAGCGCAACCGCGGGTGGTACCGAATCCGATTGCGTGTAGCTGAGATCGATTATCGGCTTGGTCGGGCGTGTCCACGTGCGACCCGCATATGCGGGCGGCCCGTTCGCAACGTCGTACGGCCGGATAGGATTACGGATCAGCTGGCGCGTGTACCAGTCGGTGTTGAGCAGCGACGTGCACAGCACTGTGACGTCAGGCCTTATGTGCTCGACTTCCTGAGCGTACCAGAGCGGGAAGGTATCGTTGTCGCCCACGGTGATGAGCACGCCGTATGGCTCGACGGATTCGAGCAGATCGTGCGCGAAGTCACGCGTGTCCGTCTGCCCATGCCGCGATGCGGAGCTCCAGTTGCCCCACAGCGGAATCACGGCAAGCAGCAGCAGTGGGGACGCCGCCATCCAGCTCGACTGGCGAGGAACTTCCACAGTCTCGGTTCCCATGCGCACCGGATCCGACCCGAACATCTGGGCGAGTCGCTCCCAGACGTTGAACAGTCCGAGCGCTACCCACACGCTCCACGCGCTGAAGCTCCACAGATAGAAATAATCTCGATCACGAACTTCCCGCGGTACGGCGTCGCCAAGCTCGGGTGCCTGTGAATAGCCATACTTGAAATTCATGTAGTAGATCAGCACCAGCGTCACGGTGAAGATCAGCGGGCCGAAGAACCAGAAACTTCGTCGGTCTCGTTGCCAGTGAACCCAGCCGCCAAGCAATCCCAATAGCAGGAATACCCACGCGAGTGCTTCCTGAGCAGCTGCATGCGTACCGTTGGCGTCCCGCAGCCACTGCCACCTGAAATACGTCCACCACATACCGATCTGCGCCGTGAACGGAACCTGCCTGTCCGTCAGGGCGGGCTTGCCGTACTGAGTGCGGTTGAAGTTGTACATGAACCGGTCGTACGTCAGCTTGCTGAACGTGCAATCTGCGGCGATCTTCGTTACGCAGCCGGTAGTCTCGCCTTCGTTGATCCGCGGGAAGTACGCGGATCTGATCGGCTGCGTGAGGAACGGTGTCATCCCGAGCACGATCGCGAACAATCCCGCCAGCAGGAGCTTCCAGCGCAGAAAGGTGCGCGGACGGATCACGAGCACTGCAACGAACACCGCCGGCAATGCCAGGAAGCCGGCCATGTGATTCGCGTAGCCGAGTCCGCTCAGATATGCTACGAGCACGAGCAAGCGATCGGCCCTGGGTCCGTCGGGATCGTCACACCAGCGCACCGTCAGCCACGCAACGATCGCCATTCCGACGAGCGACACGGTGTACACTTTTTCGTTGACGACCGACTGCGCCCACACGGTAAACGCGGTCGAGCCGATGAGCGCGGCGAGCGCGCCCCCCGCGAGCCGTTGCCATTTGCGCGGCAGCCAGCCGGCGAGCACACGCTCCGCGATCAGGAACCACATTCCCGCCGACACCGCGCTGCACAGCGCAGCGAGGATGTTGATTCGCATCGCCACGTTCGGCGCGATGGGCAGGATCGAGAAGAACCGCCCGAGAATCACGAAGAACGGGTTGCCGGGGGGGTGCGGAAGGCCGAACGTGAAGGCCGCGGCGATGTACTCGCTCGTGTCCCACATCGCCGTGGATGGCGACAGGGTGACGAGGTACAGAACGAAGACCAGCGTTGCGGCGATCGCGGCCGCCCCGTAGGACGGGCGGTAATCGACTTCCGCGATTGTTGTGGCTGTGGTTGCAGACATGGGCAGAAAGATAGGCTAGTGGCGGAACTGGCGTTGACCGGTAAATACCATCGCGATCCCGTGCTCGTTCGCCGCCGCAATGACTTCCGCGTCTCTGATGGAACCGCCGGGCTGGACGATCGCCGTGACACCCGCCTCGGCGGCATGATCCACGCCGTCGCGGAAGGGGAAGTACGCGTCCGAGCCGAGCGCCGCTCCGGCGGTTTCATGGCCGGCGTTGTGCGCCTTGTGAACCGAGAGGAACGACGCGTCCACGCGCGACATCTGGCCGGCTCCGATCCCGATGGTGGCGCCGTCTCGCACGAGCACGATGGCATTCGACTTGACGCTCGCGACCGCCTGCCAGGCGAACGCGAGGTCGTCGCGCTCGCGATCGGTCGGTGTCCGGTCGGTAACGACTCTCCAGTGAGCGTACGGAATGGGCTCCGGTGCGCGGTCCTGCACCAGGAGACCACCGCGCACACGCTTGAAGTCGTACGAGCCGCGCGGCCACGCCGCGGTTCCTTCGAGCACGCGAAGGTTCTTCTTCTTGCCGAGTATGCTGAGGGCATCGGGCGAGAACGAAGGAGCGACGATGCACTCGACGAACAGACTGGACAGCGCTTCTGCTGCTGCAGTGTCGACCGGCGCGGTGAAGGCGATCACGGAGCCGAACGCCGATTGCGGGTCGCACGCTAGCGCCTTCTGATAAGCTTCGAGCGGTGACGCGCCGATCGCGAGGCCGCACGGCGTTGTGTGTTTGATGATCGCGCAACAGGTCTGTCCCGAGAATGCATCGGCTGCGAGCAGCGCGCCTTCGAGGTCGAGCAGATTGTTGAAGCTCAACTCCTTGCCGCCGTGCTGCACGAGCGCGTCGAGCCCCCGTCCCTTCGATTCGACGTAGAACGCCGCGCGTTGCCCTGGATTCTCGCCGTATCTCAACGTCTGCGATCGCTCGAGCGCGATTACGAGCGAGTCGGCGAACCGGTCGCCACGCTCGGACGCAAACCAGGCGGCTATCGCCCCGTCGTATGCAGCCGTGTGCTCGAATACTTTTGCAGCGAGACGCTTGCGCAGATCCTTGTCGTCGTCCTTGGCCTGCAATGCCGCCAGGACTCGAGTGTAATCGGCGGGATCGCAAATCACAGTCACTGCGTCGAAATTCTTGGCCGCCGATCGAAGCATGGCGGGGCCGCCTATGTCGATCTGCTCGACGACGTCATCGGCACTGACGTCGGCACGCGCCGCGGTTTCTCTGAACGGATAGAGATTGACTGCGACGAGATCGATCCACGGGATCGCGTGAATGCGAACGGTTTCAGCGTGCTCGTCGGAATCGCGACGCGCCAGCAGCCCGCCGTGAATCATAGGATGCAGCGTCTTGACGCGGCCGTCCAGCATTTCGGGAAACTGTGTGAGATCGCTTACGTCGCGAACGCTGAGGCCTGCGGTGCGCAGGGCACGCGACGTTCCGCCGGTCGACACGAGATCCCAGCCGAGCTCGACGAGTCCGCGTGCGAATTCCACGAGGCCGGTCTTATCGGAGACTGATAGTAAGGCGAGAGGCATGATGTATGTCCGTATTCAGCGCGTGCTACCGTCGGCAACGACAGTAGCGGCAAGCGCATCGATGATTCGAGGGAAGATGATGTGCTCGACGCGCAGTACCCGTGCCGCAAGGACATCGGGGGTGTCGTTTTCGAGCACGGGGACGGGCCATGTCGCGAGCGGGTGGCCGTCATCGTATAGTTCAGTGACCAGGTGCACAGTCACGGCGGACTCGCGCAGTCCTGCTGCAAGCACCGCTTCGTGCACGCGCACACCGTACATGCCGGCCCCGCCAAATGCGGGAAGTGGGCCAGGGTGCACGTTTACGATCCGGCCGCTGTAGTGCGCGATCACGCCAGGTGGCACGAGACGCAGATATCCGGCGAGCGCAATCAACTGGATGTTGTGTCCGGTGAGGATGCGCATGAGATCGTCTTCTGAACGTGCATCGAACACCAGCGCGTCGATTCCGGCAGTGCGCGCTCGATCGAGCGCACCAGCGCTGGCCCGGTTTGACGCGACGACTACCACTTCGCCGCACGCCGCGTCACCAAGCGCCGCAAAGTGGTCCAGTATCGCCTGCAGATTGGTACCGCCGCCGGATGCAAGAACCGCGATGCGCGTTTTCACAGCTGATCGGGCCCAAGCAGCACGTCGATCGCATCGGCAAGCGATGCAACGATGGTGACGTCCTCGTCCCTCGCGCGTTCGACGTCTTCTGGAGGCGTGCCAGGTCCGCTGATCAGCACCGGCGTGCCGCCAAGCTGATGAAACGGTTCGACGTCACGCCACCGATCGCCAACGTAGCTCGGTGCACTCATGTCGAGTGCGTGCTCGGCGACTGCGCGCTCGAACAGCGCGATGCCGGGCTTGCGGCAACTGCGCGGTCCTGTGAAAGAGGGATGATCGGGGCAGAAATAGGTTGCGTCGATCACCGCGCCACCGTCGCGCAGCAGTTCGTCAAGTCGCCGCTGGGTGAGCAGATAGTCGTCCGTCGTGAAACGGCCACGTCCGATTCCGGATTGATTCGTGATCACGATCACCGGGATGCCTGCGTTGTTGAGGCGTGCAATAGCGCGTGCGGCGCCGGCGAGGAGCTCGACATCCTCCGGGCGAGACAGGTAGCCCACGTCGCGAATGATGGTCCCGTCCCGATCCAGAAAGACAGTCGTTGGCGCCTGGATCATCGAGGGCGGTGGCGCGCGACGGTGCGTACGATGGTGCGTGGGATGCTGCATGCAATGCAGATCAGAACGCTCATCGCGCTGGTCGCACGCGTCGAGTGGTATCGGGCGAGGCCGGCCTGGGCGCTGGTTCTTTCGATGCGCGTGGCTTTTCCGGTTTCGGGACCGTGAAGGTCCGGTCGGACGACAGCTTGCGACCCGTCGGTCCCGTGGCATTCAGTACGTCGAGACGATACGTGGCGCCCGCCTGCAGAGGCTTCGCAACAACAATGATCACGTTGCGCGCGAGCAGCGGGCGGGTAGGCTTCGGCAACACGATCCGGGCTGGTGTGGGACGCCGCTGTGGCACCGGGATCACCGATTGCTGCGCGGGGACGGCTGGCGGCACGGGCAGTGCGTGAGCGGTGTCCTGCTGCTGCATCGCCTTTACCGATACGATCGCGATGCGCGACGAGTCGGGCGCAGTCAGCGTGAACTGCGCCGGCGTGAGCGGTACGCGTGGATCTATGGGTGTATCGAAGCTTGCGTCCAGCGTGACCGAATCCCGCAGGCTCACACTCCCGAGCCTGGGTCCGGTCGAGTCGTGCGCAAAGGTGAGTATCTCGAGGTTGAGCGAATCGGCGAGATCGACAACGGTCGTGTCGAACGCCTCGCCGGGATCGAGACCGCGATTCCGGTTGGCGTCGGCATAGCCACGAACGTGGTACCGCGCGGGTGGAAGTCCGACGAGGCGGTAATGCCCGATCGAATCCGACGCCGTTACGTAAACCACCGACGTATCGGTCTGAGGTCGCACTTCGATCATGCCGCTCGTGACAGGCAATCCGGAAAGCCAGTCGAACATCGTACCTCGGATCGACGTGTTCGGGATCGATGGACCGGTGGAAAAGGTTACGACGGTCGGCGTCGTGCGCACGTTGCCGCGAAGGTCGGCGATGCCCGGAAGTATCGTGACAGTGTACGTCGTGTTTGCGCGCCAGCCCTTGGGCGGATGAATGCTGAGCGACGACCGATGCCACTCCACGTCAGGCTTTCCGCGCTGCGGCGATATGAGTACCAGGTCGCCGAGCGTCGTTGCTCCGGCAGGATGTTCCGAGATCACCTCGTCGAAGTGAATCACGAAATCCCTTCCGCGCACGCCGACGCTGTTCGTGTCCGGCTGGATGCGCGTGATCGCAGGCGGCGTGTGGCGCTCAGGTCCGCCCGGCGGAACGCCCGGAGATGCGCACGCAAACAGCGCGAGCATCGCCAGTGCGTTGAAGACGCTGCTGCGCCTTATCCTCAAGTACCAACCCCGAGCGTAATGACCTTCTTGCGCAACGCCTCGGCGCGCGCGGACCACTCTCGCTCCTTGGCGCGCTCGGCATCGACAATATGTGCAGGTGCACGGGTGGTAAAGGACTCATTGGCGAGCCTGCCGCGCAGTGCAGCAAGCTGACCCTCCAACTGATTCAACTCGACCTCGAGCTTGCGTCGCTCCTGCTCGAGATCGACGAGGCCGCCGAGCGAGATGACTAGATCGCTTCCGTCAGCGAGCAATGTGTGCACGGCGGGTCCATCGACTCGACCCGAAACCGTCAGCGTCGCGCGCGCGAGCTGCCCGATCAGTCCGGCCTCCGTGATGTACAACTCCGGAGTCGGCGTCGCCACGACGACTGCATGAACGACCTTGCCCGGTGTAACTCCATATTCCGCGCGCATTGCACGCAGGGCGTCGACGCATTCACGCACGCGTTCGAATTCGGCCGCACCGCCGTCCGCGCGCACGGGCGACGCGACCGGCCACGTCGCGGTGCAGAGAAGCGGAGAATCTTTCGCCGCGCGCTCCGGCAGTCGTTGCCACAGCGCTTCGGTGATGAACGGAATCACGGGATGCAACAGTCGCAACGCGGCGTCGAAGACGTGCACGAGCACCGCGCGTGCAACGTCGCGGTCATCGCCTTCTGTCGCGACTCGGCTCTTGACGCTTTCGAGATACCAGTCGGCCAGCTCGTTCCACACGAAACGCCGCGCTGTCTCGGCGTACTCGTTCAATCGCAGTCCAGCGTGCAGCTCGCTCCGATCCCACGTGGTGCCAGTTGGACGAGCCGGGCCCAGGGCAGCGTCGCATTCCCCAATCGCGACGTTGAGACGATCGAGAATCCAGCGGTCGGCGCGCGCAAGCCGCGAAGGTTCGATGTCGCTTACGGAAACGACGGGCTCCTCACCAACCTTGGTGAGAAGAAAGCGTCCGATGTTCCAGAGCTTCGTCGCGAAATTGCGGCCCGGCGCGAACGAGCGATCCAGATCGCCCGGATCGAGTACCAGGTCCGCACCCATTCCCATTCCCGAGATCACGGTGTAGCGCAACGCATCGGCACCATAGAGACGCACGACATCGAGCGGATCGATCCCGTTGCCAAGTGACTTGGACATCTTCACATGGTTTGTATCGCGAACCGTTCCGTGCAGATAGATCGTGTGAAACGGAGCGTCGCCCATGAAGGCGTAACCGGCCATCACCATTCGCGCGACCCAGAAGAACAGAATCTCCGGTGCAGTAACGAGATCGTCGGTCGGATAGAACGCCCTGAGATCCGCTGCATCCGCGTTCGGCCAACCGAGCGTGGAAAACGGCCAGAGCCAGGAAGAGAACCAGGTGTCGAGCACATCCTCGTCCTGCCGCACCGGACCGCCGCAATCAGGACACGATGTGACGTCCGTCCGGCTCACGGTCACGCAGCCGTGATTCACGCAATACCAGACTGGGATGCGATGTCCCCACCAGAGCTGACGCGAGATATTCCAGTCGCGAATCCCTTCCAGCCAGTTCACGTACACCGCTTCCCAGCGCTCCGGGAGGATGCGAATGCGCCCGGTACGCACGCCCTCGAGTGCCGGCGCAGCGAGCTCGCGCATGCGCACGAACCACTGGTCCGACAGGCGCGGCTCCACAACCGTTCCACACCGATAGCAATGTCGAACTGCGTGTTGATGTGCCTCGACCTTCGCAAGTGCGCCACTTTCCTTGAGCATCGCTACGATGCGGTCGCGCGCCTCGAACCGCTCCACGCCGCGCAGTTCGGGCGGAACACGTCCCTCGGCATCCGTAACGTTGTCGATGTTGCCTTCCGCCGTCATGATCACCGGCATCGACAGCGCGTGGCGCTTTCCAACTTCGAAATCGTTGGGATCGTGCGCGGGCGTGATCTTGACGACACCCGTGCCGAAGGCGGGATCGGCGTACGCATCCGCAATTATCGGAATCTCGATGCCGGCTATCGGGAGAATGACGGTCCTGCCGATCAGCGATGCGTATCGCTCGTCATCCGGGTTCACCGCCAGTGCGACGTCGCCGAGCATCGTTTCGGGGCGCGTAGTTGCAACGGTGAGCCACTTGCCCGGCTCTCCCACGATCGCGTATCTGATGTGGTAAAGCGAGCCCGCTTCGTCGTCGTGCTCCGCTTCCTCGTCGCTCAATGACGTGAGACAGCGCGGACACCAGTGGATGACGCGGTGACCACGATAGATTAATCCCCGCTCGTGCAGCTGCACGAACGCTTCGCGCACCGCGACCGACAACTCCGGCGACAGCGTGTAAGCAGTGCGCGACCAGTCGCACGACGCGCCGATCGATCGCAACTGTTCGAGGATCGCGCCGCCCGTGTCGGCGACGAACTCCATCGTGCGCGCGATGAATGCGTCGCGGCCGAGGTCGAAGCGTGTCTTTCCCTCGCTCGCCAGCAACTTCTCCACGATGTTCTGTGTCGCGATGCCCGCGTGGTCGGTGCCGGGGAGCCAGAGCATTTCGTCGCCGCACATGCGACGCCAGCGCGCTATCACGTCCTGCACGGTGTTGTTCAATCCGTGGCCGACGTGCAGCACCGCGGTGACGTTTGGCGGCGGCATCACTATGGTGAAGGGCGTGCGATCTCCGCCGCTGCGAGTGGAGCGGGCGGCATCGGCCGTAAATGCATCGGCGGCGAGCCAGCGCTCATACCACTCGCGCTCGGTCGCCGCCGGATCGTACTGAGCTGGAATCTCAGCTGTCGGGGGCGTGGTCATTCAACGCCCAATTTAACGCCTGACGGTAGTGCCGCGCTCAGAACAGATGGTGAGATCGTGACGTCGCGTCGCGCGCCGCGATCTCACGAGGGCCACTACGCGGCGGGCGGTGCCTCTTCGGGATTCGCCACGTTGTCCGCCTTGGGAACGCCGCCCGGCGCCGCGGGCGAACCATCCGCGCGGCCGCGCTGCGACGGCGGTCGCTTGTGCCGCGCCACGATTTCATCGACAGGCTCGGCTGCGGAGCGATAGGCCTCGTCCTCGTTCATCCATTTGTCTTCCAGATTCGGCTTGGGATCCTCGTTCCGGTCGGCCTCCGAGGAGTCGCCCTGGCGCTTCCGCCCCATTCCGACGCCCTGGCCCTCCCAGTGTGCCTCTGTGAGGCGATCCTCGCCGGCGTCGTAACGGTCCGCCGCATCGTTCATCTGGTCTTCTTCAGCTCGTACGGCAAGGCGGTTGAGCACCGTACCCACTCCAGGGGTGCCCCGGGCGACGGTCACGGCGTGCTCGGCCTCACTTGCCGCATACACCCAACCGGTGAGCTCGATGATCCCCTCATCTATGGCGCCGATGTCGATCGCGCGCTCGCTCAGGATGGGATCGTTGTGATATGCCTCGAGGACGCGCTCCTCGAGCTCTTCGAGAGGCGATAACTCCTCCTCTTCATCTTCATCCTCGTCGACGTCGTAGTCCTCTTCGTCGTACTCGTCATATTCGCTGGCGACGAACTCGTCTTCCTCCTGTGCGCCGAGCCGCTCGCGCAGCTTTGTGGCGAGAGCAGAGAAGCCGCCGAATTTCTGCGCGATCACAACGCCCGCGGCGATACCTGCCACCGCGCCGATCGCCAGATACACCAGCCCCTCGCCCGTGCTGGGGCGTTCATCCTGGTGACGGAAGCGCGGGAGGTCGCGCAACCTGTGGCGGAGGTTTTCCTCAAAGGATAGCTTACGCATACGCTCGATTAATTAGATGGTGTCGCATCATGAAGGCGGCAAGAAGAAGGCCACCCGGGCGAACTCTCAATCAGACGATTTCTTGTTAGAGCTAACGCTTCCCGACGGTTCTGTAAGATCCGTCCCCGAAGGTACCCTGCCATCAGAGGTAGTGGGATCCATTGGGGACCGCCTGCTACGTGCCGCAATCGCGGTTTCTGTGAACGGCGAGATCCAGGACCTGATGACGCCGCTCCGCAAGAGCGGGGCGTTCCGCGTGCTCACCGAGCGCGACCCGGAGGCCCTCCCTGTTCTGCGTCACTCGGCCGCGCACCTTCTCGCGACTGCCGTCCGGCGCGTGCGTCCTGATGCGCAGATCGGCTTCGGTCCATCGATCGAGGACGGGTTCTACTACGACTTCGGCGTCGACCATCCGTTCACCCCGGAAGATCTCGAGGCGTTCGAAAAGCAGATGCGCAAAATCGCATCGGAAAAATACCCCTTCGTCCGCGCAGAGCTCGATCGCGTGGCCGCCGAACGAGTGTTCCAAGGCGATCCATTAAAACTCGAACGATTGTCCGAGTTGCCCGACGGCGAGGTGATTTCCACCTATACCGACGGCCCGTTCACGGATTTGTGCCGGGGACCGCACGTCCAGGATACGTCCTACCTCAAGCACTTCAAGCTGATGAGCACGGCGGGCGCGTACTGGCGCGGAGACGAAAAGCGCCAGATGCTCCAGCGCATCTATGGAACTGCGTGGTTCCGGAAGGAAGATCTGGACGCCTACCTCTATCGCATCGAGGAGGCGAAGCGGCGCGACCATCGCAGACTGGGCAAGGAGCTGGACCTGTTCCAGTTCCATCCCATCGCTCCTGGCGCTGCGTTCTGGACCAATCGCGGAACGATCATCTATAACGGACTTGTTGACTTCATGCGCGGCAAGCTGCGCGTGGCCGGCTACGACGAAGTGAAGACGCCGCTGCTGTATCACAAGACGCTGTGGGAGCAGTCGGGACACTGGGGCAAGTACAAGGAGAACATGTTCCTCGTCCTCGACAACGAGACGGGCGAGCACGACTTCTCGCTCAAGCCGATGAACTGCCCGTCGCATCACGTTCTGTACGGGAGCAGAAAGCACAGCTATCGCGAGCTTCCCGTCCGCTACGCGACGCAGGACGTGCTGCACCGCAACGAGATCTCCGGCGCGCTGTCGGGACTCACGCGCGTGCGTCAGTTCCAGCAGGACGATGCGCACATCTATCTCGCCGAATCGCAGATCACCGATGAGGTGAAGAGTCTGGTCGAGATGGTCAACGATTGCTACGGAGCGTTCGGGCTCAGCTACACGGCGAAGTTCGCGACGCGGCCCGGCCCCGAGTTTCGTGTAGGTACGGACGAGATGTGGGATCGCGCCGAGGAGTCGTTGCGTGCTGCGTTGATCAACACGGGACTGCCGTACGAGCTCAAGGAAGGCGACGGCGCATTCTACGGTCCCAAGATCGACTTCGACGTGACCGATTCCATCGGTCGTCAGTGGCAGCTCGGGACGATTCAACTCGATTACGCGAACCCCGAGCGATTCGATCTGAGCTACACGGGCGAGGACAACCAGCCGCACCGACCGGTCATCATTCACCGTGCCATTCTGGGATCGTTCGAGCGTTTCATCGCGATTCTGATCGAGCACTTCGCGGGCGCGTTTCCGCTCTGGCTCGCGCCGGAGCAGGTGCGCATAGTACCGATTTCCGACGCACAGTTCGAGGCGGCGCGCGCGGTACGGGACGCGCTGGTCGAGGCCGGCGTGCGCGCGCATCTGGATGACCGCAACCAGACCCTGAACTACAGGATCCGCGAGGCTGAAACGCTCAAGATCCCCTACATGGCGGTAGTGGGAGGCCGGGAAGCCGAGCAGGGGAGCGTTGCCGTACGAACACGCGGCGCGGGGAGCAAGCAGGAAGTCACTCCTCTGGCTGACTTTGTAAGGCGCGTGCAATCCGAGATCGCTTCGCGGTCACTCACGCCGTGATTTTGCGCGTTCGCGGCACCGGCGCGCGTTGTGGGGGAAAATTCGGAGCGTTCCGATTAGCTTTCCACCCATGTCAGACCTCAGCCGGCAACCAGTAATCGTATCGGCCGCCAGGACGCCCATCGGGCGTTACCTGGGCGGCCTTGCACCACTTTCAGCCACGGAACTCGGCGCGATCGCCATACGTGCCGCCCTTTCCCGAGCGGGCGTTTCACCCGCGGACGTTGGGAACGTGATCATGGGCAACGTCCTTCAAGCCGGAGTCGGTCAGGCACCGGCGCGACAGGCAGCGCTCAAGGCGGGGCTCCCCGGGACCGTATCGGCGCTCACCGTCAACAAGGTATGCGGATCGGGCCTCGAGGCGGTGATGCTCGCGGCCGCGTCGATCAAGGCCGGCGACGAGCAAGTCGTCGTTGCGGGCGGAATGGAGTCGATGTCCAACACGCCTTACTATGTGAGCGGATACCGCGGCGGTGTGAAGTTCGGCGATCAGACGATGGTCGATGGATTGATAAAGGACGGTCTGTGGTGCTCGTTCTGCGATGTGCACATGGGCAGCCACGCGGATTACACCGCCCGCAAGGCAAACGCGACGCGCGAGGATCAGGACGTGTTCGCGGCGCTGTCGCACTCCAAAGCGGTCGCTGCGATCGAGGCTGGGAAGTTCAAGGCCGAGATCGTTCCGGTCGAGATCGCGGGGCGAAAGGGGACCACGACCATCGATACGGACGAGGGCCCGCGCAAGGACACCACTGTCGAATCGCTCGCGAAGCTGCGTCCTGCATTTCCCGGCAAGGACAAGAGTCAAGAGCTGACCGTGACTGCGGGTAACGCGTCGACGCTGAACGATGGTGCCGCCGCGGTGGTCGTTGTGAGCGAGCAGTTCGCGATCGATCACAAGCTCGAGATCCTTGCACGCATCACGGGTTACGCGACCGGCGGTGGCGAGCCGCAGGATCTATTCTTCGCGCCGATCGTCGCTGTCGAGAAGCTGATGGCGAAGACGGGTGCGAAGATCGGTGACTACGATCTGATCGAAGCGAACGAGGCGTTCGCGTCCCAGTCGATCGCGGATGCTCGCGGGCTGGCCTGGGACACCGCGCGCGTCAACGTGAACGGCGGTGCCATTGCACTGGGCCATCCACTCGGCGCGAGCGGTGCGCGAATTCTCACGACGCTTCTCTACGCGCTCAAGGATCGCGGCAAGCGAACTGGGCTCGCGACGTTATGCCTCGGCGGTGGGAACGCCGTCGCAATGAGCGTAGAGCGGCCGAGCTGATTGTTGGACGCGCGATCTCTCGTATTTGCTTCTCAGTCAGAACGAAAGCTTCGCGCTCCGTGGCGCATTCTCATCTTCCTGATCGTGTGGGTCGCGGTGACGCTGGTCGCCGCGGCGCTCGCACAGGGATTACAGGGAGCCGCGTTCGCGAGCGTGCGCACGATCCTGTATTACTGGATCGATTTCCTGGCGATTCTCGTCGCAACGTTCGTATCGCTGCGGTGGGTGGATGGTGCCGACTGGAATTTCGTGCGCTTCGGACGTTCGTCGTCCCAGCCTGCGTTGCTGACCAGTGGCTTTCTCATGGGAATGATCGCGATCGGTGCTCCGTGCGTCGTGTTGCTGGCCATGCACGAGCTGCGGATCGTTCCAGCTCCCGAAGGGAACTGGGCCGTAGCAGCGGCGCAGATGGCGCTCTTTCTTCTTCCTGCTGCCGCGGCCGAAGAGCTGTTGATGCGTGGCTACATATTCGCGGTGTTGCGCGAGACGGTCGGATGGAAAACGACGCTCGTCGCGACGAGTATTGCATTCGGACTGTTACATCTTCGCAATCCCGGTGCAGATCCCGAGTCGATCACGGCGGTGATCATCGCGGGATTTTTTCTTGGTACGATACTGCTGGTCACGGAGAGCCTGTACGCCGCATGGATGGCTCACTTCGCGTGGAACCTGACCATGGCTGCGGGTCTTCACACTGCGGTGAGCGGTCTGGGCGTGACCGCGCCGAACTATCACGTGATAGACAACGGACCGGACTGGCTCACCGGAGGATCATGGGGCCCGGAAGGCGGGGTGGCGGCCGCATTGGGGATGTTCGTATTTCTGTTCTACCTGCACGGACGGTATCGCGAGCGCTTGCAGAGTGAAGCGCTTCAGAATCGCTAAAATGCATCCCCGCGTTCGCGGGAATGACGATCGGATCGAACTGCAAGAGGATCATGTAAATGAGTGAGAAGATCGCCGTAATCGGCGCTGGTCAGATGGGTAACGGGATCGCGCACGTCTTTGCCGCGGCCTCGTTCCCCGTCACGATGATCGACGTGGCGCAGAGCGCGCTCGATCGCGGCAAAGCCACGATCGAGAAGAATCTCGACCGCCAGCTGAAGAAGGGAACCATCGACCAGGCCGCGAAGGATGCGACGTTGTCGAATGTCACGCTCGCGACCGACCTCGCGGCTGCGAGTGACGCGTCGCTGATCGTGGAGGCGGCGACAGAGAATGTCGCGCTCAAGTACAAGATCTTCACCGATCTCGACAAGCTCGCAAAACCAGACGCAATTCTCGCGACCAACACGAGCTCCATCTCCATAACGGAGATTGCGGCGAAGACCGCGCGTCCGGAAAAGGTCGTCGGGATGCACTTCATGAATCCGGTCCCGGTGATGAAGCTGGTCGAGATCATTCGCGGTCTCGCGACGTCGGACGAGACCACGGCGAAGGTCGTCTCACTTGCCAGCGCGCTCGGCAAGACGCCGGTCGAGGTGAGCGATTATCCCGGCTTCGTCGCGAATCGCATCCTCATGCCCATGATCAACGAGGCTGTGTATTGCGTGATGGAGGGTGTGGGCACGCCGGAAGCTATCGACACGGTGATGCAGCTCGGAATGAATCATCCCATGGGCCCACTCACCCTCGCTGACTTCATAGGACTCGATACCTGTGTCGCGATCCTGGAGGTCATGCACGACGGACTTGGCGATCCAAAGTATCGCCCCTGTCCTCTGCTGAAGAAGTACGTCGCGGCCGGCTGGCTGGGACGCAAGACAGGACGCGGATTCTACAAGTATGCTTGATCTCTTTCCGCTGACCGAAGAACAGCGCGAGATACAGCGCGTAGCGCGCGACTTCGCCGCAGCGGAGATCGTCCCGTACTCCAAACAGTGGGACGCCGATTCGTACTTCGAGCCGACGCTCGTAAAAAAACTGGGTGATCTCGGATTCCTCGGCATGTTGACCGCCGAGGAATACGATGGACTCGCGCTCGACACGGTTACATATCTCGTGGCACTCGAAGAGATCGCCGCTGCGGACGCATCGGTCGCGGTAATGATGAGTGTTCACAACTCACTTCCCACGCAGATGCTGTCGAGTTTCGGGAGTGAGGAGCAGAAGCAGCGATTCCTAAAGCCGATGGCGCGCGGCGAGCTGCTCGGCGCATTCGCACTTTCTGAGCCGGAGGCGGGGTCGGACGCCGCCGCACTCTCCACTCAAGCCGCTCGCGACGGCGATGAGTGGATTCTCAACGGAACCAAGGCGTGGGTCACGAGCGGGCCATATGCCGACGTGATTCTCGTTCAGGCGCGCACGGACACGGCCGACAACCGGAAAGGCGGCCGCGGAATCGGGGCGTTCATCGTGACACCTGACATGCCCGGATTTCACGTGGGCAAGAAGGAAGACAAGATGGGTCTCCGCGCCTCGCCGACAGTCCAGCTCGTTCTGGACGGACTGCGTGTCCCGAGCGCGAATCTGCTCGGCGATCCATCGATGGGCTACGTTTACGCAATGCGCTCTCTCAACGCAGGACGACTCGGAATCGCGGCCCAGGCACTCGGGATAGCACGTGCAGCGTTCGAAGCTGCAGTTGCATACGCGTCCGAGCGCCGGCAGTTCGGTGAACCCATCAAGGACTTTCAGGCGATTCAGTTCAAGTTGTCCAACATGGCGACGCGCATCTCGGCAGCGCGCGCGCTACTCTACGCGGCTGCGCGCGCCAAGGATGCGAATGCATCGAGCGCAAAGCAGGCCGCGTCAATGGCCAAGCTCTTCGCGAGCGAAACGGCCATGTGGGTCACCACCGAGGCGATTCAGGTCTTTGGCGGTTATGGTTACGTCAAGGACTATCCGGTGGAAAAACTGTTCCGCGACGCGAAGATCACGGAGATCTACGAAGGCACGTCGGAAATTCAACGCATCGTCATAGCACGGGAGCTTTACGCATGAAGCTGTTCGACACAATCGCTGAAATGGGCCATGAGCAGTTGGTCGTGTGCTCGGATCCGTCGTCCGGATATCGCGGCATCATCGCGATCCACAACACGACGCTGGGCCCCGCACTCGGTGGCACTCGCTTCTGGAGCTACGCGAGCGACGAGGAGGCGATAACCGACGCCCTGCGCCTCGCGCGCGGCATGACCTACAAGAACGCCGTTGCCGGCCTCAACCTCGGTGGGGGCAAGTCGGTCATCATCGGTGACAATCGCACCTCGCGCCGCGAGATGATCTTCCGTGCACACGGACGGTTCGTCGAGAGCCTCGGCGGCCGTTACGTGACCGCCGAAGACGTCGGCACGAGCACGTCCGACATGGACTTCGTCCACATGGAGACGGACTATGTCGCGGGGCTGGCTGGCAAGTCAGGGGATCCATCGCCCGTTACAGCACACGGCGTATTTCGCGCAATTCAGGCGTCCGCGATGTATCGCTGGGATTCGGACGATCTGGAAGGGAAGACGGTCAGCATTCAGGGTTGCGGCAACGTCGGCCGTCACCTCGCGAAGGCTCTGGACAAGGCGGGCGCGAAGGTGATCGTCTCCGACATCGATCCGGATCGTGTGGCATGGGTGTTGGCTGAGACCAACGCAACCGCAGTCGAAGGCGATGCGATTTATTCGGTCGAGGCAGACATCTTCGCACCCTGCGCGCTCGGCGGAATCATCAACGATGCGACCATTCCCAAGCTCAAGGTCGAGGTCGTTTCCGGAGCCGCCAACAATCAGCTGCTGGAAGAGCGTCACGGCGACATGCTGCAGGAGCGTGGCATTCTGTACGCGCCCGACTACGTTGCGAACGCTGGCGGCGTGATCAACGTGTACAGCGAGCTGGCCGGTTGGGACGCCAAGCGCTCCTTCCGCAAGGCCGACGAGATCTATGACACCATACTCGGCGTCTTCGAGATCGCCCGTACGGATGGGATCCCGACGTATCGCGCGGCCGACAGGCTCGCCGAGCGGCGGCTACAGGCTGTAAATTCAATGATGCGCACGTGGCCACAGTGGCCGCGCAAGTCGTGAAGTCGTAGCGTAGGCAGGTGTGGCTCGATATTCTCGTCCGCCAGCGTGGATCACCCGGTCCACGCTGGCACGGCGAGCTGTTCCGTCCGTTTTCCAGAGGGTGTAGTTGAGATGAGCGTATCCACCATGCCGGCAACCGGCGAGCTGAGTGCGGTCTGGGACTTCGATCCGGACATCGCACGTCTGATCATCGAAGAGACCGAGCGCCAGCGGCACGGTCTCGAGCTCATTGCGAGCGAGAACTTTGTTTCGCTCGCAGTCCTGCAGGCGATGGGAACTCCGCTTACCAACAAGTACGCCGAAGGGCTTCCCGGCAAGCGCTACTACGGCGGCTGCGAAGTGGTGGATCGCGTCGAGCAGATCGCGATCGACCGCGCAAAAAAACTGTTCGACGCCGAGCACGCGAACGTGCAGCCGCACTCGGGCGCACAGGCAAACGCCGCGGTGTATCTCGCCTTCCTCAAGCCGGGCGACCTGGTACTGGGCCTGGATCTGTCGCAGGGCGGCCATCTCACGCACGGATCGCCGGTCAATTTCTCGGGTCTGTTGTACAACGCGATTCACTATGGTGTGAACGACGCCGGTTACATCGATTACGACATGCTTCGCTCGATTGCGCGCGAGCGCCGTCCGAAGATGATCATCGCTGGTGCGAGCGCGTATGCGCGTACAATCGATTTCGCCGCATTCGCTGACATCGCGCAGGAGGTCGGGGCGAAGCTGTTCGTCGACATGGCGCACATTGCCGGGCTTGTCGCAACTGGGCTGCATCCGTCGCCGGTTCCATACGCGGACGCCGTCACTACGACGACGCACAAGACGCTGCGCGGTCCGCGCGGGGGTCTCATTCTGTGCAAGGCAGAGCACGCGAAGGCGATCGACAAGGCGATGTTCCCGGGAACACAGGGCGGCCCGCTCGAGCACGTCATAGCCGCGAAGGCGGTTGCGCTCAAGGAAGCTCTGGATCCTTCATTCAGGACGTACTGCGCGCAGATCATCGCGAATGCGCAGACACTCGCCGGCGCGCTCGCGGATCGCGGCATGGACATTGTGTCCGGTGGCACAGACACGCACCTCATGCTGGTCGATCTGCGCAATCGCGGGCTGACCGGCAAGGTGCTGGAGCAGGCACTGGATCGCGCCGCGATCACCGTCAACAAGAACACCGTTCCCAAGGAAACGCAGTCGCCATTCGTGACGAGCGGAATCCGCATCGGAACGCCGGCGGTCACGACGCGCGGAATGCGCGAGGCCGAAATGCGTCAGATCGCGGGGCTGATCGATCGCGTCGCGAAGGCACCGGAAGATGCCACGGTGTCGAGCGAAGTTCGGGCAGAAGTTCGCGCGCTCACGGATCGCTTCCCGTTGTATCCGGGAAGCTTTGCCGAAAGGGATGACGCCTGATGGCGGATCTCGCGTTTCGCGATGGAGTGATGGAGCAGATTCGGCAACGCGAATCGAGGTATGAGGAAGGCGCGTACCTGTTCGTGCTCGCCGCGCTGGAATATTCTCAGGCGCAGTTGCAGGTACGACGTCACATTACGGGAAGGGAGCTTGCGATTGCATGCCGCGATCTCGCGATCGACCGGTACGGAATCATGGCGCGTGTGGTGCTCGAGCGATGGGGTATGGCCTCCACGGACGACATTGGATCGGTCGTATTCACGTTGGTGGATCTGGGGTTTCTCGCGAGTCAGCCCACCGATACGCGCGACCAGTTCAGCGACGTGTACGATTTTGTCGAGGCCTTCGAGCGTCGCTATCCGTGGAACGGCAAGGCGCTTGTCTGACCCGCGTCCGACGAATCAATGCCGGTTCGCGTCGTAGATGTTGAAGAATCAGTCGCCCTGGATGCGGCTGCGATAGCGGGAGGTATCCCGTCGCGTGCACTCATGCGCGCAGCTGCGTTCAATGCAGCATCCGTAATCTGCGCCAGATATCCCGATCAGCTGCGGCGAGGTGCAACTGTACTCACCGGTCCCGGTAACAACGGCGGCGACGGCTGGGCTGTCGCATCAGCGCTCTCCGCCGTTGGAGTGAAGGTGACCGTGCGTGAGGTCGTGCAGGCGCGGACGCCCGACGCGATAGCGGAGCGCGCGCAGGCGAGCGGACTCATCAGTACTGCTCCCCTCTCGTGCGGCGTCGTGGTCGACGCGATGCTGGGCACCGGCGGCTCCGGCGAACTTCGCGGCGCGATTCTGGACGCGGCACGCGAGATTGAACACGCCCGGGATAACGGGTCGGCCGTGGTCGCACTCGACGTACCGACAGGTGTCAACGGCACGCACGGTGCGGGGAGTGATAGCGTGGTTGCTGACCTCACTATCAGCTTCGGCAGTTGCAAGCGCGGGACCCTCATCTCGCGCGCGGCGTGCGGCGAGATTGTCGTAGTCGACATCGGTCTTGGCGCGTTGCCAGCCACTCTTCCGATGCTCGTCGACGCCGCGTTCGTGCACGACAACGTTCCGCGCATTGCGCCCGATGCACACAAGGGAACACGCAAGAGCGTCGCCGTGGTTGCGGGCGGCGACAACATGGGCGGTGCCGCGATCATGGCGGCGACCGGTGCGCTCAGAAGCGGTGTCGGGCTGGTTCAGGTGTGCACTGCCGCCGGCAACGTGGCCCCGATGCACACCCGTATCCCCGAAGCGCTGGTTGCGCCGCTCGCGAACGCGTCGTCGACAATTCAGCATTGGGCCGATGCGGTGCTCATCGGTCCCGGGCTTGGCACTGACGCCGGCACGCGGGACTTCATTCGCGGCGTCATGAGAGACTGGCGCGGTCCTGTCGTGGTCGATGCCGGCGCGCTCAGCGCATATGCCGACGACCTCGACGCACTGCGCGAAGTGTTGAGCGGACGACCGGCGATCGTCACGCCGCACCCCGGTGAGCTGTCGCGTCTGACAGGCCGGGACGTGAAGTACGTGACCGACAATCGCTTCGACATCGGACTTGACGTATCAAGGAAACTTGATGCGACGGTCCTGCTCAAGGGAACGCCGACCGTCGTGTCTAGTCCTGACGGCACGCGATACGTGATTGCAGCCGGAACGGCGGCGCTCGCGACGGGCGGCAGCGGTGACGCGCTCGGTGGGATCGTCGTGACGTTGCTTGCTCAGGGATGTGCGCCGGGAATTGCGGCGGCGTGCGGTGCATGGGTGCACGGGCGCGCCGCCGAGCTCACGCCGGGGGTGCGCGGCTATCGCCTGACGGATGTGCTGGACCATTTGCCGCTGGCCTGGCCGGTCGACAGCGCGCTGCCCCGGTATCCGGTTCTTGCGTCGCTGCCCGGGCTTTCGTGACGCACGGCGGCGAGATTGCGTTTGGGCCGGGAGACGAGTTCAGATTCATCCGGCGGTTGATTCGCAGATTCGGTTCGCTCGCGGCGGGTATCGGCGATGACGCTGCACTGATACACATTCCGCGCGACAACATGCTCGCGATGACCACGGATACCGCCGTGGACAACGTTCACTTTCGCCGGGACTGGTTGACGCTGGACGAGATCGGCTATCGCGCCACTACCGCCGCGATAAGCGATCTTGCGGCCATGGGAGCGAGCGGCATGGGAATTCTCATCGCGCTTGCAACGCCGCCGGAATCGCGGGAGAATCTGGATGCACTCGGCGACGGTATTGCGCGCGCTGCAGTTGCCGCCGGTGTGCGGATCTTTGGCGGAGATACCGTGCGGAGTGCGGTTCTGTCACTCACCATCACCGCGTTCGGGAACACGCGCGACCCGTTGCGGCGCGATGCGGCACGTGCAGGGCACCACGTGTATGTGACCGGCGTGTTCGGCGGTCCCGCCGCTACTGTGCGTGCGTTGATCGATGGAACTCCGATGCTTGCATCGTGGCGTGATCGGTTCGTGAATCCTCATGCCCGTTTGCGCGAAGCGCTCTGGGCAGCGGGACGTGGTGCGCGGGCCGCAATCGATATATCCGATGGGTTGCTTGCCGACGCGGCGCACGTGGCCGCGGCGAGCAACGTGCAAATCACTCTGGACCTCGATCGCGTTCCGGTGATCGAAGGTGTCGATCCTGTTGCGGCAATGCAGAGCGGGGAGGAGTACGAGCTGTTGCTCACATCCGCAATCCCGCTCGATTGCGACGCGTTCAGGAAAAGGTTCGGCGTGCCGTTGACAGCGATCGGTAGCATTTCCGATGGCGAGCCCGGCGTGGTTGTAACGTCACGGGGCAAGCGCCTGGAAATCGAGCCGCGCGGTTACGATCACTTTCGGATCGCGTGATGGCACTCGTTCGTACGATAGCGACGATGCTTGTGATCGGCGTGCTGACCATCGTGTTCGCCGCGATATTGATCCTGGCCGCGCTCGTCGGCGTGCCGAACCGCAGTGGCAGCATCTATGACGTGCTCCCGCGTGCATGGGCGCGGTGTGCGTTGTGGGCAGGCGGTGTGAAGGTGCGCCTTCACGGGTTGGACGCCCTCGCACCGGGTGGAACGTTCATCTTTGTCTGCAATCACGTTTCGCTCTTCGACATCCTTGCGCTGGCCGGTTGGTTGCCGCGCAACAACTTTGTGGCCAAGGCCGAGTTGTTCAAGATCCCCGTCTTCGGTACGGGGCTTCGGATACTCGGCACCGTGCCCATGGAACGGACCAACCAGAAGGCCGCGTTCGGGGCGTACGACGTTGCGGCAGACCGCATCAAATCGGGCAGCTCGGTGGTAGTTTTCCCGGAGGGGACGCGCGGCACCGACTATTCGATCAGGCGCTTCAAGAAGGGACCGTTCGTGCTTGCCATCAAGGCCGGAGTGCCCATAGTGCCGGTGGTCATCTACGGAACTATCGACATTCTACCGAAAGGGAAGCTGGTGATGCATCCGGGCCCCATCGACGTCTATCTCCTGGAGCAGGTGCCAACCGCTGGTCTCACGTACGACGACCGGGATACGCTGGCGCACGATGTGCGCGATCGCATGCAGACAGTGATGGATAATCTTTACCTCAACCGAAAATAACGAAGCCATGTCAGCAATCATCGAGATCAACGCACGCCAGATCCTGGATAGCCGCGGCAATCCCACCGTCGAAGCCGATGTGACACTGGAGAGCGGGGTAACGGGGCGTGCGGCGGTGCCGAGCGGTGCATCGACCGGCGAGCATGAGGCACTCGAGCTGCGCGACGGCGACTCTGAGCGATACAATGGGAAGGGCGTCGAGAAGGCGATAGCCGCTATCGAGGACGAGATTCAGCCGGAAGTGCTCGGTCTCGATGCTGTGGAGCAGATGGCGCTGGATCGCACGATGATCGCGCTCGACGGTACGGAGAACAAGGGCCGACTCGGTGCGAACTCCATTCTCGCCGTGTCACTCGCGGCCGCTCGCGCTGCCGCAGCGGAGTTGGACCTTCCGCTGTATCGCTACGTCGGCGGTCCCATGGCGCGCGTGATGCCGGTGCCGATGATGAACGTTCTGAACGGCGGCGCGCACGCATCGAACACGGTTGATGTGCAGGAGTTCATGATAGTGCCGGTCGGCGCGAAGGACTTTGCCAACGCGCTCAGAATGGGCACCGAAGTGTTTCACGCGCTCAAGAAGGTACTCGGCAAGCGCGGACTGTCCACCGCGGTTGGCGACGAAGGCGGTTTCGCGCCTGATCTTCCAAATGACGAGGAAGCGCTCAATGCGCTCGTCGAAGCGGTCGAGGCAGCTGGATATCGTGCTGGAAAGGACGTTGCATTCGCGATCGATGTAGCGGCGTCGGAACTTTACAAGAGCGGCAAGTACACGTTCAAGAAGAGCGGCGGCGGAAGTCGCGATGCGGCCGGGATGATCGAGCTGTATACAAGCTGGCTGGACAAGTTCCCGATAGTGTCGATCGAGGACGGACTCGCAGAGAACGACTGGGACGGCTGGGCACAGCTCACCGCCGCGCTCGGCGATCGTGTACAACTGGTGGGTGATGACATCTTCGTCACCAACAGCGAGTACCTTGCACGCGGAATCAACGAAGATGTTGCGAACGCGATCCTGGTCAAGGTCAACCAGATCGGAACTCTGACCGAAACGCTCGAAGCGATCGAACTTGCACGCGCGAACGGATATCAGAGCATCATCTCGCACCGGTCCGGTGAGACCGAGGATACGTTCATTGCCGATCTCGCGGTCGCGACGAACGCTGGTCAGATCAAGACCGGTTCCGCCAGTCGCACGGATCGCATCGCGAAGTACAACCAGTTGCTCCGCATAGAAGAAGAGCTGGGTGATCTCGCCGAATTTCCTGGCGGCGCGCTGTACGGACTGTAAGCGCTGCGACTGATGCGAGGACGGCTGATCTGGGGCGCGCTCATACTGGGCGCGCTCGTGTTCGCTCTGCAGGCGGGGGAGTACAGCACGCTCGACATCGTGCGCCAGCATCGCCGCATTTCGGAACTCACCGCGCGCGGTGACTCGTTGCAGCATGCTGTCGATTCACTGACGCAAGCGGAAAAGATGGTCCGCACCGATCCTGCGACCCAGGAGCGGATCGCGCGGGAAGAGTTTGGCATGGTGCGCGGCGATGAGATTTTGTATCGGTTTATTCAGGATTGGAGCGCTGGCAAGCCATAGTTCGGCGGTGCGCATGAAAAAAAGCCCCGCATAGCACACGAGCTATGCGGGGCTTCTGATTCCAGTAGCAGGGGCGGGGATCGAACCCGCGACCTCACGATTATGAGTCGTGCGCTCTCACCAGCTGAGCTACCCTGCCGTACAACTCCCTACTTCTCCGTACAACGTAACGACGGCCGGCCCGAGGGGCCGGCCGTCGTTACACCAGATATGGCGGGGGCGGGATTTGAACCCGCGACCTTCGGGTTATGAGCCCGACGAGCTACCAGGCTGCTCCACCCCGCGTCAGAGTTTCTAATCTAGTCAGGTGCGCCATCCTGTCAACGCAGTCAGGCCTCTTTCACTATGGTATCGATGCTCCTCCAGCGTGACCGGGACCGTCCCATCCGATAGATTTCGCCCTCAGCGAATGAAGCAAGCCCTTGAAGTTCTGCTCGCAGGTGTGGTGGATTACGCCGGCCTCTTTCCGCCCGCGGCGCTCGACATGGCCGCGGCGACTCAATCGTATGCCCGCTACCTCGGCGACCCCGCCAGAAGGATGCTCGGCCGGTTCGTCGTCCCTGTCGTGCGGCTGCGTGAATTCGACGACGCTGCGTCCGCGCTGTTGCCGCGTGGTGCCGCGAGTGAGCCATGGCGTCTGAGCGCGCTTCCAGGTCCCGATCTCTCCGCCGACATCGATCTTGCGCTCAAGTTCAACTGCCGTCACTGGAACGAATCGGAGATCGGACACGCAGTGATCGATGCACTCGAGATCAAGGTGTCCACAAAGCCGGAGATCGCGGCCGCATGCAGCATCATGCCACGACAATTCGCGCCGTATTTCGAGATCCCGATCGCGAATGATCCTCTCGAGTTGGTGGACGCGATCAGGCGAGACGGCAGCTTTGCGAAGGCTCGCACCGGCGGGGTTACCGAAGCTGCGTTCCCCGATGCGAAAGACGTTGCACGCTTCATGATCCGCTGCCGGGATGCGCGCGTTGCATTCAAGCTCACTGCGGGGCTGCACCACCCGGTGCGCGCGGAGTATGCGCTGACCTACGCCGCTGATGCGCCGCGCGGCACTATGTTCGGCTATCTCAACATGTTCACTGCGGCGGTACTCGCGTGGAAGGGAGCTGATGAAAGCGTTGTTCTGTCGGCGCTGCTGTCGCAATCACCGCGCGATTTTCACTTCTCCGATGATTCCGTCGCGTTCGGCAACCACTCCGTCCCCGTCGCAGTAGTTCGCGACGCGCGTGAGAAGTTCATTATCTCGTTCGGTTCCTGCTCCTTCCGCGAGCCGGTGGACGATCTCGCAGCCCTCTCAATTTCCTGAATGCCAACAAATCTCACGCACGATCCGTCGCTGCCATGCTGGGTCGAGTCCGCCAACGTGCCGGGCTGCGATTTCCCGATTCAGAATCTTCCGTTCTGCGTGTTCAGCGAGTTCGACCCGGAAGCGGTTCCGCGCGGCGGCATAGCGATCGGTGACCAGATACTCGATCTCGCGGTCTGCGCCGACGAGAGTCTGTTCACCGGACGCGCGGCGGATGCCGTCTACGTCGCGGCTCAATCCACGCTCAACGAGCTGATGACTGTCGACAACGAACATCTCTCGGCGTTGCGTGCGGAAGTCAGTGCGTTGCTGAGCGGCAACGGTCACACGCATCGCGGGATACGCCTCCCCCGGAACTTGCTCTATCCGATGGACGGCGCAATCATCTACATGCCGGTACGCATCGGCAACTACACCGACTTCTACGCGTCGATCTACCACGCCACGAACGTCGGAAGCATGTTCCGCCCGGACAACCCGTTGCTGCCCAACTACAAGTGGGTACCGATCGGCTACCATGGCCGCGCATCCTCGGTTTCGCTGAAGGAAACCGTGATTCGTCCGCACGGACAGACCAAACCCGCCAACGAGACCGTGCCGACGTTCGGTCCGTCCAGCCAGCTGGACTACGAGCTCGAGGTAGGCGCATTCATCGCTCGCGGGAACGCGCTTGGCGACCGGATTGCGATCTCCGACGCATCCGAAACGTTGTTCGGATTCTGTCTGGTGAATGATTGGTCCGCACGCGACATCCAGTCCTGGGAGTATCAGCCTCTCGGTCCCTTCCTTTCAAAGAGCTTCGCCACCAACATCTCACCGTTCATCGTGACGCGCGAGGCGCTGGAGCCGTTCAGGGTACCCGCGTACGCACGGCCGGCTGGCGATCCCGCACCGCTGGACTATCTGAACGACGAGACCGATCAGGCCGAGGGCGGGTACGACATTCAGCTCGAAGTGTATCTCTCCAGTCAGCAGATGCGCGACGCCGAGATCGCGCCAGTGCGGCTGAGCCATGGTACATTCAAGGACATGTACTGGACCATGGCGCAGATGGTCGCGCACCACACCAGTAACGGCTGCGACCTCCGGCCCGGCGATCTCATCGCGAGCGGTACGGTGTCGGGTCAGGGGAAGGACGAGCGCGGGTGCCTGCTCGAAATCACGCGCCGCGGCGCAGAGCCATTTGCTCTGCCGACCGGTGAGGAACGACAATTTCTCGAAGATGGAGACGAAGTGATAATGCGGGGATACTGCGAGCGCGAAGGATGCGTCCGTATCGGTTTCGGCGAATGCCGAGCGATGATCGTGGCGGAAGAAAACTGATGCCAGTACGCAAGAAGAAGCCGGTGGCGCGCAAGGCCGCCGCACAAGCCGTGCGCGTTCCGACGGCGAAGATTGCCAACATGCATTCCCGTTACTTCGACGTACGGCAATCGGGAATCCAGGGTAAGGGCGCATTCGCCCGTACCAGAATTCGCAAGGGCCAGCGCATAATAGAATACGCCGGCGAGCGCATCTCGAACGACGAAGCCGACAGCCGTTACGACGAGACCGGCATGAAGCGTCATCATACCTTTCTATTCACACTCACGTCCAGGAAGGTCGTGGACGGCGCAGTGAATGGGAACGAATCGATCTACATCAACCACTCGTGCGATCCCAACTGCGAGGCGGTGATCGAAGATGACCGCATCTTCATCGAGGCGGTGCGTACGATTCAACCTGGTGAGGAACTGGCGTACGACTACCAGTACGAGCGCACCGGCGAAAACGACGAGGAGATGGAGAAGTTCTACAAGTGTCTCTGCGGCGCTCCCAATTGCAGGGGCAGCATTCTGAAGGCCAAGCCCGCACCCCGGCGGAAGAAGACGTCAAAGCGCGCCGCCAAACGGTAGCGCGCTCGCACACCACCAACACCGAGCATGCCAGCTATGCGACACATTTGCATTGGCTTGATCGCCGTCCTCATCGCCAGCACTGCCGGCGCTCAGGAGACCCACAGGCAGACCAGGCCACTCGATCCGGTCAACCTCGATACAACCTGCGCACCGTGCACGAACTTCTACCAGTTCGCCAACGGTGGATGGATGAAGGCGAATCCGATTCCTGCTGCGTATTCGCAGTGGGGCGCCTTCAACGAGCTCGCCGACAACAACAATGAAAACGTCCGCCGGGTGCTGGACGACGCGGTCCGGCAACGTACGACCTCACCCGACGTCGACGTTCGCAAGGTTGGCAATTTCTACGCAGCGTGCATGGACTCGGCGGGGATCGAGAAGGCTGGCTACACGCCGATCAAGGCTTCGCTCGCGAAAATAGCTGCGCTGCATACTCCGGCCGACGTCAGGCAGTACATCATCACTGAGGGCGCGGCCGGCCGCGGCGTTCTGTTTCGATTTGGATCGACCCAGGATGCGAAGAACAGCAGCGAGGTGATCGGAGGCATCGGGCAGGGCGGTATCGGCCTGCCGGATCGCGACTACTACTTCAAGACCGACGCGCATACCGTCGCGCTGCGTGATGCATACGTCAAGCACGTCGCGAACGATCTGATTCTGGTCGGTGAATCGCCGGAGAAGGCTGCCGCCGATGCGAAGAGCATACTCGCCCTTGAAACGTCCATCGCTGCCTCGCACTTGACGCGCGTCGAGTCGCGCAATCCCGAGCTGACCTACAATCGAAAGACGCCGGCGGAGTTGCAGGCGATGACGCCGGACTTCAACTGGAGTGCGTTCTTCGCGGCGGAGAAGGCACACAACGTAACTGCGATCAACGTATCCAATCCGAAGTTCGTTACGACGGTCGATTCGCTTCTCAGGACCGTACCGGTAAGCGAGTGGAAGACCTACTTCACCTGGAACCTGGTCAACCGCTCCGCCAACGCACTGAGCTCTCCGTTCGTCAACGAGGCCTTTGCCTTCAACCAGAATCTGACTGGCGCCAAGGAGCAGCTGCCGCGTTACAAGCGCTGCATCGCCGCCACCGATCGCGCGCTCGGCGAGGCGCTCGGCAAGGCATACGTGAAGCGATACTTCACCCCGGAAGCGAAGGCGCGCGCCACCGCGATGGTTAACAACATCAAGGCAGCGTTCCGCGAGCGGCTCGCAACTCGCACCTGGATGAGCGACTCCACGCGCAAGATGGCGTACGCGAAGCTGGACGCGTTCGCGCAGAAGATCGGATACCCTGACAAGTGGAAGGATTATTCGGCGCTCACTATCAAGCCTGGCGCGTCGTACTACGACAACAGCATGGCGGTCGCCGCGTTCAACAACGCGGATGACATTGCGCGGATCAACAAGCCGGTCGATCGTACGCGCTGGGGAATGACGCCGCCGACGGTCAACGCGTACTACAATCCGTTGATGAACGAGATCGTATTTCCAGCCGGCATCATGCAGCCGCCGTTCTTCGATCCCAACGCCGACGATGCGGTCAATTACGGCGGAATGGGTGCCGTGATCGGCCACGAGATGAGTCACGGCTTCGACGACCAGGGCGCACAGTTCGACGCGCAGGGCAATCTGAAGACATGGTTCACCAAGGCAGATCTCGCGAACTTCAAGGCGAAGACGGCAGCGTACGCCGACCAGTTCGACACGTACACCATCCTCGACTCGGTGCACGTGAACGGCAAACTCACCAACGGTGAGAACATCGGCGACCTGGGCGGACTCACCATCGCCTACGCGGCGATGGAAAAGGCGCTCGGCAACAAGCCCCGCACAAAGATCGACGGATTCACGCCGGAGCAGCGGTTCTTCCTCGCGTGGGCCCAGATCTGGCGTTCCAACACCAGGCCGGAGGAGGCGCGTCTCCGCATAGCAACGGATCCGCACAGCCCCGCAATCTGGCGCGTCAATGCACCGCTCTCCAACATGCCCGCGTTCGCCGAAGCGTGGGGTTGCAAGACCGGCACACCGATGGCTCGCCCTGCATCGGAATCCGTCGCTATCTGGTAGCCGGCCGGTAGTTCGACTTATCTTGTCGGGGCGGAAGCGGAGCGCTCGCTTCCGCCCCTCTTTTTCACTCGATCCACTGCGGGAAATGCCAGCGTGACCACCCCGTTCTTCTACCGGATGTCCAGTGGCATTCGCATAACAGTTCGACCCGTCTACCTGCGCGACCAGTCGGATCCGGCGGCGCAGCATTACGTCTTTGCTTATTTCGTGCGTGTGGAAAACGTGGGCGACCGGCCGGCGCAGCTGCTGTCACGCCGCTGGCTCATTCACGACGATATCGGTGAGGACACCGAGGTCGTCGGCGACGGCGTGGTGGGAGAGCAGCCGGTGATCCCGCCCGGTCGCGTGCACGAGTATCAGAGCTTTTGCGTCCTGAAGAGCGGCGAGGGGTACATGGAGGGTCAGTACTTCTTCGTGCGCGCGACCGGGGATGACGGTGGCGAGACGTTCACCGCCGATATTCCGCGGTTCATCCTGAGCGCTACGGGTTCTCCGAGCTTCCCTTCGTAGGCCGGATCGGGCGCGGCAGCTGTGGGCGGCCGCGCGGACGTCCGCCGACTGGTGGCGGTGCAGCGGTTCGGTCCGAGAGATAGTACGGCACAACCGCATTGTTCTCGACCACGTAGATCACGGCCCCCTGGCGCCGGCCACCCGTGACCTGCACCGCGGGCTGATCCACCACCAGCTGCCGAGGATAGTTGAGCCGCGGGTCGGCGACCACGTACCGGCCAGGGTACATATATGTGAGCTGGGGCAGCCTGATCGATAATGGGTCGTCCGGGTCGTACGGCTCCCGATCGGTATCGAATGCTCGATACTTGCTTCGGCCCGACGACAGAACGAAGACCACGACGACGTCCCGATCGGTTCGCCCCGCTACCGCGATATCGGCCCGCCCGTCGCCGTTGAAATCACCGATCACGGCCCACGGCACCTGCCGCGGCGACGGCTCGTAGTCCGGCAGTCCCCGGTAATCCTGCTGTGTCCAGGGCTCGAAGTCGCGATTGTAGCGGTCGAGCGCGTCCTCCATCGCGGGTGGCAGATCGAGGAGCCATATTCCGTTGGGTGACCTGGAAATCGTCGGCCTGGGCTCTTCGCGGAGATCGCGGCGCTGCGCCTGTGCGGTGCCGGGTAGAGTCCCGGCAATAAGGCAGGCGGCGACGGCGATTTGTGGCATCGATAAGCGCATGTTCTCAAGTCTCGGCACGACCATTCGCGGAACGACAGTTGCTAGCACGGGGGTATGACGAAAATCTACGACGTGAGCGTCCCGATCCGGGATGGAGGCCTCGTTTATCCCGGAAATCCGGAGATCCGCATCTCACTGCAGCAATCCATCGCGCTCGGTGCTGGCGCCAACGTATCGAACCTATCGTTTGGATCGCATACGGGCACGCACGTGGACGCGGAGCACCATTTTTTCAATGACGGGCGAGGAGTCGACGAGATTCCACTCGAGACTCTGCTGGGCCCTGCGATTGTGCTGGAATTCGGCCCGGAAACCAGCGCGGTCGGGCGTGCCGATCTCGCCGCGCATGATCTTGCTGGCGCCGCGCGGGTGCTGCTCAAGACACGAAATTCTGCCTACCTCACCCAGGACCCGACGTTTCACAAGGACTACACCTACCTTGCTCCCGATGGCGCAGAATATCTCGTGGGACTCGGCGTGAAGCTCGTCGGCATCGACTATCTCTCCATCGAACAATTCCACTCTGGTCACCACCGCACGCATCTCACTCTCCTCGGTGCGCACGTCGTGATAGTCGAAGGCCTCTATCTCCAGAACGTGCCTGCCGGACGTTACAGCTTCTACTGTCTGCCGATCAAGCTCGCCGGATGTGACGGTGCGCCGGCGCGCGCGGTGCTCGTGAGTGAGTGATATGACGATCGAGCTCATACTGTGCGATGTTGGCGGCGTCCTCGGATCCAACGGATGGGATCACAACGAGCGAGCGCTCGCCGCAAGGCACTTCGGCCTGGAGTTCCTGCCGTTCGAGCGAAGGCACGAGGAAGCGGTCGACACGCTGGAGTGCGGAAGGATGACGCTCGACGAATATCTCGACTTCACCGTCTTCAACGAGAATCGCACGTTCACGCGCGAGCAATTCCGGGACTTCATGTACGCGCAGAGCGTGCCGAATCGCCCTGCGCTCGATCTGATGACCGGTATTGCATCCAAACGTCGCTGGCGCATGATGACGCTCAACAACGAGTCAGCGGAGTTGAATGAATTTCGCGTGAAGCTGTTCGGCCTGACTCCGATTTTCGAGGCATTCCTGACCTCTGCGTACGTCGGAGCACAGAAGCCGCATGAGAGCTTCTACGATCGTACCCTCGCCATAGCACACGCGGATCCGGAGCGCACGGTGTTCATCGACGATCGCGCTGAGAATCTTGCGCCGGCCCGCGACCGCGGCGTACACTGCATTCACGCAACCGACACCAATGCGGTACGGGACGGCCTCGCCGTGCTCGGTGTGCGTCCATAAGGTAGTACCGTCTCTCACCAAACAAAGACATCATGCAACTCGCAATGATCGGACTCGGCAAGATGGGAGGCGCCATGACCGAGCGCCTCATTCGTGGCGGACATTCCGTCGTAACTTATGACCGCAGTCCGGACGCTGTACAGCACACCGTGACGCTCGGCGCGACAGCGTCCAGCGGCATCGCAGATCTGGTCTCGAAGCTCTCGGCGCCACGCATCGCGTGGGTGATGGTTCCGGCCGGCCAGCCGACCGACGACACGATCAACGAGCTGGCACAGCACATGGATCGCGGCGACGTGATAATCGACGGCGGCAACTCGAATTTTCACGATACGATGCGCCGCAGCGCCGAATTGACAAAGAAGGGAATCGAGTTCGTCGACGCGGGCACCAGTGGTGGTGTGTGGGGACTGAAGGAAGGCTATTGCGAGATGGTGGGCGCGTCCGACGCAACGTTCAAGCTCTGCGAGCCGCTGTTCGCGACCCTGGCGCCGCCGAACGGATATGCGCACGTCGGCCCTACCGGTGCGGGGCATTATGTGAAGATGGTGCACAACGGAATCGAATACGGCATGCTGCAGGCGTACGCAGAAGGCTACGAGATACTGCACGCGTCGAGCGAGTTCAAGCTCGATCTCGCACAGATCTCGGCGCTCTGGAATCAAGGCTCCGTCGTACGCTCCTGGCTCAATGAGCTCGCCGCGCAGGCATTCGCTCGCGACGGTAATCTCACGGATCTCAAGGGCTACGTGGAGGACAGTGGGGAGGGGCGCTGGACGGTGCAGGAAGCCATCGACCTCAACGTGCCGGCGCCCGTCATCACGCTTTCATTGTTGATGCGGCTGCGGTCGCGCCAGCCAGACAGCTTCGGCGCAAAGGTAATTGCCGCGCTGCGCAACGAGTTCGGCGGACACGCGGTGAAGCATTCATGACGGCGTCCGTCGCACCCAAACTCGACGTCTCGCCAAGTGCGGTCCGTGCCGCCGCGGCGAAGGTAACCGGCGGTCACGCTCAACGTGCGGATCCGTGTACCATGGTCATCTTCGGCGCCGGCGGCGATCTCGCCAAACGCAAGTTGTTTCCTGCCATCTACGAGCTGGCGCACCAGAAGTTGCTGTCGGACGATTTCGCGCTGGTCGGTCTCGTCCGGGATGACACCACAGACGACGCATTTCGGAAGGAGATGCGCGACGCCGTCTCCGGCTCCGATGAGATTCACGGATTCGATGAAGCGGTGTTCGACTGGCTCGAGTCACGCGCTTTCGTCGCGAAGGGTGACATCGACGACGCAGCGACCTACGAGGCGATCAAGAAGGAGCTCGCAGACGTCCACGAGGCGCTCCAGCTGAAGAACAACAACGTGCTCTTCTATCTTGCGGTGCCGCCGAGTGTCTTTCGTTCCGCACTGACACATCTTGCCGATAGCGGGTTGATGCCGCACTCGACGTCCGCCGATGATCGTCCATGGACGCGTGTCGTGATCGAGAAACCGTTCGGGCACAGTCTCTCGACTGCGCGGGAGCTCAACGAGCTCGTGCTGGCGCGTTTCGGCGAGCATCAGGTGTATCGCATCGACCACTACCTGGGCAAGGAAAGCGTACAGAACATCCTCGTCTTTCGCTTTGCCAATGCGCTCTTTGAGCCACTCTGGAATCGTCAGTACATCTCGCAGATTCAGGTCACGGCCGCCGAGACCGTCGGAATGGAAGGGCGTGGCAAGTACTACGAGGAGGCTGGTGTCGTTCGCGACATGTTCCAGAACCATCTTCTCCAGCTGTTGACGCTGGCCGCGATGGAGCCGCCGATCGCCGCCGCCGGTGACGCGGTCCGCGACGAGAAGGTGAAAGTGCTACGCTCGATTCGTCCTCTGCTCGCCGAGGGCAATCCCGCGGCTGTGCGAGCGCAGTACACTGCCGGCTCGATCGACGGGAAGAACGTGATTGGGTACCGGCAGGAACCGAGCGTCGATCCTCGATCCGTCACACCGACTTATGCAGCGCTGCGCGTATTCATCGATAACTGGCGCTGGCAGGGAGTGCCGTTCTATCTGCGGTCGGGGAAGCGGCTCGCCAAGCGCTGCACGGAGATCGCGTTCCAGTTCCGTACCCCACCCGATCTCATGTTCGGCGGAGATACTGGCGGGGTTCGCCCGAACGTACTGGTGATTCGCATTCAACCCAACGACGGCATCGCGCTGCGCTTCGAAGTGAAAACGCCCGGGGCGGCGTACGAGCTGGAGCCGGGTCTCGAGATAAGCCGCGTCGACATGGACTTTTCGTACGCCGAAGCGTTCGGCGAGGACATTCCGCCGGCATACGAAACGTTGCTCCTGGATTGTCTCGTCGGCGATCAGACATTGTTCACACGCAGCGATGAAGTCGATATGCAGTGGTCGGTCATCGATCCTTTGCTCGATTACTGGCAACGGCGTGCCGATCGGCAGATTCCGACCTACGAGGCAGGCACCTGGGGTCCCAAGGAAGCAGACGAACTGGTCGCGCGGGACGGCCACGTTTGGCGATGAGGCTTGCCTCCATCGCCGCGCTGCTGCTGGCGGTCGCGTGTGAGCATACGGACAGCGACGTAGCGCACGGACAGGGAGTCACCGCCGCGGATACGGTCGCGACAGTATGGCTTGCACGCGCAGAGGCACAGCCGGAGATAGCGAGCTGGCTGTATCTGCGCGCCGCCGCTTCCACGGCAGATTCGGCCGCAAGGAAGGAGCTCTACGCACGTGTACGGCTCCCGCTGGCGCGAGAGCGAATCCCCTGGGTCGAAGCCGCTGCACTCGAGCACTTCGGCGACACGCTCAGCGCCCTCAAGGCATACAGTGCATTGCCGGCTCCGGTCACGGTCTTTCGCATTCGTGCCGCAACAGGAGCTGCAGCGAAGGATTCCGTCCGCACCGCACTCGTCGCCTTCATCTCGACATCGAGGGGCGACGCGGTCCGCGAGGCCACATCGTTGTTCGACAAGTTGTTTACCGATGCCAGGCCCGACGAGCAACTGACGATTGCGCGCGCCGCGACCCGCGCTGGTCTCTGGGCCCGTGCACGAACGGGCTTCGAAGCGAGCGACGATGCGTCACTCAGCCAGGTGGACAGGTTTTCGTTCGGTACGGCGCTTTCAAGAACCAATGCCGACACGCGTGCGGCCGAGGTCTATGCAACGGTAAAGTCACCTGCGTCGCTCGCTAACGCAGCGCGGTATCAACGCGCGCGTTCTCTACTCGCCGCTGGCGACGCCGCCGGCGCGCGTTCCGCGCTTCGATCCCTGTCCGACGCATCGGATACGAGCGCGGCTGCGGCGCTCGCACTCACAGCCGATCTTCAAACCGATGATGGCGACGATGCAGCCAGCCGCCGAACTCTGCTCGGACTGATAAAACGATTTCCATCGACCCGCTTTGCCGCGCCAGCGGAGTTCAACGCGGCCATGGTCGCGCTGATACTCGGACAGACGTCATCGGCGGTCAAGGAGTTTACAACGCTCGCCAGATCCCCATCCGGTGACGCGCTTGCAGCCGGATACTGGCTCGGCCGCGCTCGCGAGACGGCGGGCGACAGCACGGCGGCGCGTGACGCGTGGCGCGCGGTGATCAAACGCGACTCGACTTCATACTACGCAACGCTGGCCGCGGCGCGACTCGGAGTGCAGAGCATGCACTCGTCGCAGACCGCGGCTGGCTTCCCGCGCGTGGCATCGGTCGACAGTGCGGTGCTGCGCGTCTCGTTGTTGCGCAGATTCGGAATGTCGTCCGAAGTGCAGATGGAAAATGACAGGCTCTACCGCGACGCGAAGACAGACAGCACGCGGCTGCTGGCGACTGCCGCAGCATTCTCCGGAACCGATCAGGCTGCCCGCGCGATAGCGCTAGGCCGCGACGCACTCTCGAGAGTAGGATCGACACCAGACATCTGGCGCTTGATCTATCCGGTGGCCGCACGGGACACGATCGTCGCGGAGTCGCGTAGAGCGGGGCTGGACCCCGCACTCGTGGCAGGTCTGATCCGGCAGGAGTCGAACTTCAATCCCGGCGCGAGGTCACCAGCCGGTGCACGGGGCCTGATGCAGGTGATGCCGGCGGTGGGGAAGTCGATCGCCCCATCAGCCGGCATCACGTCGTGGGATCCAGCCCTGCTTTACGATCCCGGAATCAACATCGAGATCGGTATCCGGCATCTCGCACCGCTGCTCAAGGCCCAGCCGAACGTTGAGAGATCGCTGGCCGCCTACAATGCGGGCGGCTCGCGTGTTGCACGATGGTCCACCAAGCGCGGCGCCGACGACCCCGAGGTCTTCACGGAGCGGATACCGTTTTCCGAGACTCGCGACTACGTGAAAAACGTCTTGCGAAACCGCGAATTCTATCGGATGCTTTATGCGTGGTGAATTCCGTCGCATCCTCGATCAGCGTGTAAACGACGGGGACAACGAATAGCGTCAGCAGCGTCGACGTAATGAGGCCGCCGATCACGGCACGCGCCAGCGGAGCGCGCTGATCGGCTCCGGGCCCGATGGCGAGTGCGAGTGGCAACATTCCAAAGATCATCGCCATCGACGTCATGATGATCGGACGCAATCGCGTGCGGCCGGCGTTGAGGAGCGCGTCGTGCCGGTTTGCACCCTCGCCGCGATTCAGGATCGTGAAATCGACGAGAAGGATTCCGTTCTTGACGACGAGACCCATGAGCATGATGATCCCGATCATGCTCATGATGTTGAGGTTCCCCTTTGTCACGAGCAACGCCAGTGCGACGCCGATGAAGCTGAGTGGCAGCGACATCAGAATCGACAGCGGTTGCAGGAATGATCCGAAGAGCGACGCAATGATGAGATAGATGAACACCACGGCCAGCAGCAGCGCACTGCCGACGTATCCCTTGGTCTCGTTCAGGTTCTTCACGTCGCCGCCGAATACGGTGTGATAGCCGGGCGGAAGACCGAGCGAATCGATGGCGGCCTGCACCTTTGCGGCGACGTCGCCGACGTTGTAGCCAGGCAGCACACCGGCCGAAATGCCGATCTGCCGCTCCAGATTCCGGCGACTGATCTGCTGAGGCCCGGTGCCGAGTGTGATGTCGGCAACCTGCGACAGTGGAATGATCACCGGCCGGCCCGTCGTCGGGTCGATATTGCTGCTCGGCACCGGTATGTTGGCGACGTTGCTCACCGACTGGCGCAGTGAATCGGGATAGACGACGATGACGTCATGCGAATAACCGTTGGCGTCCTCCCATTGCGTCGCGCGCTGTCCAGTGAACAGTGGCTGAAGTGTGGATGCAACGGACGCTATCCCGACACCCGACGCCCACGCGCGCTCTCGATCCACATCGACGTCCAGCTGCGGAATGTTGCCGTCATCGCTGGAGTTAGCCTCGGCGATGCCGGGCACATCCTTGATCGCTTCGAGCACCTGATTTGCGGCGATCTTGAGACGCGACTCCTCGGGTCCCTGCACGTTCACCGATATCGGCTGACCGCGTCCGCCGAATATCGACGACGCATTCTGGATGGTCGGTGTGATTCCGGGAATGTTCTTCAGCTCGCCGCGAAGCCGATTCTGAATGTCCTGCACCGACGCGGAGCGATGAGCGGCTGGCCTGAGGCGGACGTAGATCGATCCGGAGTTGGGCGTGCCGCGGAATCCAGAACCGATCGTGGTGTAGGTGAACTCGGTTTCCGGCTGCTTCCTGAGGAACGCGGCAACCTGCTCGGACTTGTCCGTCGTGTAGCCGATGGTCGAGCCTGGCGCGGTGCGCACGCTGACGCTGAATTCGTCCGAGTTCGTATCGGGCATCCACGTGAAACCAAGCTTTCCGGTGATGAGCACGGCAACGGCAACCGAGCCGAGCGCACCGAATATCACGGCGGCGCGATGCTTGAGCGCCCACTCGAGCCACGCAGGGTAGTGGTCCGCCGCCTTCTCGAACCATGCGTTGAATCGGAGCGCGACGCGGCGGATGGGATTACGGACCTTCCTGTAATCCACTTCACCCGCATGCCCCAGCTCGTGCTCGAGCTCCGGGTCCGGCCAGACACTCGACAGCATCGGATCGAGTGTGAACGACACGAACAGCGAAACGAGCACCGCGAATGCGACGGTGACTCCGAACTGAAAGAAGATCTTTCCTATGATTCCGCCCATGAAGGCGACGGGAACGAACACCGCCATGACGGCGAGCGTGGTCGAGATCACAGCCATGCCGATCTCGTCCGTCCCTTCCATGGACGCCTTCACGTGGTCCTTGCCCATCTGGACGTGTCGCACGATGTTTTCCCGCACGACTATCGCATCATCTATGAGCAACCCGATCGCGAGCGACAACGCGAGGAGCGTCATCGTGTTCACCGTGAAGTTGAAGAGCCACATCACGAAGAACGCGGAGATCACGCTCACCGGGAGCGTGAGTCCGGTTATGATCGTCGAGCGCCATGAGTTGAGGAACAGATACACGATCGCGATCGTGAGAACGGCGCCGAGTATGATGTTCAGCTGAACGTCGGATAGCGACTCGCGGATGCGTTGCGAGTCATCCCGGATCACGGTGAGCCGCACGTCGCCGGGCACCACGTTCTCGAGATCCGTGATCGCGGCGTGCACCGAATCCGCGACTTCCACGGTGTTGGAGCCTGCAATCTTCTGAATGTCCAGCGCGACCGTCGGCGCGCGGTTGAGCATCGCAGCTGTGCGCTTGTCCGCCGACCCGTCGATTACCGTGCCGAGGTCGCGCAGATGCACTGGCGATCCTCCGCGCACGGCGACGACGATTCCGCCGAATGCCTTGGGGTCGATGATGCGCCCGCGAATGCGGACCAGCGTCTCGACCGAGCCCTTGTCGATCCGGCCGGCTGGTACTTCCTGATTTTCGCGCTGGAGCGCGGCCATCACGTCGGGCGGAGTCAACCCGTACGAGCGCATCGCGTTGGGATCGAGCTGGATGCGGATCGTCCGCTGCTCGCCACCAGAAAGATTTACCGCGGCGACACCGGGAACCGCTTCGAGGCGCTGCGTGATCGATTCCGTTGCGATGTCCGTGAGTTCTCGAATCGGCCGCGTCGAGCTCTGCACCGCGATCGACATGATGGGCGAGTCGTTCGGATCGAAGTGGCGGACTACCGGCTCGTCGATGTTGGGGGGAAGCGAGCGGCGGATGCGCGCGATCTTCGCCTGCACATCCTGTTGCGCCGCGAGCACGTCGACGCCGAGATTCAACTGCACGCGCACGAGCGACGTTCCGTCGATGGACGTCGACGTGAGCTCGTAGATCCCTTGGACCGTGTTGAGCGCCTCTTCGATCGGTCGCGAAACGTCGCGCTCCATGACTTCAGGAGATGATCCCGCGTACGTCGTCTGAACGATGACCGTGGGGTAGGTAATGTCGGGATATTCGTCGATCGCGAGGCGTTGGTATGAGACGACGCCGAGCACGACGAGCGCCACCATCATCATGGTGGCGAATACGGGATGCTTGATCGATACGTCGGAGATGAACACCGCTATTTTCTCCGCGCGCCGCGATCACCGCCAATGATCTGGATCTGTGTGCCCGGTGCGAGCGTGCCGACATTGCCGACGACGACCTGATCGCCTGCCTCGAGTCCGGACGTGATCTGAGCCAGCGCTGCCTGATCGTTCACGATGCCCAGATTCACGAATACCTGTTCGACAGTACCCGTGTTGACGCGATACACGTAAGTCTTGCCGCTGTCCGCGGTCTGGTGCAGCGCGCTCGTCGGCACCACCAACACGCCGTTGACGATGCTTGCAATCACGTCACCGGTGGCGAGACTGTTGCCCTTCAACGCTCCATCGGGATTGTCGACATCCACGTACACTGTGATCGAGCGCGTGGTGGGATCGATGGTGGGACTCACTCGCGCGACCTTTCCGGTGAAGGAAAGTCCCTGCGCGGCGAACGCAACCTTCTGGCCTGGCTTGATCGACGAAGCACGTCGCTCGGGCACTGTTGCGGCGAGCTCGAGCGTCTGGTTCCGAACGAGCGTGAAGATCGACGCGCCCCTGGCTATGTGTTCTCCGACGTCGACCAGCTTCTTGTCTATCACACCACTGATTGGTGCGACTACTTTCGTGTCGCGCGCCGCAATGTTCGCTTCCTCGAGAGCGGCGTCGGTCGCCGCGAGTCGGGCGCGCGCGGCGTCAACCGCCTGCTGCGATACGCGATAGTCTGCTTCCGAGATCGCACCAGCGTGGAACAGATCTCCGCTCTGCTTGAAATTCCATTCGGCCTGCGACAGATCAGCCTTCGCCGCGGATTGACCGGCGCGGGCACTCGCCGCGGCGCTTTGCTGCGCGACGGCCTCGAACTGTGCGAGCAGTTGGCCCTGTTGAACGTGCTGTCCTTCGCGCACGTAAACGCCGGTTAGATCACCCTCGATGCGCGCGTGCATGTCGACGCTCTGGAGCGGACGAAGCAATCCGGTTATCGGAACACCATCCGATAGCGAACCCACGTGCGCCGTTGCGATATCCGACGGTGCGACGGCGATGCTCCGGATCTTGGGCCCACCTTTGGACGCGCTCGCCGGTGAAGCCACGGCCTTCGCGTCGGCCGTATCGTTGCCGCATCCCGCAACGACGATGGTGGCCGCAGTCAGGCCGAGTGAGAGCGCGATCCTAGCGAGCCGCAAGGCCATCGCTCGATGCTGCAGAGGTTGCATTGTCAGTGGAAGGAAGTGGAAGCGGACGGCCCTGCGTCTGCGCAAGGGCGACCGCCGCTATGTATACGTCGTAGAGCGAGCGCGCCTGATTGGTCTGCGCGGTCGTCAGTGCAAGTTGTGCGTCGGATACTTCGAGCTGCGTCGCCATCCCGCGCGAATAGCGCAGGCTCGCGAGTTTGTACGCCTCTTCGGCCTCGGCGACGTTCTGCTGCTGCGCCGTGTACTGCCCGCGGGCGCGCGACAGGTCGGCCTTGGCGGTTTCGACGTCGTTGGAAACCTGTTCGCGCGTCTGTGCGAGTTGCGCCTTCGCGACTCGCGCCTGTGCGCCTGCGAGGTCGATGTTTCCCTTGCTGAGCAGGCCGTCGAATAGTGGGAACGATACGGTGAATCCGAACGACTGGTCGCTGAACCATCCGCCGTTCTGCGCGGTGCACACCTTGCCGGGCGCACTGCCCGCTGCGCATGACACGGTCTTGAAGATTCCCCGTCCGGGTGGAAAGATGTCGCCGTTCACGGGATACGCACCGTAGCCGTTGTTGAAGTTGAACGTGACAGTCGGGAACAGCGCGGCACGCGCGACGGACACGCCCAGCTCGCGGGCACGCGCGTTGAGGCTGGCCGATGCTAGCGCGGGTCGATTTTCGGGACCGATACTCGTATCCACCGTGGCGAGTACGTCGCGGATGACGACAGAGTCGATCGACGTCGTGAGCGCCAGCGGACGGGAGGCGGGAACGTTCGCTAGTCGCTTGAGCTCGAGCGCCGCCACCTGCGCGTTCTCTCGCGCCTGCAACACCAGCGGCTCGATGTTGGCGAGTGCAACCCGCGCTCGCAACACATCGTAGCGCGACATCCTGCCAGCCTTCTCGAACTGCTCGGCCTGCTTCAATTGCGCCGACGCCAGCTCGTAGCTCTGTTGCTGGATCTGCACCATGCGATGCGTGAACAACGCGTTCACGTACGCCGTCTGTGTTTGCAGCCCGATCAGCGATCGCGTTTCCTCGAGCTCCTGCGCTGACGCGCCGGTCGCTGCGCGCGACGCGCGGATCGCATTCACGACGCGGCCGCCCTGAAACAGAATCTGGGATGCATTGAGCGTGGCCGCGTAGCTGTACGGTTGATTGAATACCTGACCGACTGCCTGACCGCGTGCACTCTGCACGGTACGATTTTCCGAACCGTTTACGCGGAGCTGCGGCAAACCAGGCGCGCGAGCAATCGTCGCCTGCGCCTGAGTCATGGAGAGATTGGCGCGCGCGACGCTCACTTCCTCACCGATCCGATCCGCGCGCGTTACCGCTTCGCGAAGCGATAACGAAAGGGTGTCAGTCTGCTGGCGCGCTTGCTGTGCAGACAGCGGCGGCGCCGATAAAATAATGATAAAAAAAAGAGCCCGATTACGCATTGTCCAAAGTACGCGCCGGGCCCATGAAACGTTTTGCGATGTGCGAGCTACCTCGCCATCGCATTTGCGTAGCTATTCCGCTACTTCGTGCCCCTGACGCTTCGCCTTGCGGCGCTTCAGGTGATCCATGAGCCACGTCGCCGGAATGAGAAAGAGCGGCGTTAAGAAGGTCCCCAACAGACTGTTGAGCCATATCAGTCCGATATAGAAGCCCATGAGGCCAAGAGAAACCCAGAGGAGTCCGAGAGGCCCGTTAGCTTCAACCCCCAAATGTCCCTGTAGCATCGATTGACGACCGTGTGAAGGTGAATATGTTCGCCGCGAGAGGGCGAGCCGGTAACTTAACACCATGGGCACCATTCACGACACCGTGTTGCGGATCCGCCAGCGAGTGGCGGCGCTGGGTCCGGGGAACTGGCTGCTGGCCGTCTCGGGCGGAATGGATTCCATGATCCTGCTCGACGCTGCGGCGGAGACGCTCGACCATGATGGCCTCACTGTGGCGACGTTCGATCACGGCACCGGGCCGGCGGCTCGGGAGGCGGTCGCGCTCGTCGCCGAACAGTCGCTTCATCTCGGTGTCGGATGCGTATCCGGCCGGGCGGAGAGGACGGCAAGCTCGGAATCGGAATGGCGGGCTGCACGGTGGAATTTCCTGAGTGATGTGGCGGCGAGGCTGGATGCCACGGTCGTCACCGCGCATACTCTGGACGATCAGATCGAGACAGTATTCATCCGGGTACTCCGCGGCGCGGGACCCCGCGGCCTGGCCGGCCTCCTCGCTGACTCGCCCGTCGCACGGCCACTCATCGAGACTACCAGGGCCGAGATCGAGCAGTACGCCGAGGGGGACCGGACCCCGTATGTGACCGACCCGTCCAACACCGACCGGCGGCACCTCCGGAACCGCGTTCGCCTGGATCTCCTGCCCGCGATGGAGCGCGCGACACCCGGTTTCTCGAGGTCGCTTCTGGAGGTCGCAGAAAAAGCTGCCGCCTGGCGGGCGCGAATGGAGGCGGTTGCACTTACTTTTCATGTGATGAGCGATTCCCCCGAAAGTCACTCGTTCGAAAGACGTGAATTACGAGGATTTCCCGCGGCTTCACTCGGTTTCCTGTGGCCTGCTCTCTGTGCGAGGGCTGGCATCGTTCTCGACCGACGCGGAACCGAGAGGCTTGCGGCGTTTACTATAGAGGGTGAAACGGGCCAGCAGATTCAGCTTTCCGGCGGCGTCACGGTCCTCATGGACCGCAGGACGATCACCTTCCGCCAGATTGCATCGAATGGTTGATCCGGATCCCCGGCTGCTGGGCAGGAAGGTCGCACGTATAGCTTTCGACGAGCCGACAATCGCTGCCCGAGTCAAGGAGTTGGGCGAGGAGATCACCACGGCATATCCCCATGGTGAGCTGCTGGTCCTCGGTCTGTTGAAGGGAAGTTTCATATTTCTGAGCGACCTGGTCCGCCAGATCGTTCGGCCGCTTCAGGTGGATTTCCTCGTCGCCGCAAGCTACGGTGAGTCCATGGTTTCGAGCGGCAACGTACGGCTGTTGTACGACCCCGAGACCACTCTGGAAGGGAAGCACATCCTTCTGGTCGAGGATATCATCGACTCCGGACGGACCTTGAGTGTCCTGATGGACCTGCTGGCGGTTCGCCAGCCCAAATCGTTATCGATCTGCGCGCTGTTGCACAAGCGGATCGCTACGCAGCTACGCTACGACGCCCGTTTTATCGGTTTCGATGCCCCGCATGAGTTCCTGGTCGGATACGGCCTCGACCATGCAGAAGATTTCAGACATCTGCCTTACATCGCGAGTTTAGAATAGATGCCGCTCCCTCGTCCATCCGGCAACGGCCCCAAAAAGCCCTTCAGCTGGGCCAAGTTTTCCAAAACTCTGGCTCTCTGGGTGCTCCTGCTCCTCATCCCCGTAGTCTTCATCAGCTACTCGGGTGGCGGAGCCGATTCCGCGCCGACCATCTCCTATACCCAGTACGGGCAGGAGCTCGATCGTGACAACATCAGCAAGGTCACCGTTCAGGGTGGCCGCGCAATCGTCGGCGAGTTCAAGGAACCCGTAGCGGTAGCCGGCGCCAGCAAGGCGGTGAAGAAGTTCAACACGCGCCTGCCAGTCGACAATTCGGCCGAAGAAGTCGCTCGCCTCCGCAATCACAACGTCCAGATCGACGCCGAAGACGCGCGCACCTCGCCGCTCGGCTTCATCTTCACATTTTTGCCGTACCTCCTGCTCATCGGGTTCTGGATATTCCTGTTCCGACAGATGCAGTCGGGCGGGAATCGTGCATTTTCGTTCGGGAAATCCAAGGCCAAGCTGCTCACTGCCGATTCGCCAAAGGTCACCTTCGCAGACGTCGCTGGTGCGGACGAGGCCAAGGTCGAACTTCAGGAAATCATCGAATTCCTCAAGGATCCGGCGAAATTCACCAAACTCGGTGGCCGGCTGCCCAAGGGCTGTCTGCTTGTCGGACCTCCCGGGACAGGAAAGACGTTGCTCGCCCGCGCCGTAGCTGGCGAGGCCGCACGTCCGTTCTTCTCGATGTCCGGCTCTGACTTTGTCGAGATGTTCGTCGGCGTCGGTGCGAGCCGCGTGCGCGACCTGTTCGAGCAGGGCAAGGCTCACGCGCCGTGCATCATCTTCATCGACGAGATCGACGCCGTCGGACGCCATCGCGGCGCCGGACTGGGCGGCGGTCACGACGAGCGCGAGCAGACGCTCAATCAGCTTCTGGTCGAAATGGACGGCTTCGAGTCCAATGAGGGCGTGATTCTCATTGCGGCCACCAACCGCCCCGACGTGCTCGACCCGGCACTCCTTCGTCCAGGTCGCTTCGATCGACAGATCGTCGTCGATGCGCCGGATCTGCGTGGCCGCGAGGGAATCCTGCGCGTTCACATGCGCAACAAGCCGGTTGCCGACGACGTCGACATCTTCACGCTCGCGCGTGGAACTCCGGGAATGTCCGGTGCCGATCTCGCCAATCTCATGAACGAAGGCGCACTGCTCGCTGCACGCCGCAATCATGACAAGGTCTACATGATCGACCTGGAAGACGCCAAGGACAAGGTCATGCTCGGCGCCGAGCGCAAGTCCATGGTGATGAAGGACGCCGAGCGAAAGCTTACGGCGTATCACGAAGGTGGCCACGCAATCTGCGCGATCAAGGTGAAGGGCAACGATCCACTTCACAAGGTCACGATCGTGCCGCGCGGACGCGCTCTCGGCCTCGCATTCACACTGCCGGAAGACGATCGCGTCTCCATCACGCGTGAGCAGTTGAAGGCGACGCTCGTCAAGGCATATGGCGGACGCGCAGCCGAGGAGCTCGTGTTCGGGAAGGAGCACGTCACGACAGGTGCAGCGAGCGACATTCAGCAGGCGACCAACATCGCTCGGAGATACGTGTCGCAGTGGGGACTTTCCGACGTCGTCGGTCCGATCCTCGTGGGCGATGACGAGCAGGAGCTGTTCCTGGGGCGTGAAATTCAGAGCAGACGCCACATCTCGAGCCAGACGGCGCAGACGGTGGACGCGGAAATCTCGAAGGTGATTCGCGAAGCATATCAGCGGGCCACCGACGTCCTGACCGAGAACATCGATCTTCTCCACTCGGTCGCGGCCGCGTTGCTCGAGCGTGAGACGTTGTCGGGCGACGAAGTTCAGATGCTCGCACGCGGCGAAACGCTTCCGCCACGCGCGCCGTCGTCGCTGCCGCCCGCTCCGCCGGTGCCGGTTGCAACCGCGCTCCCGAATCCGAAGCCCGCTCGTCCGCCTCTCTTCGGCGGGCCGGAGATAGCACCTGCGTAAGCCGACGATAGTCGGAATACTCAACATTACCCCCGACAGCTTCAGCGACGGGGGTAATTTTTTGCCATTCCATCAGGCGATCGAGCACGCAGGTCAAATGATCGAGGGTGGGGCGGATGTGATCGAGGTCGGCGGTGAGTCGACGCGGCCGGGCGCAACGCCCGTTGCGGCCGCCGATGAGTTGGCACGCGTACTCCCTGTGATCGAGGAGATCGTGACACGCTGGCCGTCCACGCGCGTCGCCGTGGACACGGTAAAATTCGAAGTCGCGGCCGCCGCCGTTGTCGCGGGAGCGACAGTGGTCAACGACGTTTCCGCGCTCCGACTCGATCCTCGCCTGGCGGACGTTTGCGCATCCGCGGGATGCACGCTCGTGCTGATGCACTCGCGCGGTGATGTGGGGAACATGGCCAGTTACCAGAACGCCGGCTACGACGATGTGATGGGCGAGATCATCGGCGAGCTCGAGCCCGCGGCAAGAGCAGCGCTCGCTGCGGGGGTTTCCCGGGACCAGATCGTACTCGATCCGGGTGTCGGATTCTCCAAGCGCACTGAGCATTCCGTGCAGGCACTTGCGCATCTTGAACGATTGGTCGAGCTTGACTTCCAGGTGATGGTTGGCGCATCGCGCAAACGGTTCATTGGAGAGTTGACAGGCGTGACGAAGCCAGCTGAGCGGGATGCAGGGACCATCGGAGCGAACGTGGTCGCGCTCACCCTCGGCGCGACCTGGTTCCGCGTGCATAATGTGCGGGACAATCGCCACGCGCTCGACGCGGCCGCCGCGATCCTCGGGGCGCGTGCGTGACGTGGATCGAACTGGCGGTGATCGCGGCGCTCATCCTGTTCCAGCCCGAGCTGCGCTCGATCTTCTACCGGATGCGTTATCCACGCACCGCGCGCTTCCTGCGCCGCGTTCCGCGAATCGAGATCGCCGAGGAAGTCGTCGATGCCGTGGATCGCCTGAGCCGGTCCTCGCACGGCGCCATCATCGTGCTGGAACAGGACACGCCGCTGACCGAGTATGCGGATACCGGGACGGAGTTGCAGGCCAATGCGTCGTCCGACCTGATCGTCACCATCTTTACGCCGTACACGCCGCTTCACGACGGCGCGGTGATAATTCGTGGTAACGTAATTGTCGGCGCCGGATGCATACTGCCACTCTCGCAGTCCCCACTGCCAGATCGGATGATGGGCACGCGTCACCGTGCAGCGCTCGGACTGAGCGAGGAGACCGATTCACTGGTCGTGGTCGTGAGCGAGGAGAACGCGTCAATATCGGTCGCCTACAAGGGAACGATGTACCACTCGCTCACCACGCTCGAGTTGCGCGAGATACTCGGCGGGCAGATGCCACGTCTCACCAACGATCACGTGACAGCGGGCGAAATGCGCGCGTGACAGGCGCCCGCGGCGCGAGCCGGCGCGCAGTCAGACCCGACGTAGCCGCGGCAGCATTGCTGTTCGTCGTTTATTGCCTGTCCCTCGCACGGGGCATGACGTACTGGGACGCGGGTGAATTTCTGGCCGCGATCCATTCGCTTGGAATCCCGCACCCTCCCGGCACTCCACTCTTCGTGCTGATGGCGCGCGTTTGGAGCATGATCGCGTCACCGGTGCTCGGATTCACCATCGCGGTGAACGCCTTCTCCGCGTTGACGACAGCGGCAGCGTTCGGGCTCGTTGCAAACATATTCTGGCGCGCCTCCGGTGACGGTCTCGCCGCGTTCGCGGGAGCGCTCACTGCAGGTCTCATGTCGACTGTCTGGCTCAACGCGACCGAGACCGAGGTATATGCGTGCGCACTGTTCGCCGCATTCGCGATATTGTGGTGCGCGCGACAGTACGCCCTGACGCTCGGCGCGCGGTGGGTACTGCTCACGCTCTACGCGTGCGGGTTGGGATGGTCGCTGCATCTGACGTCATTGCTGGTGGTACCAGCCGCGCTGTACGCTTTCTTCCCGGCGCGCGAGAAGCCGGGCACGCGATATCTGATTCTCGGCCTGGTGCTATCCATCATTGGCGGCTCGGCCGTGCTGTTCATGCTGATTCGCGCGCAGCATGACCCCGCGATCAATCAGGGTGATCCAGCAACGATCGGAGCGTTGATCGATGTGGTTCAACGGCATCAGTACGACGTCGCGCCGCTCTGGCCCCGTCGCGCACCACTCTGGCTGCAGTTTGGCAACGTCCTGGAATACGCCGACTGGCAGGTCGCACTCGGGCTGGGCCCGGATCCCGGTCCGACGTTCGCCCGCACCTCGGCGACGGTGCTGTATGCGCTGCTCGGCATCTACGGATCGATACGCCACAGGTCGATCGATCGCGAAAGCTGGCGGACGTGGATGGTGCTTCTGATCACGACCAGCATCGGCGTCGTGCTCTATCTCAATTTGCGCGCGGGTGCGTCGTACGGTGCCGGTATCATACCGGAAGGGGTGCCGCACGAGGCGCGCGATCGTGATTACTTCTTCACGTGGGCGTTCGTGTGCTGGGGGGCGTGGTCAGGATTCGGAGTGGTGCAGCTTGCTCGCAGCCTTGCACAACGCCGCCACCTGAATGCCGCTCGGGTACGGCTCGCGCTCATCGCAGCCGTCGCCATCGCCGCGCTCCCCGTCGCGCTCAACTGGTCACCAGTGCATGCGATCCGCCACGATGAACAGCAGCGCGCCGAGCAGAGCTCCATCGCCATGCTCGCCGCAGTACCCGTAAACGCGGTGTTCCTGGCCAACGGCGACAACGACACATACCCGCTTTGGTATTTGCAGGAAGTACTGCACATGCGACGCGATGTCACCATAGTGACGATACCGTTGTTACCCCCCGAGTGGTATCGTGCCGAGCTGCAACGCAGGCATCACCTGCTGGATTCCAATTTTGTGAGCGCATGGCGAGGCCGCGCCAAAACGCTTGCAAACCTCGAGCAGAACGCCGCGCACCAGGGCAGGGAGGTAGTCAAATCGCCGTTCATCCAGCGATGAACGGCGATGACCCCAACTATTCGGCGCACCCGAATGGCACGCGCATGTACGGCGCGGATATATCCGCGCCTTTCACTTTAGATGCAATCGAGCCCTGACCTAGTACCGGTAGTGATCCGGCTTGTAAGGCCCGTCTACCGGAACCCCGATGTAGTCTGCCTGCTCCTTCGATAGCTTAGTCAGCTTCACGCCAAGCTTGTCGAGATGCAACCGGGCAACCTTTTCGTCGAGGTGTTTGGGAAGCGTGTAGACCTTCTTCTCCAGCCTGTCCGCGTTCGTGTGCAGCTCCAGCTGCGCCATCACCTGGTTGGTGAACGACGCCGACATCACGAAGCTCGGGTGACCCGTCGCGCATCCAAGGTTGAGAAGGCGGCCCTCAGCCAGAATCATTACCGAATGACCGTCAGGAAACACGAATTCGTCGTACTGCGGCTTGATGTTGACGCGAGTGATTCCCTTCTTCTTTAGACCGGCCATGTCGATCTCGTTGTCGAAGTGACCGATGTTGCCGACGATTGCCTTGTCCTTCATCTTCGCCATGTCGTCGACGGTAATGATGTTCTTGTTACCGGTCGCCGTGACGAAAATGTCGGCAGTCGATACCACCTCGTTCAGCGTCGTCACCTGATAGCCTTCCATCGCCGCCTGCAGCGCGCAGATCGGATCGATCTCGGTGATGATCACGCGCGCACCCTGGCCACGCAGCGACTGCGCGCAACCCTTGCCGACGTCACCATATCCGAAGACGACGGCGACCTTGCCGGCGAGCATCACGTCGCTCGCGCGAAGAATCCCGTCCGTGAGCGAGTGGCGGCAACCGTACAGGTTGTCGAACTTGCTCTTCGTCACCGCGTCGTTGACGTTGATCGCGGGGAACCGAAGCGTACCGGCCTTCATCATCTCGTACAGACGGTGCACGCCAGTCGTCGTCTCTTCTGAAACGCCACGGATGTCAGCCGCGACGCGCGTCCAGCGGCCGGGATTGCTGACGGACTGAGCCCGCAGCAGATCGAGAATGACTCCCCATTCCTCCGCGTCAGTCGCCGGATCGAAATCTGGGATCTTGCCCGCCGCTTCGTAATCGGCGCCGCGATGCACCAGCAGTGTCGCATCGCCACCGTCATCGAGCAGCAGGTTCGGTCCGCCGCCATCGGGCCACATCAGCGCCTGCTCGGTGCACCACCAGTACTCTTCGAGCGTCTCGCCCTTCCATGCGTAGACCGCGATCCCCTTGGGGTTCTCGATAGTGCCGTTCCTGCCAACTGCAACAGCCGCCGCAGCGTGATCCTGCGTCGAGAAGATGTTGCAGCTTACCCAGCGCACGTCGGCGCCGAGCTCGGTAAGCGTTTCGATCAACACCGCCGTCTGCACCGTCATGTGCAGCGAACCCATGATGCGCGCGCCGGTCAGCGGCTTTGTCCCCTTGTACTCCGCGCGAAGCGACATCAGTCCCGGCATTTCCTGCTCGGCGAGGCGAATCTCCTTGCGCCCAAACTCGGCGAGAGAGATGTCCGCGACCTTGAACGGCGGACGGTCGATGCCGTCCTTCTGATTTGTCGATGAGCGTGGTGACGCTGTTGGTGAAGCTGTAGTGGCCATTGGTGTCTCAGGTCAGTTGTGAATCGCCAGCGCGTGCACCGGCTTTCGGTTTTGTGGAACGCGAAGTTGTTGCTGAAGCGGCCGCAACCGGCTTCGTCGAAATGCGCTGCGACGACGTGTCGCTCGCTGCACTGATCGCTTTTGCGCGCAACGGACGGCGCGCTGACGCAGCGAATAGCGTCGGTCCCTTTGCTACCGGATCTGCTGGCAGCGGATGGTAGCGCAGGTCGTACAGTCCTGCCTGCTCGGCCCAGCGCGACAGTTCATCCGCGCCGAAACCCTGCCATACGTGTCCCATGATGTTGCGAAACTCCGAGCGCTCGTGCGGCATCATGTCCACCACGAGCACGCGTCCTTCCGGCTTGAGGACTCTGCATACTTCGGTGAGTACTTCCGCAGGGTCGGCAGTGTAGTGGAGCACCAGAAAGATCAGCGCGGCGTCGAGCGACTCGTCGTCTATCGGTAGTGCGCCGAGGTCGCCTTCGCGGAGTGAGACATTGTCGTACCCCTTGAGCCGTTTGCGCGCTGCACTGAGCATCGCCGGCGACTCGTCAACCGCTATTACCTGTGCGACGAACGGTGCCAGCAGCTCCGAGACCTGACCGGTGCCGCAGCCGAGGTCGGCGACAAACCAGCTTTCGTCCAGCAGCCCGAGCAGTCCCACGAGATCCGCACGCGTTCCGAACAGATCGCCGCGAAGCCTGTCCCACTGGCCGGCAGCGGTCGAGAAGAACTCCTGCGATGCACTCCGGCGTTCAGCCAGCACGGAGCGCAGCCGTTGCGTGTCGTTCTGGGCCGACGGTGCCGCGCTCACCTGCTCGCGCACGAGCGTCCACAGTCTCCGGCCTGCGGAATCCAGGCGGTCGGCCATGGCCCGGTAGCGCCGGCTGGTGCCGTCGGCCCGGGACGTGACCCATCCGCCGTCGCCGAGGACCTTGAGGTGCCGGCTTACTGTGGACTGCGGAAGCTGCGTGACCGCACAGAGCTCCGTGACTGTGAGCTCGTGCCGGTCGAGCAGCGCCAACAGCCTGCTCCGGGTGGGATCCGAGAGCGCCGTGAGCCGGTCGAAGATGGTGGGCATTGATCCGTTCATCCGGATGGAAAGATATATCCTTTCGGGCGCAAGTTGAAGGGGGGGGCGCGTGGCCGAGGCCAGCCAGCACGGCCGGTGGGTGACAGGTCATCCCTCGTGCCGCCTGACCGCAGGTTGCGCGCCGCCACAGGCATTCGGCACCACGCCGTGGTTAAATTTCATGGCTATGCATTTTCCGAATCTCCCCGAGAGGGTCGCGGAGATCCGTGGACTCCTGGCGGCAGCGGCCGCACGGGGAGGACACGGGCAGAACGTCAAGCTCGTTGCCGTGACCAAGACACACGGTCCCGAGGCCGCCGTCGAGGCGTGGGAGGCAGGCGTCCCCGACTGTGGCGAGAACAGAATTCAGGAAGCGTTGCAGAAGATGGCGCAGGTGGATGTGCCCGTTGTGTGGCATCTGATTGGCCATCTGCAGCGAAACAAGGTCCACGAGCTGGAGCACTTCGCGTTGCTGCATTCGCTCGACAGCAGGCGGCTCGCCGACGCGGTTTGCGACTTTGGATTGAAGCGGAAGCGCGCGGTCGACGCGTTGATTCAGGTCAACGCATCGGGCGAGGCCAGCAAGGGCGGATTCTCGCCCGAGGAGTTGCGTGCGGAAGCGGATCGTTTGACGGGCATGCCGGGTATTCGCGTCGTCGGTGCGATGACGATGGCTCCGTTGGATGCATCCGAGCTTGTGTTGCGACAGACGTTCGCTGGAGCACGGCACGCTCGTCAGGTTCTGGCGGACGCGGGTCATCCGGCTACCGAGCTGTCGATGGGGATGTCTAACGACTATGAGATAGCTGCCGAGGAAGGGGCCACGCTGGTCCGGCTCGGCACCGCTCTCTTTGGAGCTCGCGATCTATGATTGATGAAGCATTCCATCTGACGCCACTCGATGTCCGGCGCTTTGATTTCGGACGCGCGCTGCGCGGGTACGATCCTGCGCGCGTCGACCAGTTCCGTGATCAGGTCGCGGATGAGATGGAGCGGCTCACGCGCATCAATCAGGACCTGGACCAGAAGGCGCGCTCGTTCCACGAGCAGCTGCGCGCATTCCGTGAGCGCGATCGCGCACTCAATGACGCTCTCGTTTCGGCGCAGCAGCTTCGCCAGGAAACCAAGGAGCAGGCGGAGCGCGAGGCGATGCTCATCGTGAGAGAGGCGCAGGGCGAGGGCGAGCGCCTCCTCGACGAGGTCCGTGCGGAAGTGCGGCGAGTACAGGATGAGCTCGCGGCGCTTGAGCGCGCGCGACGCAGTTATCTGTCGCAGATGCGCACGTTGATCACGCGCCACCTGTCGGAAATAGACGCAGCGGAACGTCCGGTTCCCGGCACAGGGGAGTAGAGTTTTGGGAGCACAGGAGGCGCCTGTAGTGGCGCGTTATCGGTTATTGCCGGCTGACCGCGCAGCGGATGGGTTGGAGCAGGAAGTCCTCGCGCGCTGGTCCGAAGAAGAATTGTTCAGGCGTATTCAGCGCGACAGCGCCGGCCGCCCCGAGTTCGTCTTCTTCGAGGGACCGCCGACCGCCAACGGACGTCCCGGAATTCACCACGTCTTCGCGCGAACGGTCAAGGATCTCTTCTGCCGTCATCGCTCCATGTCGGGCTTTCATGTCACGCGAAAGGCGGGCTGGGACACGCACGGACTGCCGGTGGAGATCGAAGTCGAGAAGCAGCTCGGGATCTCCGGCAAGCAGGAGATCGAGCGCATCGGTGTCGAGAAGTTCAATGCCCTCTGCAAGGAAAGCGTTTTCAAATACGGCGAGGACTGGAAGCGTCTCAGCGAGCGCATCGGTTACTGGCTGGATTACGACGATCCCTACGTCACTTACACGAACAGCTACGTCGAGAGCGTCTGGTGGGCGTTGAAGACGCTGTTCGATCGCGAGCTGCTGTACCGCGGCCACAAGATTCTGCCGTACTGCCCGCGTTGCGGAACTGCACTGTCCTCGCACGAGGTTGCGCAGGGCTACAAGACCGTGAAGGATCCGAGTGCGTATGTCGCGCTGACATTGCAGGGATCTTCGGCGGCTCCGCGCAGAATCCTCGTCTGGACGACCACTCCCTGGACGCTCGTTTCCAACGTCGCGCTCGCCGTGAATCCGACGCTCCAGTACGTCGAGCTGGTACGCATCGGCAAGGAAGGCGAGGGGTCGCTCATACTCGCGGAAGCTCGCGTCGATGCGCTGCTGGGTGACGATCACGCCGATCGCTGGAAGGAGATCTCCAGATTCGCCGGCACCGAGCTCGTCGGTCTCCGCTATCATCGCACGCTCGATTGGGTTGCGATGAGCAGCGGCGCGCACGAGATAATCGTCGGTGAGTCGTTCGTCACGGCCGAGGATGGATCTGGCATCGTGCACATGGCGCCCGCTTTTGGCGCGGACGATTACGCCGCGGGCAAGCGACACGGACTCGCTTTCCTGCAGCCGGTCGATGCGCGCGGACGGTTTCCCGACACCTTGCCGCTGGTTGGTGGCATGTGGGTCAAGGATGCCGACAAGGTCATCATCGAGGAGCTCAAGCGGCGTGGCACTCTGTGGAAGGTGCAGCAGTACGAGCACAGTTATCCGCACTGCTGGCGCTGCGATACGCCGTTGCTGTATTACGCACGCACGTCGTGGTTCGTACGCACGACCGGTTTCAAGGACGACATGCTGCGACGCAACGCCTCGGTCGACTGGCATCCGCCCGAAGTTGGCTCGGGTCGCTTTGGCGAATGGCTGGAGAACAACATCGACTGGGCGATATCGCGCGACAGATACTGGGGCACGCCGCTTCCCGTGTGGGTGAACGACGCGGATCCGGACGAGGTCGAGGTCATCGGCAGCTACGCCGATCTCGCGGCGCGCGTCGGTCACGCGCTGCCGGGCGGCTTCGATCCGCACAAGCCGTTCATCGATCACTACACGTGGCCCGCGCCGTCGGGGCACGGCACGATGCGGCGCGTGCCGGAAGTCATCGACACGTGGTTCGATTCCGGCTCGATGCCGTTCGCGCAATGGCACTATCCATTCGAGCGACGCGACACGTTTGCACGTCACTATCCCGCCGATCTGATCGCCGAAGGTGTGGATCAGACGCGCGGTTGGTTCTATTCGCTTCTGGCGATTGCGACCGGGCTTGGCAGCTCGCTCAGCGACACTGCCGGCAATGCCGCGCCGTACCGGAGCGTCGTCGTGAACGACCTCGTCCTCGACAAGGACGGAGTCAAGATGTCCAAGAGTCGCGGCAACGCCGTCGAGCCATGGAAGGTTCTGGAGACGCACGGAGCCGACGCGGTGCGAATGTTCCTCGTCGCATCGAGCCAGGTGTGGCTGCCGCGCCGGTTTGACGAATCATTGATCCGCGAGACGATCGGCCGCTTCCTGCTCACGCTCAAGAACGTGTACAGCGGGATATTCGCGACCTACGCCAATTTCGGCTGGTCGCCATCGCTCGATGATCCCGCACCGGACGATCGGCAGCCGATCGATCGCTGGGTGCTTTCGCGGCTGTCGAACGTCGAGCAGCGCTGCGATCAGCTGCTTCGTGAGTATCAGGCGACCCATGCGGTGAACGCTGTCATGGATTTCTTCATGGACGACGTCTCCAACTGGTACGTCAGGCTGAATCGTCACCGCTTCTACGATGTCGATACGAGTGACAACCGCGCCGCATTCGCGACGCTGCATGAGATACTCACCGTCACCTGCCGATTGCTGGCGCCATTCGCGCCGTTCGTCAGCGATTGGATTCACCAGGAGTTGACGGGTGAGTCTGTGCATGTTGCTCCGTACGTACGCCCCGAGCCCACGCGCATCGATGCCGGCCTCGAGCGCGCCATGGCCGACGTGCGCGCTTTAGCGACACTCGGCCGCGCGGCGCGCGAGGAAGTCAGCATCAAGGTCCGGCAACCCCTGGCGTCCGTGCTTTGCGTGGTTTCGACTCACGCCGCCGATGACGTTCTGCGCAGTCTGGTGCCACTCATCGCGTCCGAGCTCAACGTCAAGCGCGTCGATTTCGCATCCTCTGCGGACGACTTCGTAACGCTGGAAGCGAAGCCAAACTTCCGCACGCTGGGTAAGAAATTCGCAAAGGAAACGCCCGAGGCTGCCGCGCTCGTCGCAGCGCTCGGGTCCGACACGCTCACCGCGTTCGAGCATGGCGCGGCAGTAACGATCGCCACCGCGACGCAGGCCCACGAGCTTGCCATGGAAGACGTAACGATCGTCCGGCGGGCCAGCGGCGATCTCATCGTCAAGTACGGCGACGGCTACGTCGCGGCGATCGATCCAACCGTTACGCCCGAGCTGCGTCGCGAGGGCATCTCTCGCGAACTCGTGAATCGGGTACAGCGGTTGCGTAAGGAACTGGACTTCGCCGTGAGCGACAGGATCGTTCTGACGGTCGCTGGCGACGCCGAGTTCACAGAAGCGGTGGCCGCGCACCGCGATTGGATTTCCGCGGAGGTTCTCGCCCCGGAGTTACATTCTGTTCCGCTGCTCGACGGGACGCATCCGGCGTACCATCTCGACCTCGACGGGCTTGCCGCCGACGTCACATTAACCAGGATTGGATCACTATGACACCGAGCGCCACACGGGCCAAGAAGCCCAAGACGATGACGCGTGAGCAGTTCCTGAAGCACTTCGAAAAGAGGTTGCTCGAGGAGCGCTCGAGGGTCGTCAAGGAACTGGGTAATTACAGCGACGCTTTCAACGTGTCTGCCCAGGACGGCGGCAGCGAAAGCGCGTATTCATTTCACATGGCTGATCAGGGCACCGATGCCATGGAGCGCGAGAAGGCATTCCTCTTCGCGAGCCAGGAAGGTCGTTTCCTCTGGCACATAGATCAGGCGCTTCGCAGGCTGTACCGCGACCCTGACAATTACGGCAAGTGCATGAACTGCCATGCTCCGCTCATGTTCGAGCGCCTCGACGCGTTGCCGCATGCGCGTTATTGCATCGAATGCAAACAGCGTGAGGAAGATGCCAAACGGTCAGCCTGACGACGTACGTCCAGGGGCCGCCAACCCCTGGATTTTCTGGTGCGTCATCATCGTCGTGGTGGCGCTCGACGTCACATCCAAGGCGATGGCTGTGTATTCGCTCACACCGGCGTATACACCGCATGAAATAGTGGGAAACGTGGTCCGGTTCACGCTGGCTTACAATCCCGGCGCGGCATTCGGCTTCAATCTGGGCTCGGCGTCGCGCTGGATATTCACCGCCCTCACCCTGGTCGCCCTCGGCGTGCTCGCGTCACTGTATCGCTCGACTCGCGAGGGTGATTACATGCGCGTGCTCGCAGTGGCGCTCGTGTCGGCTGGCGCGATCGGCAATCTCATCGACCGAATTCGCTGGTCGGTCGGTGTCGTCGATTTCATCGATGTCGGGCTCGGTGACCATCGGTTCTGGACGTTCAACGTTGCCGATTCTGCTGTGACCGTCGGTGCAATACTGCTTGGATGGGTCTTTCTGCAGCAGGATCGCGAGGCGGCAAGGGTAGCGGCCGCTGGCGACGTCTGAGTCGTTCGCGGCAGGCGAGCTAGCGGGCTCACGCCTCGATCTGCTGGTTGCCGCCAGACTCAGCCAGTCCAGAACCGCTGCGGCCACGCTCATCGCGAACGGCCACGTAACGGTCAATGGGGCTCGTGAGCGTGCCTCCTATCGCGCCTCCGCCGACGATCTGATCGAGATCGCGACACCGGCTCCGGCCTCGCCCAGGGGCGACATCCAGGGCGAGGATATCCCGCTCAGGATCGTGTACGAGGACTCCGACCTCCTGGTAGTCGACAAGGCTGCCGGAATGGTCGTTCACCCGGCCCCGGGCAACTGGACCGGAACCCTCGTAAACGCGCTGATGGGCCGCGGCAGCGAGCTCGCCGAGGGCGGCGGCCCGGACAGGGCGGGGCTGGTCCATCGCCTGGACAAGGAGACATCCGGTCTTCTCATCGTCGCCAAGAGCGATATCGCACACCAGCGACTCAGCGCGGCAATAGCTGCAAGGCGAGTGATTCGGCGGTATGCCGTGATGGCCTGGGGCCATCTCGCTGCCGATACTCTATCCGTGGACCAACCAATCGCGCGCGACCCGCGAGACCGGAAGCGTATGGCAATCGTCAGTACAGGGAAGAACGCACGCACGGATTTTCACCGGCTTGCGCGCTTTGCCAGTGTCGACCTGCTTCGGGCTCACCTCTACACCGGGCGGACGCATCAGATAAGGGTGCATCTCTCGTCAGTCGGCCATCCGGTTGTGGGTGACGACGTGTATGGTGGCGGTGGTGGACGGCGTCTCGCGGCACTTCCTGCGAAGCGACACTTTCTGCACGCTGCATGGCTCCAGTTCCATCATCCGGTTTCCGGTGAGCAGTTGGACTTTCGCTCGCCGCTGCCGGACGATCTCCACCGATCACTCGCTGCCCTTGGCGAGTCGCCCGAGTTGTACGCTGACCCCGATCCTTTGACGACCTTTGGCTTCTACAATTTCCCCGTCTGACGCGCAGCATTCGCTCACCGCGGAGACCGACTTCGATCCGGGCATCGATGACCGCTCGCTCGTGTTCCGGGTTGCCGGCAGGGCGTACGCGTGCCAGGTATCAGCGGTGCGCGAGGTCGTTCCTCTCGGTCGCGTCACGCGGCTGCCGGGCGCGCCCGATTCCGTTCTCGGTCTCATCAACGTCCGGGGCAGCATCGTTACCGTCGTGAACGCAGGCGCCGTGCTGCATCCCGGCGACGCCGGCGTCCCGCTGCGCATGGTGCTGATTGCCGATGTCGGAGTACGCGGGGTTGGACTTGCCGTGGAACGGGTCGCCGATGTGCGTGCGTTGCGACCCGAGGAAGGCTACACTGAACTTGACGTGCGAGACGTTGCCATGCGCGTCGTCGCTATTTCGGAGGATGAATGAGCCACACGGTTCTGGTGTGCGATGACGCGGTGTTCATGCGCACGATGCTTTCGGACATACTGCAGCAGGCCGGCTTCACGATTGTGGGCGAGGCCGATACCGGAACCAAGGCGGTCGCGAAGTACAAGGAGCTGCGTCCCGATCTCGTCACCATGGACATCGTCATGCCCGACATGGGCGGCATCGATGCGGTGCGCGAGATCACCGCGTTCGATCCGCGAGCACGTGTCGTGATGTGCAGCGCCATGGGACAGCAGGCGCTCGTGGTCGACGCGATCCAGGCTGGCGCGAAGGACTTCGTCGTCAAGCCGTTCCAGCCCAGCCGCGTGCTCGAAGCCGTGCAGCGAGTGCTGGGCTAGCTCTCCGCCAGAGCCGCGATCCCGTGGACCTGTCGAAGTACGTCGATCTCTTCCTGAGCGAAGGTCGCGAGCACGTCGCCGAGCTGAGCGGTGCGCTTGCGGAATTGGAGAGTGCGCCGGCGTCGGTTGATGCGATTGCGGCCGCGTTTCGCGCGGTCCACAGCATCAAGGGGATGGCCGCGGCAATGGGTTACGCCGCCGTCACCGAGCGCGCCGACACGCTTGAATCTGCGCTCGACGTACTGCGCCGCGGTGAGGAACAGCTGACTCCGTCGTCCCTCGGCGACCTGATCGACGAAGCGGACACACTCGCGCGCGAAATCGAGCTTGCGGTGACGCGGCCCGCGCCAGGACCTGAGGCGGACGGAAATGCGACACCAACCGATCCGTCAGCGAACCCCGCACGCAAGCGTGCAACCCACGTGCGTATCCGCGCGAGCAGGCTCGACTCGCTGATGAATCTCGTCGGCGAGATCGAGATCGCTCGTGGTCAGCTGGAACGGGAGCTGCGCAACGTCACTGGCGAGAATGTCTCTTCGGCCTTTGCGAGCACGTCGCGTCTGCTTAGCGAGCTGCGCGAGCAGGTCGTCGGTGCACGGATGGTTCCGGTGGGAGATGTATTCGAACGTTTTCCGCGACTGGTGCGCGAGACCGCGCGGTCGCTGGGGAAGGAAGTCGACTTTACGCTGGATGGCGCGGAGATCGAGATGGATCGCTCGATTCTCGATCGCATCGGCGATCCCGTGATGCACCTGCTTCGGAACGCGCTGGATCACGGGATTGAATCCGCGGAAGAGCGCGCGAGCAACGGCAAGTCTGCGCGCGGACGATTGACACTGAGCGCCCAGCGCGAGGCTGGTTACGTTCTGATCCGTGTCGCGGACGATGGGAGCGGTATCGATCGGGACAGCGTGCTCGCGCGTGCGAGAGCGGCGGGGATTGTCGGATGGGATACGGACGCACTGGACGACGTCACGTTGTTGCGCGTGCTTGCGCATCCCGGTTTCTCCACCGCGGCGTCGGTCACGAACATATCGGGACGTGGTGTCGGCCTCGACGTGGTGGATGCCGCCGTTCGCCTGCTTGGCGGCACGATCGAGATCAGGACCGTGGCGCATCGGGGCACGGCGATAACGTTGCGCTTACCGCTCTCCGTTGCGATCGTACGTGCATTGATCGCACGTGTAGGGCAGGAGTTGTTTGCCATTCCGTTCACGCACATAGTGGAGACGCTTCAGTTCGAACCGCCCGCCGCAGCCTTCCGTGGGGCCGAATGGACCGAAACGACGATCGGCGATACGATCGTGCGCGTGGTCATGCTGCGCACGTTGTTCGGGACCGAGCCGTGCGTCTCCGAACGGATGCCGGGAGTATCTGTTCTGGCGCGCGGCCGCAGGGCGGCGTTGATCGTCGATGATTTCGTTGGCCAGCAGGACGTAGTGGTAAAGCGCTTCGATCCGCCGCGGGGTGGATCTTCAATGTTCGCGGGCGCAACGGTGCTGGGTGATGGGTCTCCGGCGCTCATCGTGGACGTAAATAGTCTTATCTAGCGGAGCCGTAATGAGCATCACCGACATGCAGGCACTCAGCGAGCTTCAGCGCGACGCGCTTCGTGAAGTCGCGAATATCGGCGCGGCCCACGCGGCAACGGCGCTCTCGCTGATGACCGGAACGAAGATCATGATCAGCGTGCCGACGATTACGGTCGCTCCACTGGCCGAGCTCGCTCCGCTCATCTCACGCTCCAACGAACAGATCGCCCTGGTCCCGATGGAGATGACCGGTGGTCTGCGTGGTCATACCATCCTGGCCTTCCCGCTCGTCACCGCACACAAGCTCGCGTCGTTGATGCTCACGCGCGAGGTTTCGTCCGATGCGACGCTGAGCGAGCTCGAGGCGTCGGCGCTGACGGAGGCGGGGAATATCCTTGCCGGTGCCTACATGACGGCGCTCAGCGAGTTCATGAAAATGCGGCTGATGCCCTCTCCACCCTCGCTCGCGGTCGGCCCCGCACGCGAAGTGCTGGCGGACACCGCGTGGGCGACCGGCCATACGGGCGGCTTTGTGTTCTGCGTCGAGACCGAATTCATGATAGGGCAGACTGACGGTTCGCTGCCTGGTTACTTTCTCTTGTTGCCCGATGCAGGCTCCCTGGGGGCCATGCTCGCGGCAGTCAGGGTTGCTTGACGTGATCGAGGCGTATCCCCGTAGTCATGGCTGACGAAACCGCCGAGTACGACGATTTTCTGACGGATCTCCAGTCCGTCGTCGCGCAGCGCGTCGAAGAACTGCGCGCACGGCAGAGTGCCGAGACGCCGGCTGCGTTCAACGACGACGAGAAGGTCGTGCGCGTGTGGCCGGAGCTGTCCGGCAGAATCATGGAAGAGTTCCGCTGATGGCGATCCGCGGAAGCCTCACCGAGGCGAGTCTCCCGGACGTGCTTCAGCTCCTCGCAATGGGGAAGAAGACCGGCTGCCTCGGCCTGACGTACGCCAACAACTTCGGCTACATCTACTTCGCCGACGGCGCCATCTCTCACGCGTCGATCGTCAACCGCAATCTCAGCACCGAAGAAGCGGTCTATCTTCTCTTCACATGGACGCAGGGCACGTTCAACTTCGAGCCTGGTGCGACTCCGGACGAAGGCGTGGCCATGCATTCCATAGATCCGCAATCGCTGCTCCTCGAAGGAGCGCGTCGCGTCGATGAGTGGGCGCTGATAGCAAAGAAGATCCCGACGTTCGACATCGTGTACGCCATGGATCGCCACCGCATGATGGCGATCGAGCGCGAGCTGACGCCGGAAGAGGAGAAGCTCGTTCCACTCATCGATGGCCAGCGGGATGTCAGCGCGCTCATCGCAGAGTCCAAGCTCGGCGAGTTCGTCACCGCGAAGACCCTGTACGGTCTGCTCATGACCGGCTACATGATGCGCGTGGGTGTAAGCACACGTGCGCGTGCGCCGGCGCGTACCGACGACAAGGCGACCGAGCACCGCAACCTCGGCGTCGCCTTCTACAAGACCGGAATGTACGAGGAGTCGCAGCGCGAGTTCCGGCGCGTCGACGCGTTGCGCGAGAACGATCCGGAAGCTTCGTTCTATCTCGGTCTCGTCGCCCTGAGGCAGGAGCAGTGGCCCGCGGCCGCACACGCATTCGAGCGATACGTGACACAACAGCACACGTCGCGCCCCGCGGTGTTCGTGAATCTCGCGTACGCATACGAGCAGATGGGTGAGATGGATCGCGCCCGCGCCGCGATGGCAGACGCGCTGTCCCATGGAGGTCGTGGCGACCCGCTGGTGCAGACCAACGCTGCTGCAATGGCCGTGGCGGCAAGAGATTACGAGACCGCCGACGCGGCGCTCGCCTCAGCTCGAACGCTGTGGGGAACACGCAGACCGCCGCCGGTGTGGTTTCACTATGCAGGCCTGGCCGCGGCGATGGTAAACGATCTCGATCGCGCGATAGCGCTGCTGAGCGAGGCGGTTCAGGTTTACCCGTCGTATGCAGTTCTGTGGAACAACCTCGCCGTGGCCTACGAGGCGCGCGGTGACTTCGACGACGCGCTGCGGACACTGGAGCGCGGGCTGATCGAGGATTCCACGCTCCCTCAACTGCATCGCAACTTTGCCGATTCGTTGCAACGCGATGGCCGATTTGACGAGGCCAGGGAAGCGTACCGTCGTGCGCACACCCTGGATGCCCAGTGATCATCGAGATGCAGAACGACCCGGGCGCCGACGACGGCTTTCGCGATCTCGCGGAAAAGATCACGCGCGAGAGCGAGTTTCGCTGCACCAACTACAAGGACGGCTGCGTGCGTCGCCGCATCGCCGTGCGCATGCGCGCGCGCGGTGCGGCGACATACGCACAATACGGCGATCTGCTCGACAACGACAGCAGCGAATACGAGCGGCTCATGGACGCGCTCACGGTGAACGTCACGAGGTTCTTTCGCAACCCGAACACCTTCGCCGTCGCGGCGGAGCGCGTGATCCCGGAGCTGTGGCATCGCGTTCCGCGAATCACGGTCTGGAGCGCGGGCAGCGCGTCGGGAGAGGAGGCGTATTCGCTGGCGGCGCTCTTTCACGAACATGCCCGTTCAATCGGTGCACTCGGACGTCTTGGCCGCGTGTCCGTGCTGGGCAGCGACATAGATCGCGGTTCACTCGACGCGGCGAATCGCGCGACGTATCTGCCGGCATCGTTCACGGATACGGCACCGGAAATACTCGACGAGCTGTTTCCCCGAATGGGAGACCGACGAACGGTGATCCCCGCGATTCGAGCGATCACACGGTTCGAGCGACGTGACATACTGCGAGACCCGCCGGTGCCGGCGGCGTTCGATCTCGTCGCATGCCGCAACGTCGTCATCTATCTGGATCGCGCCACTCAGGAAGCTCTTGTCGATTCGCTGTTCGACTCGTTGCGGCCCGGCGGCTACCTGATAATGGGTCACGTCGAGACGATTTTCGGAAGAGCACGCAGGAACCTCGTTCCGGTGGACATACGCGAGCGCATCTACCACAAGCCGCTATGACTGACACAACGTCGCGCGTGCATGGTGTGCTGGTCGTGGACGATAGTGCATTCATGCGCAAGCTGATCGCGGAGATGATCGACGCACATCCGGATTTCCGCGTGGTAGGCATTGCGCGCGACGGTGTCGATGCGATGACTCAGATCGACCGGCTCGATCCGGACATCGTCACGCTCGACCTCGAGATGCCGAAGCTGGACGGGTTGATGGTGCTCCGCCGCGTCATGACCGAGTCTCCGCGTCCGGTCGTGGTCCTGAGCGCGGGGGGCGCGCAGTACGGCGACGCTACGCTGCGCGCGCTCGAGCTCGGTGCGGTCGACTTCGTACGGAAGCCGTCGGGCCCGGTAAGCCTCGATCTCCCAATCGTTCGCGAGCGCTTGATCGCGGCACTCGGCGCAGCCGCGCGGGCAAGGCTGGCGCCACCGCCGGTCGTGCTCGAACGCGAAGTTTCCACCGTGCCGCTCGCGCCGCTGCAAAATCGCGGTGCGGCCACACACGTTGTAGTCATCGCGTCGTCCACCGGGGGGCCGCGGGCGCTTGCGGAGATAGTGCCACAGCTTCCGGCCGCACTCTCCGCGGCTGTGGTGATTGCCCAGCACCTCCCGGCTGAATTCACCGGGGCTCTTGCCGAGCGGCTTGCGCGGGCGAGTACCGTCTGCGTTCGCGAAGCGGATGACGGAATGCCGCTTTTGGCCGGCGCGGTGTATATAGCGCGTGGCGGAGTCAACACGAGCATCGCCAGCAGCGGCGCTGGCGAGGGTGGCGCCGCAGTGCTGCGGCAACATCCGGCCGCGGCTCGGTCAGGTGCGACGCCGTGTGCGGACGTGCTCTTCAGCTCCGCGGCAGAGGTATTCGGCGCAGCCTGCACCGGAGTCGTGCTCACGGGGATGGGACGAGACGGAGCGGCCGGTCTACGGAATATCAGATCGGGTGGCGGCCGTGCGATCATCCAGGACGAGCCGTCGTCCGCTATATATGGAATGCCGCGAGCGGCGCTACTGGAAGCCGGTGCGGATCGAGTGGTGTCGCTAACGATGATGGCGAGTGCGATAATCGGAATGGTCCCTGAGGAGCGACTGGAATGGCTGACAGCGTAGCCGATCTTCGGATCACCTTCGAGCAGTTGAAGCAGGAGATCGAGTCGCGCCAGATGCGCGACGATCCAGCTCTCAAGGCGTCGCTGATGGACGTGTATCGCGCAGTCGACGGATCGCTCGGGCAGCTCACGCGATTGAAGGACGACATTCGCGATCTCGTCGAGAAGTGGAAGGCGCGCAGAAATGTGTCGCCGGCCATGGCGCCGCAGTTTGCAGGCACGCGCCCCGTGGTGCACGAGGATCACATCGGCGCGTCCACGTTTCTCGAACGCGGCTGGTCCAAGATCTCGCTCGGCGATTACGAAGGAGCCGAGGAGGCACTGTCGCGCGCACTGGAGCTTGCGCCGACAAATACGGAAGGGCAGTCGCTGCTGGGCTGGGCGCAGATGCTTCAGGACAAGCTCGATGCTGCGCTGATGAACTTTCAATACGTGCTCGGCCGCGAGCCGGCCAACGCGCTTGCGCGCATCAACGTCGGTTACATCTGCCTCAAAAAGGGAATCTTCGGCGAGGCGATCGAACATCTGTCGAAGGCGCTGCGTCAGGACGAGGACGCTCGTGCGAAGTTGTACGCGAACTTCTATCTGGGGCTCGTTTACACCGAGCGCGAGATGTACGAGGACGCGCAGATCTTCTTCGAGCGATCCATCACGCTCGGGCCGAATCTCGTGGAGGCGTACTTCGAGCTGGGGCACGCTCTGTGGCTCGCTGGCGAACGTTCGCGCGCGGTGGCAGTGTGGAAACGCGGTGCCGGCGTGAACAAATTCAATCCCTGGAGCGTCAAGTGCGCCGAGATGGCCGCGACTGCCGATCGCGGCGAGACACCACGGCGAGCGTGGCTTTCACGAGGAGAATGAAACGGTCATCCTGATGCCCGTTCAATTAACAACAGATTAAGGTAGGGCCGTTCGCTTGACACCCGGCGTCCGCCGTCCGTACACTTCGCGTCTATGCCGAAAGAAACCATCAATATGGCAAACGCGACCGTTCCTGCGGCTGTTCCTGCCAGTCGCAGACTCATGTGGTGGGGCCTCGCGGCCATAACTCTTGTAGTGGGCTACGCCGATCTCTGGCGTGGCGGTGAGACTCTTGCCCCCGTGCTCCTGGTGCTCGCCTACTGCGTCCTGATACCAGTTGCAATACTCAAACGCTAGAACCTGCACCGGCGCCGAATCCGTTTCGGCGCATTTTCTGCACTTGGGCGAGTAGCTCAGCTGGTTAGAGCGCCTGCCTTACACGCAGGATGTCGGGGGTTCGAATCCCTCCTCGCCCATCATGATATGGCCGGACCGCTGGCGAACCTGGCCCTTGTAGTGGTGTACAAACGTTTACAATTTTGGAGGAGTCTCAGTTGAACGCACGTTATTCTTTGGCGCTCGCGGCCCTCGCTTTAGCCGGTGTTGCGCCGGCTCATGCGCAGGATGCCAAAGCGCGCATTACCGTGATGACCTTCCAGAGTCAGGAAAAGGGCACGGGCGCGAAGGCCGCCGATGAGCTTCGTAATCAGCTCAAAAACAAGTTCGATGTGAAGGACGTCTACGTCCTTCCCACCAAGGACGTCAACAATACACTGGAGCAGTCCGGCTTCTCGGCCAGCGAGCCACTCGCGCCGAACGACGAGAAGGCTCTCGCAAATCTGTTGCGTGCCGACGAATACGTAACGGGCTCGGTCGAGAAGGCTGCGACGGGCGCCTACACCGTAAATGCGCGCATGGTTCTGGCGCGCGATAACACACTGTCTCAGGCACTTCCCTCGGCCACGAACAGCAAGGTCGGCGACGCGATGGACGCGATTTCCAAGTCCATCCGTGACGCCATGAAACAGCTCGACGGTGAGAAGGAATGCATCAACAAGGCTCGCAGCGGTGATATCGCCGGCGCGCTTGCGGCTGCCCACAAGGGCGTTGCCGCATATCCGCAGGCGACACTCGCTCGTCTCTGCGCCGCCAACGTACAGTACTCGCGATACCAGAAGGCAACGACGCATGCCGATTCGGTTGCGCTTGCCGATTCCGTGCTTGCCGTAACGCGCGTAATCGCACAACAGGATCCCAAGAGCGTCGCGGCGCTCAAGTTCAACACCGAGCTGTACAAGGTTATTGGCGACAGCGCACAGTCGCGCGCCACACTCCTGGCTCTCATCCGCGCCGATCCGACCAACGACAAGCTCATCAGCCAGGTCGTCAACGAGCTCGCTGGGTCAGGTCACGCCAAGGAAGCGGAGCCACTCGTAAAGGAGCTGCTCGACCGCTCGCCGGGTGATCCACAGCTGCTCCGCACCGCGTTCCTCGTCTACCTCGCGGCGCAGGACTGGCAGCAGGCAGTCACGACGGGCCCTGAGCTGATTCGCGCGGATACCTCCGCTGCCGATAGCTCCTACTTCACCCGCATGGCCGCCGCGTACCTCAGCATGAACCAGGCAGCCGACTCGGCGCAGGCCATCGCAGTATTGCAGGCCGGCACTCAGAAGTATCCGAACAATGGCGATCTGCTGCTCTCGCTCGCGTCCGCTTTGCGCAAGGCGAATCGCGCTCCCGAGGCAGTAGCCGTCCTCAAGCGTGCGATCGCCGCGAATCCCAACAATCCGCAGGCACTGCTGTTGCTCGCTGACAGCTACTCGCAGGCGAACCAGGAGGATAGCGTTGCGGCCATTCTGCAACGTGCGGCGACTGCGCCTGGCGCCGACAAGAGCACCATCGCGCAGTATGCGCTGGGTCAGGGTAACAACATGTACAAGGCAGCCAACGCATCCAAGGACCGCGCTCAGTTCCAGGCGGCGATCAAGATGCTGCAACTCTCCGACAGCATCCAGCCGTCAGTAGATGCCAAGTTCCTGGCTGGCGTGTCCGCCTTCTCCGTGGCGCAGAGCGCATACAACGAAGCCAATACGTCCAAGAGCTGCCCGTTGGCTCAGACTGCGCGTGAGAACCTCAGCGTCGCTCAGACCGGCCTGCAGGCCGGTGCGACGGACGACAAGTACAAGGCGGCCGCGGGACAGTTCCTCCCGGTGATCGCCCAATTCCTGCCTGCCGCAGACGCGCAGGTCAAGAAATTCTGCAAGTAGCGGCGCGGGCTCTTACTGCCCGTTAGGTTGCACCAACCGCCCCGGTTCGCGCCGGGGCGGTTTTTTGTATATTGGCTGCCTCCCTCGTCGCGTCCGCCGTATCTTGGAAAGCAATCGTGTCGCCGATAACTGAACGATCGTTCGAAAGCGGGTACCATGATCCTGTCATGGTCACTGAGGTGCTTGACGCACTTGGGAGCGCGGAGTCGGTACTCGACTGCACGCTGGGCGGTGGTGGCCATTCGCTCGCGTTGCTCGAGGCCGGCGCGTCAGTTACTGGAGTGGACCGCGACAGCGACGCCATCGCCGAGGCAACCGCGCGGCTCAAAGCGTTTATCGAGACAGGGCGCTTCCGCGCGATTTACGGCGACTTCACGCACATCGATCAGATCCCCGAATTGCGCAACGAGTCGTTCGCCGGGATTCTGGCTGACCTCGGCGTTTCATCGTCGCAGATAGATCGCGACGAACGCGGCTTCTCATTCAGGCCAGGCGTTGCGCTGGACATGAGGATGTCCGGGAAAGGCGAATCCGCGGCAGATCTGCTCAACACCGCAACCGTAGAGGAGCTCACGCGGATATTCCGCGAATACGGCGATGAGCCTCGCGCCCGCCGGCTCGCAAACGAGATCGTCCGCCGCCGCTCGACGCGTGACTTCGTCATTGCCGATGATCTGGTCGGCGCCATTCGGGGCGCTTTTGGTGCGTCGGCCGGTCCAGGCGACTTCGCTCGCCTCTTTCAGGCGCTACGCATCGCGGTTAACGACGAGTTGAGTGGACTCGAGCGCGTCCTTCCCATACTGCGTGACATGCTCGCGCCGGGCGGCACTCTCAGCATCATCGCCTATCACTCCGGCGAGGACAGGCTGGTCAAGCACGCGATGCGTGCGTGGAGCACCGCGTGCACTTGCCCTCCACGCCAGCCTGTGTGCACATGTGGGGGCGTCGCGCTCGGCAGACTGGTCACGCGGAAGTCGATCACCGCGAGCGCTGCGGAGATCGCACGCAACCCACGCGCGCGTAGTGCTCACCTCAGATCATGGCAAAAAGCGGCGTGAGCAAGGCCGGCGATTCGACTCGCGCGAAACCAGCGGCGAAGCGTCGCACGCGCAAGCGGCGCGGCCGGACGATCATGGCGGCGTTACTGATCGGCTTCGTGGTCGTCGCCAGCGCGGTGATCTGGCGACGTAGCTACGGCATAACGCAGGCTCGGCACATGGCCGATCTGGATCGTCGCATCGTGCAGCTGGAAGCAGAGCGTGGGCGGCTCGCCGCGCTCATACGCGACGAATCCAGTCGTACGCAGCTCGGTCCCATCGTGCAGCAACTGGGAATGCGCATTCCCGATGACCGTCAGGTCCGGTCGATCCCGCGAGGAGCGCAACCGTGAAGGCCCCGGGTCGCCTCACGATCGTACACGGCGTACTGGTCGTATTCGCGCTGGCGCTGATCGCGAAGGCGGGATACGAGCAGTTGTTTCGCAGCGACTACTGGAGCAAGATCGGCCAGCGGCAGCACTATGTATCGTCGGGATTGCCGGCGCCGCGCGGACAGATACTCGACGCCACGGGGCGGCCGCTCGTGGAGAGCAGGGAGATGGTGCGCATCAGCGTTGCGCCGCGTCAGGTGAGAAATCGGACCGCACTCGCGCGCGATCTGAAGCTTGCCAGCGTCGATCCACGTTTCGTGTCGATGTCACTCGATACGATGCGAAAGTGGGTGGACGTGCCCGGCGCGTTTCTTCCCAACGCAGTCGCACCAGCCATCGCATTACGCGGCGTGTATTCCAAACCCGTTATGGATCGCGTTTACGCGACGTCGGGCGGCATCCGTCGGATCGTCGGACGCGTCGGTCCTGACGGGAAGGCTCTGGACGGCATAGAGCTCGCGCTCGATTCGCTGTTGCGCGGCGACACAGCGACGGTGCGCGTCGCGCGGGACAAGAGCGGCCGTCCGCTGGCCGCACCGGACGATGCGGATGATCCGACACCCGGCAGCACCGTCGTTCTCACGATCAATCGCGAGCTGCAGGAGATTTGCGATCGCGCGCTGGCAGTCGCCGTCGACAGCCTGCACGCCGACGGTGGCGACATCGTCGTGATGAATCCCAACACCGGCGACATTCTCGCGATGGCGAGCAACCGTGCCGATCCGGCTGCGGTCGCGAATACCGCAGTCACGGAGCCGTACGAGCCAGGCTCGACAATGAAGCCGTTCGTCGCCGCGCGGTTGCTGCAACTCGGCAGGGCAACTCCTGATCAGACCGTGGATACGTACGGCGGTCATCTGACGATCAACGGACGCACCATCACCGACGCGGACGAGCACCCGTCGATCCTGTCGCTCACGGACGTGATCAAGCATTCGAGCAACGTCGGCATTGTTCGTTTTGCGGATCGGATGTCAGTCCGGGAGAAGTTCGAGATGTTGCGCGACATGGGCTTCGGAACGCAGACGACCGTTGCACTTCCGGCGGAATCGCCGGGTGTCGTGCGTGATCCCAGCGGTTGGACGCCGCAATCGGCAGCGTCGGTCGTCATGGGCTATGAGGTATCGGTTACTCCGCTGCAGATGGTCACCGCGTACAGCGCGATCGCGAATGGTGGCGAGCTGCTCGTGCCGCACATCGTCAAGGAGATCCGTGCCGCCGACGGCACCGTTCGGTACGCCGCACAACGTCAGGTCGTGCGACGCGTGATGACTCCTGAGGTCGCGACGGAAGTGCGTACGATGTTGCGCGACGTAGTTGCGGGCGGAACATCCACCAAAGCCGATCTGGCCACGCTCGACGTGGCCGGAAAGAGTGGCACCGCGCTTCGCAACGCACACGGACGCTACATCGCAGGCTCCTACACTGCGTCGTTCGTCGGGCTCTTTCCGGATGACAAGCCGCAGTTCGTCATTCTCGTCAAGCTGGACAATCCTCAGATGGGGTTCTACGGAGGAATCGTGGCCGGAGGAGTGACCAACGTCGTGTTGCGTGCAGCACTCGCGGCGCGTGACGCCGCGCTCAATCGCGGAGAGCTCGCGTCATCCGTGCATGCTCCCCGTCCGGACACGACGCCGGCCGGAAAGGCAGCGGAGCGTGCGCGGCTCGCGAGTGAAAGGAAGATCGATAGTGCAGACGTGGCGGATTCGCTGCGCGAACTGGCCCATGCTCCTCCCGTGGATTCCGATCCGCGCACCAGCGAGTCATACGTCGTGACTCTGCCGTCGAAAACACGCGCGATTCCCCCCGTGGTGTCGCCGCGCGCGGTGCCGGACGTCGGGGGACTGCCGCTCCGTTCCGCGGTGCGCGCGTTGCACGCCGCAGGTTTCAGGGTCGAGCTCGTGCAGGGCGCCGCGTTGCCTCTGGTGCCGGTGGCGGGAACGATGCTCGAGCGCGGACGGGTGGTGAAATTGGGTATCGCACATTGAGCGGCGCAACAAAGGACCCGATCGTTGCCGCGAAGCGCATAGAGATCGCCCGCGCAGCCGCCGCGCGTTACGGGTATCCGGGCTTGTCGCTGCGCACCGTTGCCGTAACCGGGACCAACGGAAAAACGACCACTGTCAACATCCTGCGCGCGTTGCTCGATCTTCCAGTTGCGCCTGCTGCATCGATCGGAACACTTGGCGTCCTCGTCGGCGCGGAGGGCAAGCTCGTTCCCGGCGGACTCGGTCTCACCACACCGGGGCCGGACGAGCTTCAGCGGGTTTTGCGTGAGCTGGTTGACATGGGCATTCGTTCGCTTGCCATGGAAGTGTCGTCGCACGCGCTGGATCAGGCGCGCGTATTCGGAATGAGCTTCGACGCCGCGGTGTTCACCAACATCACGCGGGATCATCTCGACTACCATGGTACGATGGAGGAGTACTTCGGCGCCAAGGCGAAGCTCATCTCGTATCTCAAGACGACCGGGATCGCGGTCGTGAACGCGGATCAACCGGAGTGGACGTCGCTTCCGGTCGCACCACGAATCGTGACGTACGGAATAACCGCCGGCGACATGCGTGCCGAGGACGTTGCATTCGACGCAACGGGAAGCAGCTGGATGTTGAGGATGGGTGATCAGTCGGTGCCGGTTCGGCTGCCGCTGGTCGGTGATTTCAATGTCATCAACGCGCTCGCGGCGGCTTGTGCTGCTCAATCGCTTGGCATTCCGCTGCGCGCACTCGCGTACGCGCTGCGCGAGATTCCACAGATACCCGGGCGACTGGAGCTGATTGCCCAGGAGCCGCCGGTGATCCGTGATTACGCCCATACTCCCGACGCGCTCGTTCGATCTCTCGCTGCCTTGCGGCCGTTCGTATCGGGAAAGTTGATCCTCGTGTTCGGCGCTGGCGGCGACCGTGATCCCGGCAAGCGTCCGATCATGGGAGCGGCCGCGGAGACTGGTGCGGACAGGGTCATCGTTACGAGCGACAATCCGCGCACGGAGGATCCGGACATGATCATCGATGAAATCGAGCGCGGAATGTCGTTACCGCACGATCGCATTACTGACCGTCGCAAGGCGATCGCGCGCGCAATCGCCATCGCCGGACCAGGCGACACCATTCTGCTCGCAGGCAAGGGCCACGAGACATACCAGGTGATCGGCACGGAGAAGCATCCGTTCGATGAGCGTCAGGTAGTCGCAGAACTGCTGGGTCACGCGACTTGAGCGACGGATTCTGGACGGCTGACAGGCTCGCTCACGCCCTCGCGTCGCGAGTCTCGACCAACGCGCCGCGCGGCTCGCACGCACTTGGAAACGTGTCTACTGACACTCGCTCGCTTCGCCCGGGCGACATATTCGTTGCGCTGGTCGGTGATAGATTCGACGCGCATGATTTTCTCAGGGAGGCTGTTGCCGCGGGAGCGCGCGCTCTGGTGGTAAGTCGCAACGCAGCAATCGGCGAGTTCGACGTTCCCATCTACCTCGTCGATGACACGCTCGTCGCGCTCGGCGATCTTGCCCACTTCAGGCGGTTGGCGTGGGGCGGTCCGGTAATCGCCGTCGCCGGTAGCAATGGCAAGACCAGCACCAAGGAGCTGCTGCGCTCGGCACTGGAGTCGCGCCTCGCAGTGCACGCGACCAGCGGCAACCTCAACAATCGCATCGGTGTGCCCCTGACACTGCTTGCGCTGCCCGCCGAGTCGGACGTTGCAATCATCGAGCTTGGTACCAGCGTACCGGGCGAGATTGCAATGCTGTGTGATATCTCGCGCCCCGACGTAGCCATCGTTACGTCGATTGCGGAGGAACACCTCGAAGGCTTCGGCGATCTCGCCGGAGTTATGCGTGAGGAGACGTCGGTGTTTCACGGTGTCGCGGTCGGAATAGTCCCGTCGTCGGATGTCGATCTGGTAGCCGCTGCGTCGCCGCTGCGACTGGTGACGGCCGGACTCGACGACGGTGACGTTCACGCCACCTCCTGGAGACTGGAGACCGATGGCACCGGGACCGTTACCGTCGATGGCGTATCCATTCATTCCCCTCTGCGCGGTGCTCACAATCTCAGGAACCTGATGCTTGCGCTTGCCGCGGCGCGCGAAGTCGGTGTCGGGCCGCAGGACGCGGCACGCGGCATCGCGTCGCTCACGCCACCACCGATGCGTGCAAACTGGCAGACGATTGGGCGCGCGCTCGTGATCAACGACGCGTACAATTCGAATCCCGGATCTGCAATCGCTGCGATCGACATGCTCACCGCGGCACCCGGTATGCAGAAAGTCGTGGTGCTTGGCTCGATGCTTGAACTGGGTGCCAACTCGGACCGCTGTCATGACGATGTCGCGCGCGCGGCTATCGCTGCGCCAGTGGCCGTCATCGGCGGATTCGGCGAGTTCGCGGCAGCGCTTCGACGAGTCGCTCCGGATGATGAACGGGTCGTGATTGCCAGCGACGTCGACCAGCTGTGGTCCGCGCTCGCTCCGCATCTGCAGTACGGTGCCACCATATTGTTGAAGGCGTCTCGTGGCGCGAAGCTCGAGCGCATCCTCCCACATATCACCAGCTGGGCGAACCACGATTGCTGAACTACCTCCTCGTTCCGCTCAGTCCGTACCTGGGATTCCTGCGGCTATTCAACTACATCAGCTTCCGCGCGGCGGGAGCAGCCGTCACCGCACTCCTCCTGTCGTTCCTCGTGGGGCCAGTCATCATAGGCGCCCTGAAGCGCAATCGTATCGCCCAGGTGGTGCGGGCGGGAACCCCGGACAGTCATGCTGGCAAGGCCAACACGCCGACGATGGGCGGTCTCATAATCCTGATTGCGACCATCCTGCCGACGGTGCTGTGGGCCCGTCTGACGAATCGGTACATCTGGGTCTGTGTCTTTGTGATGTTGTGGATGGGCGCGATTGGATTCCTTGACGATTATCTCAAGCTGCGCCAGAAGGCCCGCGGTGAAGCGAACCGGGGTTTGATAGAGCGGTACAAGCTTACCGGCCAGATTGCACTCGGCCTCGCCCTTGGCCTCTACGTCTGGCATTTCCCGATTTCGAACCTCCCGGGTGCGTCGACGACGTTACCGTTCTATAAGTACGTTCTGATAATCCCGCTATCACCCGCGCTCGCGTGGCTCTACGTGCTGTTCGTCACATTCGTGATGACCGGCACCAGCAACGCGGTGAACATGACCGACGGGCTCGACGGTCTCGCGGCAGGTCTGGTCGCAATTGCCGCGCTGACGTTTGCCGGTTTCGCATACGTCATCGGTCGCGTCGATCTGAGTCACTCGCTCGGACTGTTCTTCATGAGCGGCGCCGGCGAGCTGACGGTGTTCTGCGCGTCCATACTCGGCGCGTGTATCGGATTCCTCTGGTTCAACACGCATCCGGCGGAAATCTTCATGGGTGATACGGGCTCGCTCGCACTGGGCGGCGCGCTCGGCGCCATTGCGGTGCTGCTCAAGTCCGAGTTCCTGCTTGTCTTTGTGGGTGGCTTGTTCGTCGCGGAGATGGTGTCTGTGATTCTGCAGCGGTATGTGTTCAAGTACCGGAAGAAACGCTACGGCGTGGAGTACGCGCGAGAGCATCGTGTGTTCCGAAGGGCTCCGCTGCACCATCACTTCGAGATGAAGGGGTGGACGGAATCACAGGTCGTGGTAAGGTTCTGGATCATCGGAATTCTCTGTGCATTCCTCGCCTTCAGCACGCTCAAGCTGAGATGACCGTGCAGCCGATGATTCCGCCAACAGCAGGCGAGATCGTTGTCATCGGTCTCGGACGCAGCGGTGTCGCCGCCTCCAGCCTGCTTCGCGCACACGGCTACGACGTGTACGCGTGCGACGATGCCACCTCGCCCAGACTCGCCGATATCGCGCACGAACTCACGACGCGTGCTGTGAGCGTCCAGATCGGAGGCCACGATGCGGCTCGAATAGCGCGCGCGGCGCTGGTCGTCGTCAGTCCCGGAGTTCCACCCGACGCGCCCGCCATCATCGCAGCCAGCAATGCGTCACGCGCTGTCGTGAGTGAGATCGAGATCGCGCTTCGCTACATGCCGAACGTTCGCTACATCGCGGTCACCGGCACGAACGGAAAGACGACGACCACAGCGCTGATCGGAGCGCTCCTGCGCGGCCTGGGCGTGACTGCCCCCGACGCGGGCAATATCGGTACGCCACTGTCGGAGGTCGCACTCGCCGAACCGCAGCCTGCGTGGGTGTCACTGGAGCTGTCTTCGTTCCAACTTCACGACACGCCGAGCATCGCTCCGGACGTTGGCGTGCTCACAAACCTGAGTGCGGACCACCTGGATCGCTATGCGACCGTCGGCGATTACTTCGCTGACAAGGCTCTGCTCTTTCGCAACGCCACGTCACAATCGCGCTGGGTGTTGAACGCTGATGATCCCGCTTCGCTCGACATGGCGCGTGGCGTGACGGGTGACCACTTACACTTCAGCATCGCCAAACAGTCGGACGCATGGTACGACCGCACGGCAGATTCCCTCGTCGTGTTCGATGCTCCGCTGCTCTCGCGCGGTGACCTGCGTCTCCTCGGCGATCACAATGTCGCCAATGCCCTGGCGGCGTCGCTCGCCGTCATGGCTGCATCCAGTGACTTCCGTACGCCCGCCGCTCGCGAAGCGATAGCCGATGCGTTGCGGTCATTTCGCGCCATGCCCAACCGGCTGGAAGTGGTTGGCGAGTGGGACGGCATCGAGTGGATCAACGATTCCAAGGCCACGAATGTCGCTTCGACGCTCGTGGCGGTGCAGGGAATGACGCGACCGGCCATTCTGCTGCTAGGCGGTCGGCACAAGGGTGAGCCGTACACGGCGCTCGCCCAACCGATTGCGGAACACGTCAAGCACGTAATTGCGTTTGGCGAGGCCGCTCCGATCGTGCAGCACGATCTGGCCAACGCTGTCGCGCTGACGCGCGTCGATGGCACCTTCGAAGAAGTGATCGCCGCAGCCCGCGGTGTGGCCACGAGCGGCGACGCGATTCTGCTCTCGCCCGCATGCTCCAGCTACGACATGTTCAACAACTATGTGGAGCGCGGTCAGCGCTTCCGCGAGCTGGCGTCGCAAGGCCATGACTGAAGCCGTTCAGCATGTGCGGTATCGCTGGCACATGACATGGGAAGCGCGCGTGCTCACCATGCTGACGCTCGCCTTCCTCGCGTTCGGCCTGGTTACCGTGTACAGCGCGAGCAGCATCGTGGCGCTGCAGGCGGGGCACAATGGCGCGTACTACATGCTGCGGCAGCTGAGCGGCATGTTGTTCGGGCTGGTGCTCTTCGCGTTTGCGGCCAAGTTCGACGCTGAGCGATGGTATGACCTGGCATGGCCCGTAATGATCGTGTGCCTCGTCCTGCTCGTCATCGTCGTACTGCCGTTCACGATTCGCTGGGCGCCGCGAATCCACGGCGCGCGCCGGTATCTGTTCGGATCCAGCATGCAGCCATCCGAAATCGCAAAGCTTGCCGTCGTGGTCTGGACCTCGATGCTCGTGGTCAAGAAAGGCGACGCGATGCGCCGGCTGAGCAAGGGATTGTTTCCCTTTCTCGTGATTGTCGGCCTGTTGGACGTGCTGGTGTACGTCGAGCCTGACCTGTCGTCCGCGATGTTCTACACGCTGATCATGGGGATCATTCTGTTCGCTGCCGGCGTCCGGATCGGCCATTTCGTCGCTCTCGTGGCGATCGCGATTCCAGCGCTTTACTCCAGGGCGGAGAAGCTGCAGTACGTGATGCTGCGAATGACGGCGTTCTTCAATCCTGGTGTCGCGCCGCACGTGGACTATCAGGCGCGGCAGTCGCTCATCGCAATCGGCTCCGGCGGCCTGCTCGGCGTTGGATTCGGGCAGGGAAGGCAGCAGTACGGATTCCTTCCGTTTGCGTACGACGACTTCATTGCCGCCAACATCGGTGAGGAACGCGGCTTCATTGGGCTCACGTTACTGGTGCTCGGGTTCGTGGCGTATGCCTATCTGGGCTTCCGGATCGCTCGGGCCGCCAGGTCCAAGTTCCAGCAGCTGGTCGCCGTGGGGATAGTCGCTACGATCGTGATCAGCGCATTTCTCCACATTGGCGTCACTATCGGTCTGCTACCGAACACGGGGCTCGCTCTTCCATTCATATCCTACGGACGCACGAGCATGGTTCTCACCCTCGTGATGACCGGGATCCTGATAAACATCGGGAGTGAGCGCGAACGGGTGATCGGTGAAGGGGCGACCAACCCTCTGCGGTCTGCGGAGCAGTGAACGTTCTCTTCGCCGGCGGCGGCAGCGGAGGGCACCTCTATCCTGCGCTGGCTATCGCCCGTGCGATGGTCGCGGCCGACTCGCGGGTCGTTCCGTTCTTTATTGGCGCCGAGCGCGGGATCGAGCGAACCATTCTGCCCGAAACCGAGTTCGAGTACGAGCTATTGAACCTGCATCCGCTCTACCGGTCACAGCCCTGGCGAAACTGGCGAACGATCATGGCGTCGAGCGGCAGTTGGCGTCGGATTACCCGGATCGCCGCCGAGCGGTCGCCCCGCGCGCTGGTCGCCACCGGCGGGTATGCAGCCGGTATTGCACTCGGAGTCGCGGCGAAACGGCGGATTCCAATCGTGATCCAGGACCAGAATAGCGTTCCGGGCCTCACGGTTCGCTGGTTCGCGCCGCGCGCAGCTCAACTGCACCTTGGCTTTCCGGAAGCGGCCCGGGCTCTTCGTCTGGGCGGTCGAACGCAAGTATTCTATTCCGGCAACCCTATCGCCCCTCCGCCACCACTGAACGAACGACCGTCCAAATTGGAGGCCGTGTCAAGGTGGGGGTTTGCGGACACCGCAGCTCCGGTGCTGCTCGTCTTCGGAGGGAGCCAGGGGGCGGAGGCGATCAACCGGGTCGTGGCGAAATGGCTGGCTCGAACGGGCAAGGAGATCCGCGTCATATGGGCGACCGGGCCGGCGAACTTCAGAAAGTATGCTCGCTACGAGCGTGGTTCGGTTCGCGTGGTTCCGTACATCTCGGACATGGCCTCGGCCTACTGTGCGGCGGATCTGGCGCTCACTCGCGCCGGCGCGATGACCACGGCGGAGCTCTCGGCGTGGGGTATTCCCACGATCCTGGTCCCGCTGCCAACAGCCGCGGCGGACCACCAGACGCACAATGCCCGCGCCATCGCCGACGCTGGCGCCGCCGTCATGATTCAGCAGGAGGCGCTGACGCCGGAGTCCCTGGGAGCCATGGTGACGCGACTCGCAACCGATGCCGACATGCGGCGTGAGATGCGTGAAAAAACGTTGATGCGCGCTCGACCTGATGCTGCGCAAGATATTGCTGCTAAAATACTTGAGATGGATTGCTTCAAGTGATTTATGATGTCTTTTCCGGTGATGACGACCGTCCCGTTCACTTCGTGGGGATCGCCGGTGCCGGCATGAGCGCGCTCGCGGAGCTCTTCGCCCGTCGCGGCGTGAAGGTCACTGGGTGCGACACCAATCCGGCGGCGGCGCGAGCCGACTTGGGCCGGTTGGGCATCGACGTGATGGAGGGCCATTCGCCTGCTCATGTTGCTGGTGCGCGGGCTGTCGTGTTCACATCCGCGATGGGCCGCGACCATCCGGAACTGGTGGCGGCGCGCGAGGCCGGCACACCGGTGATCCGCCGCGCGGAGGCGCTGGGCGCGGCCGTCTCGTCAGGCGACGTGGTGGGAATCGCCGGCACCCACGGCAAGACCACGACGACCGTAATGACCACCACGGCTCTCCGTTCGGCGGGGCTCGACCCCACGGGAATTGCCGGCGGCCGCGTCGCGGAATGGGACGGCAACATGTCGTTCGGATCCGATCGGCTCTTCGTGGTCGAGGCTGACGAATACGACCGATCGTTCCTGGCGCTCGACCCGGCCATCGCCGTGGTCACGAACGTCGAGGCAGACCACCTCGACATCTACACCGATCTTGCCGACATCCGCGCGACGTTCAGCCGGTACGTGAGCGGTGCGCGCGCGATAGTCCTCTGTGCCGACGACAGCGGCGCCAACTCGCTGGAGCTGCCCGCGACCGCCGAGGTGATCCGGTACGGATTGAACTCGCCTGACGCGCGGCTCGTGGCGCGCGACGTTCGTCCGGTGGATGGCGGCTCGACCTTCGCCGTCTTCTACGACGGCGAGAGCAAGTGTGACGTGACTCTACGCGTGCCCGGCATCCACAACGTGCGGAATGCTCTCGCCGCGATCGGATCGGGACTCGCGCTCGGGGTCGAGCCGGTGCAAATGGTGGATGGACTTGCGGCGTTCACCGGCGTCGAGCGGCGCTTCCAGCGCATTGCCGAGGTCGGCGGTGTCGCAATCGTGGACGACTATGCCCATCATCCCACCGAGATCGCGGCGACGATACAAGCTGCCCGGGCCACCTTTCCGGGGCGCCGGCTAGTGCTTGCCTTCCAGCCGCATCTCTACAGTCGGACGCGCGATTTCGCACCGCAGTTTGGCACCGCTCTGTCCGGTGCCGACGCGATCTTTCTGACGGAGCTGTATCCGGCGCGAGAGAAGCCGATCCCGGGCGTCAGCTCGGACCTCGTGCAACAGGCGATCGCCGCGGCCGGTGGCACGTTGACGTGGAGGGGGGAGAGGCCTGCGCTCGCCGAGGCACTATCCACCGAAGTGCGCGCAGGCGACGTTGTGATCACCGTCGGCGCGGGCGACATCACGCGAACGGCTCGCGAGCTGCGCGACATTCTGCTCTCGTCCACCAGGAACTCTTGAAGTTTCCCGAGCGACTCAAGAAACCCGGCTATCGGTATCTGGCCGGGATCATCCTTGCAGCGGCGCTGCTCACGTCTCCCAGGTGGGGACGGGCGGCGATGCACCGGATGACGTACTTCCACGTCAGGAAGCTTGAGATTCGCGGCGTGCGATACCTTCAGCCGGACGATGTGGTTGCGCGGCTCCGTGTGGATACGCTCCGGTCGATCGTCGATGACGTAGCTCCGCTCGAGGCGCGGCTCAGGTCCCATCCACAGGTTGCCGATGTCCGCATCACTCGGCGCTTTCCCGGAACGCTGATAGTCACGATCCGAGAGAACATGCCGGTCGCGCTCGTGCCACGCGGAGATGGGCTCCAGCCTTACGACTCTGCGGGGCGCGCGCTGCCTATCGACCCCAGCAGAGCGAATCTGGACCTTCCCATCGTGACCGCTCCGGATCGCGATGCGCTTCGGCTGGTCGGGGAGCTGCGTGCGGTCGATCCCAGGATGTTTGGACTGATCAGCGAGGTCGCACCCGATGGGCACGACCTGGTATTCACGCTAAACTCATCATTGCGTGTGCGAGCGTCGGCGGGGGTGGCCCCGCAACGCTTCCGGGATATCTTTCCCGTTGAATCCGACCTGGCCCGCCGCAATGAGCGGGCAGCAGAGTTGGACATCCGTTATCGCGATCAGGTTGTCGCAAGGCTTGAATGAACGTTGAACGCGTAGTTGCCGGCCTGGACATAGGCTCCGCGAAGACCACTGCCATCATCGCGGAAGCGATTGGCGACCGTCACCCGACGATCCGGATTCTCGGAGTCGGTCAGGCTCGCACAACCGGACTTCGCCGCGGAATCGTGTCTGACATCGAGGAGACGACCCGCTCGATTCAGAAAGCGATGCAGGACGCCGAGCGCATGGCCGGTACGAGAATAGAGAACATATTCGCCGGCATCGCGGGCGAGCACGTTCATGCGATGAGCAGTACTGGGATCGTCGCGGTGAACGGCGAGGAGATATCCCGAGCAGACGTGGATCGCGCGAACGACGTCGCGCGTGCGCAGGCGATCCCGCAGGATCGCGAGTTGTTGCATGCGATTCCGCAGGAGTACACCGTCGACAAGAACGCTGGTGTGCGCGATCCGATCGGAATGATCGGCACCCGTCTCGAGACGGAGATGTACCTGGTGACGATCGGAAGCTCGCCTGCGATGAATCTGCGCAAGAGCGTGGAGCGGGCTGGATACCGTGTGCGTGATCTCGTTCTGGAGCCGCTCGCAAGCGCGCTGGCCGTTCTCACGGAAGACGAGAAGGAGCTGGGAGTCGCGCTCGTCGAGCTCGGTGCTGGAACGACCGACATCGCGATATTTCACGAGGGGAAGATCAGGCATCTCGCGACGCTCGGCTTCGGTGGCAACATCGTGACGAACGACATCGTGCACGGGCTGGGGGTGACGCAGTCGGACGCCGAGCGACTGAAGGAGCGTTACGGCAGCGCGTACGAGCCGATGGTCGATCCCGCCGATGTCATCCAGCTGCCCAGCACGGTGGCGCAGGGCGACAGGCAGATCCCGCGCGAGCTGCTGGCGCACATCATCCATCAACGCATGGATGAGATTTTCGACATGGTCCACGGCGAGATACATGGGGCGGGGTACGGTTCGCGGCTCGCTGGCGGGATCGTACTGACCGGTGGCGGAGCGGCCATGGAAGGAATAACCGAGCTTGCCGCAAGCGTGTTCGGCACCGGTGTGCGGGTTGGCGTCCCGGGCGAGCATGTCGGCGGGCTCAGCGATTCAGTGGAAGCCCCACGATTCGCCACTGCGGTCGGCCTCGCGTTGTACGGTGCCAACCGACTTGTCGCGGACGGCGGCGGTCCGAGTGCCAAGCGGAACTCGTTCAATACGCCCGGCGTCGACAAGCTCGCCAAGCGGATGAAGAACTGGCTGGAGGATTTCTTCTAAAGAACTTCCTGAGAGCTTCCTGCTTCGTGGTCGACAGCGATTGGCGGCGGATCGGATGTCAACCGTCGCGCGAGAAGGCCCGTGAGCGCTTGATGTCGCAAAGCTGTCGGAAAGTAAAATCGTGTGGAAAAATTGCTAAACGTTTTATGTGTGAAGTGTCCGGCGTTCGATCGTCAATTGGGCATGGTCGGGAGCGTGTCTTTCACGTATATTAGCCCGTCCATACGATCCCACCCGCCTAGGAGTGCATACCGCGATGATATTTGAGTTTGAGGAGAACACATCGCAGAACGCGCGGATGAAGGTTGTCGGCGTCGGCGGTGGCGGTGGCAACGCTGTCAACAGAATGATCGAGGAGCGCCTTGAAGGCGTCGAGTTCGTCTCGGTCAATACGGATGCCCAGGCTCTTCTCAACTCGAAATCGGACGTGAAGCTTCAGATTGGCAAGAAGCTTACGCGTGGACTTGGAGCAGGCGCGCGCCCGGAGGTTGGTCGCCAGGCAATCGAAGAAAATCGCGACGAGGTGCTGCGTGCCATGACGCATGCGGATCTCGTCTTTGTGACTTGTGGAATGGGCGGCGGCACGGGTACGGGCGCCGCCCCTGTCGTCTGCGAGCTGGCGCGGCAGGCTGGCGCTCTCACTGTCGGCATCGTCACCAAGCCGTTCCTCTTCGAGGGACGCAAGCGTATGCGACAGGCCGAGCTCGGCATCGCGGAGATGCGAAAGAACGTCGATACGATGATCGTCGTACCGAACGAGCGTCTGCTCGCAGTGGTAGGCAAGGGGATTCCGTTTCAGGAAGCGCTCAAGAAAGCCGACGAGGTTCTGCTCCACGCGACGCAGGGCATATCGTCGCTTATCTCCGTCACGGGACTCGTCAACGTCGATTTTGCAGACGTCCGCACGGTCATGCAGAACGGTGGTTCGGCCCTGATGGGTACCGGAATCGGCCGCGGTGAAAATCGCGCGGTCGAGGCTGCGCAGCAGGCGATTGCCAGCCCGTTGCTCGACAACGTCTCGATCTCCGGCGCGACCGGCGTACTCGTGAACATCACCGGCGGCGAGGATCTCACGCTCGGTGAAGTTCATCAGATCAACGAGATAGTTCACGAAGCCGTGGGTGAGGAAGCCGAGATCATTTTCGGTGCAGTTCACGAGCCCGCGATGCATGGTGAAATTCGCGTTACGGTCATTGCGACCGGTTTTGATCGCGGCATCGCCAGCAGTGCCCCTCAGCCAGTATTCGGTAGCACCGTTCAGCACCCAGTTCGCGGTGCGCCGGTGATTCCGCTTCATTCCACGAGAACGGTGCGCCCCAACCAGGCGCCAGCGGCCAACGGCGGTCAAACTCGTCCGACCCCCGCTGCAATACCAGAAATTCCGAGACGAGTGACGCCGTTCAGCCCGGGGTCGTCTTCGAATGACGGTCGGGACCAGGAACTAAGCGATATGGAGATCCCGACCTTTATTCGGAGGCAGATGGATTGAAGGAAGTAGCAGCGCGCGCCGGCACATATGGAATAATCGGGTTGATGGCATGGGTGGCAATTCTCTTCACGCCACCTGTAGCCTCGTCCGCGCCGGTCACAGATCCCGCCGCGCTTGCCGCGACAAACAGGGCGATTGCCGCAACCGCGGTGGCAACGCTCGATCCGGTTATTGTTACAACCCCGGCTTCATCTGTCCCTGAGATCAGCTTCAAACCCGTCGTTGTCGAAGCCGCACTCCTCCCGGGCGTGGACACCGTCGCACTGAACGGCACCATTCATTCATCACTCTCCGCGTCGCTCGCGCACGTCGGGCAGGGTGAGCTGCCAGCTGCGCAACGCCGCTCGATCGCATGGAATCTCGCCGACATCTTCGAGCACCGCGTTGACATGTCCCGCGATCTTGACGACGGCGACACGTTCCACGTGCTCGTGGAGCGCTTGCAGAAGCCAAACGGGAAGGTGATCGTCAACAAGATTCTCGGTGCCAAGCTCTCACTCGGCGACGAGATCATCGAAGCGATTCACTTCAAGAGCAACAGCTCCGGCAGCGAATGGTTCGACGGACACGGCAAGTCATTGACGTCGACTTTCCTGCGCACACCGGTAAACTTCCGCCGTATATCATCGGTGTTCGGATTGCGCGAGCATCCGATCTTCGGAACGTGGCGCAATCACACCGGCACCGACTACGCAGCCGCGATGGGAACGCCTGTGCACGCGATCGGTGACGGCGTCGTGGTCACGGCAGCACGGGTCGGTGGCTATGGGAACATGATCGACATCCGTCACGGCAACGGCATGGTCAGCCGCTACGGACACATGAGCAGATTCGCGCGTGGAATTCATTCCGGCACGCACGTGAAAATGGGCGAGACTATCGGTTACGTCGGCATGACGGGTTGGGCAACCGGTCCGCATCTTCACTTCGAGATTCGTGTCAATGGAGTCGCGCGCGACCCCAAGCTCGCCCTCAAAGGGCAGAACGGTGCTACGCTCAGCGGCTCGGAGACTGCGCTGTTCAACGAGATCCGCGCGCATACACTCGCAGTCATGGCGCACTCGAGCGAGCCCAAGCAAGTCGCGATGCGCTGATCCGCGCTCGGCGACACAGAATGCACGAGATCCCGCTGGAGACGTACTCCAGCGGGATCTTTTTTGCGAGCAGCGCAGGTTCCGATCAATCACTCCATTCGTCATTCCCGCTTTCGCGGGAATGACGACTCTCTGGCACGCGTTCGCTGGCATCACCGCCGCCGATGAGACGTCACACGACGATCACTACAGAATCCGCGCCGCAGTGACTGCAATCGGTCGCGCCCGCACGCAGCACCTTCCCGCACGATACGCAGGTCCGCACGCCGTTCGGCTGGGCCGGATATCTGCGCCTCCGGTGGCGGCGTTTCAGCAAGTCAATCATGATAAGGAGCGCGATCGCTGCGAATACTATGGCTGCAATGACGATGTACATTCGGCCCTTCCTGTAGGTGCGACCATCGCTGGAAGGACTATGCCAGAGACAGTTCGCTTGATCTCTCGACCGCGCGTTCAGGGTAAATTACTGTCAGAATCGCTCATGTCACGCCACCACCCGGTGGCGACTGTACGTTTTTGACTTATCCAGCCGGGCTCGGCTGCGCCCGAATTTTCCCCCAAAAATGGCATTTCTGTCTCGTAAGGAAGGCGACGTCCCCAGGCGGTCGCTGTGGCAACGGATCAAGGACGTTGCCCTCACCGACGTCGCGGTCATCGCGAGAGGCGGGGTGGACAAGGGGTCGCTCGAGCAGGTCGAGGAGATCCTGCTTCAGTCGGACTTCGGTGTGCCCGTAACGCTGCGGCTCGTCGATGAGATATCCCGCCAGGCACAGCGCGGTCAGGTCAGGACGAGCGACGAGTTCAAGACGGCGCTCAGCAAGGGCATCGAGAACGCGCTCCGCGCCGGCAACGCAGACCCGGCACTTCGCGCCGCGGAAAGCAAGCCGCTGGTGATGCTGATCGTCGGTGTGAATGGTGCGGGGAAGACGACATTCATCGGAAAGATCTCCAGCGCGTTGCGTGCAGAGGGCAAGACAGTGCTCGTGGGAGCGGCTGACACCTTCCGGGCGGGCGCGATCGATCAGCTGCGTGTGTGGGCGGAGAGAACCGGAGCAGAGTTTGTCGGCGGCCCGGAGCGATCGGATCCGGCGTCGGTTGCATACAACGCGGTGGAAGCCGGCATCACGCGTGGCGTAGACGTCGTCATCGTGGATACCGCCGGACGGCTGCACACGAGCGACAGTCTGATGGAGGAACTGCGCAAGGTGAATCGCGTCATTGCAAAGCGGCTTCCCGGTGCGCCGCACGAAACACTGCTTGTTCTGGATGGCACTATCGGACAGAACGCGGTGAGCCAGGCGAAGACATTCGCGGCGTCGGTTCCGCTTACCGGTCTTGTGGTCACGAAGCTCGATGGCACCGCGCGCGGTGGAGTGGTCGTCGCGGTCCATGAAGCGATCGACGTGCCGGTGAAATTCGTCGGTGTCGGTGAGAAGGCGAGCGATCTGGTTGCATTCGACGCGGCGCGTTTTTCTCGCGAGGTTGTAGGCGACTGATGGCGCGAAGCGGCGCGCCATCGCCGATGTCCGGGCGAATGCGGCTCGATACGCCGATCAATTTCCTCAAGGGTGTCGGGCCAGCGCGTGCGGAGTCGCTGCGCAAGCTCGGCATCATCACGGCCGGCGACCTGTTGTGGCACGTGCCCCGCCGGTACGAAGATGCAAGCACGGTAAGGCACATCTCGTCACTCGAGCCCGGAATGGACGCGACGGTAATCGGCCGCGTGATCTCCAAGGGCGTGATACCGACGCGCAAGGGATTGCGCATATTCCAGGCTGTCGTGCGCGACGACAGCGGCATCATCGAAGTGGCGTGGCCGGGCCAGCCATTTCTCGATCGTGTCATACACAAGGACGACACGTTGTTGTTGAGCGGGCCGGTGCGCTTCTTTCACGGGCGTCAGCTCGCACCGCGCGAATACGTCAATCTCGGTCCCGACGAGAACCCGACCAGTGGTGGACGCGTGTTGTCGGTCTATCCGGCAACCGAGGGAATCTCGTTCAAGGTTCTGCGCTCACTCATCGACGCCCACCTGGACGCACTGCTGCCCCTCGTGGAAGACGAGCTGTCGCCGCAACTACTCGGCCGCGCACATGTCGTCGGACTGGCGGATGCATTTCGCATGGTGCATCGGCCCGCATCGATCGCCGAGGCTGAGCGCGGGCGCGAGCGTCTTGCATTCGATGAGCTGTTCTTCGTGCAGTTGCTGCAGCGCCGCGCGAACCGGTTGGCGCGGGACGAGCGAGGCGGCATCCGATTCGAAAACCATCGCAAGCTCACATCGGCGTTGCGCGAACAGCTGCCCTACACGCTCACGAATGCACAGGTGCACGCGTTGCGCGAGATAGTTGCGGACATGTGCAGTCCGCGGCGCATGCACCGTCTGCTGCAGGGCGACGTGGGAAGCGGCAAGACCATAGTCGCGCTGTTCGCGGCACTCCTGGCCGTTGAAAACGGCTACCAGGCCGCTCTCATGGCGCCAACCGAGTTGCTTGCCGAACAACATCTGCGCACTTTCACGACGCTGCTCGCACCGCTCGGTATCGAACCGCTGTTGCTGACGGGAAGCCTGGGTGCGCGCGAAAGGAAGGCAGTTCTCGCACGCATGGCGAGTGCGGAGCCGGTCATCGTTGTCGGCACACACGCGCTGGTGCAGCAGAGCGCGCAGTTCGCACGACTGGGCTTCGTTGCGATAGACGAACAGCACCGATTCGGTGTCGAGCAGCGTGAAGCAATCGCGGGGAAGGGCGAAGCGCCGGATACGCTCTTAATGAGCGCGACTCCGATTCCGCGCTCCTTGGCGCTCACGACTTACGGCGACCTGGATGTGAGTACACTCGACGAGCGACCGGCGGGCAGGTTGCCGATCACAACGGTGTCGCGTGCGGAATCGGCGCGCGGCCGCGTGTTCGCGTTCCTGAGGCACCAGATCGAGGCCGGCCGCCAGGCCTACATCGTCTATCCCGTGATCGAGGAGTCGGAGAAGACCGATCTGAAGGCGGCGACCGTAATGTTCGATCAGCTGTCTGCGTCGGTGTTCGCGGATCGCCGAATGGCACTCCTTCACGGGCGTGTTCCATCCGAGGAGCGCGATCGCGTGATGCGTGCGTTTCGTGATGGCGAGATCGATATTCTCGTTGCGACCACGGTCATCGAAGTCGGCATCGACGTGCCGAACGCCACAGTGATGCTGATCGAGCATCCCGAGCGATTCGGTCTGTCGCAACTGCATCAGCTGCGCGGACGCGTCGGTCGCGGAGCGGAGGCTGCGTACTGCATCCTGCTCGGCGACGTGGGAGAGGAGTCCGCCGAGCGCCTGGCGATCTTCACGGGGACCGATGACGGTTTCGAGATCGCGCGACAGGATCTCAGATTGCGCGGCATGGGCGATCTATTCGGACAGCGTCAGAGCGGCGAAGCGATGTTTCAGATCGCCGATCCGCTCCGTGACGAAGCTCTGAACCTCATCGCGCGCGAAGAAGCGGAGCGTGTGCTCGGCGCAGACCCGGAACTCGTCGCGCCGGAGCACGCCGGAATCAAGCGCGTATTGACGGCACGGTATTCACGGGCGCTGGAGTTGTTCAGGGTGGGGTGAGTGCGAGTGCGCGGCTGCAGTAGCGGGGTCTGGATATCCCGACACGCCAGGGCCAGGCACGGGGGCCTGTCTTACAGGGTTCTGACGAGTGCTGAGCTTCTTAGCTGCTACGGACGCGGGTTCGCCAGCCTTCTCTTGATGCGATCGAGCTCGGCGCTGACCTTCGCAAGTTGATCCTTGAGACTTGTGATCTCGGCGGCGCGCGCCTTCAACACTGAATCGGACACTGGCGGTGGCGGAGGCACGACCGCTGCCGCCGCAGCCGCACGTGCGGCACTCAGCTCACCCTCCAACCGAACCGAGTCGGCGAGGCACTGGACCTTGAGCGCTGACAGTTGCTGCTGAAGCGCGACGTTCGTCGCCGAATCAGTCGCGGCACGTTTCGCAACGATGTCGGGATTGTGCACGATGCGATAGCCGCACCCGGACGACGCGGCTGCGGCTGCAATTACAAGTGCGTAAACGCGGGCTTTCGTCATGAAGCGATCGTCTGGATCGGGAACTGCCCGCTCCTGCGAACGTCGGACGCTACCGGCATCGTGATCCGGAATGTCGCGCCCTGGCCCGCGATGCTGGTTGCTGAAATGCTTCCTCCGTGTGCTTCTACAATTTCCTTCGCGATAGCGAGCCCCAATCCGGTGCCCTTTGCAGAAGCCTTTGCCTGATTGTCCGCCTGATAGAACTTCTGAAAGATACGCGGTAGCTGCTCGGGAGGGATTCCCGCCCCGGTATCTCGGACCTCGATCACCACATCGTCGTTGTGCGCCTCGGCTGACAGCTCCACTCGACCGCCCCTCGGCGTGAACTTGAACGCGTTGGAAAGAAGGTTGCCCACGACCTCGCTCATTCGGTCCTCGTCCCAGCGGACTTCCGTGGGCAGGCTATCCGACCTGTCCACCTGGAAGTGAACGCTCCTCTGCATTGCCAGCACACTGAACGATGATTGCAACGTGTCCAGGAACCGCCCGAGATTGAGCTGGCGGCATTCCAGCGCGCCGCCGCCGGCCTCGAAGCGACTCACGTCGAGCAGTCTTCGGACCAGGCGAGTGAGGTTGCGCGCCTGGGCGGCGATCGTCTCGCAGACCTCGCGCTGCTGATCCTGCAGCTTTCCGTAGATGCCATCTTCCAGCAGCTCGACGTAGCCAAGGATGACGTTGATGGGGGTTTTGAGCTCGTGCGACGCAACCGAGACGAACTCGGCCTTCAGCCGGTCGAGCTGCGCGAGGCGGTTGGCCATCGCTTCGTAACTTTCCGACAATCGTCCGAACTCATCCTGTCTGTTGGGCCGGACGCTGAGCTTGCGCGTGAAGTCTCCGCTCGCAACTGCGTGCATTCCCGATTCGAGATCGAACACCGGTCGCGTGATCGATCTGATCAGCCACAGACTGATGAGACCCGCCAGCAGAATTGCGATTATCATCGCGGTGATCGCCGCGCGCTCCGCGGCGGCGGTATCGTCGGTCGCGGCGTTGACGCTATCGCGCGATCGTTCTCGCAACACCTGCTCGGAAGACCCTATCGTCTGCTCGATGATCGCGAATCGCGGACGCACCCACTGAGTCGAGATGACTTCCGCCGCGTCGTGCTTCGCCGCGCTGGAGCGCTCGTACTCCTCGTTCGCCAGCACACTCAGGGAATCGAGCGCGAGCCTGACGTTGACCGATGCAGACTTGAGCGAGAAATTGTCCAGCGAGTCGGCGAGCGTTCGCATGGTCGAGATCTGGTGCATCATGCGATCGTGCGTTTCCGGCGTCCCGACGTAGACCAACGCGTCTTCCGCGCGGCGAAGATCGTCGGTTCCCTGACGCAGACTTCCAATCAACAACGACGCCGCGAAAGCGCCGTTCCGTAGTTCAAGAGTTGTCTTGTGTACGCGCTCCAGCGAGCGCACTGCGACGACCAGCGGAAGCGCCAGTACAATCGCGATGCCAACCGTACCGATGGCAAGTCGGCGTCGAAGCGTAAGCGCAGGCATCATGCGTGGTTGCCTCGCTCCAGAAGGTTCGGTATTCTATTCGGCTGCCCACGACTCTCTCGAACGCCCAAATGTCATCCCAGTATCAAACGATTTCCAGCCTGCCTCACCACATTGGCGAAACGGTGCGTGTACGCGGCTGGGTAGCTCACCTTCGATCCTCCGGGAAAGTTGCCTTCATCGTCCTGCGTGACGGAAGTGGCACCCTGCAATGCGTCGTTGTTCAGAAAGTAGTAGGCGACGCAGCCTGGGGAACCTTCCAGTCACTTACCATCGAGACTTCGGTCGAGATCGACGGCGAAGTTCGTGCCGACGCGCGGGCACCGGGTGGCGTCGAGGTGGGGGTCACAAATATGACGGTCCTTGGGACGAGCCCGAGCGATTACCCGATTCAGCCCAAGGAGCACGGCATCGATTTCCTGTTGGATCACAGGCACCTTTGGCTGCGCAGTCCGCGACAGGTTGCGATCGGGCGGGTTCGCGCCGAGTTGGAGCAGGCGCTGAACGACTTCTTTTACGAGCGCGAGTTCGTACGTGTGGATACGCCCATTCTGACGAGCGCAATCGGCGAACGAAGCGGGTTGTTCTCGACGGAGTATTTCGACGAGGGCAATGCCTATCTCGCGCAGACCGGCCAGCTCTACGGCGAGGCCGCGGCTGCCGCGTTCGGGAAGATCTACACCTTCGGCCCGACGTTCCGCGCGGAGAAGTCCAAGACCCGGCGTCATCTTACCGAGTTCTGGATGCTCGAGCCGGAGATGGCGTTCTTCGACTCCGCGGACAGCATGCGCTTGCAGGAAGAGATGATCGAGTACGTGGTGCGCCGCGCCGTCGAGCGTTGCGTGAGCGAGCTGGCGCTGCTCGAGCGGGACGTCTCCAGGCTCGAATCGATCCGGGCGCCGTTTCCGCGCATCGACTATACCGACGCGGTTGCCACTCTGCAGACCAAGGGCAGTGAGGTGAAGTGGGGCGATGATCTCGGCGCGGAAGACGAGTCGCTGCTCGTTGCCGACTACGACCGGCCGATCTTCATCGTCAACTACCCCAAGGAAGCCAAGGCCTTCTACATGAAGGAGAACCCGGCAGACCCGCGCACTGTCCTGTGCAGCGACATGCTGGCGCCCGAAGGTTACGGCGAGATCATCGGCGGGTCGCAGCGCGAGGACGACTATGACCGCATGGTGCAGCGGATAAAGGACGAAGGGCTACCGATCGAGGCGTACGACTGGTATCTCGACCTGCGCCGCTACGGGACGTTCGTGCACTCGGGATTCGGACTGGGTCTTGAGCGATTGGTCGCCTGGGTGTGCGGTATTCCGCACATACGCGAGGCAATCGCGTTCCCGCGTACGATGTATCGGTTGCGGCCGTAAAAACGGGTTCGCGTTACGTGGCGTTTATAGGGGCAGGCATGGGGGCCTGCCCCTACGACGTCCGCGTATCAACTGCTCTTTACCTCATCCCATAACGCATCCAGCTCGGCCAGCGACGCTTGCCCGACCACGATACCACGCTCGCGCGCGAGCTGCTCGACCTGCTCGAACCGGTGCTGGAATTTGAGGTTCGCGCGGTCCAGGGCGAGCGATGCGTGGACGTGAGCCTTTCGGCACAGGTTGACGCACGCAAACAGCAGGTCGCCGAGCTCTTCGGCGATGCGCTCGTGCGCTTCATCATGGACGGGTGCTGCGCCGATTGGACGCTCGGGTAGCTCTTCCAGAAGCTCGCGGGCTTCTTCCAGCTCCTCGCTGACCTTTTCCGCTGCGCCGTGCCAATCGGGCCAGTCGAAGCCAACGCCAGCGGCCCGATCCTGCAATCGCTGCGCGCGATGAAGCGACGGCAACGCAACCGGCAGCCCATCCGCCAGCGACTCACGACGTTTCGATTTCATCCGCTCCCATGGCTCCTTCGCGCCCTCGCCGTAGAGATGTGGATGCCGTCCCTTCATCTTGGTTATCAGTGCGCTCGCGACGTCGCTGAACGTGAATGCGCCCCGCTCCTCCGCAAGCACGGAATGGAAGAGCACCTGCAGCAGGACGTCGCCGAGTTCCTCGCGCATGAGCGGGTCGTTCTCCGTCTGGATAGCCTCATCCAGCTCGTGCGCTTCCTCGATCAGATATGGCCGAAGCGTCTCATGCGTCTGTGCCGCATCCCAGTCGCAGCGCTTGCGCAGATCGCGCATCAGCTCCAGCGTGTCATCCAGTCCAACGTCACGTGACATTATCTTATAAGGCTGTGGAAGAAACCCTAATATACCCGCTGCCTGCGCGCGCCTGGCTCGACGTGAGCATTGCGGCACTGCGCCAGAATGCCGCCGAGCTGCAGCGTCGGACGGGGCTTCAGCTGATTCCGATGGTGAAGGCGAACGCCTATGGCGTTGGAGTCGCCGGCGTGGTTGGCGCGCTCGAATCACTGGCGCCGCTTGCGTACGGAGTGGCGACGGTCCGTGAAGGCGAACAGCTCCGCAAGCTCGGGATTGTTCGTCCTGTCGTCGTGTTCACTCCGCTGCTCGCCGCGGAGTACGAGCGCGCAGCGACTGCGGATCTCACACTCGCGCTGGGCGACGCTGATTCGATCTCGGCATGGGCACGCGCGGGGAAACCGTACTATCTCGCAATCGATACCGGAATGAACCGCGCCGGCGCGCCCTGGCGTGACGTCACGGCCCTGCGCGATGTCGTGCGCAAGTCCCCGCCGGTTGCCGCATTCACGCACTTTCATTCTGCCGAATCGGACAGCCAGTCCGCACAGGAACAGGTCGCTCGCTTCCTGGATGCGATCGCGAAGCTTGGGGTCGACATCCCGCTACTCCATGCGGATAACAGTGCCGCCGCGGCGCGCGGGGTGGATGGCCGCGGGCGCTGGGGCGCCATACGGCCGGGCGTCTTTCTGTACGGCGTGGGCAGGGGACTGGGACTGGATGCCCGGCACGTCGTGAGTCTGCGCGCCCGCATTGTGGATATCCGGTGGATCGAGCCGGGCGACACGGTCAGCTACGGCGCGACGTACAGCGCAAAGCGCCGAGAGCGGATCGCAACGGCTTCTGTCGGGTATGGCGACGGCTACCCGCGCGCTGTGTCTGATCGTGCGACGGCGATGTTGCACGGAAGGCGGATCCCCCAACGCGGACTGGTAACCATGGACATGACGATGTTCGATGTGACGGACGTGCCATGCGAGGTGGGCGACGTCATCACTCTGATCGGTGGTGACGGCGGGGCGGAGCTCACTGTCGAAGGGATGGCGGGACTGGCCGGAATGTCGCCGTACGAGCTTCTTACCGGGTTTGCCGAGCGGTTGGACCGCCGGTATCTGGAGGGCTGACGAGCCGATGGCGCGACGCGCGGCGATAATCGTCCTCGACGGGGTCGGCATCGGTGAGGCTCCGGACTCGGCGGCTTACGGTGATGCCGGCAGCGATACGCTTGGGCACGTGATCGAAGAGATGGCCCCGGAACGACTTGAGAACCTACATGAGGCCGGCTTGGGTAACATCCGCCCCATAAACGGGTTAGGACCAGTCCCTCAACCTGCTGCCGCCGTGGGCGTCATGTCGCCGAGAGCTGCGGGAAAGGACAGCACCACTGGCCACTGGGAAATCGCCGGAGTCACGGTCCGGGTGCCGTTCCCGACCTATCCTGCCGGATTCCCGGCGCCGCTGCTCGCGGAGTTCTCAAGCCGCACCGGACGTCGTGTGATCGGGAACGTCGTAGGCAGTGGCACTGATGTGATCGCCAGATTCGGGGAGGAGCAGCTGCGCAGCGGCGCGTGGATCGTGTACACCTCCGCCGATTCGGTCTTCCAGATCGCAGCGCACGAGGCGGTTGTTCCACTGGCCGAGTTGTACGCCGGATGCGAAGCAGCGCGAGCGTTGCTCGTGGAGCCCAACAATGTGTCGCGGGTCATCGCGCGGCCGTTCGTGGGCGAGCCGGGCGCCTTCAGCCGGACAGCCAACAGGCGGGATTTCTCGGTCCAGCCACCGTCGGAGACGCTGCTCGATGCGCTTGCTGCCGCGGGGATCGAGCGGAGCGGGGTCGGCAAGGTCGACGACCTTTTCGCCGGCCGGTCGATCAAGTCCAGGCACACGTCTGGAAACGCCGAAGGAATTCGTTTGATCCAGCAGTGGCTCGGAAGTACGGCCGATACCGGGTTTCTCTTCGCCAACCTTGTAGATTTCGACCAACTTTACGGCCACAGGAACAACGTACCGGGCTTTTTTGGAGCGCTGCGGGAATTCGACGCGGCGCTTCCGGCGCTCAGGCGTGCCCTTCGCGAGGAAGATCTGCTGTTTATCACCGCCGACCACGGCAACGACCCCACAACTGCTTCGACCGACCACGCGCGTGAGAACGTTCCTGTTCTCGTGTTCGGTTCCGCGGTTCGCACGGGCAATACGATCGGGCACCGCGCCACCTTTGCGGATCTCGGCGCAACGGTCGCGGAGTGGTTCGGGCTGGAATTCCGCGGCGCGGGAACTTCGTTTCTGATGCAGGTGCTGCGTTGAGCACAAAGTCTCTCAGGAATGTCGCGGAGGACGCGCGCCGGAACGCATACGCGCCCTACTCGCATTTTCACGTCGGTGCAGCTCTCCGGAGCAGCGCTGGAAACGTGTATGGCGGGGCGAACGTCGAGAACGCCTCCTTTGGTGTAGGGATCTGCGCCGAGCGATCGGCACTCGTCGCGGCAGTCACAGCAGGCGAGCGCAATTTTGCTGAACTGGTGCTGGTGAGCGACGCCACGGAGCCGGCTGCGCCGTGTGGCGTGTGCCGGCAGGCGCTGTCGGAGTTTGCTCCGGCGCTACGTATAGTGAGCCACGGGATGAACGGGCAGACCGCCGAATGGTCGCTCGCGGATCTTCTTCCGCACCAGTTCAAGCTGGATGAACCGAACCGATTTACGGAGTGATATTGAAGAGATGGAGTATTAGCCGCGTCGGTGCGGCAGTCGCCGTCGCGACCATGATCGCTCTCGTGGCGACCGCGTGTACGGAGAAACTGGACAGCTCGGCGGGTTGCCCGCTCACGTGTGTCGATCAGTCAGTGCAGATCACGACCGTGACGCTCGACGCGGTCAAGGTCGACTCGACAGTGCTCGGCGGGCTGGGCAAGGGAACCGAGCCCGAGATGCTGCTTGCCAGTCGCGGCGATACGCTGGACACGCGCGTCATCATCAGGTTCGATACGCTGCCGTCGAGAACCGTCACGAGCGCGACCGATACCGGTGTTCCGATCAATTACGCGGACAGCGCGATTCTGCGGATGTACGTGGACAGTGCTGCATTCAAGGTGGGTGTTCCGGTAACGGTTTCCGTGTACGATGTCGATGACACATCGGCTGTGGATGATACCTCGGCCGCGGCAGTGGCTCCGCTCTTCACGCCGGCACGCCTCATCACATCGACGCAGTTCGCGCCCGGCACGCTCGTGGATTCGATTCGAATACAGCTGCCGACGGCGTTCGTTCTTGCCAAGGCGCAGGCACGGGCACGATTGCGATTGGGACTGCAGGTTTCTGCGTCAAAGTCGGTGGAGTTCCGTGTTTTATCAGGCGAATCGGGATTCTCGTCGCGGCTCTCGATGCGCGTTTCGAAGGACACCAGCGTCCATCCGGTGGTGATGCCGCCGTATTCACTCACTCCGGTGGACAATCTCTCCATCGCACAGAGCGTCGCCGACTTCACGATCGTGGTGAAGGGGACGCCACCGCCGCCCCCGGGAACTCTCACGGTTGGCGGATTGCCCGGTACGCGAGCGTATCTGTCGTTCAACATTCCTCCATCGATCTCGGACTCGTCGCTCGTGCTTGCCGCGACGCTCGTTCTCACGCAGCAGGCGAGTGCGTCTCCCGATCCTACCGACTCCATGGCGATACAGCCGTACCTCGTACTGGCCGGTCCGGGCGTCGTCGATCCGTCAAAGGCGGCGCAGATAGTGGCGCCTGTCACGGTGCTGGGATTGTCGCCACTCCGAACGCCTCCGGGAACGTCTGGCGTTCGTGAGGTTCAGATCGGACCCGCGTTCAAGTACTGGGCAGTGCAGACCGCGGCTGAGCTACCGCGCGCGATAGTGCTGCAGAGCCTTCAGGAAGATTTTTCCGCACAGCAGGCATTCTTCTATTCATCGTCGTCGGATCCGACGTTGAGGCCGAAGCTTCGCATCAGCTACACACCTCGTGCCCGGATTGGCGTTCCATGAGTAAGAGATTCTTGATTGCCGTGGTTGCCGCCACTGCTCTGACGGCCTCCACGCTCCACGGTCAGGGATCGCTCAGCTCTCAGGGCCTGGGCTACCCTCCGGGTGAGCTCAGCACGCGCGCGCTTGGCACCGCCGGCGCGCTCGGCGAGATAGACCCGCGGTCCCCGATCAATCCTGCCGCGCTCGCCATTCGGACCGCGGCGCAGGTGTACGCGCAGTACGATCCCGAGTTCAGGACAATTACGACGAGCGGGCAGTCATCGTCGACGACTCTGGCGCGGATGCCAAACATCGGCGGTGTGCTTCCGTTGAATGGGCATTTCGTGCTCGGCATCTCCGCATCCACGTTCCTGGACCGCACGTGGGAAACGTCACGTGCCCGGTCGCAGGTTTTTGGCAGCGACACCGTCGCATTCAACGAGACGCTGAAGAGCGAGGGTGCGATCACCGACGTACGGCTCGCGTTGGCGTACGCCGTCAACGCTCGCCTGCGATTCGGAGTCGGCGTGCACACGTTCCCGGGGTCAATGCGTCTCACGTCCAACGAAATATTCCCGGACACGACCAAGTTTCAGAACATCACACAGCTGAACCAGGTGAGTTTCTCGGGGAAGGCAGTATCAGTCGGAATGGAAGCCGCGCTCCTGCCGACGCTTAGCATCGCGCTCAGCGGACGGAAGGGCGGGACGGCAAAGATGTTCGCTAACGATTCGCTGCTTACCACGGGCACCATACCAACGCGGTATTCGGGCTCGCTCGCGTTCACCGGGATTCCGGGAACGATGGTCGCGGCCCGCGCATCGCACGAGACGTGGAGTCAGCTCGGTGATCTGAGTTACGCCCACACGCGCGCTGTCGACGCGAATGACCTGAGCCTGGGCGTCGAGTCCAGCGGTCCGCGTCTCGGGGGCGGGTTCCCGCTCCTCATGCGGCTCGGCGTGCGACGGAGAACGCTTCCGTTCGCGGTTGGAACGTCGGCAATCCAGGAGACATCGTTCGGCGGCGGCATCGGAATCCCCATTGCATACGACCGCGTGACGCTGGACATGGCGCTGCTGCACGAGTCACGCACTGGAGTCACGGGCGTGAGCGAGCGTGGCTACAACCTCAGCTTCGGGCTGCAGGTGCATCCGTAAACGACGAATGGACACCGAGCAGGAGCCGCCTCTCATTCTCGTCGCCGATGACGTACCGGCGAACGTGGAGCTTCTGTTCGACCAGTTGCAGACGCTTGGTTTCCGCACTGTGGCTGCGGTCGATGGGCCGAGCGCGATCGCTGCGTGCATCGAGTATCACCCGGATCTGTGCATACTGGACGTGGCGATGCCGGCGGGCGAGCTCGGTGTCGATCATCGGTCCACCGGATTCGAAGTGTGTCGCCGCCTCAAGCGTGACCCGCGGACTGCTCGCATTCCCGTGATCTTCGTCACTGCGCTCAATGACACGACGGATCGTGTGAAGGGCATCGAGGCTGGCGGCGACGATTTTCTGACCAAGCCGCACAACCGTCTCGTGCTCGGCGCGCGCGTACGCAGTCTGCTCAAGCTCAAGGCCGCGACCGATGCGCTGGAAGACAGCTATCGCAAGTTGCGCGAGCTCGAGAAGGTGCGCGACGATCTCATGAAGATGATCGTTCACGACCTCAAGACTCCGCTCACGTCGGTGCTGGCGACGCTCGAGATGGTTGGTGACGGCGACTTCGGTGCCGTCTCACTCGAGCAGCGCAAGGCGCTGAGCGACGCCGAGACAAAGGCGGAAGAACTGCTCGGCCTGATCGGCGATCTACTCGAAGTCGCGAAGGTCGAGGAGACCGGAATCGTGCTCGAGCGCCAGGAAATCGCGCCCGGTGCATTCATCGCGGAGGTTCTCCACGAGTGGAACGTACGCTTCACTCAGGAAGGTGCTTCCGTGGTAACTTCGATCTCCGAGGACGCAGCTACGTTCGAGGCGGACAAGCCGCTGCTCAAGCGGGTGTTCTCCAACATCCTTCAGAATGCGCTGACGCATTCGGGGCGTGCGATCGAGTTGCGAGTCACCGCGCGCGGCGAGGACGACGGCGTGCTGTTTGGAATCCAGGACAACGGGCCAGGAATTCCGGAAGAGTTTCACGATCTGATATTCCAGAAATTCGGGCGCGTCAAGGCGGGCCATGTGCCACGAGTGCGTAGCTCGGGACTCGGGCTCGCATTCTGCAAGCTCGTCGTGGAAGCGCACGGCGGACGCATCTGGGTGCGGAGCGTCATGGGCGAGGGAAGCACGTTCTACGTTCAGCTGCCGACACACCCGCCAAAGGAATCTCGTTAAGCGCATGACCAGACCCACTGTTTACATAGAGACGTACGGCTGCCAGATGAACGTGAGCGATACCGAGCTCATGCTCGGCAAGCTCACGGCTTCCGGTTACGACGCGGTCGATGGCCCCGACGGCGCCGACGTGATTCTCATCAACACCTGCGCGATTCGCGACCACGCGGAGCAGCGGGTGATTGGGCGTCTTGGTGAGCTCAAGCGACACATGTCACCTACCGCAGTGATGGGAGTGACTGGGTGCATGGCTCAACGGCTTGGCCCGAAGCTGCTCGAGCGCACGCCGCATGTGAGCATCGTGATCGGCCCTGACGGATATCGTGCATTGCCGACTCTGATCGATAACGCGCGCCGTGGACTCAGGACGACGGCGACGGACTTCGACATGGAAGAGCATTACGAGGATTTCAAGCCGCGCCGGTTCGACAAGGTGAAGGCCTGGATCCCGGTGCAGCGCGGATGCGACTACCGGTGTACGTATTGCATCGTTCCGTACACGCGCGGTCCGGAGCGCAGTCGCGCGCTTGCGGACGTCGTGCGTGAGACCGAAAGCGTAGTCGCGGACGGGATGTCGGAGGTCGTGCTGCTTGGTCAGACAGTGAATTCTTACACCGACGGCACGTACGACTTCGCCGATCTGCTTCGCGCCGTAGGGCGTGTCGATGGGATTCGTCGCCTTCGCTTCACGAGTCCGCACCCCAACGACTTCAGCGATCGCGTGATCGAGGCGATAGCGACCACGCCAGCAGTGTGTGAACACGTGCATCTTCCAATGCAATCCGGATCATCGCGCACACTCAAACGGATGCTGCGACGCTACACGCGAGAGTCCTATTTCGAATGTGCAGCAAGGTTGCGCGCCGCGGTTCCGGGGCTCGCGCTGACTACCGATATAATCGTCGGATTCCCGGGCGAGAGCGACGATGAATTTGCGGAGACATTGAGCGCGGTTCGCGAGGTTGGTTTTGACGACGCCTACACGTTCAAGTTCTCGATGCGCGACGGCACTCCCGCCACGAGGCTGCCCGCCGAGATGGCAATCACGGACGAGGTGGCGAGCGACAGGCTTGGCCAGTTGATCGCGGTAGTCCGCGAAGGATCTCGCGCGCGCAACATGGCGCGACTGGGCGAGCGGCGTGAGGTACTGGTCGAGAAGGAAGCGCGTCGCGGAGGTTTGTTGCAGGCGCGGACGCGCGACTTCAAGACAGTCATCATTCCCGGCAGCGCCGAGATGATCGGCGAGTACGTGGACGTCGAGCTGACCGGGACTACGGGATCGACATTCACCGGAGTGGTAGTCCGTTCGCGCGAGCCGCTTCCGATGCGCTAATTCGCGTCAACGTGCGCGGGCGTGGTAACGCGCGCACGTGACTTTGGACGTACCATGTGCGATCTCAACGCCGAGTCGCATGTGCCGATGATAATGTGGGTGCTCGTGTTCGTGCTTGGCGGGCTGGCGGCTGGTTATTCGCTTCCATGGCAAATCTCGCTCGGCGCTTGCGGTGCGCTCGCATGGCTGGCGGCGATTGATTTTGTGCCCTCAGCGTGCGTCCTGTACTTCGCAGCATCGTGCGCGATTGCCGCATCCGGGCCCCGGCCGCACACAGGTCCCGGATTCGCCGTCAAGCCGGACTCGACGGAGCTCGGAGAGAGGCTACGGCTGCGTGCGAGCCGTGCGATCGACTCTGCGTTTGCGCTCGATGCGCCCATCGCCAAGGCGTTGCTCGTCGCGGATCAGAGCGAGATTCCGCGCGACGTCAAACGGGCATACGCTGATGCCGGAATCGTTCACATGCTCGCGATCTCTGGGCTGCACGTGTCGATCGTAGCGGCGTCACTCGTACTGCTGCTCGGGATCGCGCGAGTACCGGGTCGGATCGGGTCGTTCATTACGGCTGCAACGATAATGGGCTACGTCTTCGTGCTGGGATTTCCCGCGCCCGCGTTGCGCTCGGCGGTGATGGTGTGCGTCGCGACGGCGTCGCACGCATGTCAGCGGCACTCGTCGCGGTGGAGTATTCTCGCGCTGGGCGGTATCGTTCCCCTTGTGAAGCCGGAGAACGCGCTGGACGTCGGGTATCAGCTCAGCATGGCCGGAATGGCGGCGGTGATAGCGGCCGGTGCCGTGGTGAAGCGTGGGCGGATTGCGCGACTGCGCGGATGGCGTCGAGGAGTAGTGCAGTCGCTGGTCGTCTCCGGTGTGGCGACGCTCGTCACGGCGCCCCTCGTCGCATGCTGGTTTGGCCGTCTCAGCCTGATTGGTCCCCTCACCAATCTCGCAGCTGATCCCGTTATTGCAGTCGTGCAGCCAGTTCTCTTTCTCGCGCTGGTGTTGGCGCCATGGCCAGCAGCAGCGCGCTTCGTCGCGCTGGCAGCTCATCCGTTGCTCGTCGCATTCGAGGCGATTGCGAGGTTCGCGGCCTTGCTGCCTTACGCTGCCGTGGCGGTCACCATGTCGCCGCTCGGCGTTCTGTTGTCGATGATCGCCGCCGCGGGCGTGGTCGTCGCATGCACAAGTCGTTTTCCCGGGCGATCCATGGCCGTTGCGACTTGCGCGACCTGTTTGACGGTGTGGCTGGCGTGAACACCGGCGTCCACTCAGCGTTGCGCGCGATGCTTCGGGAAACTATCGGTATGCCCTTTGCGCTTCCGCAGGACGTGATCTCTGCGTTTCCCGAATTGGCATCGGTGTCGTGGCGGCGGGGGGGCTTTCCGCTGCGTGTTGGCGGATGGTTTCTCGGCCGCAGCTCGGTTGCCGGGATCACCTTTGGCAGCACGGTCTTTCTGTCGCCGGCCGAGCCGCCTTCAGTCCGGCTTCTTCTTCATGAATTGGGTCACGTTCGCCAGTACCGGCGGGACAAAACATTTGCCATACGTTACCTTTGGGAATCCGTGTGCCGTGGCTATTCGCGGAACCGTTTCGAAGTAGAGGCCGATCAGTTCGCCGAGGAGGTGTTATGGTCAAGCACACAGCGACGTCCGTCGTAACAATCGAGCGCTACATAATCGAGCAGGAACACCTGTATCCCGAAGCTACGGGTGAGTTGTCCGGGTTGCTTTACGACATCGCGCTTGCGGCCAAGATGATCGCCAACAAGGTCCGCATGGCCGGTCTGGCTGACATAATCGGCGCCACCGAAAACCACAATGTTCAGGGCGAGATTCAGCAGAAGCTGGACGTACTCGCCAACGACATGATCATCAAGGCCCTGGATCACAGCGGCCGCCTCTGCGCCATGGCCTCGGAGGAAGAGCCCGACATCATCCAGATTCCGGACAACTTCCGGTGCGGCAAGTACTGTCTGCTGTTCGATCCGCTGGACGGCTCGTCCAATATCGACGTCAACGTTCCGGTTGGGACCATCTTCTCCGTTCTGCGCAAGATCACGCGCGGTGCTCGCGGGGAGATGGAGGACATGCTGCAGCCGGGTCGCCGGCAGGTTGCAGCGGGCTACGTGATTTACGGCTCCAGCACGATGATGGTCTACACCACGGGTCAGGGAGTGCACGGCTTCACGCTGGATCCGCAGATCGGGGAATTTCTGCTGTCGCACCCCAACATCAGAATTCCGGAGCACGGCAGGTATCTCTCCGTCAACGATTCGTACGAACAGGTGTGGGACGAAGATGTCCGCGCGCTGATGCGGCGCTACCGCGGCCTCGACGGCATGCGTGACCCGATGAGCGTGCGATACGTGGGATCGCTCGTCGCCGATTTCCATCGCAACCTGCTGGGCGGCGGCCTGTTCGCGTATCCTGCCAATGAGAACAACCCGCGCGGGAAGCTACGCCTGCTCTACGAAGCAAACCCGCTCGCCTTCATCGTCGAGCAGGCAGGTGGACTCGGCAGCAACGGATCGATTCGCATTCTCGACGTCGAGCCGACAGAGCTGCATCAGCGGACTCCGTTGTTCATCGGCAGCAAGCAGGACGTGATGACGGCAGATCTGATGTTGTCGCGCCGCGTGCTCGCAGAGCAAGCGTAATTATCGAACCTCGCTGTTGCGTGACGTTTCCGGACGGCCGCCGATGAGCGGCAAGGAAGTCGATTCCGGCCGCGAGACTCCGTCCGGAATTCCGGTTGAGGCAGTGTATCGCCCAGCGGATGCCGCCACCGATTACGATCGCGACCTGGGCGATCCCGGCAAGTATCCGTTCACTCGCGGCGTTCAGGCGAGCATGTATCGCGGGCGCTTGTGGACGATGCGGCAGTACGCCGGATTCGGTACTGCGGAAGAGACGAACACGCGCTTTCGCTTGTTGCTGGAGCGCGGACAGACCGGCCTGTCCGTCGCGTTCGACCTTCCGACGCAGATGGGTATCGACTCCGATTCCCCGCGAGCGCTGGGTGAAGTGGGGCGTGCGGGAGTCGCCATCGACACGGTCGAGGACATGCACGCGCTGCTGGCGGATCTCCCGCTGGAGACGGTTTCGACGTCGATGACGATCAACGCGACAGCAGCGACGCTGCTTGCCATGTACATCGTCGTTGCGGAAGAGCGGGGAATAGCGCGCGCGGTGTTGAGCGGTACGATCCAGAACGATCTGCTCAAGGAATACATCGCGCGTGGGACGTACATTTATCCTCCGGGTCCAAGCCTCGACCTGATCGCGGACATCTTCCGCTTCTGCGCCGACGAAGTGCCCCGCTGGAATCCCATCTCGATCTCCGGCTACCACATCCGCGAAGCTGGCGCGACTGCGGTGCAGGAGCTCGCGTTCACCTTCGCAAACGCGATCGAGTACGTGAAACGCGCGATCTCCGCCGGACTCGAGATCGACGCCTTTGCGCCGCGTCTGTCGTTCTTCTTCGCGTCGCATAACGATCTGTTCGAGGAAGTCGCGAAGTTCCGCGCTGCCAGGCGCATGTACGCGCGAATAATGCGGGACAGATTCGGTGCACGCGATGCAAGCTGCAGAATGCGCTTCCACACGCAGACTGGCGGCGTAACACTGATGGCGCAACAGCCGCTGAACAACGTGGTGCGCGTCACCGTGCAGGCGTTGGCGGCGACACTGGGTGGCACGCAGTCGCTTCACACCAACGGATATGACGAGGCGTTGGCACTTCCCACCGCCGATGCTGCAACGCTCGCGTTGCGAACGCAGCAGATAATCGGATACGAATCCGGCATCGCCAACACGGTGGATCCGCTCGCGGGAAGCTACTACGTCGAGGCGCTCACCGACCAGTTGGAGGGCCGCGCGATGGATCTGATCGCGAAAGTCGATGAGCTTGGCGGTGCCGAGCGCGCAGTCGCGGCTGGATTCTTTCAGGAAGAGATCGCCCGCAGCGCATACGAGTTTCAGCTCAGGGTCGAAGCGGGCGCGACGACGATCGTCGGTGTCAACAAGTTCGCTGACGATGGCGAGCCGCTGGCCATACCGTCGCCCGATTACTCCGCACTGGAGCGCGAGCAGGTTCGGAAGGTCGCTGCTGTGCGAACGGCGCGCGACAGCACGCGCGTCTCCGAATCACTGGCAGCCCTGCGTGAAGCTGCAGGTCGAAAAGCAGGTGCCGATCGCCCGCTAATGCCTCTCATCATCGACGCTGTGCGAGCACGAGCGACCGTCGGAGAGATATCGGATACGCTGGCCGCGTGCTGGGGTGTCTACAACCCGGCGCTCTAAACTCTCCGCGTAACCGTTGAGGTAGCCCTCGCGGTCTCGTAAATTGAACGACTGCACCAACCCCCTCCTCAAGTGCCTACGTACGAGTTCACGTGCCCTCAGGGGCATGATTTCGACAAATTCTTCCGGTCCATGGCATCCGCTCCCACGGTTGTACCGTGCCCGGTATGCGGCGAGCCAGCAGAGCGCCAGATGTCGGCAGGCGCTGGACTCGTCTTCCACGGAACCGGGTTCTACATCACGGATTACGGCAAGGACGGTAAGAAAGATCAGAAGAGTGCCGGCCGCAGAACGTCCGAGTCCAGCAAGGAAGCCACCCCTGCGGCTTCCGCCGGCGAAGGAAGCGCCTCCGGTGGGTCTTCGGCGTCAGGGAGCGACTCGGCCTCGTCCGGCTCCAGCCCCACGGAGGCAAAGTCGGGCGGCGACGCGCCGCCCAAGGCGCCCGAGACGCCAGCAAAGCCGGTGACTCCGACAAAGGCCTCGGAGTGAATTTTTCTGATCGCATTCGCGCCGAGCTCAAGCGAGCGGCGCTGAGCATCGGCGCGCCCGAAGACGTCGAGCCGCTGCTGGAGCGTCCGCGCGACCCTGCGCTCGCCGATTGGGCAAGCAACATCGCGATGGTGCTTGCGCGTCCGCTCCGCCGCAAGCCAGCCGAGATCGCCGTTGCGATTCGCGACAATATCAACCTCGCGGACGCCGGCGTCGACCGCATCGAGATTGCCGGCCCCGGATTCCTGAATTTCCGGTTGGATCCCGGTGCTGTCGCGGCAAGAGTTCGCGACATCGTCGTCGGCAACGAGAATTACGGTCGTGTATCCGACGGTGGCAATGCTCCGGTCGTCGTGGAGTTCGTCTCTGCAAATCCAACTGGCCCGCTGCACGTCGGCCACGGCCGTCAGGCTGCGCTTGGCGATGCCATCTCGTCATTGCTGGAGTGGACCGGGTGGAACGTTTCGCGCGAGTTCTATTACAATGATGCCGGCGTTCAGATCGACAATCTCGAGCTGAGTGTGCGCGCACACATCGACGCGAAGGGCGGCGAAGCGGCGATTCCGGCCGGCGGATACCACGGCGACTACGTGCGCGAAATTGCGTTGCGCTTCGATGGCGCCATGGACGAAGGCGTCCGGCAATTCGCTGTTCGCATGCTGCGTGCAGAGCAGGACCTCGACATGCAGGCGTTCGGTGTGAAGTTCGACACGTATTATCTGGAGTCCAGTCTCTACACCGATGGCAAGGTACAGCAGGCCGTGGACCGTCTCATCGAGAATGGGCGGACGTACGAGAGCGACGGTGCGCTCTGGCTCCGCACGGTCGAGTACGGTGATGACAAGGATCGCGTGATGCGTAAGCGCGACGGAACATTCACGTACTTCGTGCCGGACGTCGCGTACCACCTCACAAAGTGGGAGCGAGGCTTTACGCGCGCGATCAACGTGCAGGGCGCCGACCATCACGGTACTACGACGCGCGTGCGCGCCGGGTTGCGCGCCCTGGATCTGGGGATTCCGGAAGGTTATCCCGAGTACGTGCTGCACCAGCTCGTAACCGTGGTGAAGGATGGCGAGGAGGTCAAGATCTCCAAGCGCGCCGGAAGCTACGTGACAGTTCGCGACCTTATCGACTGGGTCGGGCGCGACGCGGTGCGCTTCTTCTTCCTGATGCGGAAGGGCGACAGTCCACTGATCTTCGACGTCGATCTCGCTCGCAGGCAGTCGGATGAAAACCCGGTCTACTATCTGCAGATGGCGCACGCTCGAATGAGCGGAATCTTTCGTGTTGGCGAGATCGACGCGTCGCAGATGGATATGTCGTCGGTCGATCTCAGCGCGCTGACGGAGCCGGAAGAGCAGGCACTCATCAAGCAGCTGATCGATTTTCCGGCCGAGGTCCGCGGCGCTGCCGCAGCCCTGGAACCGCACCGCATCACGTCGTACGCGCTGGAAACCGCACGACTCGCTCATCAGTGGTATCACAAGCATCACGTTCTTGGTGAGCCTGAGCCGATCATGTCTGCCCGTCTTGCGCTGGCTCGCGCCGCGCAGATCGTGATCCGCAACACTCTGCACCTCCTGGGCATCGCTGCCCCGGAGCGCATGTGACCACTGACCAGATCGCAAGCGGTACGCTGTCAATAACTCTCACACAACTCTGATGTCCGTCCTCGTCGTTGGATCGGTCGCGCTGGATTCCGTCGAAACGCCGTTCGGCAAGGCCGATGACGTGCTCGGCGGCTCCGCAACTTTTTTCTCCGCCGCCGCGAGTCATCTGACCAGCGTGCAGGTCGTCGGTGTCGTTGGCAACGACTATCCGATGGCGCGTCTGCGCGAGCTCGAGGAGCGCAATGTCGACCTGGGAGGAATAGAGCAGGTCGACGGCCGCTCGTTCCGGTGGCGCGGACGTTACCGTCACGACCTCAATTCCGCCGAGACACTCGAGACGCATCTGGGGGTGTTCTCGAATTTCGAGCCGAAAATTCCCGCGCGCTTTGCCAAACCCGACTTCCTGTTTCTCGCGAACATCGATCCGCGACTGCAGCTCGCTGTACTCAAGCAGGTCGAGCGTCCGCGCCTCGTCGCATCCGACACGATGAACTTCTGGATCGAGAGCCGGCGGCCCGAGTTGATCGAGCTGCTCGGACACGTGGATCTCCTGACGCTGAATGACGCAGAAGCACGTCAGCTCACGGAGCAGAGCAACCTCGTGCAGGCCGCGCGGTGGATAATGGCGCACGGCCCCAAGCACGTGATCATCAAGAAAGGCGAGCACGGCGCTTTTCTGTTCCGCGAGAACAACATCTTCTTCGCACCGGCGTATCCGCTGGAGTCGGTGTTCGATCCCACAGGGGCGGGCGATTCCTTCGCCGGTGGCTTCATCGGTTATCTCGCACGCACGGGCGATCTGAGCGACGCCAACATGCGGCGCGCGGTGATCTACGGATCGGCGATGGGGTCGTTTGCCGTGGAGAAGTTCTCGATCGAACGGCTGATGACAGTTACGCGCGCGGAGCTGGACCAGCGCCTGCACGCGTTCAAGCAGTTGGTTGCATTCGAGGAGGATGTGAGCGCGTGACGAGTGATCCGCGCGTCAACGCGAACGATGCAGGTGCGCCGCTCGACTACCGCGCGGCCGGCGTCGACATCGATGCCAGCGATGACGCCAAGCGCCGGATAAGGAAGCTCGTCGAATCGACGTACACCGCTGGTGTCCGCGGCGCGTTCGGAGCGTTCGGCGGGATGTTCCGCGTTCCTACGGACGTCGCGAAGCCACTCCTCGTCGCGTCCGCGGATGGTGTTGGCACCAAGACCAAAGTCGCGATCGAAGCTGGACGGCACGACACTGTCGGACACGATCTCGTCAATCACTGCGTGAACGACATCCTCGTGCAGGGAGCAAGACCTCTCTTCTTTCTCGATTACGTCGCGTTCGGCAAGCTCGAGCCCGCGATCGTGGAAGCCGTGGTATCGGGTGTTGCAGCCGGCTGCAATGAAAACGCTTGCGCGCTGCTCGGCGGCGAGACGGCGGAGATGCCGGGTATCTACACGCCACCGGACTACGATCTCGCGGGTTTCATAGTCGGCTGTGTGAGCGAAGATTCAGTGCTCGGCCCCGACCGCGTTCGCGACGGCGACGCACTTGTAGCTCTGGCAAGCACGGGCTTGCATACGAACGGATATTCGCTCGCGCGACGCATCGTTCACGACCGGATGAAGCTTCGGGCCACCGATGCGTTTCCCGGGATGGACGTGACAGTCGCCGATGCGCTGCTCGCCGTGCACGCGTCGTATCTTGCCGCGGTCGGTCCGGTACTGGATCGGGTGCACGCAATGGCACACATAACAGGCGGCGGTATTCCCGGCAATCTGGACCGCGCTCTGCCGCCCACGCTGGACGCGATCGTAAGCCTCGCCAGCTGGGAAGTGCCAGTGCTGTTCCGCGAACTGGGACGTGCGGGAGATGTCCCGGTCAGCGAGATGTTCCGATCGTTCAACATGGGTGTCGGGATGGTCGTGGTGTGTGACGGCAGCGAGGTAGCGCCAGTCATTCAACACGCAGCGCGCGCGGGAATTGCTGCATGGAGACTCGGCGAAGTTCGTCCGGGCTTCGGACGCGTTATTCTCGAATAGGTCCCGTCAGGAGAGTCAATGAAGCTCAAGTCATCGAATATCGGGCCGCTCATCGCGGCATTGTTGCTCGTCCCCTCTGTGCCGATTGCCGCGCAGACAACCGTGAACGCGCAGTGCTCTTCCGTCGTAACCCAGGATGCGTGCCAGAAGGCGATCGACGTCTTCCAGTATCTCGCGCCGCAATTGGGCGTCATCATTTCCGGTGGTAACGCGACGCTCGGCGTAGGCGGCACGCTCGGTGGCCTCGGTCACATCTACATCAGCGGGCGCGCGAACGTGGTCAATTCGAACATCCCGCGCGTCGACCAGGTCACACCTGCGACGACCGGTGCTCGTTCGGATGAATATCCGACACAGTCGCAGATTGCAGGCATCCCACAGGCCGACGTCGCGATCGGACTGTTTCGTGGACTTCCGCTTGGCGTTACGAACGTCGGCGGAATCGACCTGCTCGGCAGCGTCAGCTATCTGCCTTCACTCGATGCGTCCGGCGTGCATATCACCACACCGAACGGATCCGTGAAATTCGGTGGCGGTGTGCGCGTTGGAATCATTCAGGAAAGCATACTGTTCCCTGGGATCTCGGTCACGTATCTGCATCGCGGCCTTCCAACAGTCGACCTTGCAGCCAACGACGGCGGCGGCGACACGCTCAATCTCAAGAACATCGATGTCAACACCGATTCCTACAGGCTGGTTGCGAGCAAGAGTCTCCTCATGCTCGGCCTCGCAGCGGGCGTGGGACAGGACCGCTACAGCTCCAGCGCAACCGGAAGCGGCTACGTTGCTGCACGTGGCGTGGCGGGCGTGGGTACACCTGGCGAATCGCTCGGCCCGATATCCATGAAGCAGAAGCTCACCCGCACGACGTACTTCCTGGACGCGACACTCAACTTCCCAATCATCAAGTTCATAGGCGAGATTGGCCGCACGAACTCGGTAGACGTTCCGACGTACAACTCGTTCGCAGGCGCTGCCCCCGGCTCGGCTCAGACCTACGGCGCACTTGGCGTTCGATTCGGAATCTGAGCGCATGGCCGATGCGCGCGACGAACAGTTCATGCGTCGCGCGCTGGCACTTGCAGAGCGTGGCTGGGGACAGACTGCGCCCAATCCATTGGTCGGCGCAGTCGTGGTGCGCGACGGCGAAATAGTCGGTGAGGGGTGGCACGAGCGGTACGGCGAAGCGCATGCCGAGGTCAACGCGCTCGCGCGCGCTGGAAGTGCCGCACGGGCCGCGACGATGTACGTCACGCTCGAGCCGTGCAATCACACGGGCAAGACGCCGCCATGCTCCGATGCGGTGATTGCAGCGGGGATTGCGCGCGTCGTCATAGCTGCGCGCGATCCCGGCGCGGATTCTGGCGGTGGGGCGGAGAAGCTGCGCGCAGCCGGCATCGACGTCGAGGTCGGTTTGCTGGAGCATGAAGCGCGGGAGTTCAACGCGCCATTCTTTCACTCGTACGTGTCGGATCGTCCGTGGGTGACGCTCAAGCTGGCGCTCTCCATCGACGGCGCGATCGCGGACTCCAAGCGCACCCGAGCCTGGCTCACGAACGAGGAGTCGCGCGCCGAAGTCCATCGTATTCGCGCCAACGTGGACGCAATCGCCGTCGGGGCCACGACCTACGCCACGGACCATCCATCGTTGACGGTGCGTGGCCCGATCCAACCGAGAGTGCCGCCTGTACGCGTGGTCTTCGACCCAGACGCCAGGTTGTCGGCCGGTCGAACGTCCGTTCTAGAAGAAACGGACGCCGTTACGTTCGTTCGCGTGGCTGATCTTGCCGCATCGCTCCGAGCATTACGGGCACGCGGCATCCGCTCGCTGCTCGTCGAGGGCGGCGCATCACTCGCGTCGGCGCTGCTCGACGCGGAGCTGGTGGACAGGCTGGTTATCTTTCAGGCACCAATAGTATTGGGTGGAGGCGCGTTGGCGGCATTCTCTTCGACGTCGCCTCGCCGAGCGGAGAACGTCCGCCGGATCCCGGTACTGCGTCGCCAGGCCTTTGGCGACGACCTGATGACTATTTATGCCCTGCACGCTGTTTGAAGAATGTTTACTGGACTGATTGATGAGGTCGGAACCATCGACCGCGTCGCCGATACGGACGCGGGTCGGGAGTTTCGGATTCGTGCTGGTTACGAAGCCCTTGTCTCTGGTGAGAGCATAGCGGTGAACGGAGCCTGTCTCACGGTGCGAGAATCGGGCGATGGATGGTTCACCGCCGCGGCGATCGTCACCACGCTTGGCCGCACTGCGATCGACGGCTGGACTGTCGGCACACGCGTCAATCTCGAGCGCGCCATGCGGCTCGGCGACCGCCTCGGTGGCCACCTGGTCCAGGGACATGTGGATGAGGTCGGCGTCGTGCGCGAAGTACGGCGTGACGCCGATGCTCTCCTAATCGACATCGATGTGTCGGCTGACATGTTCGCGTCGTTCGTTCCCGTCGGCTCCGTCGCGGTGGATGGCGTCAGCCTCACCGTCAATGCTCTGCCGGCGGATCGCGTTCTTCAGATATCACTCATCGACTTCACGTTGCGCCACACCACTCTTGGCGATCTGCGCCCCGGTGCGCGCGTTCACATTGAAGCTGATATGATCGGGAAGTACGTGCGGCGGCTGTTGACCCCATATACGGAGACGGTCGATGCCTGAGTCCGAATTGCCTGAACCCAGATTTGGAACCATCGAGCAGGCGCTGCGCGACATCGCGGCGGGCAAGATGGTGATTGTAGCTGACGACGACGATCGCGAGAACGAAGGCGATCTGATCTGCGCCGCCGAACACATAACGGCTGAAGGCGTGAACTTCATGATTCGGAAGGCGGGCGGACTCATCTGTCTCGCGTTGACTGGCGAACGAGCCGATCATCTCGACCTTCCGCAGATGAGCGACTTCAATACCGAGGAGCAACGCACTGCGTTCACTGTCAGCATCGATGCTGCGCCTCGCTTTGGCGTCACGACCGGCATCAGCGCGCACGATCGCGCCGCGACGATCAGAGTCGCGGTGGATCCGAGCACGACACGTGGCGATCTCAGACGTCCGGGCCACGTATTTCCGCTGCGTGCACGCGAGGGTGGCGTGCTGCAACGCGTGGGTCACACCGAGGCGGCCATCGATCTTGCGCGGCTTTCCGGCATGCGTCCCGCTGGAGTCATCTGCGAGATACTCAACGAGGACGGAAGCGCGGCTCGGAGGCCACAGCTGGAGCTCTTCGCTCGCAAGCACGGGCTCACGTTCGTCACGGTTGCGCAGCTCGTCGCGTACCGCTTGCGCACCGAGCGACTGGTGCATCGCATCGCGGAGGCACGCCTTCCGACGAATTATGGCGAGTGGCGCATCATCGGCTATCGCAACGACGTCGATCAACACGAGCACGTGGCGCTCGTACATGGACATGTACTGGGCGAGTCGGGCGTGCTCGTCAGAATGCACTCCAAGTGCCTTACCGGCGACGTGTTCCACTCGCAGCGCTGCGATTGCGGCTGGCAGCTCGACACGGCGATGGAGATGATCCAGGCGGAAGGGCGGGGTGTCATCGTATATCTCGATCAGGAAGGGCGCGGCATCGGCCTGCTGAACAAGCTCAAGGCCTACCAGCTACAGGACGAGGGCAAGGACACCGTCGAGGCGAACGAGGCGCTCGGCTTCGGTCCCGACCTGCGCAACTACGGAATTGGCGCGCAGATACTGCTCGATCTCGGCCTGCGCTCGATGCGCGTGATGACGAACAATCCGCGCAAGCTCATCGGACTGGAGGGATACGGGCTCACGGTCGATGACCGAGTGCCGATAGTGCCACCGTCCACCAGCGAAAACGCGCATTATCTGAAGACAAAGCAGGCGAAGCTCGGGCATCTGCTCGCGTCGTAACTGCGACGGCCTGCAACTGCGTGCAACGCACCTAAACGAAATCAATGGCAGAGTTCAACGGAACACCGCGCGGCTCGGGGCGACGTGTAGTGGTCGTCGCGAGTCGCTTCAACGAAACGATCACACGTCCGCTCGTCGACGGTGCCCTGGAGGCGCTGGTCGCGCACGAGGTGGCATTCGACGACATCGATGTGGTCTGGGTGCCCGGCGCGTGGGAGCTGCCGCTCGCCGCGCGCCGCGCGCTCGAGAGCGGACGCTACGATGCGCTCGTCGCACTTGGCGCGGTCATCCGGGGCGATACACCGCACTTCGATTTCGTTGCGGGTGAGGCGTCTCGCGGCCTCGCGCTGGTGTGCATCGATGCCGGAATCCCGATCGGTTTCGGGCTGTTGACCTGCGACACCATGGATCAGGCGCTCGCTCGCGCTGGAGGCGTACACGGAAACAAGGGCTGGGATGCCGCTGTAGCGGCGCTCGAGACGACCGACGTCCTGGATCAGATCGAGCCAGCCGATGAGGGTTGAGTCGCGCGCGCGCTCACGCGCGCTGCAGGCGTTGTATGCGTGGGACATGCGCGATGGCACCGCTTTGGATCGCGTTGCGCAGCAGGTGTGGGACGACCTCGTCGTATCACAGGAAGAGCAACAATTTGCCGGATTCCTCGTTCGCATCCTGATGGCACGCGGCGAGGAGATCGACAGGTCGCTGAGTGCCGTAACGACGAACTGGCGGCTGAGCCGCATCGGCGCGATCGAGCGATCGGTGCTGCGACTCGCGATCGCCGAACTGTTGCAGGGCACCACGCCACCGCGCGTCGTGATCAAGGAATCAGTCCGGCTTGCAGAGCGTTACGGGAGCGAGCAGAGCGCGCGCTTCGTGAACGGAGTGCTCGACGCGTACGCGCGCCAGCAGGGTATGCTCTGACCGTTGCGCATCCTCGTCATCAACTGGCAGGATCGTGAGAACCCGCATGCTGGTGGCGCGGAGCTGCATCTGCACGAAGTATTCGGCCGCATAGTGGACAGCGGTCACGAAGTCGATCTGTTGTGCAGCGGGTTCGCCGGCGCTGCGACCGACGTCATACTGGATGGAATTCACGTCCATCGCGTCGGCTCGCGTTTTTCCTTCCCGCTTCACGCCCACAGTGCATACCAGGCGCTGGTCGCGAAACACGACTACGACATCGTCGTCGAGGATCTGAACAAGATTCCGCTCTATACGCCGCGGTGGAAGCCGCGCAAGCTCGTGGTCATCACGCACCATCTGTTCGGCACGACTGCGTTCCGGGAGGAGTCGCTGCCGGTTGCCGCGGCGACGTGGCTCGCCGAACGCCCCCTGGGCATCGGCTACCGTGGCGTTGCGTTTCAGGCAGTCAGCCAGAGCACCCGCGACGACCTGGTAGTTCGCGGCATCCCCGCCGATCGCATCGAGGTCATATACAACGGAGTCGATGTCGAGACCCTCACGCCTGATCCGAACGTACGTTCGGAAACTCCCTTATTCTCCTATCTGGGCAGGTTGAAGCGCTACAAACGGGTCGATCTCGTTGTGAGAGCCTTCGCCTTGCTCGATGCGCGCGAAGCTCGCCTGGAGATTGCAGGCAAGGGTGATGATCGTGACCGGCTGGAATCACTCGTGACCAAACTCAACATCGAGGACCGGGTTCGGTTCCTGGGGTATATCACGGAAGTGGGAAAGCGGGATCTGTTGCGGCGTTCATGGGCGACTGTTCTTGCCTCTCCCAAAGAGGGCTGGGGAATCAGTAACTTGGAGTCAGCAGCGTGCGGTACACCGGTGATCGCCGCGGACTCGCCTGGCATCAGGGAGTCGGTGGTTGATGGCGATACCGGTTTTCTTGTTCCGGGTTCGGATGTGGCTGCATATGCGGCTGCCATGAGAGGGTTGCTTGATTCACCAGAGCTCGTCACGACCTTAGGAGCCAACGCGCGCCGTTTCGCCGAAACCTTCACATGGGAACGCGCAGCGGCAGAGACGTTGGCACATCTCCAACATGTAGCCAGGGGAGCGTAGCATGGATATCCAATTCCACGGACATCAGGCCGAGATCACGGACGGGCTTCGCATGAAAGCGGAGGAAGGAGTTCAGAAGTTGATGGAGCATCTCGGCAGACCAGTCGACGCCGACGTCTGGGTGAGCGAGGACGGCGTCAAGAAAACCGTGGAACTGGTGCTGCGTGCACCGCACTTCGACAATCTCGTCGCAAAGGGTGAAGGGAAGTATCACGAGCCGGCGTTGACCAACGCGATCGCCAAGCTGGATGCGCAGATTCGCCGCCTCAAGACTGCGAAGAAGAAACAGGTTCACGAGGCCGAGCTGCGCGCGTGACGCGCCATCCCACTGTCGGCGAGCTGTTTGAACGGCTCGCCGACCCGCTGCAACTCGATGATCTGGGCGGCGGCGTGGGACTCCAGCGCCATCTACCGGGACCGGAAATTTCCAGTCCCGGCCTGGCGCTGTCGGGTTACGTCGGACGCTTCGTATCGGATCGGCTTCAGGTACTCGGCGAGACGGAGGTGAGTTATCTCAACTCGCTCGATTCCGCGCGGCGCGAGGAGATCATCAAGCTGTTCTTCTCCTTCCATCTTCCGGCCGTATTCATCACCAAGGGCCAGGAGCCACCGGACGGATTGCGCGAGCAGGCGCGTGATGCCGAAACGGCGCTGATTCGGACGGCACTATCGACGGCACAATTCTACAGTGGCGTGAAACCGGCGCTGGAAGAATTATTTGCTCCGACAACCACGCTGCATGGCTCGCTCGCTGACGTTTACGGAGTGGGCCTCTTCTTTACCGGCGCGAGCGGAATCGGGAAATCGGAGTGCGTGCTGGATCTCGTCGAGCGGGGCCATCGTCTGGTTGCCGACGATCTGGTAATCGTATCGCGGCGCGGCCACGACCTGCTCATCGGCCGCGCGCACGAGATGGCGGCACACCACATGGAAATTCGGGGCGTCGGGCTCATCAACATCCCGTCCATCTTCGGCATTCGCTCGGTGCGGCAGCAGAAGCGCATCGAAGTTGTGGTGCATCTCGAGACCTGGGATCGCAACGCGCCGGTGGAACGCACCGGTCTCGACACCTCCACGGCGAGCATCCTGGGCGTCGAGATTCCCAAGATCACCATACCGCTGAATCCCGGAAAGAACATCACGGTCATAGCGGAGGTGATTGCAATGAACCATCTTCTGCACTACTCCGGAATAAATCCGGCGGAACAGTTCAACGAGCGCCTGATTCAACGGATGCAGAAGGCATCAGCGATCCGGCGCTACCTGCAGGAGGATGTCGAGTAGATGGATCCTGACGTCGCGCCGCGCGCGATTGTCGCCGGACACGGCGCACTTCCAGGCGGTCTGGTCTCGGCGGTCGAACAGATAACCGGACGCGGCAATGCTCTCATTCCTTTCTCCAACGTCGGGTTGGGACGCGCGGAGATCGAGAGCGGGCTGCGCGATCTGCTGGCATTGCACGGCGTGAACGTGGTGTTCACTGACCTGCCCGGCGGCAGCGCGACATTTGCCGCGCGCCGCGTGCAGCACGATACCCCGGGCCTCATCGTCGTAACCGGCGTCAGCCTTGCCGCGCTGATGGACTTCGTTTTCTGCGACGCGCAGATGCCCGCGGGTGAATCGACCGCACGTGCGGTCGAGAAGGGGCGCGCAGCCATTGCCTCCGTCGGGATCTGAATGCCGATAGCGCTCTACCGAATCGACGACCGATTGATACACGGACAGGTCGTCGTTGGCTGGGGGCAGCCACTGGATCTTGGCTTCATCCTTCTGGTCGACGACGCGGTCGCAGAATCCGACTGGGAACAGGAGCTCTACCGCCTCGGTGTTCCGCCGAGCATGGATGTGTATTTCGCGTCAACGAGCGACGCGGCGCGCGAGATCGCGAAATACGCGTCCGATCGGCGCACGGGAATGGTGCTCACGGGAACCGTGGAAGCGATGTTGCAGCTTGCGCGCACTGCGGCGCTGCCGATCACGTCGGTCAACGTTGGCGGCATTCATCACCGTGAGGATCGCACGCAGAAGATGCGCTACGTGTTCCTCACCAAAGGCGAAGAGCAGGATCTGCGCAGCATGGCCGAGCTGGGCGTGGTCGTCACCGCGCAGGACGTTCCATCTGCGCCCAGTCACTCGCTGGAAGAGTTGCTGCGCGGATGCATGACGTGACAGTCGAATCCATCCTCTTCAGCATAGTGCCTGTATCGCTGCTGGGAGCTGTGACGGGGTTGGACATGGTAAGCTTTCCGCAGATGATGTTGTCGCGCCCTCTTGTATCAGCCACGCTTGGCGGCGCGTTCGTCGGACGGCCGGCGGCGGGACTCCTGATCGGTGCGGTGCTCGAGCTGATCGCGCTCGAGACCCTCCCATTCGGCGCATCGCGTTACGCAGAGTGGGGAACCGCTGGTGTCGTGGGCGGAGTGGTGATGGCTGGCCAGCCGGCAGGCGCGGCGGGCGCACTTCCAGTCGCGATGTTCACGGCGCTCGCGACCGCGGTATTCAGCAGCCGAAGCATGGTGTGGGTGCGAACCTGGAATGCACATCAGGCGCGCCAACTGCGCACCGCGATCGATGCCGGCTCGGCATTGGCCGTTGACAATCTGCAATTGCGCGGCCTCACGATGGACCTGGTGCGCGGCTTCGTCGTGACGTTCGTCGCGCTCATTGTGCTATTTCCGCTGTCGGAGGAGATCGTCGCGATCTGGGGCGTCGATGCGATTCATTCGCGCGCTGTTGTGACAGCGCTCGCGGCCACAGTTGCCGCCGGCGCGATCTGGACGCTCACACACCGTGCGGCGCGCGCGGGTTGGCTCTTCGTGCTCGGGCTCGGCGCCGGCACCGCACTGTTGCTGCTGCAATGACGGCACCACAGCTGCACAAATGGGCGCGTCGCGATCCTGGAACTCCGGCGCCGGTCGGTAAGGCGGCCATCGCCGCGGCGTTCATCCGGCTCTTCGCGGTGCAGGGCTCGTGGAACTACGAGACGATGGTCGGCAACGGGATCGCGTTCAGCATGAAACCCTTGCTCAAGGATCTACCCGAAGATCGATACCACTCCGCGATGGCCCGCCAGGCGCGCTACTTCAACGCGCATCCGTACCTCGCAGGTGTGGCCGTGGGATCGCTCGCGCGGGCGGAGCTGGATGGCGAGAACCCCGCCCGCATCGAGCGATTCAGGACCGCTCTCTGTGGTCCGCTTGGCAGCGTAGGTGACCAGCTTGTCTGGGCCGGCTGGCTCCCGCTGTGCTCGCTCATCGCTCTGGCAGCGTTCGCGCTCGGAGCCGGCCCGCTGGCGGTGGTGTGTATCTTTCTTGGCGTCTACAATGTTGGCCATGTCGCGCTGAGGGCGTGGGGGCTTCGTGTCGGACTCAGAAGCGGAATGCGTGTCGCGCCCGCGCTTGCCAATCCGGTTTTCAGAGAGTGGCCCGCCGCGCTGGCACGAATTTCGGCGGTGCTTGCCGGACTGATCCTGCCACTCGCATTGCAGCGCATCATTGGACCGGGGCGCGTTCTCGCCGGTGGTGTTGCAGTCGTCGCGGTGATTGGCGCCGTCATTCTTGCTCGTTTCGGCGCACGTGCAACGGGTTGGCGCGCCGCGCTCGGAGTGCTGGCGATCTTTGTCCTCTACTCGGTGGCACGTTGATGGCGGAGCGAACGGTTACGATCGTGAACAAGAACGGAGTCCACGCGCGACCTGCCGCCGAGATCGTCAAGACGGCCGGAAAGTTCGCCAGCAATGTTACAATCGTACGCGACGATCTCGAGGTGAACGGCAAGAGCATCATGGGAGTGATGATGCTGGCCGCCGAGTGCGGCTCGGAGATAATTCTGCGCGCTACGGGACCGGATGCGGACGCCGCGATCGATGCGCTGGCGGAACTCGTGGCGACAAAGTTCGGGGAACGGTAGGTGCCGCGCGCCATTGTCGGTCTGCCTGCCTCGCCAGGGATCGTCGTAGGACCGGTACATCTTCTCCGCTGGGAAGTACCACAGGTGCGGCAGCGCATCATCCCGGACGAGCAGGTCGGTCCCGAAATCGCTCGATTCGAAGACGTGGTCGCGCGGGCGCGGACGCGCCTTGGCCAGATCCGGGACCGCGTCAGCGCGCACGCAGGCGAGGAGGAGGCTGCCATCTTCGATGTGCAGCTCGCAATGCTCGCCGACGTCGAACTGCTGGACAACGTGCGCGCTCTGATTCAACAGAATCTCGGAGCGGAGAAGGCGTTCGACCTTGTAATGGCGGACTGGCGCCAGAGCTTCGCGCGACACACGCATCAGATGCTGCGTGAGCGCGTCGCCGACCTCACCGATGTGCACATCCGCGTGTTGTCGATGCTGCTCGGTCTTGCGGACCGCGATCCGGTGGACCTGCCGAAGGGCTCCAATGCGATACTCGTCACGCACGATCTGACGCCCAGTCTCACCGTGCAGCTGGATCGCGACGCGATAGCCGCGATCGCGACCGACGCCGGTACGCGAACCTCGCACGTTGCAATTCTCGCGCGGTCTCTGGGTCTCCCCGCGGTGGTTGGCCTCCGCGACGCCACAACGCAGTTGCATCCGGGAGATCGCGTAATTCTCGACGGCTCGCTGGGCGTCGTCGTTCCGAATCCAACCGAAGCGCAGATTGCGGCGTACGCCGAGCGTGCGGTGAGGGATGCGTCGGATGACGCGGCGATGCGCGCGATCGCGACCGCGGAACCGGTCACGCTGGACGGAGTGCGAATCATACTGCGCGCGAACGTCGACCTGCCGGACGAGGCGGCCGCCGCTGCCGGGAGTGGTGCGGAAGGTGTGGGATTGATGCGCACCGAATTCCTCGCCGTCGGTCGCGCAACGATGCCGGACGAGGAAGAGCAGTTCCGCGCGTATCAGGGCGTCGTGCGCGCATTCGGAAACCATCCCGTCGTCATTCGCACATTCGACGTGGGCGGTGACAAGCTGCCGATTCGCGGATATGCCACCGAGGCGAATCCCTTCCTCGGCTGGCGCGCGATTCGTGTCTGTCTGGACGAGCCCGAGCTGTTCAAGACTCAGCTGCGTGCGCTGTTGCGGGCAGCAATGTTCGGCGACGTGCGCATCATGCTGCCGTTGATCGTCACGCTGGATGAAGTGCGCGCCGCGCGGCGACTGCTCATGGAAGCATCCGATGAGCTCACCGCGCGCGGTGTCGAGCATCGGAGCGACGTACCGCTGGGTGTTATGGTGGAGACGCCGGCTGCGGCGATCGGCGCTGACATCCTGGCACCCGAAGTCGCGTTCTTCAGCATCGGTACGAACGATCTCGTTCAGTACACGCTCGCCGTCGACCGCGGCAACGTGAATCTGGCCGCCCGCTTCACGCCGTTGCATCCGTCGGTGTTGAGGCTGATCCGGCGTACCGTCCAGGCCGGCACTGCCGCAGGTCTGGAGGTGGCTGTCTGCGGCGAAATGGCATCACAGCCCCTGATGGCGTTCGCGCTCATCGGGCTGGGAGTTCGCCAGCTGAGCGTTGGCGCCCAGTCGGTGGCGCTCGTGAAACGGGTCATCCGTGGGATAAGCGTGGACGTGGCCCGGGCGGCGGCTGACTCGGCGATGCTGGCCGGTACGGCCGAGGAAGTGGAGCAGGTGCTCCGCAGCGCAGTCCGGTCCGCCTTTGGCGACGCCCCGTTTCTGCGGTACGGATTGCCCGTCAAGGGTGATCTGGATATGTTTGGAGACGCCGGCGCTTGATCCATCCGTTCATCCGGCTTGACGGAAATAGTCGGCCCTCCCGCCCATCGGGCTGGTAGCAGGTCATCCCCGTCTCGCCCCTATCAATGATATTGTGTCCGAACGCCATCTTTTCACGTCCGAATCCGTAACCGAAGGCCACCCCGACAAGATCGCCGATCAGATTTCCGACGCGATCCTGGATGCGATCCTCACCGATGATGCGACCGCCCGCGTAGCGTGCGAGACGCTCGTGACGACTGGTCTTGCGGTTGTCGCTGGCGAGATCACGACCGACACGTACGTGCCAGTGCCGGACATCGTTCGCGAGACGATCGCGCGCATCGGCTACACTGATGCGACGTTCGGTTTCGACTGCAAGACGTGCGCGGTCATGAGCACGATCGACCGTCAGTCGCCCGATATCGCGCAGGGCGTCGATACAGGTGGCGCCGGCGATCAGGGAATGATGTTCGGCTACGCCAGCGACGAAACGCCGGAGTTGATGCCGCTTCCCATCCAGCTGGCGCACCGCATCACGCACGCGCTTGCGAACTACCGTCGCGCGGGCGGAAAGAAGTGGCTGCGTCCGGACGGCAAGGCGCAGGTCACGGTCGTGTACGAAGATCACATCCCCGTAGCGGTCGATACGGTGGTCGTGTCGACGCAGCACAGCGACGACATATCGACGCGTCGGCTGCGCCAGGCGATCATGTCGGAGGTGATCGAGCCGAACATCCCGAAGGAGATGCGCGGACGCGGCATCAAGTATCACATCAATCCGACAGGTCGTTTCGTGATCGGCGGCCCGCAGGGCGACGCTGGTCTCACGGGACGCAAGATCATCGTGGACACGTACGGCGGAATGGGCCGGCACGGCGGCGGTGCGTTCTCGGGCAAGGATCCGTCCAAGGTCGATCGGTCAGCGTGCTACGCTGCGCGCTGGGTTGCGAAGAACGTCGTCGCCGCAAAGCTGGCGCGCCGCTGCGAGGTGCAGCTCGCCTACGCGATCGGCGTTGCGCGGCCGGTGTCGGTGGCGATCGACACTTTCGGGACGGGCACGGTGCCTGATTCGGCGATCACTCGTGCAGTGAGCGAGGTATTCGACCTCACGCCGCGTGGGATCATCACTGCGCTGGATCTGCGCAAGCCGATCTACACCCCCACGGCATCGTACGGTCACTTTGGCCGGACGCCGGAAAAGATCGGACGCGGACGGAACGCTGCTACGTTGTTCACGTGGGAGCGCACGGATCGCGCGGCGGCGTTGAAGAAGGCAGTCTAGCTAAAGCCGGGCGCGTGGAGGTCGTCATCCGGCTTTCGGCGGGATGACGACACACGATCCCGGCCATTATCTTCCAGCCATGGCACTGCTCGAAGTCGAGGTAATGCGCCTCGGGCTGGATCGTACTTCCAATGCGTACGTCGTGATCCTCCGGGAGAAGGGCGGCGAGCGGTTGTTGCCGATCTGGATAGGCCAGCCTGAAGCGGAGTCGATCGTGATCGAGATGCATCAGATGCATCGCGAGCGGCCGCTCACACACGATCTGTGCAAGAACATCATCACGCAGCTGGGTGCGACTCTGATGCGCGTGAGCGTGACGCGCATAGTCGCGCGCACTTACCACGCCGAGCTGCAACTGGCCAGTCGCGATGGAAGCGTCGTGGTGGACGCGCGCCCGTCCGATGGCATCGCGCTCGCCCTGCGATTCAACGCGCCGATTTTCGTCAGTGATGATCTACTCACCACGGCAGTGCTGGATGAATCGGAAACGATTGCGGAGCTTCAGGTGGATCCGGAATTCAGGCCGATGTCGCCGGAACAGCTCAAGGCATATCTCGAAAACCTCAGGCCGGAAGATTTTGGCAAGTTCCGGCTCTAGGATTCTCAGCGCGCTTTTCGCGCTAATGTTTGCGGCAGTGTGCGGCGCTCAGGAAAGCTCGAGCGTTTCTGGCCGCGTCGTCAAACCGGGCGGCGATTCCGTCGTTGCGGTGGCCGGCGCGTGGGTCACGCTGCATCGCGTCGGCACCGATCACGCGGGCCCGGTGGACTCCACGCACACCAACGGATCGGGTCATTACACGTTCAGGTACAAGCGCACCGGCGTCACCGATGCGATCTACTTTGTCTCCTCATCGCACGATGGTGTCGCGTATTTTTCGCACCCGCTGAATGCAGGCGACGAAAGCGGGGGCGACGCGGAGATAGTCGTGTTCGACACGACTTCGCATCGCGTGCCGATGACGATCCGTGGGCGGCACATCATAGTGAGTCGCGCAGCACCCGATGGTTTGCGTACAGTCACCGAAGTGTTCGAGCTTTCCAACGATACCTCGGTAACGCGTGTCGCGCCGAACGAGTCGGACGCAGGCGCGGTATGGTCGTCGGGACTTCCGTCTGGGGCACGCACGCCGGTGGTGGCGGACGGTGACATTCCGGCGGCGGCGGTACGCTTCGCGAATTCGCGCGCACTCGTGTACGCGCCGTTCGCACCCGGCATGAAGCAGCTGGCATTTCACTATGATCTGCCGGCGGATGCATTTCCGCTCAAGATTCCGTTCGAGCAGAGTGCGGTCGTGTTCGAGGTTCTCGTCGAGGATTCGACCGGCGTCGCGAGCGGTGCGCGACTGGCCACAGTCGCTCCAGTCGCGATAGAAGGCCATCAGTTCCGACGATATCTCGCGTCGGACGTTCCGGCAAATGCGGTCGCGGTCGTGAACCTTCCCGAAGTGAAACAACCACCGGCGCTCCTGTTCGTCGCCGGACTGACGCTCCTGATCGGGGGCGCAATGACGGTGACGCTTGCGCGCGCGCTCAGGCGCAGGTAGCTTCACCACATAATTGATTTTCGCGGTCGGGGGACACGGAAGCCGGTGAAATGCCGGCGCGGCCCCGCCACTGTAACGGGCAGTAAGCGTATCTGAGGTCCCACTGGCTGAGCTGGCCGGGAAGGGAGATGCGACGGCCCGGAGCCAGGAGACGACCTTCGTCCGCGCCACATCTTACAGACCCTCGGGGGAGGGCTGGTGGCGTTGTACGTCGTCGCCTGTCGATCTCGTGCATACGTTGCGGGCTTCCTTCGAAAAAGGATGCCCGTTTTGCGTTTCAGGACCGTCAGTCTCGGCGCGACAGCGAAGTCATTGTACAGATCCGCAATCGGGATCTCCGCGTGCGCCGCGCTTGCGATTCTCTCCGCCTCCTGCACGCGAGACTCGACACGCAACGCTGCCGCGTCACGCAGTCCGGCGAGCGGCGTTGCGCCGACCGTTCGCGATGACTTCGGGCGTCCAATTTCGTTCGCAACGCATCCCCGCCGCGTCGTCTCACTCAATCCGACGACGACGGAGACGATCTTTGCAATCGGCGCGGGATCGCTGCTCATAGGCAGATCACACTGGGACGAATGGCCGGACTCGGCCAGGACTATCCCCGACATGGGAAATGGAATCGGGCCCAACGTCGAGAAGATAGTTGCCGCACATCCCGACCTCGTGCTGCTGTACGCTAGCGAGGACAACCGCGCGGCCGCAGAGCGGCTGGAAAGCGCGGGCATACGCACGATTTCTCTCCGAATCGATCGGATCGCCGACTTCGATCGCTCTGTACGACTGCTGGGTCGAGTCCTCGGCGACAGCGCGCGCGCAGCCGTCGTCTTGGACACTGTGGCTGCGTCGCTTCGGCGAGTGGCGAGCGCAACGCGTGCGCTGCGCAAACCGACCGTCGTGTGGCCGATGATAGACACGTCGCCGATGGTGGTCGGCGGTGGAAGCTTCATGAACGAGCTGCTGACCATCGCCGGTGCGCACAACGTGTACGCATATCTGCCGCAGCCGTCGCCAATCGTCTCGATCGAAGACGTGATAGCGCGCAATCCGGATTTTGTGATTCGCGGCGGCGAAGGCGGAAGCGACTCGCCACTCGGCGGTGTCTGGCAGGCCGTTCCGGCGATCGCGCAGGGACATGTGATCCGGATTCCGCTCACCATGATTCTCAGGCCGTCAGTGCAGATGGGATCTGCTGCGACGGTGCTCGCGCGTGCTCTGCATCCGGGGATCGTCCTGCCATGATCGTCCATCGCGCATGGCACTGGTGGATCGGCACGCTGCTGTTCGGCGCGGTTTGCGTGCTCGGCGTCGCGCTCGGTACCGTATCGCTTTCGCCAATGCAGGTGCTCGCGGCGCTCGCCAATCATGCACCGGCGGCGGTGCACTCCATCGTCGTGACGCTCAGGTTGCCACGGGTCGTGCTCGCAGCGCTCGTTGGTGTCGCGCTCGGCACCAGTGGCACGACTCTGCAGGCGACGCTTCGCAATCCGCTCGCTGAGCCGTATCTGCTCGGCGTGTCGGGCGGCGCAGCGGTCGGCGCCGTGGCCGCGATGATGCTGGGCGTATCGTCGGCGCTGTGGCCACTGCTCGCGTTCGTCGGTGCAGGCGTTGCCGTGCTGCTCGCCATCGGCGTTGCGCGCGGGGCTGGACGATCCGGTCACACAGACGTTCGCGTGTTGCTGATGGCTGGCGTGGTCGTGGGTGCATTCGCGAACGCGTTGATCATGATCCTGCTCGCAAACGTTTCGCCGAATACGATTCGTGGCGCGCTGTGGTGGATGATGGGCTCCGTCGCAGACGCAACGTGGTACACGGTCGCATGGCTGGGATTGTACGTCGCGGCCGGTGTCGCCTACCTCGTTGCCTACGCACCCGAGATCGACGTGCTTACGCTGGGCGAGGACTCGGCCGCAGGGCTTGGCGTGGACGTGCACCGCGCCACCCGACGCGCGTTTCTGGCGAGCGCGCTACTGGCGGCGGCAACGGTTGCGGCCGCTGGCCTGATTGGATTCGTGGGACTCGTAGTACCGCACATGGCACGCGCGTTCGGCCTGTCGCGGCAGCGCGCGATGCTCGCCGGTTGCGCGATAATCGGCGCAACGCTCGTCGTCGCCTCCGACCTCCTCGCGCGCGTCGTAATCCCGCCGTCGGAGCTTCCGCTCGGCGCCGTGACGGCGGTCCTCGGCGTTCCATTCTTTCTGATTCAGCTCAGGAGGATGCGGTGATCGCGTATGAGAACGTCACCATCGCGTACGATTCGAGCGCAAACCCCGTTGTGACGGGCGTATCGCTGCGTGCGGAACGTGGCGCGGTCACGGCCATCGTCGGTCCCAACGGCAGCGGGAAGAGTACTCTCGTCCGGGCACTGCTCGGTCGTGTTCCGCTCGTGTCCGGCCGCATCACGATCGATGGGACAGACGTGGCGGAGATCCCCCGTCGCGCGCTTGCGCGACGATGTGCCGTCGTGACTCAGCGTGAGGACACCACGTTCGCGCGGAACGTCGCCGAATACATCGCGCTCGGCCGCTATCCCCACACTGGTGCGTGGGGATCAGCGGCGGCCGGTGATTCCGACGCGGTGTCAGCCGCTGCGCGACGCGCCGGCGTGGAGCCGTTGCTGGGAAGAGTCACCGACGAGCTCTCTGGTGGCGAGTGGCAGAGAGTGCGGGTTGCTCGCGCGCTTGCGCAGGGCGGCGACGCGCTCGTTCTGGACGAGCCTACGTCGTTTCTCGATGTCGGCCACGAGATGCAGATCTTTCAGTTGGCGTCGTCTCTCGCGGAATCCGGCACTGCCGTGCTCCTCGTGAGCCATCAATTGAATCTCGTCGCGCGCTTCGCGACATCGATGGTCCTGTTGCACCACGGCGCCGTGGTCGCGACAGGAGCGCCGGACGCGGTGATGCGCGGTGAGTTGCTGGAGCGCGTGTACGACTGGCCGCTGGTCGTCACTCGCGATCCGGCGGTCAACGCTCCGATGCTGGTCCCGTTACGCCGATCAACATGACAACACACATATAAATACAATGAACAAATTGACACTGTCGTTACTTGCGCTGCTGCCCGCAACGGCGCTGGCGCAGCGCGCGGATACAACCGCCGCGCTCGAACCCGTGATCGTAACTGCCACGAAGCTCCCGACGCCATCGTCGGCGCTCAGCCAGCCGGTTACCGTGCTCAGGGGCGACGAGCTGCGCGCGCGCGGCGTGGTCACCGTCGCCGAGGCGTTGCGTGAAGCGCCGGGTGCGACAATGGTCCAGAGCGGATCCTATGGTGGCGTAACGTCGCTCTTTCTTCGTGGAGGAGAGAGCAGGTATACCAAGGTGCTCATCGACGGAACGCCGATCAATTCGGTGGGCGGAGCTCAATTCTTCGAGAATCTCTCGATGGACAACGTCGACAGGATCGAGATTGTTTACGGGCCGTCGAGCGCGCTGTACGGAGCCGACGCAGTGAGTGGAGTGATTCAGATATTCACCAGGCGTGGTGCGGGGCCCGCAACGCTCGACGCCGACGCGCGTGCCGGGACATACGGCTCGCACGATGAATCCGTATCGCTTCGGGGAGGCGTGCCTGCAGCGGGATACTCCATCGGTGGCGGGTGGCATGCCACTGATGGAGTGTACGCGTTCAACAACGCATATCGGAACGGCGATCTGAACGGCTCGCTGCAGCTTCGTCCCGACGAAAAGTCGGAAATATCCCTGACCACGCGATACACCGGGTCCGTATATCACTTCCCAACGGATTTCACGGGTGCAGCAACCGATACGAGCTCGTACACCAGGGAGCACAGGCTCGTAACTGGTTTCGACGCATCACGCCGAGTAGCGCCGAGCGTGCGGTTGCGTCTCATTGGCGGCGACAACGAGATTCATGGATTGTCCGAGGATACCAAGGCGTCGGGCGTGCCGGCGGCGCCGCTCTCGAAGACATCCTCGCCATCAGCCGGCTATCGCCGGTTCGCGGAAGGCCGTGTCGAAGCAGCGCTGGGCAGGCTTGGCACCGCAACGGTTGGCGCACAGTATCAGGTCGAGGGGCAGCGGTCACGGTTGGTGACCATCGACTACGCGACGGTTCCCGCCGCCGGAACCAACGTCGTGACGCCCGGTTCCGACGACCATCGCATCACACGCGGGTACTACATCGCACTGCAGGGGGATCCGCTGTCGCTCTTCTCCTACGATCTGAGCGCGCGCCACGACGACCATTCGGATTTTCACGGCGTCAACACCTATCATGCTGGCGCGACCCTGGCGCTGTGGGCCGGCGCACGCCTCCGCGGAGCATACGGCACCGGTTTCAACGCGCCGTCGTTCGACGAGACGCAGGGATCGGCTTTCAATATCGGAAATCCGTTGCTGCAGCCGGAGCAATCGCACTCGCTCGACGTAGGACTGGTGCAGACGTTGTTCGGTGGCCGACTGCGCGCGAGCGTCGGTGGGTTCGACCAGCGATTCAGCAATCAGATTCAATACGTATCCGGAACGTTCGGCGGTCCGCCGGACCTCGTACAGCTCACGCCGTCGTATTACAGCAACCTGACGCAGGCGCGATCGAAGGGCTATCAGGGTGAGGTGGACGCCACGTTACCGTTCGGTTTCACCGGCTCGGCGAGTTACACGCAGACCATCGCACAGGTGTTCGCAGTTCCGCCGGGTTATGCAGGCTCGCAGATGCCGAGCGACGCGCTTCTGCGTCGGCCCAGCCATTCCGGGACCGCGTCGGTATTCTATGCGCGCTCGGCCGAATGGAGTGTCGGGGCGTCGGCCAACTACGTGGGCAAGCGTCCTGACATGGACTTCTCGCAGTTTCCGTCACCGACCGTGACTCTTGCGTCATATGTGAAGCTGGGCCTGTCCGGCAGCATGCGCGTCTTTCAGACCGACGGGACGACTGTGTCGTTGACGGGGCGCGTCGACAACCTTCTGGATCGGCGGTACCAGGACGTATTCAACTTCCCTGCGCCAGGTCGCGCGATCCTGATCGGCGCGAAGCTGTCCGCCACGCGGTGAATCACGGGGTGATTGCAGGTTGACGCGACGGGTCGGCGAGCGGCGCCGGATTAGATTTCGACGATGCCGCTCGTCGTCACGCAGGCGATAGTTCTTCACGCTTTCGACTATCTGGAAACATCGCGCGTGTTGCGACTCATCACGCGCGAGGCAGGCGTGCAGTCGGTGCTTGCAAAGGGTGCGCGGCGCACTCGGGGGCGCGTCGGAACTGGCGTCGATCTCTTCGCCGAGGGTGAGGCGCAGATCTACATCAAGCCCACGCGCGATCTTCACACACTTGGTGCGTTCGACGTGACGTCGTCGCGCGCCGGACTCGCACTGGAGATGTCGCGCTTCACAGCCGCGTCGGCGCTGGCCGAGCTGGCGCTTCGCGTTGCCGGAGACGAAGCGAATGCGGTCATGTTCGATGATCTGTCGGCGACGCTGGACGCGCTCGCTGGTGCGTCCGGTGATGCCGTGCTGGAGCGTGCGCTGGCGGGCGCGTGGCAGATGATCGCCGACGCTGGCTTCACTCCGTCGCTGGATGTGTGCGCAAGTTGCCACGCTGAGATATCGCGCGACGCGACCGTGACGTTTTCGCATCCAGCCGGTGGCGCGCTGTGCGACGATTGTGCGCGACTCGCCGCCGTGGTGCGCAAGCTTCCGCCGTCCGCACGCGACACGCTGCGGCGGTGGCAGGCGGGAGAGGTCGTCACGGGGCTCGGTGCGGCGGAAGGAAGGGCGCACCAGCGTCTGCTGCGCGAATTCGTGCGCGAGCACGTCGTCTCCGACGACAGACCGCTACGCGCGTTTGCTGCGTGGGAGAGCGACTTTGGCGCCCAGCCTTCCGCGCAGCGTGGATAGCCCAGTGCGCGCCCGCGGATAGTGCGGTGCGCCAAAGCCTGACTTGGTGGCGTGACACGTGCATCACATCTGTGTGTCGCGAGTCGGGCAGCCGTCTCGTTGAAACCCCGGATGGTCGGAGAGCGTCTGAATAGCGGGCCGTCGCCAGCTGGCGTTCGAAGGTAGCCAGTCAGCGTGCGGGATCGGAACATCGGACCGTCCGGGGGTGTTTGGTAGGCTCTGGTTACAGCTTCGCGGTTTGTCGCGTCGCAGGTTCCGGACAGGGCCGGTGGTCCGGCGCATGGAAATCATTACGTTCGGTCGAAACGGCTCTGGCGCTCCGGATTATTGGGCAGTATCTTCGCGCTTGAGCAGGATGTACGCGGTCGAACAATCGTTCAGGAGTCAGTTCAAGGACACTTTCTAGTCAGCCTGGAGTTAAGAAATGGAGTTGCGTTGGGCAGCACTCATCGGGGTGCTTGCATTCAGCGCGCTCGCGCCGCGATCGGCGGCCGGCCAGGCGAATTTGCCCGGGACCGGACGGGATCGCGGGTCTGGATCGGAGTTGGGGCAGAATAGTCCCAATCCTTTCGTTTCAGAGACGCGGATGCCTTTCACGGTGGGAGATTATCCCACGTGTTCGGACCCGAGTCGCGTTTACCGGGTCACCTTGCGGGTGTACAATATCTTGTCGCAGGTTGTGGCAGTACCCGTTTTGCAAGGTGGAACCGGGAGCGTCGCTGGTGGGGCGCCATTGGAGAACGTGGAGTTGTCGTGCGGACAGTACACAGGTTACTGGGACGCGAAAAACTCCCGGACAGGGCAGGATGCGCCACCCGGCATCTATCTCTATCGATTGGAGATAGACGGAAGGCCGGTGACGAAAAAAATGATTCATGGGAGATAGGGGCACGCGAATGATTACATTCGGCGGCCCCTATTTTTCATGCGACATCAGCGCGACGTATGTGAACCGCGACGTGGCGATGCCGGATTCCATTGCCTTCTCATCTTCAAAGATGACGGCGATCGCGCGGTCGGCGTAGCGCCTGCGCTGGCGCTTGCTGTGCTGTCTCAGCAGCGGCCGGGCAGCATCGGTAATCTGCTGCGCGGTGGCGATACGGTCTGAGAGCGGTGCGTCGCTCATGCCGGTCCCACGAAGCAGTATCTCCAGTCGCCCGCGCTCTCCGCGCACCGCCGGTGGCCGCTCGAGTTGAAAGATCGACTGGAGCTGTCTGGACAGAGCCGTGAACGGTGCGAACACGGCCACGACACGGTCGATCACCCCGTTGGCTGATCGTTCGCGCCGCACCGCCTCTTGGCCGTTACTTCGCAACTTCGCGAGGGCCGGACGGTTCGACGCGATAGACCCGGCCGTCCGGCAATCGGGCGATGCTGCCCATCGTCGCAATATCACCGGCCCAGTCCAGCGCGACGCCAGCGTGGATGCGCGCGAGCGCCATCGCCGCGTCCAGATAGTGAGCCCGCCCGATCTCCTGATCGTTACATAGCGCACGCCACTGCGGCACCGCGGCTCCGCCACCACCCGTTTCCATGTCCAGAAGATACAGAGCGAACGGCGGATCGCGAGAGCGCTTCAGAGCACTTCCACCCTGTATGCGTTCCCGCGAACGTACCCGTCGGGACGCGCTTCGCCTCCTGGTTGAATCTTTTCACTGGCGCAAAATTCAACTTGGTGCAACCATGTTGCATGGCCAGCGAAAGCCCGGAAGTGATTGCCTTGGTCGCGACGCTCCGCCGGCACTTGGAGCACGACGCCACACGGGACGAGGTTTCCTCCGCTGTGAAGGAGGCGTGCATGGCCATGCTCGCCGCCGGCGTGCCCCCGCAAACGATGCTGGTTACGCTCAAGGCCGCCGTTCAGACTGCCGCATTCGAGGCTCGCACGCCGGTGAGTCGCGATGCGATCCGGGCCGTGACGTCGGACCTGACGCCCTGGATGATCGACGTGTGCTTCCGCCCTCACGACCGGGCGCGACACTAGCGCGGAATCACCGCAAGCAATCTTCTCCCCCGGGCCCGGCATCCACGCGAAAGCGCGCGACGCCGGATGTTGCGGCGGTCCCGATGCGGCAGGCAGGGATGACGGGGTGCGACCCACGCCTCTGCCGTTTCGGCAGATATCCGAGGCATCGCGATTGCACATTATTCGGGCATGATCAGCCAAGACAAACTCACCGTCAAGTCTGGAGAGGCGCTGAACGACGCGGTTACGCGCGCTCGGCAGGCCGGCAACCCGCTGGTTTACGATCTCCATCTTCTTCTCGCCCTGCTGGACCAGGACGAGAGTATCGTTGTGCCCGTCCTTCAGAAGGTGGGTGCAAGCGTTCAGGCGCTTCGCCAGGCCGCGCTCGGCGAGGCCGGCCGATACCCCAAGCAGAGCGACGCCCAGCCTTCGGTGTCGCGAGAGTTGAACCAGGTGCTCGACCGCGCCGAAGCGATCGCCAAGGAACTGGGCGACGAATACGTATCGACCGAGCACATGCTGCTCGCGCTCGCCGACGTCAAGGGAACGGAGAGCCGCACGCTCCTTCAGACCGCGGGCGCGAGCTACGCGACGTTGCGCGACGCACTCGCGGCCGTGCGCGGCAGTCACCGCGTAACGGACCAGACGCCCGAGAATCAGTACCAGGCGCTTCAGAAATACACGCGCGATCTCACGGAGGCTGCGCGCAAGGGAAAGCTCGATCCCGTCATCGGCCGCGACGAGGAGATTCGCCGAGTGGTGCAGGTGCTTTCGCGCAGGACAAAGAACAATCCTGTGTTGATCGGAGAGCCGGGTGTCGGCAAGACGGCAATCGCCGAAGGCCTCGCGACGCGCATCATCAACGGCGACGTTCCCGAGAGCCTCCGCAACAAGCGACTCATCGCACTCGACCTCGGCGCGCTCATAGCTGGTGCGAAATACCGGGGTGAGTTCGAGGAGCGACTCAAAGCAGTGCTCAAGGAGATCACGGAGAGCGAAGGTCTGTTCGTCGTATTCATCGATGAGATGCACACGCTCGTTGGTGCGGGCAAGGCTGAAGGATCGATGGACGCCGGCAACATGCTCAAGCCGATGCTCGCACGCGGAGAGCTGCGCGTCGTCGGCGCAACGACGCTGGACGAGTATCGCAAGTATATCGAGAAGGATGCAGCGCTCGAGCGTCGCTTCCAGCCGGTGTTCGTCGGTGAGCCCACTGTCGAGAGCACCGTCGCGATTCTGCGCGGGCTCAAGGAGCGCTACGAATCGCACCACGGCGTGCGCATCACCGATGGTGCGGTCGTCGCTGCCGCGACGCTGTCGAATCGCTACATCGGCGACCGTTTCCTGCCGGACAAGGCGATCGACCTGATCGACGAGGCTGCTTCGCGCCTGCGCATCGAGATCGATTCGATGCCGCAGGAGATCGACGAAGTGGAGCGTCGCGTCACGCAGCTAGAGATCGAGCGCCAGGCACTGCAGAAGGAGAAGGATCCCGCGTCGGTCGAGCGGCTGCACACAATCGAGAAGGACCTGTCCGATCTGCGCGAGAAATCCAGCGCGATGAAGGCTCAGTGGCAGCAGGAAAAGGAATCACTCGGCGCCGTCGGCAGGATCAAGCAGCAGATCGAGCAGGCGCGTATGGAAGCCGAGCAGGCTACGCGTAACGGCGATCTGGGCAAGGCCGCGGAGATTACGTACGGACGCATTCCGCAGTTGGAGCAGCAGATGGCGACCGCCGAGAAATCTCTGTCGAGCAATACCGGCGGCGCGCGCTTTCTCAAGGAAGAAGTTGGTGCCGACGACGTTGCCGAGATCGTGGCGAAGTGGACCGGCATTCCAGTGTCACGGATGATGGAAGGCGAGCGTGAACGGCTCACCAAGCTGGAATCCGTGCTCGCGAGTCGCGTGATAGGTCAGGTGGAAGCGGTCGAAGCGGTGGCGAACGCCGTGCGGCGCTCACGCGCAGGATTGCAGGACCCGAATCGTCCAATCGGCTCGTTCATTTTTCTCGGACCGACGGGGGTGGGAAAGACCGAGACTGCGCGTGCACTTGCGGAGTTTCTGTTCGACGACGAGCAGGCGATGACGCGCATCGACATGTCGGAGTACATGGAGAAGCATGCCGTCGCGCGACTGATCGGCGCGCCTCCCGGCTACGTTGGGTTCGAGGAAGGCGGACAGCTCACCGAAGCGATTCGGCGGCGTCCGTATTCTGTCGTGCTGTTCGACGAGATTGAAAAGGCGCATCCGGATGTGTTCAACATATTGTTGCAGATCCTGGATGACGGGCGCCTCACGGATTCGCAGGGTCGCACGGTGGATTTCAAGAACACCGTCATCATCATGACGTCGAATGTCGGAAGCCAGTACATCCTCGAGAATACCGGCGGCGATTTCGATCGCGTGGAAGAGCAGGTGATCTCGGTGCTGCGCCAGCAGTTCCGACCCGAGTTTCTGAATCGCGTGGATGACATAATCGTGTTCCGACCGCTGGGCGAGGAGCAGATCACGCGCATCGTGGATCTTCAGCTCAACCGTCTGGATCAACTGCTGGCCGATCGCAAGTTGACGATCGATCTCACTCCCGAGGCGAAGCACTATCTCGCGCACGAGGGTTACGATGCGGCGTTTGGTGCGCGGCCGCTCAAGCGGGCGATTCAGCGTCTGCTGCAGAACCCGCTCGCGATGGCCGTGCTGGAAGGTCGCTTCGTCGAGGGCGACACCATTCGTGTTGGAGTTGACGGCGCGCGCGGATTGACGTTCGAGTCGGAGCGCGAAGCTGCCGCAAACAAGTAGTCGCGACGTCGAGTACCTGCGTCAGGCGCTCGAGCTCGCGCGCGTGGCCGCGGCGGCCGGAGAAGTTCCGGTCGGCGCGGTCGTCGTGCGTGGCGACGAGATCGTCGGGCGTGGTGCCAACAGAACGCAGCGTGACAGCGACGCAACGGCGCATGCGGAGATGATTGCGATCCGTGATGCGTCGCGTGCGCTGGGAAGTTGGCGACTGGAAGGCTGTACGCTGTATGTGACGCTGGAGCCGTGCGCGATGTGCGCCGGTGCGATGGTGCTTGCGCGCGTGGACCGTGTCGTCTTCGGCGCGTGGGATGCAAAGGCGGGCATGGCTGGATCCGTGGGCGATCTATTGAGGCATCCGAAGCTGAATCACCGGCCCGAAGTGCTGGCCGGCGCGCTCGAGAACGAGTGCGGCGCCGTTCTCACCGAATTCTTCGAGATGCGGCGCAGCGATTGAACATCGCGGGACATGCGTGTGATCAAAACAGCAAAGGGAGCCGCGTGTGAGCGACTCCCTTTGCTGTGTGCGATCAACCGAAGCGTCGGAGATTCAGATCTTACGCTTGCGACGGATCATCGGAACCAGACCGACGAGGCCCGTGCCGAGGAGGGCCATCGAGCTTGGCTCCGGGGTCGAAGTGAAGCTCACGTTGATGGCGTCCGTCTGTCCATCGCCGGTGGTGCTCAACGAGAGCGTGTTGGCGCCGGCGGTTGGATCGAGAGTGAAGACGCGTGGCGTCGGCTGGCTGAAGTCACCGGGCGACGGGTCAGGAGTCACGGTCGTCGTGACGCCGTTGAACGTGAAGCTGTGGAAGAAGTTGTCGGTCCACACCGTCATCTGCAGCGGTGAAGTCGATGCGCTGGTGAAGTCGCCGGTCCAGGTGTAACTGTAGCGCTGCACGTTGTCGCCCGCACCGCCGGGAAGGCTGGCGGACGAGTTGGTGCTGATCCAGAACGAGGTCGGCGACGTGTTTGCCCAGGCGCCTGGAGGTGAGACGACTTCCACGGCCTGGCCGCTACCAGTGGAGAGGCCGGCCGTTGCGCCAGCCCAGCTGACGCTCCAGTTGGGATCCGAAGCACCGGGCGCGATACCGGCACCGGTGTTCGATTGCGCGAAGAGCGGGGACGCGGCGAGGAAGCAGCCGAGCGTTAGGGAGGTGGTGCGGATGATACGGGACGTACGCATTAACGTTCTCCGGAGATGTTAAGAAGCGTCGAAGGAGGTGCGGGGCTCGGTGAAGCGTGCCGACAGTTGGCAACTCGCGTACCGATCCCGGGCCGGTCCTGGGCGCCGTCACCGGGCGGGTGGCTCAAAACGTTTGGTGGCAAACAGTTACAGGCGCGAGCGCCGACGTTCTCCATGCGTTTGCTCGCCAGGACCATCGAACTTCCCGCCAGATGTTCCTGGGCACTTTGCGGGACAGTCTCGACAACCTGTTGCGCCGAGTCCACGGTAACGGGCCGTCCTTACATGTGGATAAGTGGGTACTGGCTTCGTTGACTGGCCCGTGCTGGCTGGCTATGTTGCTAGGCTGTGGAATCGGCGGCTCACCACCCCGATCTGGACAGGTGGCAGAGCGGTTGAATGCACCGGTCTCGAAAACCGGCATACCTGCAAGGGTATCGAGAGTTCGAATCTCTCCCTGTCCGTTTTTTCGAGCCGCCGTCACGCACCGGGACGGCGGCTTCGTTTTTTGTCGGTGGTTTTGTAGTTGAGACTTGCAGTTGGACAGGTGGCCGAGCGGTTGAAGGCGCACGCCTGGAAAGCGTGTATACGTGAAAGCGTATCGAGGGTTCGAATCCCTCTCTGTCCGTGGTTCCCTCCGTCCCGTCCGCAGTGTCATGCTACGGACGGGATTTCGTTCGCCTGCCAGCCGTGTTTTCCGATTCGCGGGCAGCGGCTTGCGACCTGCGATGCCGCCTCGCACATTTGCCGCGAAGGCTGGTTCCGAAACAGTCGTCGTCGCGCGCCCCCTGTCATCAGGCAGCAATGTGTTGCGACCCCGGCTGCCTCGGGTTGCCAGCCGCGACACCAGCTCTGTCCAATTCATCACGAGGCAACAATAGATGCGTCGACTTCTCGCTGTGGCCACTCTCGCCGGACTCGCTACTACCGCGCTAGCCGCGCAGGATCCCGGTCAGACCGTCCATCCATTCGATCAGAAGAAGGGCGGAAGTGCGAGCATGCACATGATCGGACACGTTGTCACGCATCCTGGCGCGTGGAAGCTTTCCGACGTCGAGATGGAACAGGATCCGTCGCGTCCATACGTGTACGCGTCCGGCTTCACCAACTTCGACATGCAGATCTACGACGTGCGTGATCCGTCACAGCCAAAGAAGATCTACAGCTGGACCATCGAGAATCCCGAGCTGCACCGCGGGATCGGTGCAATGGACGGGAAGTACTTCAAGATCGGCAACAAGTACTACTTCGCGCAGTCGTATCAATTCATGCAGGGAAGCCCTGACAAGGACCTCGGCGCGGTCATATTCGACGTAACGGGGTTGCCGGACGCGTCGAAGGTGAAAGTCGTCGCGCGCATTCGTTATCCGCAATCACCTGGTGGATTTCACAACACCTTTGCGTACAAGCATTCCGATGGACGCGTGTTGTATTTCGCGACAGTGAACGAGCCGTACGCACTCGTGTACGACCTGGACAAGGTCGTGAGCGGCGCCGATTCGAGCACCTGGCTCGTCGGAAAGGTTCCCAACCCGACGCCGTTCAAGCAGATCGGCACCGGTGGCTATCACGATTTCTACGTCGGCTACGATCCCGCCACGCATCAGGACAAGTTCTACGGCGCAGGCCTCGGCGGCTATTCCACGTGGGACGTGACGCACCCGGAAGCACCGAAGCAGATCTTCACGATCACAGGACTCGGGCTGGACATCGCGCACACGTTCACGCCATCTCCGGATGGACACTACGCCGTAACCGAAACCGAATATCAGTACACGCCGCTCAAGATCTGGGATCTTTCCGAAGGGCAGTCCGGCAAGACGAAGAATCTCGATCTCCCCATCAGCGGATGGACGGCGGACTGGCGCGATCTGTCGCACAATCACGAGGTTCGATGGCCGTACGTATTCGTCTCCGCGTATGAAGACGGCATGCAGGTGTTCGATCTCAAGGATCCGAAGAACCCAAAGACTGATGGCTATTACTTCACGTGCGGATGCGTGCACGAGCATGGCTTCGGCGGGACGCCGGACAACGGCTGGGAGAGCACTGTAAGCGTGGAGCAGGGTGCGTTCGGTGTCGACGTTCGGAACTATGACGGGCTGATCGCGCTCTCCGACATGCGCACCGGTCTCTGGTTGTTCCGCATGGATGGATTCAAGGGCTGGAACGGTCACGATTTCGGGATGCCGAACATCTCGAGCGTGCAGGACTACGATCACGGTCCGGAAGGCGCGCCGGCACGATCGGCGTCATCTGCTTCGGCGGCCAGCACGCACCAGACGCACGGGAATCAGTGATTCTTGAGAAGGTGGGGATGTCTATCGGGAGGCGGCTGTCTGTCGCAGTCGTAGTGACGATGCTCGCGGGGCCCACAGGGCCGTTCGACATCCCGTTGTTCGCCACACCGTCCGTGCCTGCCGCGCGCGGTGTGGCACGACTGGTGTATGCGTCGTCGCCATTCGGAGTCGCAGTCACGGCAGACGGCCGCGCCCGTTACGACGTTCAGGTTACGGCGTCGGGATTGCCGGCGCCGGCGAAACTCGGCGCATTCAACAGTTACGTCGCGTGGGAGGTTACGCCCGAACTCGACAAGTGGGTTCGGCTTGGCACTGTCACGAACGGAAAGAGCACCGTCGGTCAGGCCGAGCTGAACAAATTCCTGTTCGTGGTTACGGCTGAGGCAGATTCCACCGCGCTCAAACACGCGGGCCCGACTGTGCTGCACGGTACGTCGCCGAGCGGATGGCTGCAATCGTTTCTGACGCATCCGTTGTTTCGCGGAGTGTACTAGCGTGCGGATCCCGATCGCGTTCGCGACGGTGCTGTGCGCAGCGCTGACCGTCGCGGGGGCACAGCAGCCCGTCGCCCCCGTGCCGAAGAACGTCCCTCCATCCGGCATGCAGGGGATGCCAGGAATGCAGGCCGACACTGGCAAGCCCGCGCCGGTTGCGAAAACGCCGAGCGACACCAATTCGATGGCGGGAATGCAGATGTCCGGCATGGGGCACGGTGGAATGGCGATGCCGATCCCGATGCCACCGGGAATGCCAATGATGCCCGGACTGGTCGGGCTCGTTCCGAACGTGTCATCGTTTCTGCCCGGCGCGGGTGTGGATCCGATGAGCCTTCCCGCGGTCAAGCCTTCCAGCGTCGCGAGACTCAAGGATGGTGACACGCTGGATCTCACTGCGATGCTCGTGCGGCGCACGGTCCGTGGTCATGCGTTCGTGATGTACGGCTTCAACGGAGAAGTCCCGGGTCCCTTGATTCGAGTTCCGCAGAACGCCACGATAACGGTGCGGTTCCACAACCGGATCGACCTGCCCAGCACCGTCCACTGGCACGGATTGCGCCTGGACAACAAGTACGACGGTGTGCCGGGCATAACGCAGGCCGAGGTACCGCCCGGCGGAAGCTATGTGTACAAGGTGCATTTTCCCGATGCCGGAGTGTACTGGTATCATCCGCACGTGCGCGAGGACATCGAGCAGCCCATGGGGCTGTTCGGCAACATGCTGGTGGATTCACCGGATCGTAACTACTACTCGCCTGTGAATCAGGAGCAGGCACTGATGTTCGACGACTTGCTCGTGAACGCAGACTCGTTGATTCCGTTCGGCAAGGAATCGCCAGATTTCGCGTTGATGGGACGCGTCGGAAACGTCTTGCTCGTCAATGGCGAAACGCGTTACGCGCTGAGTGCGCACGCCGGTGACGTGGTGCGCTTCTATCTCACGAACGTTGCGAACTCCCGCACGTACAACATCTCGTTCGGGGGGGCCCAGATAAAGGTCGTCGCTTCGGATCAGAGCCGCTTCGAGCATGAGGCGTGGGTGCCGAGTGTGGTACTCGCGCCGGCGGAGCGGTACGTCGTGGAAGTACGATTCGATCATCCCGGTAGTTACGCGCTGGTGAACGCGGTGCAGGCAATCAACCACTACAAGGGTGAGTTCGAGCAGGAGGTGGATACGCTCGGTACGGTAACCGTGTCGAGTTCGGCAGCGGCGCCCGACTACAGGCGCCAGTTCGCGACGCTCAGGTCGAACGCAGCCGTGTCGCGCGACATCGCTCCGTACCGGAAGTATTTCAACAAGGCGCCCGACAAGAAGCTAACGCTCACGATGCAGAGTACAGCGCTGCCACTTGCGACGGTTCAGTTCATGAGCATCGACACCGCGTACTTCGCGCCGGTCGAATGGGTGGATGGAATGCCCGACATGAACTGGCTCTCGACGGCTAAGGAGGTGCGCTGGATTCTGCGCGACGATGCGACGGGGAAGGAGAACATGGACATCGACTGGCACGTGCGGCAGGGGTCGGTGGTCAAGCTGAGGATATTCAACGACCCCAAGTCATTCCATCCGATGCAGCATCCCATACATCTTCACGGGCAGCGGATGCTGGTCGTGTCGCGCGATGGTGTGCCGAACACGAATCTCGTGTGGAAGGACACGGCTCTCATACCGGTTGGCTCGACTGTCGATCTGCTCATCGACGCGTCGAATCCGGGTGCGTGGCTTTTGCACTGTCACATAGCCGAGCACATGGGGGCGGGGATGATGGCGGTCATGCATGTGGATCCGCGCTGAGGCGGATACACCAGGCGCGTGTCTGCATGAGAAAGTGAGGGCGTGATTCCGTTGATGACGGAATCACGCCCTCACTTCGTACGAACTCATCCCGCGTAGCAGTAGGTGCAGCGGTTCTCCTGCGCGCGATTGACCGCCAGCACACCAGCGGGGACGACGACCACGCCAGGAATGAGATTGGCGGTCCACTCGTCTTTCGCATTCTCCGGCGGCAATCCAGCTGCCGTCGCAGCCATGCCGCTCAATACGGTAATCGCCAGATTGCAGACCGTGACGACTGCACCGCGCGCGAGCAGCTCCTGGACACCCGCGCCGGCCATGGGCATGTCGCCGGCCTTCACGTTCGAGAAGACGTTGCGTGTTGCTGGCGCGTGTGTGCTCTTGTCGTCGATCTTGAGCATCTCGCCGATCTTGTACTTAAACCACATCGCATCATTCAGTGCGAGTGGCGCGGCCATGTGACGCAGCCCGATCACGGCCGTTACGTCGGATTGCTTGAGCCCGTACGCCTTCATGTTCATGTCGATGAAGTTCGACGCGAAGACCAGCGCCCATCCGTCGTTCGGGTTGACGGCGTCGAACACCTGCCGGTGTTTGCCTGTGAGCCGCTTGAGCCATGCCTCGTCTTCCGGGCTTCCGGTCAGTATCGGCTCGGCGCCGGCTCGCAGCCCGACTGCAGATACCGCAATCGCCGCTGCGCCGACACCCACGTTACGCATGAACTCGCGCCTTGGCGTTACCCTCTCCGTGCCGCCCATTGGTGCCTCCTTGGGGTTCGAAGACTGTATCACTCCCGTTGGGATTTTCTGCCGCCGGCCCCGCTCATTAACGCGCGTGATGAATCGGCTCGGGCGTAAATGCTGTGGGCCGGGAGTGCGCGGCGGAAGCAAAATAGCGGAAGCTATTTAATGGAGGGCGCGCGGCCGCCGCAAGCGCGCCATGCGATTACTCGACGTCGGCCTTTGAACTGGGGTTGGATCAAGGCTTGCATCGCTGGCCGCTCAGATGGACCTTACCCGGAACATGGCGGCCCAAAACAGCGATCGGCGTCAACTGGGCGAAGATGACCTACGCGAGAGCGAGGAGCGATTCCGGCTCCTGGTTCACACCGTCAAGGACTATGCCATCTTCATGCTCGATCCCGATGGGTATGTGACCACCTGGAACGCGGGCGCCGAACGGATCAAGGGTTATACCGCTGCCGAGATCATCGGCAAGCACTTTTCCGTCTTCTACCCCGAGTCCGAAAAGCACACCAAGCCGCCGCGCGAGCTTGCTATCGCGGTCGAGACCGGCGCCTACGAGGAGGAAGGGTGGCGGATCCGGAAGGATGGCTCGAGGTTCTGGGCAAGCGTCGTCATAACTGCCGTGCGCACCGCGGACGGACGGCTGACGGGTTTCGCCAAGGTCACCCGGGATCTCACCGAGCGCCGCCTGGCGCAGGAGAGAGAGCTCGAAGGGGCGCGGCGGATTGCCCGCGAAGAGGCCGCCCGGGCGGACGCCGAGGTGCGCGCCGGCGAGATGCGGACTCTGGCGGAGCAGCTTCAGCTCCGGACTGAACAGCTGGAGGAGCAGCGGCGGGCGGTGGCAGCGGCGAGTCGTGCGAAGAGCGAGTTCCTCGCGGCGATGTCGCACGAGCTGCGCACTCCACTCAACGCCATCGGCGGGTATGCGCAACTGCTGCAGATGGGCGTGAGCGGGCCTGTGACTGAGGAACAGCAGGTGTATCTCGAGCGCATTCAACGAAGTCAGGCACACCTTCTCGGGGTCATCAACGACATTCTGAATTTCAGCCGTCTGGAGGCGGGTCAGGTCGAATTCCGAAGTGCCACGGTGTCGGTGTGCGAAATGGTCGAGTCGGTCGTGACGATGATAACGCCTCAGGCCGACGCCAAGCAGCTTACGGTCAAGTTTGACGTGCACGACGCAGCGCCCCTGGCGCAGGGGGATCCGCTCAAGATCGAACAGATTCTTCTCAATCTGCTGTCGAACGCGGTGAAGTTCACGGCGGAGGGGGGAACGATCTCGTTCGCGTGCGGCTCGGAAGGAGATCACGCCTGGGTGGAGGTGCGCGACACAGGGATCGGCATGCCGGAAGACGAGCTGGAGCTGATCTTTGCGCCGTTCAAACAGGTGGGCCGCAGCCTCGCGAATCCCAAGGAAGGCACGGGATTGGGGCTCGCGATAAGTCGAGATCTTGCGCGCCGGATGCACGGAGATCTGACGGTGGAGAGCGAGGAAGGGGTGGGGTCGACGTTCAGACTGACGCTGCCGCGGGGGCGTTAGGGCGGAGTTCCCTCCACGGTAGACGTCAGTGACGACGTGCCCGTCGCCGTAGCGGTTATCGCGTTTGTGCCCGGCGTCGATCCCAAGGTCCAATTCGTGGTTGTTATGCCTTCAACGCCGGAAATGACCGTTGCGCTACCGATCGATCCACCCCCTGTAACCGTGAAAGTGACCGGTATGTTTGCTATTCCGTGTCGATTGGCGTCGACCACTTGAACGGACAGTTGCACGACGGTGCCTGCCGGCGCGGAAGGTGGCGGACTCGACCAGAATACAATCGCGACGGGGCCGGGCTTGTAGATCACTGACGTGCTCACGCTCGCGCTATCGCCAGCGGTGTCCACAGCAGTTACCGTGATTGGGATCACTGCACCTGCCGTCACAGCTCCGAGCGGGAGGACACCAACCCACCGGTTCGAGCCGCACGTTAGCGGACCGGGAAGTTCCCAGACGAGGCTGGCATGGAGTCCGTTGCCGTACGATGCCTGCACCGAGCGAACGCCGGCGCCTGTGTACCAACTTCCAATCAGTGAGCCAGTGACGCATACCACCACGCCCGCCGTGTCCGTGCTAAATGTATTAGCTGGAGGGCCCACGAGTTCGATCTTTAGCGGTGCATACGGAGTAGCCGTGACGGTGAATGTGATCGGCTGAATGCCGGCGACTGTTGCGTTGACGGAGTTCACGCCTGGATCTGGACCGAGAGTCCAGCTTGGTGACGTCGCCACCCCCGACGGTCCCGTAGTCACCGTGGCACTGGTACTGGCTCCGATGCCCCCGGACGGAACCAATTTTCCACCGCCCGCTGTCACGGCGAAGACAACAGGCACGTTCGCGACAGGCTGCCCCAGCCCGTCCAGTACGACAACCCTCGGCGCGGAAGGCAGTGCGATGGCAGCTGGCGCAGAAATAATTGACCAGGATTGTGCCGCAAGGCGTGAAGGGACGCCGGCGATCGGGGTTACCACTTGTAATTGTGCTGTGCCGGATACGCCTTCGCTCGTCGCGGTAATCGTCGCGCCACCCGGTTTCACCGCAGTCAAAAGTCCAGTTGCCGCAATAGTGGCGACCGTAGTATCACTGGATGCAAACGTGACCGGTCGATCGGTTAGCACATTTCCTCTCCCATCGCTTATCGACGCCGTCGCCTGATCTGTTTGCCCAACGGCAATGCTGGCGCTCCCCAGCGTAAGGGCAACCTTTGCAACCGGCGGAACGATTACGGTTACGACGACTGAGGTCGACATGGTGTCGATTCTCGCAGTGACGCTCGTCGTTCCGTTGTGCACGCCGCGCAGTAACCCGTCGAGCGCGATCGATGCAATGGAGGTATCGGCTACAGACCATTGTACATTCTTGCCGGCGATCACGTTCCCGCTCGCGTTGCGTGGCGTGCCGGTGAGGCGTGCCGAGTCTCCAACGATTAGAGACATACTTCCACCCGCGATCTGCGCGCCAGTAGCGGTGACGGTGATCGAATCCACTACTTGGGCGCGCGTATCTGGAGCCGTTCCGGAATCGTTGGAGCCGCAGCCGCTGAGCGCGATGAGCAGTGGCGCCAGCACGACGATTACCGCACTTGACGACCTCAGGCGTGGAGCGCTCATCTGATCACTCGCATCAGCAGAGGACGTCTTGTTTCACCCCGTCCTACGACGCGTTGTTTGCGCGAAAGTCGCCCGTACGGCGCAGCTGGATGACGTCGCGCGCCGTGTAATCGCTGCCCGTTGCCTCGCGCTGAAAATCTGGCACCAGCGCTACAAGCATCTCTCGGAGCTCCTCTTCGTCCGACGTGTCGGTCGCCGCGACCAACCGGTCGATACGACGCATGAGGCCATCGGGAATTCCGGCCTTCTTGGCGCGTAGCAGCTTGGGATGGTTCGTTGGAACCGCGTGCTCCTCGTGAAAGAACATCTCCTCGTACAGCTTCTCGCCCGGCCTGATGCCGGTGAACTGAACGTCGATGTCCTTGCCTGGCTCGAAACCGCAGAGCCTGATGAGATCCGTGGCCAGGTCGACGATCTTGACCGGCTCGCCCATGTCCAGCACGAAGACCTCGCCGCCAAGTCCCAGCGTGCCAGCCTGGAGGACCAGCTGTACCGACTCCGGGATCGTCATGAAGTAGCGGCGCATCTCGGGGTGGGTGACCGTTACGGGCCCGCCAGCACGTATCTGACGGAAGAACGTCGGCACGACGCTCCCTCGGCTTCCCAGCACGTTTCCGAAGCGCACAGAGACGAAATTGCGCCCGTGCGCCACAGCTGCGTGCTGCACCACACGCTCGGCTAATCTTTTCGTTGCGCCCATGACACTTGTTGGGCGAACCGCCTTGTCGGTCGAGATGAGGACGAAGTGCTCCACCCCCGCGTCGATCGCGGCGTTCACGACGTTGGTGGTGCCGTGAATGTTGTTGGTGATCGCCTCCACGACATTCTCTTCCATGAGCGGCACGTGCTTGTGGGCGGCCGCGTGGAAAACTGCGTACGGACGACAGTCGTCGAAGATCGCGTGCATGCGTTGAGCGTCGCGGATGTCCGCGATCACGGGCACGACAGGCACACCCGGGTGGGACGTGCGGAGCTCCGCCTGGATGTCGAAGATCGAGTTCTCGCCGTGGCCAAGTATGACCAGCATCGCGGGCTCGAGCTGCGCCAGCTGCCGGCAGAGCTCGCTCCCGATCGACCCGCCGGCGCCGGTAACCAGAACAGTGCGGCCCTTGCCAAGGTTCCGGACAGCGGCGAGGTCGGTCTGGACCGGCTCGCGCCGGAGGAGGTCCTCGATCTGGACGTCGCGCAGGGAAGATGGCGATGCGCGGCCGGACAGAACGTCCGAAAGCGGCGGGAGAGTGCGTGTCTTGAGGCCGGCGTCCGAGGCCGCCTGGACCACGCGGCGGGTAAGGGAGCCGGGGGCTGACGGGATCGCGATTACCAGAGCGCCGGCATCGCGCTCGTGTGCGACCTTGCCGATGTCCGCTATCGTACCAAGAACTGGGATGTCATTCAGCCGATGGTTTGCCTTCCGCTCGTCGTCGTCGACGAAGGCGACGGGATACAGACCCATCTTCGGGTTCGTCAGCAGCTCCTTGGCGATCATCTGGCCGGCGGCGCCGGCGCCAACGATGATGGCGCGGACGTCGTCATTTCTGCGTCGCTGCTGGCCGTGCCAGGTACGGATGCGAAAGAAGAGGCGCGGCGTGATGATGAAGGCGCCGGTGAGGAGACTGTCGATCGCGAGGATCGGAAGGGGGACGCCGTGGGAGCCGAGTTTGAGAAATGGGATTACAAGCTCGCCGACGACGGCGGCGCAGAGGGTGGCGATGACGAGGCCGCCGATAATACGCTCTAGTTCGGCGACGCTGGCATAACTCCAAATCCGGCGGTAGAGGCCCGTAACGGCGAATACAAGCAGCTTTATGGGTATTGCAAGAAGCGCGAAGACCAAGACCACCTTGTAACTTTCGAGCCCGACGCCGAGCGACCCCATGCAGAGTGCATAAGCCAGGGCCGCAGCCAGGACGAGCCCGACGGCGTCAATGCTGATCAGGTAGCGATTTCGGACTAAAGGGTAATGGCGCATCAGGTCTCTGGTCTGTTCAACGAGCGAATTCGACGGCGGTGCGGCCGACTCAGGCGAAAACTATCAGGTTCGAGCCGACAAAGATGTTAAGTCGAACCACTGCCATCAGATGTGACCTTTCCGTCGTCGGCTCGCGTCACAACCCACATGCCGAGCCGATGCTCGACGGCGAGGTACGCCGCGCATGTCGCTAGAACCGCCAACGGCAGTATCGTCCACGTAAGCACCGGTCGCACGAACACGACGATGGCGACCGCTGTAAGCAACAGATTGAGCAGGGTCACTCGAATCACGACCTGCGAGTGACTCAGGCCCGACTGAACCAGCCTCTGGTACGCGTGAAGCCTGTGCGCCGTGTGCCAGGAATCACCATGAGCGACCCGACGGATGAGCGTTACCGTAGCGTCGCCTGCGAAGGCTAAGAGGAGGACAAACCAGACGTACCAAGGCACGCCGCCAGCCCGCTCCGATATCACTGCCAGCCCCCCGAAAAGGAATCCGAGAAAGCCGCTTCCTACATCCCCCATGAAAATGCGTGCTGGGGTCCAGTTCCACGCTAGAAACCCCGCGGCCGCTCCGGCGACAGTCGTGACCAGCAGGGCCAACCCGTAGGACCCGGCCAGCGTTAACAGTACGGCACCGGCGACCCCCACGGCGACAGCTTCTGCGGATGCCAGGCCGTCGATTCCATCCATGAAATTGTAAAAGTTGGTTGCCCAGACAATCGCGATGACCGCTAGCACACTTCCGACGAGGCCTACGTGGACGGCGTGTTCGCCCCATGTAAGGGTCGGGATCCCGCCAATCCACGCGACGGTCCATACAGCAGCCACCGAGTGTACGAAAGCGCGAGCTCCAGCTCCAATGCTGTGGCGGTCGTCCAGCCAGCCTACTGTTGCAATCATGCATCCGCCGCCAACAACGGCAATAGTTATCGGTCCGGCGAGAACCCCAGTGAAGCCGAGGAGCAATGCGAAGGCAAGTACAACGAATGCGATTGCGGCTCCCCCGCCGCGCGGAGTCGGGGTGGTGTGCAAGCTGCGTTCGTTCGGAATGTCGAGTATGGACTTCCTTAACGCATGAGCAAGGATGTAACGTGTCGCAATCCAGGTTGCGCACATCGCGGCTGTTCCGATTGCTACATCTCCGACAATAGCAACGGCGCCGATGGCGGATCTCATTGCGAACGAAACCATCGGGCGGTTTCGGCCAACCCACTCTCACGCGTGAACGGCGGGGTGTAGGCGAAGGCGTTCCCGAACTCCTGTTCGTCAACTTCCAGCGATCCTCCGAGACGATTGATGATCGCGCCGAGGCGAGTGGATCCCGATGATGCAGATTGGTGCCGACTTACAACTCGACGGAGCAGTTCAGTTGGCAGGTGCAGAGTATGGCCTTGCGTCCCGAGCGCATCGCCGATTTCACGCACCAGGGAGGCCGTCGACGTCGCAGGCCCATCGGCGAGGAAGAACGGACCACCCTGCAGCAAACGGCCTGATGCCGAAGCCACTTCGAGTACACGTGTTATCGCTGCCGTTGCGTTGCCCACAAATAGTATGCTTCGAGAATTGTTCGTTCCCACCGGTATAGGCCATCCGTGGTCAATGAGATCGAACAGCCTTAGCATGTTCCCACGCATCCCAGGGCCATAGACGAGAGGGAAGCGCAAAATGCACGTCGATACTGCGCCGCCGCGCTCTCGCAGGAGCGCCTCAGCTTCGAGCTTGCTGATGCCGTAAGGATCGAGCGGGTGGGGAATCGTAGCACCGTTCCACGCGCCGTCGGACATCTCGCCGACCGCCTTTACGGAGCTCGCAAGTACGAAGTATAAAACGCCTGACAGACTGGCCGCGTCCAATACCGCACGCGTACCGTCAACATTCACACGACGGTATTCGGCGAGCGGATTGGCAGCGCGATCCTTCATCACGTGCGCGCGCCCAGCGAGATGAACGACAGCTTCCACACCTTTCGTCGCAGCAGCGGCGATTGCGGGATCGGTGATGTCGCCAGTAATAATCTCCGTCGCATTAACGCCAGCGCTATCTGATTTGTGTACGAGGGCGCGGACAACGTGGCCGGCACCGCCCAAGTCCCGGCAGAGGCGGCGCCCGACAAAACCAGCTGCCCCGGTAACGAGAACCTTCACAATCCTGCGCCGCGGTTGATTGCAAACGCGCGATCTATGGCGTTGGCGACGGCGTTGACCAGTGCGGCCGGCTGGAAGCGCGTATTCATGACCATGCGCCCCCGAGCACCCATCTCATCGAGCTCGGCGTAGCGGCTCGCCGCAATCCTATTAAGAATGGTGACGGCGCCACCGACGTTTCCATGCTGTACGTTCCACCCGTTGCCGCACTCGTCGATAATCGCGGAGACGTGCGACGGTGAAGGGCCGAAGTACAGGATCGGCCGTGCAACAGCCATTGCGCCGTATACCTTGCACGGATGTATGACGCCTGCCATTTGCGCGCCGAGCGACACGACGTGCACGTCGGCGGCACTGAGCGATGCGGCAAGGTCTGACTTAGGTTGGTACGGCAAGGACAAGCTATTAGGCAGTTCGCCGCGGCTTATCAGTTCTTCGATCTCGTGTTTTGCGTTACCGCCTCCAACGAACACGAATTTGAGATGCGAAACATCCCGTAGCGCCTCGGCGGCCGCCAGAAGCGTCGTCAGCGGATTGGACCCCGTATGGTTACCGCTGTACATGACCACGATGCAGTCGCTCAAACCGTATCGGGCACGGAATGCATTTTCCGCGCGAGGGACAGCGTGGAGTCGTTCGTCGGGGGACCACGGAGGAATTACTACCAACGTGTCGGTCTCGGCACCCTGGGCTGCGAGTCGAGCGGCCATGAGCCGGTCAAGCGCCACCACAACAGCCGCGCGCTGAAGCGTAAATCGATTCACTGCTCGCATCATGCGTGTGAGCACACCTCTCGGCGTTAGCTTGCCGAGCGCGACCAACTGGTCTGGGTTGAGGTCCATTGCCCAAAAAGCGGTCGGCACTCCTCGCAGCTTGCCAATGACAGTTGCGATCACACCTATGAACGGCGGCGACGTACTGTAGACGATTCCCCGGAGATTCTGCATACGCGCGACGGCCACGGTTGACTGCGCCATGAACGACGCAATAGCAACCGCGCGATGGAATAGTGTCGCCTTGCCGAAGGATGTCTGGGCCAGTCGATGTATCTGGACACCATCAGGTGTCGTCTCGTTGCGCGTAAACCGAATGCTCGCGTCGTCGTATCCCCTGTCGGAAGTTATCACCACGACTCGGTGCCCTTTCTTCGCGAGTACGCCTGCAAGGTCAGCCATATGCTGGCCAACGGCGGCGGGGTCCGGCGGAAAGGCATGAGTGAGCAGGACGATCGTCATCTGACGCACGTCTGCCAGCTATCGGCGTTCATCGGACCCATCGCCAGCGACTGCGTGAATTCGGTCGAGAATGGCAACTGGAAAGCAAAATCGCTTCAGCGTGCCGCGATCCAGCATTCCATTAAGCTGGACGACGCGGCGGGCCCAGCGGTCGGTTCGAAAAACTTCCAGGAAATTTGGATTATAGTAGATGACACGAATCTGGCCCCGGAAGGGCAATGCAGCGATGCGACTCTCGAATTCGACGACCTTCTCCTCCGTGAACGGATTGTACAAATAGAAGAAGGTGCCATCATCGGGAATGTTAATGATCGCATCGCCGGCGATAATTTCTACGTTCGGGAAGCGGCGAAATTGGCGGGCCGTACGTGCGGCGATGTCAGGGTCTATCTCGAGCCCTACAATTCGTCGGCCGTAGTTCCTGTGTAGCCAGTAAATGACCACGCGGCCCTTGCCGCAGCCAACGTCGACGAGAACATCGTTCGTACGCGGCTCTGCCACTGCGAAGATCAAGTCGAGAATCGCATAACTGGTATGATGGACAGCCTGGGCACCCAACCGACCGAACCGGGACGGCAAGTCTCCACCGAGCAACCGCCGCGCGTACCTGACATCGAGCGCGACCGTGTAGGCTGCGGTGGCAGGGTGCACTCGAATTCGGTCCAGATAATAGCTTGCAAGGTAGCGGAACTTACCGGACCTAACCAGACTTACGAAGTTGCGTATACGTAGGCTTATTTGCATGCTCACAGAGGGACGACGGGCCGCTCGTCGGTATGCAGGCCGAAGTTGCGGCGCTAACTTTGATCGGTGAAACGACGACCCAAGACCCGCTCTTCCGACGACTGCCAGACGGTCCGCGTGGGCGCCGCCCGCCTTTTAATACCTGCAGAATTCGACGGGCGCTTGGTGAGCGCTTCTGACTGCCCAGCCAACTGTTCTGAATTCGTTGCGCGTAGTCCGGAGAGCACAATATACCATTCGCCCCCTTATATCGGCTTCGCGCGGCGCGAAAATGGCGCTGCTGACATGCTCGTGGTTCGCTCCCAGGGAACCCCCGTCTTCGGCATCCCCATTCATCCAGATTCACGCGGAGGATGGATATCGACCGGATATAGTGGTGCGCTCTTTCCGGATAGCAATCGCGAGTCAGTCTTACGGGCTTCGGTAACTGCATTCCAGCAGTTGGTCAACGTGAATCGTGGGCTTGGATTTCGTATAGAGCAGAGCGTTCAGGCATCAGGATATGCGACACCAGGGCGAACAACGCTTCTTGCCCAACTGCTTTGGGACGACCGAAATCAGCAACGCCCTGCATACGCACGTATCCTGCCAGTTTCTACAGGGCTCGTGAATCCGGGGGCGGGCGCGCCTGTGGTGGATGGCGCCTCACTCGACAACAAGCTGTTGGCACAGTACGACGGTGACATCCGCAATCAAATACGTCAGGCGCTGCGCCGCGGACTGAGCGTGCAGGTAAGGATCCTGGACAATAACGCGACGCACGCCGCGATCGTGGATGCATATCGCCGCTACATGCCGGTGCAGGTGGAGTCTTACGCCAGGACGGGGATGACGGCCCACACGCTCGATTACTGGGTCGGCCTGAGCGAGGCGGTGCAGCGCGGCGGGGGCACCGACGTCGTGGTCCTTGTCACCGATGAATCCGGCCGGGATGTCGCTGGCGTGACATGCCATGCGTTCCGTGGTCGGGCGATCTACTGGAGCGGCGCCAGCACTGCCTCGGGCAAGTCCGCGCGAGCAAACCCTCTTGCGCTGCACGCAGCGATAACCGTCTGCGCGTCAATCGGTGTTACCACCTTTGAACTGGGGCGGTTCGATGCGAGCGAGCGATCCGAAAAGGAACGCGCAATTACTCACTACAAAGCGCAGTTTCGCGGACAACTTCTGCCGGTGCTCAATTTCGTGCGTCCGCCGCAGACACCGCGTGGTCAATGGGGTGCCCTTGCGCGAAGCATCCGGTCCGGCCTTGGGCGGATTGGAGCCGCTTCGCGACCGTAGTAGCGATCCCCCATTGGTAATGCGATTCCGTGATATATTGGACTCCTAATGAAAACGGCACTAATCACTGGCGTTACCGGGCAGGACGGCGCGTATCTCGCCAGGCTCCTGCTTGCGAAGGGATACACCGTCCACGGCGTCAAGCGCCGCTCGTCGCTGTTCAATACCCAACGAGTCGACGGTATTTACGCCGACCCCCACGACGTGCGCTCCAGGTTTCACCTTCACTATGGCGATCTCACCGACGCGACCAATCTGATTCGCATCGTTCAGGAGACACAGCCGGACGAGATCTACAACCTCGCCGCGCAGAGTCATGTGCAGGTATCATTCGAAACGCCCGAGTACACGGCGAATTCGGACGCGGTGGGTACGTTACGCCTGCTGGAAGCAATACGGATATTGGGGATGGTGGATCGTGTTCGATTTTACCAGGCTTCCACATCGGAGCTTTATGGTAAGGTTCAAGCAATCCCGCAGGACGAAAATACCCCGTTCTATCCGCGTTCCCCCTACGGCGTGGCAAAACTCTACGCGTATTGGATTACGGTGAACTACCGTGAGGCATACGGCATCCATGCGTCCAATGGGATTCTCTTCAACCACGAGTCACCCGTTCGCGGCGAGACATTCGTTACGCGCAAGATTACCATGGCTGCCGCTCGGATATATGAGGGGCTGCAGGACAGACTCTATCTAGGCAATCTCAGCGCGCAGCGCGACTGGGGTTTCGCCGGTGATTACGTCGAAGGCATGTGGCGCATCGTCCAGGATGCGGCCGCCGACGATTACGTACTTGCCACCGGCGAAACTCACACGGTTCGGGAGTTCTGTGAATGTGCATTTCGGCGTTTGGGAATTTCCTTGGAATTTAGAGGATCGGGCGAAGACGAAGTGGGGGTGGATGCGTCAACGGGAAGAGAAATAATCGCGGTTGACCGACGCTATTTTCGCCCCACCGAAGTGGACCTGTTGATCGGGGACGCGACGAAGGCCGAGCGCAGGCTGGATTGGAAGCCGAGAGTCGGATTTCGTCAGCTCGTTGAAATGATGGTGGACGCTGATCACGCTGCGTTGAAGGCGGGCACGCCGTTCACGTTGGATCCGTCTCTTGAAGTGCTAGCAAGCATTGTGGCGTAGAAATGCCTAGCCAGCGGATCTTCGTTGCTGGGCACAGGGGACTGGTCGGCTCTGCAATCGTTCGGGCATTGGGCAGGGCCGGTGCCGGTGGCCTCATCTTACGTCGACGAGATGAGCTGGATCTGCGTGACCAGCGCCGCGTTCACGAGTTCTTCGCGAGCGAGAAGCCAGACTGCGTTTTTTTGGCCGCCGCCAAGGTCGGCGGGATTCTCGCCAACGATACCTTCAGGTGGGACTTCCTTTACGAGAACCTCCTCATCGAGGCCAATGTCCTCGGTGCAGCGCTAGAGCATGGCGTCGAGCGCGTTGTGTTCCTCGGTAGTTCCTGCATCTACCCCAAGCTGGCAGCACAGCCGATTCGCGAGTCGGAATTGCTGACCGGCTCTCTCGAGCCGACAAACGAGCCCTACGCGATTGCGAAGATTGCCGGCGTGGAACTCGTGGACGCCGCAAATCGTCAACATGGCCGACGCTGGGTATCGCTGATGCCCACCAACCTGTATGGGCCAGGCGACAATTTCGACCTCCAGAGCAGCCACGTGTTGCCGGCCATGATTCGGAAGTTTCACGAGGCGAAGATGCTGGCCGCGGACGGGAATATTACCACGGTGAGGCTGTGGGGTAGCGGCAACGCCATGCGGGAGTTTCTACACGTAGACGACCTGGCTGCGGCCGCGTTGCACATGTTGTCCAGCGATGCGACTGGCCTGTTCAACGTCGGGTCGGGGTCGGATCTGACGATTCGAGAGCTTGCGGAGCTGGTGGCGTCTGTGATCGGATACGACGGCCCCGTTAGCTGGGATGCCGACAAGCCTGACGGAACGCCCCGGAAACTGCTCGATTCCTCCAGGATCCGTGCCACCGGCTGGGCGCCGACGATTGATCTTCGATCGGGAATCGCAGATACCTACCGGTGGTATCTCGCGGCCGCTCAGCGCTGCTAGGCCACGTTTCAGGGGTCGGTCCATGCGGGGCCGTCAAGTGGATAAGTTTAGCCAGGAAGATTGAGACTCAACCGGCCAGTTCACAATCCGGCTCGGGAAACACCGTAACGAATGGGTGGAAATGCTGAATAACAAGGTGATTTTGATCACGGGCGGGACTGGCTCGTTCGGCCAGAGATTTGTCCAGACAGTGCTCGATCGATACAAGCCCACCCGGTTGATCGTGTTCAGTCGCGATGAGCTGAAACAGTTCCAGATGCGGGAACGCTTCTCAGAAGCGAAATACCCCTGTCTCCGGTATTTCATCGGGGATGTGCGAGATCGAGATCGCCTGTATCGAGCGTTCGACGGAGTCGATGTAGTGGTGCATGCGGCAGCACTCAAGCAGGTGCCGGCCTGCGAGTACAATCCAATCGAAGCGATTCGTACGAATGTCATGGGTGCCGCCAACGTCGTTGACGCCGCGATTGATCGGGGTGTGAGCAAAGTTGTGGCGCTCAGTACTGACAAGGCCGCAGGACCGGTAAACCTCTATGGGGCGACCAAGCTTTGCTCGGACAAGCTGTTTACGGCAGCAAATAGCTACGCCGGCGCGCATGCAACCCGGTTCTCTGTGGTTAGATACGGAAACGTTGTTGGAAGCCGCGGGAGCGTGATTCCATTCTTTCTCCGAGCTCGCGACACCGGAAAGCTTCAGATCACGGATCCAAGAATGACACGGTTCTGGATCACTCTGGAGCAAGGTGTGGAGTTCGTGCTCGCCAGTCTGAAGCGGATGCACGGCGGCGAGGTATTCGTTCCGAAGATTCCGAGCATGAACATCATGGACGTCGCCCGTGCCATCGCACCCGAATGCGAGACAAGTGTCATTGGTATCCGGCCCGGCGAGAAACTGCATGAATTGATGGTAGGCGAAGATGACAGCCGGAATACGGTCGAGTATGATGACTATTTCGCGATTCTCCCATCCTTCCATCAATGGACCGCAGATGATTGCGCTGCCAACGGCGGACGACTCTGTTCCGAAGGCTTTCGTTACAGCAGCGACCGAAATGATCGTTGGCTCTCCGCGGAAGAGTTGAGGGCCATGGTGGGCTTGGCCGAACCGGCCGGGGTCGCGTAGCGTGGCGATGCAGCCGCCTGGCAACGTACCAATCCCGTACGGACATCAGTGCATCGGGGATGACGACATCGAAGCGGTGGTGAAGGTGCTGCGCGGTGACTGGCTGACGCAGGGGCCTTCAGTCACCGACTTCGAGGGAGCACTGTCGCGTACACTTGGTGCTTCCCATGCGCTTGCAATGAACTCGGGAACGGCCGTGCTGCACGCTGGAATGGCGGCGCTTGGTATCACTGAAGGTGACGTTGTGGTGGTTCCTCCGATCACCTTTGTGGCGAGCGCGAATGCCGCACTCTACTGCGGTGCGGACGTGGCATTCGTCGATGTCGAGGCCGACACCGGGCTCATTTCCGTAGAGGCCCTTGGGGCGTTTCTTCGGTCCGATCCGCGTCGCGCGAAGGTTCGCGCAGTCGTCGCCGTGCACTATGCTGGAATGCCATGTGATGTCGGCGGACTTGCGGCGCTTTGCGCGCAAAACGGAATCGCGTTGATCGAGGATGCATGTCACGCTCCCGGCGCAACGTGGACCGACTCCGCGCAAACGACGCACACGATCGGTGATGGCTCGGTCTCGGCATTCACGGCCCTCAGCTTTCACCCGGTGAAGCACGTGACAACCGCCGAGGGTGGCGCACTGCTTACCAATGACGCGGCGCTCGCCGATCGCGCGGCGGTGTTCCGCTCGCACGGGATTACCAAGCGGAATGACCTGCTGCATGAGCATGACGGCCCCTGGTACTACGAACAGCAAGCTCTGGGCTTCAACTATCGGATGCCGGATGTGCTGGCCGCGCTCGGCACAAGCCAGCTCACAAAGCACCGTGGGTGGCTGGAGCGTCGTCGTGAGGTTGCCCGTGTTTATCGGGAGCAACTTGCCGGCATCTCAACATTGGAATTGCAGGGGGAGCGCGCGGGGCGCAACCATGCGTACCATCTCTTTCCAGTGCTGGTTCAGAATCGTGCAGCGGTCTTCGATGAGCTGGTACGACGCGGCATACGACCCCAGGTGCACTATATCCCCGTTCATCGGCAGCCGTACTACAGAGCTCGATATGGCGACATATCGATGCCGGCCGCGGAATCATGGTACGCCCGGGAACTGAGCATCCCGATGTTCCAGGGGATTACGGACGATCAGGTCGCATACGTGTGCGATACCGTCAGGGCGGTGGTGTGTGGATGAATCGCGGTGCGAGGCGGTTTTCGGCTGACGGCGCTGGTAAATCATGCGAGTGCTGATGCGCGCGGATTCCTCGGCGGATATCGGCGCGGGCCATATCAGTCGTTGCGGTGCACTTGCAGAGGCGCTGTTTGCGCGCGGAGTTCGCGCCACGCTCCTCACGCGGGACCTCCCCGGCTCGGTGGCGCGGTCAACCGACGCAATGGAGGTGCTTTCATTGCCGCCGACGCTGCGCGAAGATCGACTATGTGATTGCCATGCCGCAGAGATCGCGCGCCGGTGGTTCGAAATGGACCACGAGCCGTCGTGGCTCGTTGTTGATCATTACGACCTGGACGCAGGGTGGGAACGTGCCGCCCGTGGCGACCGGACAAGAGTATTCGCGATTGACGACCTTGCGGACCGTCCGCACGCATGCGAGTTGCTGCTCGATCAGAATCTCTCCGACGACGGTGCGCGGCGATATGCCTCACGCGTGCCACCCGACTGTCGTCTGCTTTTCGGTCCGCGATTCGCGTTGTTGCGTCCGGCGTTCGCCGAGGCTCATGCAAGTGCGCTCGTACGCCAGCGGGTGAAACGAGTACTGTTGTTTTTCGGTGGTGGCGATGTCTTTGACCTGACGACCGAGGCGATTAAAGCGATCGGACTGCTGGAGCCTACGGATGCGCAGTTTGACGTTGTCGTTGGCGGTGGCAACTCGAGAGCCGGTGCCATCCGCACCCTCGTATCCGGAATGCCTTCGGTAACATTTCACTTTCAGACGGACAGAATGGCTGAGCTGATGGCGACCGCGGATATCAGCGTAGGCGCTGGAGGGACGGCGACCTGGGAGCGTTGCTGCGTAGGCTTGCCCGCCCTTGTGGTCGTGACAGCGGAAAATCAGCGGCGGGTTGTAAAGGACGTGTCCGAACATGGCGCATGTCGGGATCTGGGATACGCCGGCGATGTAACATCCTCCACGATTGCGGCGGCGCTTGATGATGCGTTGTCCGGGCGTCTTGACCTCAGCGGAATGTCGCGTGCAGCATTTAGCATCGCGGATGGCAAGGGCGCTGCACGTGTCGCCGAAATCATGCTTTCCGCATGACGGTATCACCAAGCGTAATCACGCCGTCCTTGAGGCTGGCGACAGCGACAGACGTCCTCTTGTATTTTGAATGGGCGAACGACCCGGACGTGCGGAAGATGTCGTTCGATGGTAACTCAATCCCGATCGATGCGCACCGCGTCTGGTTCACGAGGAAATTGGAATCCCCAGACGTGCTCATGCTTGTTCTCGAGGCTCCCACTCCCGTCGGCCAGATTCGATTCGACGTTGCGAACGACGTTGCTCTGATAGGGTTCTCGCTTGCAGGGCACGCGCGTGGGCGAGGGCTCGGCTCCTATCTTCTGCGTCAGGGATGTCAGCATCTTCACGCGCGATTCCCCGATGTGAGAACTGCTCGCGGTCTGGTAAAGGCGGCTAACATCGCGTCGCGTCGTGCGTTCGAAGCCGCAGGATTCCACGTCGCGGCGGAAACGCGCGAGTCCGGTGTCCCCGCGCTCATCTACGACATCGATCTCGCCCGGTTTACCGCAGCTACCCCCTCTACCGCGTCAAGCTGAAATGCCATTATGTCACTGCCATTCATAACAATCGGGGAGCGGCGTATAGGCGCTGACTTCCCGGCCTACATTGTCGCCGAGCTGTCCGGTAATCACAACGGTGACCTGGGGCGGGCGATTGAAACCGTCCATGCGGCTGCCGATGCAGGCGCTGATGCGTTGAAGCTCCAGACGTACACTGCGGACACAATTACAATCAAGTGCGACCGACCGGATTTCATCGTGGGAGGTACTGGACCGTGGGGTGGCATGTCTCTCCACGAGCTATATGACGTAGCTCATACCCCATGGGACTGGCATGAGCGACTCTTCGATGTCGCGGCGTCGCGTGGCTTGCAGATATTTTCCACGCCGTTCGACGCGACTGCTGTCGACTTTCTCTCCCAACTTGGCGCTCCTGCATTCAAGATCGCATCGTTTGAGATAGTTGACGACGCGCTGCTTGTGGCCGTCGCCGCAACCGGAAAGCCGATCATTTTATCGACAGGTATGGCGAGCCTCGAAGAGGTGGCACACGCGATCAGCGTGCTCCGAACCGCGGGTGCCGTCGAGACGCTCGTGCTTCGTTGTACTAGCAGCTATCCTGCGCCTGACGACTCGATGCATCTATCGACGCTTGGCCGCCTGGCGGAGATCACTGAAGGTCCGGTTGGGCTGTCCGACCATAGTCTCGGTTCAACAGCCGCAGTTGTCGCGGTGACATTGGGAGCATGTTTCATAGAAAAACACTTCACGCTCTCGCGTGCTGACGGCGGCGTGGACAGTCATTTTTCGCTCGAGCCAAGCGAATTCAGGGAGATGGTCGATGACGTGCGGAGAGCAGAGGCGATGATCGGGCGACCAACATTCGGTCCCGGCGTCGCGGAGGAGGGAAGCGCGGTATTCCGCCGGTCGCTGTACGTGGTAGAAGACATAGCAGCGGGCATGCCATTGACGCCGCTAAATGTACGGTCGATTCGCCCGGGCTTTGGGATGTCGCCACGGTACCTCGATGCTGTACTGGGACGGCGTGTCGTGCGCGACGTCGTGCGTGGCACACCTCTGTCCTGGGACACCATTTCGGACGCGAGCTGATTGGTGGCTCCTGAGTTCAAGCTTGATCGCATCGTACTCGGTACGGTGCAGATCGGACTTCCCTATGGCAAGAGACGAGGGTCGGGCCTGATGTCGGAAGACGCTGCGGAGGAAATCCTCGACGCAGCGTGGGACATGGGGATCAGGAACTTCGACACTGCGGAAGCCTACGGCGTATCGGCCGCTCGTTTGTCGGACTGGCTTGGCAAGTCCGGTCGTCTGCAGTTTGCTCATGTGATCACGAAAATCGCGGCGACGTTACCAACTGAGAGGATCGGTTTGGCGGCGTCAGATGCGATCGGGAGGTTCCACGGTGCCAGGAAGGTTACGCTCCTGTCGCATGGTCCTATCAGCGCGCGCAACTGGAGTGCCATGCACGCGGCGTCGGTTATGGAGGATGCTCTCGCAGGCCAGAGTGTGTACGAACGCCAAGAGGCGCTGGATGCCTGGTCACGGGATGGCGTCAGTGTGGTGCAGGCGCCAGCCAACGTTTTTGATTCGCGTGCGATGATCGCACTCTCGGACGACTCGCGAGAGATGCATTACCGTTCGGTGTTTTTACAGGGCTTGCTGCTCGATGCGCCATCTGTCGCGGACGCTCGCGTCGCAGGTAGCGGCAGACTGGCTGAAGCGGTGGGCCAAGCCGCGGCCGCGATCGGAACCCCTGCGGCCGCGCTGCTCGCAGCGGCGGTCCTCCGCGCTTCCAGGCCAGTCGACAAAATTGTCTTGGGCGCGGACAAGCCAGAAGACTTGATGCCGATCCCAGCGGCTTTGGAAGCGCCGGAGCGTAGCGTCGACGAATTTCTGGACCACATCGCACGTGTGCCGGCACCCGCTGAGACGGTGTTGGACCCTCGTACCTGGGATTCGAAGCGATGACGCGCGTCGTAGCCCTTATCCAGGCCCGCACAAGCTCATCCAGGCTGCCGGGCAAGGTGCTTCTGCCGATCGGTGACCGGCCAATGATCGCGCGTGTGGTTGATCAGGTCTCCGCTGCGCGAAGGGTGGATCGATGTGTCGTCGTAACATCGGTGGACGTGTCGGACGATCCGCTCGCGGCGTGGCTGTCAGAGAATGAGATTCCATTCTTCCGCGGAAGCCTTGACGACGTTCTCTCACGTTTCGTCGAGGCGGCGAGGGAAAACGACGCGGACGTCGTCGTGAGGCTGACAGGTGACTGCCCGCTCCACAGCGGCGACACGATCGATGACGTTGTCGAGGCATTTCAGGCAGGCGACTTCGATTACGCCTGCAACGTCGACCCGTATTCGCGTCCGGACGGGCAGGACGTCGAAGTGATGACGAGAGCGGTGCTCGAGACTGCGCTACTGCGTGGGACGTCGGGTCCCGATCGTGAGCACGTCACACCGTACGTGCGTCGGGCGCCGGAAGTCAGGCGTTTATATTTCCAGCACCTGTCCGGTCCGCCAGGTGCACACTTGCGCTGGACGGTGGATAATCCCGCCGACCTGGAATATGTTCGAACTATCTGGTCAGAGCTCGACCGACTCGGGCCAGGTCCACATACTTATGAGGCAATCATGGGCGTAGTCGCAGAGCTTGCGCCGACAGCCGCTACAGCAATCGCTAACGAAGGGTATTACAAGTCTCTTTTTGACGCGGCGACGGGTGACAAGGCCAAACCTCGCCCTCTGGCGAATAGCGAGGCCTGGCTCACACGTAGCTCGCGGGTCATACCCGGCGGTGCGCAGACATACTCCAAGAGCTGGCGCCAGCACATTCGTGGTGTTTCGCCCGTTTTTCTTGACCATGGGGCCGGTGCTCGCGTATGGGACGTCGACGGCAACGAATACATTGACCTCATTCAGGGCTTGCTGCCAAACATCCTTGGGTATGCCCACCCGGATGTAGATCGCGCCGCCTATGAGCAGGCGTCCAAGGGGCATAGCTTTTCGCTCGCACATCCGCTCGAGGTTGAACTCGCGGAGCGCCTTACGCGCATCATCCCGTGCGCCGAGATGGTGAAGTATGGCAAGAACGGGTCGGATGCCACGGCAGGAGCGGTGCGTGCTGCACGCGCATTTACCAAGCGTGAGCGAGTCGCCGTTTGCGGGTACCATGGCTGGCAGGACTGGTACATTGGAAGCACGTCCCGTACTGCGGGCGTTCCGGCAGCGGTCCGCGAGCTGACGCACACATTTCCATATAACAACCTTGAGGCGCTGGATCAGCTTCTGTCCGCGCACAAAGGCGAGTTCGCCGCAGTGGTCATGGAGCCGTTCAACTTCTTCTGGCCGGCTGATGGTTATCTCAAGGGCGTTCTCGATATTACGCATCGCCACGGTGCGCTACTGGTATTCGACGAGATCTGCACGGGCTTCCATCTTGGCCTCGGCGGTGCGCAGCAGATGTTCGGCGTAACACCGGATCTCGCCACGTTCGGCAAGGCGATGGGCAACGGCTATCCAATCAGCTGCATTGTCGGACGTGCGGATGTGATGCGCACTTTCGATGATGTATTCGTGAGCTTCACATTTGCGGGCGATACGTCAGCGATGGCAGCATCGATGACAGTGCTCGACATCCTCGAGAACACCGACGCGTATCTGCGCATGGAGTCCGCCGGAAAGCGGCTTTCCGACGGTGCACGATCACTCGCAGCACAAGCCGGTCTGAGTGATAGGTTCCAGATGCTGGGACATCACAACTGGTCGCTGATGCGTTTCCTGAGCGCTGAAGGCACTGACGACCCGGTCTTGAAGACTGCATGGACGCAGGAAGTAACGCGGCGCGGCGTGCTGGTGTTGGCGACGCACAATATTTGCGCTGCGCTCGACAACGCGGCCGTCGAAGCTGTACTGGGCGCGTACGCTGAGGGATTCAAGCGGGTTGGGGCGTTGATCGCCGAGGGTGCGGATCTGGCCGCGGAGTTGGACGGTCCGATTCCGACGCCGGCATTCCGCGCTCGGGGCTGACCATCACGAGAATACCTCCGACGGCGACTCGATGATCGGTCAGTTCATCTTTCCGACCTGCGAGGTTGCGGGGTTGCGGGTCGCCGCGTATCTCCGAAACACACCGCGTGCTGCGGGAAGTCAGTCCGGCGATATCGGGGTCGAGCTGCAGGTGTTCCAGCGCGGCGAGTTGGTCGCGCACGAGCCCGAATTCGGCACGATACCGTTCGGGGGTGTGTTGGAGGTGTCGGAGAGAACCTGCGCGGCGCTGGCTCCCGTTGGCGCCGATCGGCTCGTCGTCGCGCGCTGTCGTACAGCAGATGGATCGGATGCCTACTTTGCGCAGGAACACCATCTCTCGTATGAGAATCATCGTACGGGCGTGTTCGATTCACTGCTGTATGATCAGCTCCCGCTAGTCAAGCCGGGCCGTCGGGCGTCACCAATCATTTTGCTCGCTCCCAAGGCTTGGATCAGTGTGGATGTAAACTCGTTCGTTGCGTTCGCCAACGTTGGCGCATTCGCGGCAGCTGAACCGCAAGCAGTGCCATTGGTTGTTTCGGTCCTGTCTACGGCCGGCGAGGTCTTGTCCACGGATACGTATGACGAGCCGCAGAACAGCGCGCTGCTCTTCGACGTTCGTGCCGCGCTGCGAGGGAAGCTCGGGAATTCTGATGTTCCTCAGCTTGTCAACGTCGTCGCTCGCGGCGGCGCTAGTATGTACGCAATTATGACGTTCGTCGTAAATCAAGTCACCGGAAATTTCGCGCTCGAGCATTCACTTTCTCCACACTACTACGTGACCGAAGGACTTGCCCGCGTTCGAACAGAAGCACTGTCCACGCTGCATACTGCTGGAGCACGATAGTGTCGCTTCCCTCGTTGTCGACGGCACCCGGCTCGTTTGTGCGTCGCGTAATGGGGTCCCGGAAAATTCTCCGCTGGCTGCCCCGGAACCTGAAGCTTGGCGATCCCGTTCTGCAATTCTTCCTCAACGGCTTCGGAAAGACGACGCGATACACTTTTGTGAATTTTCCGTCTTTGTATGCCCCCGGGACCGCGCACCCCTGCATTTATGACCTCGTTTTGCACGACGCTCTCGGATCGATCGCCGGACGCGCCACGATCGAGGTCCCCGTGGCTGGAACGGCGGATGTGGTATTGGGAGACGTTATGCGTACTCCATTACCAGAGCTAGGAATTCTCTCGGCTCGAATCCGCTCCCCGAGACATTTTGATTACAGCGATCGACATTTGGGAACTGTACGATCCTTCTTTTACGCCGCGTATCATGATCAGGCGATGCGCTCGATTTCGGTAATCCATCCGCAAACAGCGAAGTACAGCGCGCTTCCGGATCGGCCCACTTGGCAGTCGAACATGCTCCTGTGGCCGTTACGCGTGAATTCCTTCGAACTGCTGTTGATGAATCCAACGACCGTGGACTCCGTCACGGATCTACGACTCGTTACAGGAAACGGAGAAATAGTGGCGTCGAGCGCTGCGACGATTCCGCCCTTCGGTGCCCGTCGAGTGGTGTGGGAATCGGCGCCGCTACAACAGTATCCCTATGTCAGCGTGTCGGCCGATATGCTCGCCGCCCCCAACGCCAAGCCACTTGTCTTTCTCAACTTTGACAACGGTGCATTCAGCGCAGCCCATAGCTAGTATTGGCGGGTTAGTCCGCTGACGCTCTAGCGCCGTGCTGTTCAACTCATTCGAGTTTCTGCTTCTTTTCCTTCCGGTAGTGCTGGGCGTTGCCCTGCTGCTCCGCGGGAATGCGTTGCTATTCTGGATTGCGCTGGCGAGCTGCGTGTTTTACGCGTTCGCCGGGCATTCGTGGTTCCTAATACCAATGGGAATCTCGACGACCCTCGATTTCTGGGTCGGCGGTCGTATCGGCGCGTCGTCCAATCCGCGCGTTCGCCGAGCCTATCTGATTCTGTCCCTTACGGCGAATCTGGGGCTGCTCGCATACTTCAAGTACTCCGGGCTGATTGCGCGAACCATCGAATCGGCGCTCAATGTCGTTTCACCGCACGCTGGTAATGCTGCATGGGTGGACCTGTTCAGGGTCGTGCTTCCCGCAGGAATATCGTTCTACACGTTTCAGACGATATCGTACGTTATTGACATCTACCGACGTCAGAGCCCGCCAGAAAGAAATTTTCTCAAATACCTGTCATTCGTCGCCTTCTTCCCCCATCTCGTCGCGGGTCCGCTGACGCGCCACCACCAGTTGATCCCCCAATTGAGTCGTATCGCCGAGCGTGGAATTACACCACGTTGGCGAGCTGCGTTGATACTGTTTGCAGTGGGGCTGGCAAAAAAAGTGCTGATTGCTGATCGAGTCGGCAATGCAATCGATCCCGTAATCGCAACCATCGGATCGCAAGGGTTTGTCGCGTCGTGGCTGGTCCTGCTGGGTTACTCGGTACAGATATACTTCGATTTTAGTGGGTACTCCGATATGGCGATCGGTCTGGGGCGGCTCTTCGCGATCGAACTCCCTCAAAACTTCAATAGCCCCTACCAGGCGACTAGCCCGAGCGATTTCTGGACGCGATGGCACATAACGTTGAGTCGGTGGCTGCGCGACTACCTCTACATCCCGTTAGGCGGTAATCGGAAAGGCGACATGAGAACGAAGGTAAATCTCATGATCACGATGGTTCTCGGCGGGCTGTGGCACGGCGCCAACTGGACTTTTGCAATGTGGGGCTTATTCCACGGTCTGTTGCTCTGGGGCTATCACGCAACCTCGGAGAGTTGGGACGTGTGGCCGGAATGGTGGCGCCGCGTCGCGACGTATCTCTTAATGACACTTGCGTGGGTGTTTTTCAGAGCGCCGACGCTGTCACTGGCTGGTCGATGGTTCGGAGGCCTCGCTGGCATGCGCGGGTTGGGTGCATTAGAGGCCGTATCGCCGCACATGGCGCTTCTGATCCTGGCCGCCGTTGTCGGCTCGATGACGATGCGGAACGTGTATCAGCGCGACATGTCGACACTTTCGCTAACGCAGGCCGGTTTCATTGGCGCTGTCGCTGGTGTCGCGCTCGTGATGATGAACTATTCGTCGAAGTTCCTGTACTTCCAGTTCTGATGGAAGGAACGCCGGCAAGTGTCCCTGGGGTGCCGAGACGTTCATTCGCGTTGTTCGTAGCGGCTGTCTGCGCCGTTTGCGTGGTAACGTACACGATCAATGCGCATTACGATGTCTCGGCTCTGGACCAGGGTGCATTGATAACGCGACTGGCGACGGCCCAAACGGGCTCCGACTTGCTAGTTTGGCAAGACGCCTTCGACCAACGCGCCTGGCTCAAGGAACGATTACTCGATCCGCGCGCAGACGAGCAGTTGCTGATCCTGAGCAGTAGCACATTGGGTGGCCTGAGCCAGGCGATGTTTCCACGACGTACTGTACTGAATGGCTGGCTGTCTGCTCCGACGATAGAGGATTTCGAAGCCAGTACAGTATTGCTGGACCATGCGCCCCATAAACCGCCAATCGTCGTGCTCGGAATCGATGCCTGGTTTCTTAATCCGGTGATTGACGATCAGCGATGGCGTAGTCTGACGGCGGAATACATTGCGTACCACCGGGCTGAGGGCGAAGGTGTCCAGGTCTACGCTCAAAGACCTCTACGATGGTGGGCGACATTCAAGGAGCGTTTGACATTTGCGACACTGCGCGAGACGCTTCTGTTCGTTCGCCGAGCTCATCGTGCGTCGGAGCCCATAAGTCCCTGGCTTGTTAGAGCGACACCTGCGGAGTATTGCAGCCGGATTTCCGCCGAGGAGTACATCAGAACCGCCGTTGGCGACTACGTGAGTTGCCCGGGGCTTCGGAATCCTCAGGCGGTCGTCGATAGCGAGGCGACGACATATCTATCGCTCAATACTCATTCGATGGCGGAGTGGCGCGTCGTCGATCGCTCGCGGGCGTTCCGCCTGGAGGCTGCTATCGAACACATCCGGAACGATGGAGAATCGGTGGTCGTAGTGGCTCCTCCATATCACCCCGTTACATACGCCGCGCTTCGCTCAAATCCCAACACCGCGCGCAATCTCGATGAAGTGGATAAAATCTTGGGCGAAATGGCTCACCGTACAGGGGCGGAGTATATAAATCTCCGAGACCCATCTGATCTCGGCTGCGTCGCCGAAGATTTTTTGGATAGCCACCACACCAAGGCGAGCTGCGGGCGCAAGATCGCAGAGCGTATAGCGGCTGCGGCAGATGCGTCGGCGGGGAGCCGCCAGCCCAGGTGAGTTGCAGTGCCCTCTATGAGCGCGGGGTGCGCCGGCCAGCTTTCCCCTGGCGGTACATCGCGGATATATTTCACGGTTGCATGGCAAGCAGTGGCGTAGATTCCGGAATGTGCACTGTTGACCTATCGCGGGTCGGACGCGCCCCAGACTTTCGCCTCACCCGGCGCCCGGGCGCTCGATTTTTGGCGCCTCCGGTCGCCTGGCGAGTGCAGCGAGATGCTTCGCCGAGCCATCAGCACGTCCGCGGCGATTGCGACCGTACTCAGGGCACGCGACCGGCGGTCGCACGAACGACCTCACGAAACACCGACGTTCGAAGCGTGGTGGTCGCAGGGTGAAGGTATTGATCCTGGATCACCACTTCAAGCAGGACATCGACGCGCTTGCGCGGGTCGCTTCCGACGACGATATCGTAAGACTCGTTCCGGCAGAATTTTTTGCGTCGCGCGCACGGGAGATATTTCCCCGGGACGTATTCGATGCTGATCTCTCGCGATATCATGCACCGGAATTCGCCAACCAGCGCGCAATGTATCGAAAGCTGGCCATGCATCTGACTTCCGAGCTCTACCTGACGTTTCCTTTCGACGTACTCGTCTTGCCGTCGGATACGTTCTTCTATATAAGAGACGTCATCGACACCGTTCGCGAAATGGGGATAGCAATCGTTGTCGTTCAAAAGGAGTCTGGTGTGTCCGCCAAATCGCTGGAGCACCACGCCATGGAGATGCGGCGTTGGTTTCCATTCACTGGCGATGTAATGACCGTCTGCAGTGAGAAGTCGAAAGACTTCTGGGTTGCGTGCGGTGCGCGACCGGAGCAGGTGTTAATCCTAGGGCAGCCGCGTTTCGATGTGTACTGTTCGCGAACAGAAGCTGCAGATCTCTCAGTGCTGGGTGTGGATGCAAGCGCCGGTAGGCCTACCGTGTTGTTCCTATCCTACGATCTTGACGCGTACGCGGAGGAGCGCAGTCTGGGAGCGGCGCACAGACCGTGGGAGCGATTGCATCAGGAGACGGAAAGCGTGCTGCTCGACCTCGCTGCGAAGGGAGAATTCACGCTGATCATCAAGCCACATCCGCAGCAGAATGCGAGCCAACTGGCGCACCTTGTGAATCGCGTGAATCACGTGCCGAATACGTTCATTTTGCCGGCTGGCGTGGATACGAGATCGCTTCTACTGTCGGTCGATACCGTGGTCGGCTTCCAGACGACCGCGATCGCGGAAGCGATGATAGCCGGCAAGCGAGTGCTCTACACGTTCTGGACGGAGAATGTCGAGCGAGTCCAGACGTTGCTATTGCCCTTCCATGAAATGGGCGATGCGATCGAGGTTGCAACCTCTCGTAGCGACTTGTACGAACGATTACAATCTCCGGTAGCAGCACTGACTGAAGACGTGAAGCTGAAGCGACAACGATACTGCGAGCCCTATCTTGGGATTGTCGACGGGGCTGCGGCAACTCGGGTCTGGAGCGTTGTGCGGGCGAATGCCGATCGACACATTAGCGCGAGTGCAACCGGAGGGCTGGACGGCCGATCGCTTGCGTATTGCCGGACGGAAGCAACACGGGCCGCTCGCAGCAGCATCGTGTGGGGTATTCTGGCCAAGGGCGCATCCTTTTTCCCGGGAGCGCGCAAATTGGCCGCTCGCGCGGAATGGCGTCGATGGCTGGAGATTGAACGCGTCACAGAGTGCCGTGAACGAATTGCGGGCGAATATCGAAGGACAGGATCGTTGCGTGGGCCTCGTTCTGACGGTGTGTTCGGGGCTGCGCGGCGCCTCGTGGCGGGATTAATCCAGCCACGCTCCGATCTCGATAACGTGCCGGCGAGAGTGCACCGTGCGCGACCATGCTGACTCTTCTTCGCCAGCTGGGCGCCTTCTTTCCCGGCCGGGATCGGGTACGTCTGATATTCGTCCTGGCGTTAAACGTGCTTGGCGCGCTGGGCGAGACCGTGGGCGTGGCGCTGATCCCCGCGTATGTCGCGCTGCTCAATGCTCCAGCGGCGGCGCGGAAATTCCTTGCGGGTCATCATGGCCGGTGGTTCGTGAATGGAACAGACTCCGAGATGCTGGTACGTGCCACCGTCACGCTGGCGCTGTTCTTCGTACTTAAGAATGGCTATCTGCTCGCGATGACGTATGTGCAACGGCGGTTTATTGCAGGTCGCCAGGTAACCCTGTCAACGCGACTGTTACGGACGTATCTGTTCAGCCCGTACACGTTCCACCTGACGCGCAATACAGCCGAGCTCTTGCGCAATATCAATTCGGAGGTGAATCAGGTTTTCAGCGGCGTGCTGCTGCCGCTCATCGCCCTGATGTCGGAACTGCTGATTCTGATCCTCGTTGGTGTTCTTCTGTTCTCGGTAGATCCGTTGTCCTCAGGTGTCGCGTTGGCGCTTATCGCTGGCGCAACGGCCGCCTACTATGGCACCATCAGACGCAAGATAAGCAGGCTCGGCCGACGTCAACAGGCGAGCGGGGCAGAGCTCATCAAGTGGGTGAACCAGGGGCTTGGCGGGATCAAGGAAACTAAGGTTCTTGGGCGGGAGGCATTCTTTCTCGATGCCTACGGCCGGAACGTGACCGAGTGGGTACGTGCCGGAACGATGTTGCAGATGCTCAATGAATTTCCACGTTACCTGATCGAAACGATTGCGATGTGCGGTATGGCGGTGGCTGTGGTGGTCATGGTTGCCGCAGGCCGCGACATACAGAGCATCCTGCCCAGGATGTCGCTGTTCGCGGTTGCGGCGTTACGCTTGATGCCATCCATGAACAGAATGGTTGGCGCTGCAACCTACCTGCGCTACCATCGCCACGCCGTGGATGTTGTTTACCACGACGTCACCGAGACCCATGCCGATGAGCGGGCATCTGCCGGCGGCGACGTGGTTCTGAAGAGTGAAATCACGCTTCGCGACGTAACGTATCAGTATCCGGGCGCGGACGCTCCCAGTGTGCGGGATATTTCCTTGGTCATACCGCGAGGCGCGTCGGTCGGATTCGTTGGCGCATCCGGTGCTGGAAAGACTACGATCATCGACGTCCTGCTGGGATTGCTAAAACCGACTGCAGGCGCCGTGTTAGTCGATGGAATCAATATCGAGACGGGCGTACGGGACTGGCAGCGAAGGATCGGTTACATTCCGCAGACAATCTATCTTTCGGACGATTCGTTGCGTCGTAACATCGCCTTCGGACTGGCGGATTCGGAGATTGATGATGCAGCGGTATGGCGAGCGATTGCCCAGGCCCAACTTGACATGCTCGTCCGCTCGCTCCCGCTGGGGCTGGATACGTTTGTCGGAGAGCGCGGCGTTCGCATATCCGGGGGCCAGCGGCAGCGTGTGGGAATCGCGCGCGCATTGTATCACAATCCCGAAGTTCTCGTAATGGATGAAGCCACGGCGGCACTGGATCATCGCACCGAGAAGGAAATCACTGACGTCATTCACGAACTTCGGGGTAGCAAGACAATGATCATGATTGCGCATCGGCTTAGCACCGTGCGGCGCTGCGACATCCTATTTGTGATGGCCGACGGTCGGCTCGTTGATCAGGGCGGATACGATGCTCTTGTCAAAGCGAGCCCAGTGTTTCAGGGAATGGTTGGTTAGATGGCTCGGAAGCGTTTGTTGGTCTATTCGCCGTTGGCGATCTGGCAGCCGCCGATCTATGAAACGCAGTTGGAGATTGTGCAGGGTTATATCGATGACGGTTACGACGTAACTGTGCTAACGTGTCACGCACATTTGCCTACGTGTGAAGCAAACCCAAGTCACTTGTGGTCAGTATGCACACTGTGTCGCTCTCGCGCTAAGTCCGGATTCGAATGGCTTCGCGGCCGATTTACTGTTGCCGATTTCTTGGATGTAACGCCGGACCAGCAAAGGCGCATCGCCACCATTGCGCGGACTCCTTTTCGGACGCTAGAGGAACTCCGATCCCTCACCGTGGATGGTTCCGATATTGGAATGGCGGTACTAAGTAGCGTTGTCAGTTCGCTTAGGGATCCCAACCCGGATCTGGACGCGAATCGCGCGGGAATCGTAGAGGGAATTCGAGCGGCGGCCGTCGTCCATTTCTCAATTGTGAATCATATTGCCCGTCTCCGCCCGGACGTACTGCTCTTGTTTAACGGTCGTATTGCGAGTCTGAGGCCAGCCCTACGGGCCGGACAGGCGTCGGGAGTGAGGACAGTTGTATACGAGGTAGGGGGTTCGCCCGATCGTTACCTCACGACAACCAATACCTATCCCCACGACTTGGCGACGCTAAAGGACGTCTTCAACAGCGCGTTCGACGAAGCAACGGAAACCCCAGAGGAGAAGGCGCAGATTGCAGATTCATGGTATGAAGCACGGATTGCCAGTCGTCCGGCTGATGGAATGTCGTTCACCGGGAAGCAAGAAGCCGGTCGCATTCCAGAGAGGCTTCAAACCGACGGGCTGCGCGTCGGCGTATTCATATCGTCCGAGGACGAATTCGTCGCGATCGATGGATGGAAGCCGCCGCTCTACGCCAATCAGGCCGACGGTATTCGTCAACTTCTCGCGGCCTTTGCCGATTGCAGCGGTGTGCAATTTGTGTTGCGTGTACATCCAAACTTGATCGGGCTAGACAATGCGCAGACGCGGGAACTTGCCGTAATCGCGCGGGATTATCCTGATCTGTATGTCATTGAGGCTTCTTCACCGGTTCACACGTATTCGTTGATTGAGGCTGTGGATATTGTCGTAACCTTTGGCTCGACGGTCGCCATTGAAGCCGTCTATCTTGGGAAGCCATCAATAATGCTTGGGCGACATATCTTTGAAGACATGGGCGGCGTGATTCGCCCGCCAACGCATGAGGAATTGGTCGCGATAATCCGCGGCGCTATTAGCGGCAAACCTGTGGATGTGCAACCGGGTGCTAAGCAGGCCGCTATCCGATTCGGCTTTGCGCAATCCCGAGTTGGCGTGCCATACAGGTACGTCGTCCGTGACGGCGCTGATCGTGCAGTAATGGTCAGAGACGGCCATAGCTATCGATTGCGCTCCAGCCTCACTGCCAGGCTTGTCACGGCGCCGGCTCGCGCCATTCGGAGGCTGACGAGCTCATTGGTGCCGAAACACGTCATGCCGTCATCCAGCATATGATCATGGACGCGCTTCGGCGGCTGCTGTACGATCCACGAAGGGTCGCACGCACGGATCGTAGGATTACGATTGAATCCACCTCGATATTACTTAAATCGACGCGTTTCAATTTTCAGGCCGCGGGCGGATCCGTTCACGTCGGCGCTGACTCGATTGTTGGTGGAATATTTACCTTCGAGTCCGACGCCGGCGAGATTCGTGTAGGAGCGCGGAGCTATATCGGCGGCGGAACACAAGTCATTGCGCGCTCGAGAGTTGCGATTGGTGATGACGTGATGATCGCATGGGGGTGTTATCTATACGATCACAACGGGCACTCGCTGAATTTCCGCCATCGGATTGCGGACATGGCGGCTCAAGTAAAGGCTCATCGTGCTGGGCTTCCGTTGATTGCCGGCAAAGACTGGACAACGGTAGACACTTCCCCTATCACGGTGTGCAATAAGGTCTGGATCGGGTTCGAAGCTACGGTATTGAAAGGCGTGACCGTTGGGGAGGGAGCAGTTATAGCCGCGCGATCAGTCGTTACCAAGGACGTGCCACCATGGACGGTCGTTGCCGGTAACCCTGCAACAATTGTCAAGTCAATTGAGCCAGCGGACAGGCCGCGTACGAACGATTAATGGCGCAGCTCGTGTACGATCACCAGATATTCTCACGTCAGCGTTTTGGTGGCGTGTCGCGCTACTTCGTGGAGCTGGCCGCGGGAGTAGCGGCAAACTCGGAGTTCGCAACATCAGTAGTCGCGCCGCTACACATGAATGTGCTCCTGGCGGAGCGCCGAGACGTGCCCCTGGTGGGCACGTACGTGCCACACATACGCGGTACGGGTGCCTTGCGATTTGCTGTGAATGCGCGGGTCAGCCACCGCCATCTCCGCCGTATGAGGCCGGACATTGTTCACGAAACGTATTTCTCCGACGTGTCAGGAACACCATGCTCGTCGACGGTAATAACGGTGTTTGACATGATCCACGAGTTGTTTCCGCAGTTCTTTCGGCCTGATGATCCCACGGCGCGGCGTAAGCGCGCCGCGGTGCAAAGAGCATCGCACGTGATTTGCATTTCAGAATCCACGCGACAGGATCTCCTAACTTGCATCGACGTCGACCCGGAGCGCGTTTCCGTTATTCCCCTCGCGGCCAACGATAGTTTTGGGACCGCCAGTCTTTATCCACGGTCGGTACCCATGCCATACGTTCTTTATGTCGGCGAGCGAGAAGGGTACAAGAACTTCAAAATGGCTCTCTTGGCGTTTCTCAAGAGCGGACTTCCGTCGAAGGGCGTGGCCCTCGTATGCTTCGGCGGAGGGGCTTGGTCCGCAAGCGAAGCACAGCTTGTTTCCGAAAGTGGGATGCCACAATCGCTGCTGATCCACCGGCATGGCAACGACAGGGCGTTGGCGGAGCTGTACCAGAACGCCGAGGCTTTTTTGTACCCCTCGCTTTACGAAGGGTTTGGCATTCCACCACTGGAAGCAATGAATTGCGGGTGTCCGGTTATATGCTCGCATACGAGTTCTCTTCCGGAAGTTGTTGGAGACGCGGCAGAACTCTTCGATCCGGCTGATGTTAACGACATCGCGCGCGCGCTTCGGGCTGTAGTTGGAGACTCTGGTCGCTCGCGGGACCTCCGCTTCCTGGGTGCGCGCCGTGCATCGGAATTTTCCTGGATGCAATGCGCACTTCGCACCACGGAAATTTATCGGCGCATGCTGTGAGCAGTTTGCCTGACTCGCATTCGGTAAGCAGCGGGCCGCCTTCTCCTGGCACCGGGCGGATAGCGTGTGCGTTTGTGGGAATTTTGGATGATGAAGGCCGAAATGGAGAGAACGCCGCATATAGTCCCGCCGGTGCGCAATTCCAGGAGTCTCTCTTGGAGGCGTTGGGGTCGACGTCACTGAATGTGACGCGCGTGTACTCACTGCGACCCGTCCAGTCCTATCCGAAATGTCGGACGCTGCTCTTCGGGGCAAGGGAGACGCTGTGCAAGACGATCCCGATGACTCTGCTGCCGTTCGTAAATTATGGTCCCTTAAAGACTCTCACGAGCGGATTCGCGTTATTCCCCAGACTTCTCGCGTGGGCGTGGAGAGAGAGACATCGGCCTCGCGTAGTGTTGCTTTACAACCTGTATAGTCCCCCGGGAATTGTCAGCATTGTCGCTGGCCGCCTGACACGAACGCCCGTGGTCGCAATCGTCGCCGATATTCAGGTCCCGGGGCAGGGACTGCTACCCAGGACAATTCTGCGACTTCTGGACTTCCAACTTCAAATTCGTACACTGCCGCTATTTGACGGGCTTGTGGTCCTCACGAAAGCAGTGGTGGAGGATTTTGCTCCGGCGGTTCCATGTATGGAACTGGACGGTGCCGTACCGGAATCCTTGATGGACCCGTTGCAGTTGATCGACCGCGAGGCCGATGGTGATTCGCGCTGCATCATTATGTATGCGGGTGGCTTGTCGGAGTTAAAGGGGGTGCCATTGCTCCTGTCGGCGTTTGCCATGCTTGATGGCGAGGGGTTCGAGCTTTGGGTCACTGGCCGCGGCCCTTTGGAAGCGCTTGTTCGCCAGGCTGCCGATCACGACGCCAGGATCACGTATTGGGGGTTTCCGGCGCAGGAGAAGCTCCACGAGTTATATGCCCGGGCCGATGTCTTGGTCAACCCGCATTCGGCATCGACCGAGTCTGCGCGCTATCTTTTTCCATCCAAGCTGATAGAGTATCTGGCAACCGGTGTCCCAGTGGTATCCACGTGCAGTACACCGGCGGTACAAGCGTGCTATGGCGATGTTGCTGTGGTGTCGGGCGACGGCGCGCCAGCGAGTTTGGCAGAGGGGTTGCGAAGGGTAGCGAGCATGTCGAGGCTCGAGCGGCGCGCTATTGGACGCCGTGGTAGGTCGTTTGTACTGAGAGAGAAGAGCTGGCGCGGACAAGTCGATCGGGTCTCTGCTTTCGTGGGCGCACTAGTCGAGCATCGAGGGACATCAACGAAGTGACAATTGACATTCGGGCGCTCGCCAGAAAATTGATAATCCTTGCGCTTGTGCTTACACCCTTCGTGAGCATTGGTGACGTGCTTGCTCTCTTCGGGGGCTCAATCCGTTCGCAGGTGATTGCTTCGACACCCGTTTACCTGAAGCTCGTAAAGGACGTGCTCATGGTCGCGCTTGTCGCTTTAGGTATCGCGAAGTTGGCGCGGTCCGGCCGCACGAACGTTCTCGCGATTCCTTTCTTGATTTTGTTGTTGTATACACTTATCGCGGCTTCGCTCGCTTCCGATAGTCCGACCCTAGCATTAGCCGGGCTGCGATGGATTCTGCCCGTGTTCGTCGCATTCTTTGTCTACGAATTCGTAGACGATCTCCTCATGCAGCGGATTGCACGCACACTAGCAGCGCTCCTGTTCGTCCATTTTGGATTGCAGGTTGTTGAACTGTTTTACATGAGTCACTGGTATGGCGCAAACGTTCTCGGTCTCGCCGCACGCGTACCCGGGTTCTTCCTTATCCCAAGTACCGCTGGTTTCTTTGCTGTTGTTACTCTTTATTTTGTGCACTTCTACGACACAAGCCCACGTCAGCGCTGGGCCATCTACTGCGTGGCACCGGTTAGCGTGTTTCTCACCCAATCTGGCACCGGCCTGATCGCCACTGCGGCTGTCGCAGCCCTGATTGCGCTCGGCATTCGCCGTGTCTGGCTGATTATCCCGTTGGGAGGGCTCGCTGCGGGCGTGATCGTTCCGTTACTCCCGGTGATTACGGGAAGGCAAGCAGACTACGTTACGGTTTCGGGCGGTACTCGTGTGCAGATATTTGCAGACCTATTTCGCCATATCGAGCTAGTCCCGACCGCGTTCGGATACGTCACGAATACCGCAGTATCACTATTTGCCAACGGTGGAGCGAGCCTTCGTTCCGACGTAATACCGACGATTGTCGATTCCACCTACGCAAGCATAGTAGGAAATCTGGGCATTGGGGGTACTGTCTTTTTCGCAATCTTTTGTGCAACCTGGGCTATAGTCGTGGTGTGTAGTCGTCGCTTGGACCTCTACGTTGCGACCGCCATATTCAGCTTGTATGGGTTCACGACAATAATCTTCGAGGCGTATCCGATGAATGTGCTGTTATCCGTTTGCGCCGCATACTTCTTGAGGGCGACGTACGTGCCATTCTGGTCGGGAAGACAGAACGCTGCGTTATCCCTCCCACCCCGTATCAGCTCTCGCATACCCGTCTGATGAATCTCACTGAGCCACCGGTGTTCGTTGAAGGCCCTGATCAGATATCCGTGGCGGCGCTCGGCCGAGGCATTTGGCGCAGCCGAGCGTTAATTGTGGTCACTATGCTGGTTGTGGGTGCTGCCGGACTTACGCATGCGGTGTTTCGTCGAACCACCTACACGGCGACGGCGTGGTTCAGACCCCAGTCGCAGCCGTCCCAAACCCAGTCGATTGCGGGCCTCGCCTCGCAATTCGGACTGGTGCTGCCGCTGGGCGGCTCGGGAATGACTCCGCAGGCGTACGCCGACCTTGCGACGGCCAGGGAGGTGTTACGACCCGTATCACTTTCCTCCTATACTTATCAGGACGGTGGACGAACCGTGACGGGTCGACTGGTCAATCTTTACAGCTCTGGCCCCGCGCCTCTCGAACAGCGTGTCGACGGAACGGTCGGCCTGCTCACGAGGCAGGTAAACACGACAGTGTCCAAGACTGGAGCTATCGCGCTTCGGGTCACCACCGCACATCCGGAGCTCTCAAAGGAACTCGCAGCGAGCATAATTGATCAAATCGACAGCTTGAATCTCCGTACACAACAGGGTCGTGCCACACCTGAGCGGGTATTTATCGAACAACGCCTCACGGTAGCTCAAGGCGAGCTACGCCAGGCTGAGGACCGTCTCACTGCCTTTCTCGAGGCAAATCGTCAAATTGCGACGCCGCAGCTGCAGTTAGATCGGGATCGCCTCAGCCGAGATGTTGCAATGCGACAACAGCTTTACACGTCGCTCGTCGAGGCATACCAACGAGCTCGGATAGACGAAGTACGCGATATGCCGGCGATCACTGTTCTCGAGGACGCGGAACTTCCCTACGCGCCCGACTCGCGACGGATTGGATCGACGACCGCGCTCGCACTTGCACTGGGTCTGGTGCTGGGTCTCTTTCTGGCGTTCATTCGCGACACTTGGCGCAGTTTGCGCAGAGTTGCGGACGCGGAGTCGGTGACGAACGAATCTGGGGCTGATAGTGTTTCACACCAGCGGATGCCGCTTAGACCTGGTTCGAGACCGGCGGGGACGCTGTAAAGCGAGTGCCCCACACACGATTACATGTCGTTCACGTCTGTAGACGCTTCTCTGGATCGAGCGGTGGCACGACCACGTCGGTCCGTCAGTTCCAGTCGGCGTTGGGAGGCCAGGTCGTGGCGTTTCAAGACGCGGGTGACGACGTCGGCAACCCAGACGTGGTATCCGTCCGGTGCGATCCAGGCTGGCTGGGACAAACGTACGGGTGGGCGGATCATCGCGCTTTAGCAAGCGCCCGGTGCGTGCTGGACCGAGCTGACCTTGTCGTCTGCCACATGCTACTGCAGTACCACGCACAGTGGGCAGCGAAACATGCGCGGGAACTCGGAATACCGTATTGGATCGTTCCACACGGTACTCTGGACCCATATGTGTTTTCGTATCGCGCCATGCGAAAGCGTTGGTGGATGAAGTTGGTTGGCGAACGGCTCGTCCACGAGTCAGCGCGAGTTCTTTTTGCCACGCGGCGCGAATGTGCAAAGGCTGAATCGGTCGTCGGACCGCTGCACAATACATCAACGCTGCCGTGGCCCGTGCAAAGTATCCCCCTGGCCGACAAGGCTGAACGACGCGCAGCGATCCGCCGAACGCTCGGCATTCCAGAATCGGAACGTGTACTGCTGTATGTCGGCAGACTGCAGCGCATGAAGCGATTGATGGAAACGGTCAGCGCTGTTGGTGGTGCGCCGCATCACGGTGTATCCCTTATTGTGGTGGGTCCGGATGGCGATTTGAAGCGATCAGAGATGGAGGAATTGTGTCGAACCAGAGGCTGGTCAAATATCCGTTTCATGGGTCCCGTATACGGGAACGAACTGTTCGATTTCTACAAAGCTGCAGACGGTTTTATATCGCTCTCGATGAAAGAGAATTTTGGTCACAGTGTGGCCGAAGCGCTTGCGACGGGGCTACCAATCATCCTCTCGCCGAGTATAGATCTAGTTCCAGAGATTTCGGATGTCCACTGTGGCTGGATGCTCGCATCAACGAGCGAAGAGACTGTTGCGGGCGCGATACACGACTTCTGGAGCGCCTCACCCGAGTTACTTGCGGAATTGGGCGCTCGTGGTCGGCGTTGGGTTCGCACGGTACTTTCCCCGGCGGCATTTGAAGAACAACTACGACGGCTCGCGCGCATCGACGTGAGTCGTTACAGGGGAGATACGGAACGGGTCGAGGATGGCAACCCCGTGTGATGCTGCGTGTATCCACGCTCACACGGGCCGATTATTGCCTTCCGCATAGACCATCTGCCTTGCAATGTCTGCGAGGCGAAATTGAGCATGCCAGCCCAACTCGCTATGCGCCTTAGCTGGATCTGCCGCGCCGTAGCGAATGTCTGTAGGCCTCAGCAAGGACCGGTCGGTTCGAACATGGTTGCGCCAGTTGAGACCAACATTTGAAAATACCTCAGCGACAAAATCGCGAAGCGATCTTGTCTCTCCGGTGGCAATTACGAAGTCATCTGGATGGTCGCGTTGCAACATCATCCACATGGCCTCGACATACTCAGCTGCCCATCCCCAATCGCGTTCGATTTCGATGTTGCCGAGCACGAGGTCCTCACTGCTGCCAGCCGCTATTCGACAGGCAGCGGCAACGATCTTTCTGGTTACGAAACGCTCAGGGCGGAGCGGAGATTCATGATTGAATAGTATCCCTGTGCACGCGTAGAGCCCGTATGCCTCTCGGTAGTTGGCTACCTGCCAGTACGCCGCGGCCTTTGCCACCGCGTAGGGGCTGCGAGGCGCGAATCGTGTCGTTTCGTTCGCCGGCGCGCCATCCGTGTCACCGAAGACTTCGCTTGATCCCGCGCTATAAAAGCGTATAGGCAGATCACTGAAGCGAATCGCCTCCAGCAAGTTCAGCGTTGCTGTACCTATGCTCTCCAATGTTTCGACGGGTTGTTCGAATGACAGACCGACGGAACTCTGGCCTGCCAAGTTATAGACTTCGTCCGGTTTCACGCGTTGCAGGATTTGCAGAACACTGCGGAAATCTGTCGGGGACATCGATGCGAGGCTGACCTGCTTTGCGATACCAAGGCTGTGGAGATTCGCAAATGTGGAGGCTTGTGCATCACGTGACGTACCCACCACGTTGTATCCCTTTTCGATTAAGAGTTGCGATAGATATGCGCCGTCCTGTCCCGACGCTCCGCAAATCAATGCCGTCTTTGGCTTGCCAGTCATATGGTCACCACGGCCGAGTACTCCACGGAATGTCGCAAGCTAACGTAGATGGGTAACGATGCCGATCGTCGCGTTGATGTTTGTTTCCACCGGGAATGCAACATCACGTTTTCCTCGGGTCATCGATATCCCATACGTCAGATCGGCGACGGACCCGAAACGGTATCGCTCATACCCTATCGTGGCAAACAGGTGTGACGCATTCGCGGACGTGAAGTCGAACGCCGTTAACGTACGCTGATTGTTATCCACGATCCGCTGCACGTACCAAGTGCTTCGCCCACTCGGTGAATAACTCTCCCACGCAACCTGCGCCCCTGCCGGCGAACCGACTCCGATATCCGCCCCCAGCAGCTGCCCGTCCTCCGTATGCCCCTGCCGCAACGGGCTGTGCACGTAGATGAGTCCTTCATCGCGATGCCTGTTCAGCGTCGGTGCCGTCCCGTCGATATACTCCGCTCTCAACGCGTGAAACGTCGTGTCACTCGTCGCAAATGCCTTCCTGAATCCCACCATCGCGATACGTGAATGATCCGGCTCGGATTGCAGATCGCGTATGTCCGCGTTGTGATCCTCGTGCCCGTACTCCGCATAGAACTCGAATCCGCTGTGCGGTAACACCCATCGCCCGAACAACGACGCGATCTGATTCTTCAACGCGTCCTTGTCATCTATCCCCGGCAACGCTACACCACGTGCTAGCGAGCTCTTGAGGATCCCCTCGAACGGCGACTTCAGCTCTGCAGAGCCTATGCTCCCGAACCACGCCTGGTGAAAGAACCTGGCCGCACCCAGCTCCAGGCCGGGGATGGGCGCAGGTGAGAACGTTACCACCAATCCCGACATGAAGCGCTTTGTTCCAGCGTGATTCGCGTCGGTGAATGTGTCGGGCCCGACGACGGGCGAGAACGCGGACTGCCGCTCGAGCCCGTATACCACCCGCGCCTGGACCTTCCCGATTCCGATGTTGGTTGGCCGCTCCGTTCCGAGGAACGCATGTGGAATTCCAGCGGCGTTGTTGCCGAGTATCACGGGAAAGACGGTCGCCGGCCCCCAGTACTGATTGGCAGTACTGAACCCCGCCGACACGCCGAACCAGTCGATGCGCAACGTGCTCTGACCCCAGTCGAAACGCGAGTAAGCTCCATCGCCGAATCGCTGCGGAAGATCGACTTCACTGGGGAAATCCCCGTTCGCAAATCGTCCGTTACCGGTTTGCCCGTTCGGCTGGAGCTTGAACGACGAGTTCTGTGCGCTGAACACGACCGGATCGAGTACCAGCGATATCGGTCCCCACGCGGCTGCAACACCACCCTGCAACGACGTAGTCGCGCCACGTCCGGCCCACACCGCTCCGTCGTTGCTGCCCCACGGAAACGCGCTGTTGAAGCCTACGTTGGCCGCGAGTGGGAGAACCGAGAAGTGATGTGCGCTGTCGGACTTGAACATCCAGGTCGTTCGCCATGGGTGTGCTCCGCTAATCTTCGACAAAGAATCGACTTCCGGAGCGGAGAACGGTCGCAGCCCCCACGCTCCCAACGGCACTTTCCCGAGCGTCTGCAGATAGCGCACGTAGTTGTCGAGCTCGAAGCCTGCGGGAATCCCGCCTCGCGCGCCGGCAACACTGGATTCGCTCTGCGCGATGGCTGTCTGCGACATGACGACCAGTCCGATGCCGCCAGCCAGGGCGGCACGGATGGCCTTGCGGATGGTGTTGCGAGTGACCCTGTTGGAGTAAATTGGCATCGGTGACGCAAATGAAACTGACGGAGCCGCCCATGCGACGTGTGTCGCATCGCTCGGCCCAATCTACTCGCTACGAGCAGCGCGCGCAGCTACGCACTCCGTGGATGGCGCTCATGCTGTCACTCACGTTCGGCGTCACGGCGTTGCCACTCTCGGCGCAGACTGCCCGGCCGCAACGTCAGATCGGTCCCATTACATATCCGACGTCGGATGCCAGCGATCGAATTCGGCTGTCTCAGCTGGCGGGCGATACGGCACATCTGGGTGCGTATCTCGTCCGGTCGCCATCGACGATTCTTTTCGGTGACAGCACTCTCGTTCCTGCGCGACGGTCGCTCAAATGGCTGGCGCCCGACGTCCACATGACAGTCAACAGCGCGATTCCGCTCTCACTCAACGAAGGCGGCATGTGGGCCGGACGTGGTGTGTCCACACGTCTCACCGGTGGCGCCGAGCTTTCGACGGGACGACTTCGCGTCGTGGTAGCACCTGAGTTCTGGACAACCATCAACGCGCGCTTCGATCAGATATCGCGCAAGAATGGGTATTACTACTACCTCGCCTACGCGCCGCAGTCCCGTGATGGCGGTGGTTTCGCGAATCGCTGGTACGCGCAACCGTATTCGGCGGATCTGCCGTGGCGCTTCAGCAGTTCACCCATGGGGCGACTGACCCCAGGTCAGTCGGGAATCTGGTACAACAGCGGCGCGATCGAGTTTGGGGCGACGTCCGAGAACATGTGGTGGGGTCCCGGCATTCGGAACGCCATAATCATGAGCGATAACGCTGCCGGAATTCCCAGGCTGGAGATGCGTACCGCGCGACCATTCAAGACGCGCGTTGGAAACTTCGAGGCGCACTGGTTCGTTGGCGCGCTGTCGGAATCACAATTCTTCGATACAACGAAAGCGAACGACGTGCGCTCGATTGCCGCGGCAGCGGTCACGTGGCAGCCGGTCTTCCAACCCACGCTCACGCTCGGTGTTACTCGCGCCGTTTACGCGACGTCAAGTGGATATGGGTCCGTCCCTTTTCGCTGGTTCGACGTCTTCGCCAATACGGGCAGCCCAGCCAATCACCTGCCGTCGGATTCGTCGCTCACGCCCGGCGGCCGCGATCAGCTATTCTCTCTCTTCGCCCGGTGGGTATTCCCGGACGATGGTTTCGAGGCATATACCGAATGGGCGCGCCAGGAGCTGCCTGCTTCACTGCATGACTTCATCGTCGATCCGACCCATTCCCACGGCTACACGCTCGGTCTCCAGTACCGACGCCCCGGGCCAATCGACAAACCGACATTTCGGGTCCAGGGCGAAGTGACCACGCTGGAACAGAGTGGCGACTTCAAGAACCGTCCGGTCGGCGTTTTCTATACCAGCCGCCGGGTGATTCAGGGCTACACCCAGCTTGGCCTGCCAATCGGCGCGTCATTCGGGCCTGGCGGCTCGAGTCAGTGGCTGGCCGTGGACCGGATCTGGTCTGGTGGGGCAATTGGTGTAACATTCAATCGCATCCGCTGGAACGAAGATGTGCGAAGCACCTTTACGTGGCCGGCCTACCTTGGGTATTGCAATCACGACGTGTCCATCATGCCAGGAGTTCGCGCAGGCCACAATGTCGGCGGAGGGTATCTGTCCGGCAACGTGAGCTTCGGCGACAGGCTGAATTACAACTTCCAGAACATCTCCGGTTGTAAGGGCCCGGCTATAGTGGATGTGCACAACACGAGCGTTTCCATCTCGTACTCCCCCTTCAAGTGACGCAACCGCTGGGCGGGCGGGTCATCTGGCCAGATACTTGCGCGGGTCGCCCGACGAGGATGTCCAACCGCTCTGTTCGATCAATTTCGCCCGATCTGCATGACGCCTGATTCGTCATCCGAGCCAGCGCAGCGATTAAGGCTCCATTCGTTACCCAAAACCGTTCCAGGCCGCCGAGCCCCCAGTGCAACAGCTGAATGGCCGGCGCGCGTACTGCGTCAGCGCCGCCCAGTCGCGGTCAGACGGCACGCTGTCCGCCTCATCAAGCGCCTCCTCGTCCTTGGCGTCGCCGATGTCTCGGCGGTGCTGCTCATCCAATCGATCGTCTGGGCGCTGGCCAATTCGCAAAGTGTCCCCCTCCTGGGTGGCATTCCCACGCCATTCGGTCCCGCTCCGGCCGTCGTCCTGCTCGCGAGTCTTCTCGTCACCGGTAACTATTTCCGGGGCGTGCATCTGTATCAGGCCGCTCGCCTCGCCGCAGCCTCGGGAGTAGCCGCCGCGGTCTTTCTATGGCCTCTGGTGGCCATCCACGGGGCACTGGTGACCCTTCAGCTGTTCGTGGTGGTCGCGGCAGGGCTCTGGATCATTCTGGCCGCCGAACGCCGGCTGACGCAGTGGTTCCTGCGCGAGATCTGGCCCGGCCCCAACGGCGCGACGCCGGCAATCGTGGTCGAGCGCGCCGACGCCGAACAGTGGAACTTCGACCAGATGACCACCGAGTTTGGCGGCGACTACCGGCCGATCGGGACTCTGACTCTGGGTCGCGACGGCAAGCAGCGTGAAGCGCTTACCCGGCTTGCGCACGCGATCAGCTCGGTCGGCGCCGAGGCGGTAATCGTGGCGTCGCACCTCGAGGAAGAGCAGGTTCGTGAGGTTTTAGACATCAGTTTATCGGCGGGATGCGAGTTCCTCTATCCCGCAAGGTCGGTACAGATTGCGGGTCGACGGCCACTGCTCGTCTGGCACAAGGACGAGCCGTTTTTCGAGCTTGGTGCGCCGCTGCTCAAGGCACAGGCGCTGGTCGTCAAGCGGGCAGTGGATGTAGTCGGCGCCGTGCTAGCCGTGGTGATACTCGCGCCGATCATGGCGGCCGTTGCACTCGTGATCCGGTTGGATTCGCCGGGTCCGATCTTCTTCTGGCAGGACCGCGCCGGTCTGGGCGGAAAGCGCTTCCGGATGCTCAAGTTCCGGACGATGCGCGTCGGTGCCGATGACGAGAAGGAAGATTTCGCCCATCTCAACCGCACGGGCGATCCGCGCCTGTTCAAGATTCCGAACGATCCGCGCGTGACTCACTTCGGCGCGTGGCTCAGGCGCTGGAGCATAGACGAGCTGCCGCAGTGTTGGAACGTGCTCATCGGCGACATGTCGCTGGTCGGCCCTCGCCCCTTCTTCGAGTCGGATCTGGAATCGTACGAAGACCACCACTTCCGCAGACTTGACGCCAAGCCCGGTATCACCGGTCTCTGGCAGGTGAACGGCCGCAGCGACGTCGTGGATTTCGAGGAAGTCGTTCGCTACGACCGGGAATACATCGAGCACTGGTCGCTACCACTTGATTTCAAGATCATGCTGAAGACGATCCCGGTGCTTTTCAGCAGAAGCGGCGCGTACTGACGGCGTGAACGGCGCCGCATTCCCGCCCGCGTATCCCGCCACGTCTCGCTAAATTCACCCCATGCAAGTGTTCATCTCCGGCGCGGCCGGTTTTCTCGGTAGTCATCTCGCCGAGTCCTACGTGGGGCAGGGCGCCCACGTCGTGGGCTGCGACAATCTCATAGGCGGCGAGCTTTCCAATCTGCCCGAGGGCATTCAGTTCGAGCAGGCCGACTGTTGCGACGTCGGCGCGATGAAACGCCTCATGGTGGGCTCGGACCTCGTTTATCACTGCGCGGCGATCGCGACGGAAGGCCTCAGCGTCTTTTCGCCCGCTCTGATCGCGCAGCACGTGTATCAGAACACAGCAGCGATGCTCGCTGCTGCAGCGTCGAACAGGATTGGCCGGTTCATCAATTGCTCCAGCATGGCGCGCTACGGCGACGCACAGGCTCCGTTCACGGAAGATACGAAGCCGCAGCCCGTCGATCCCTACGGCATCGCCAAGTACGCGGCCGAGATGCTGGTGAAGAACGTCGCCGACACGCATGGATTCGAGTACGCGATTGCGGTGCCGCACAACATCATCGGCCCCAAGCAGAAGTACGACGATCCCTATCGCAACGTCGCCAGCATCATGATCAACCGGATGCTCAAGGGCGAGCAGCCCATCATCTACGGCGATGGCGGTCAGAAGCGTTGCTTCTCGTTCGTGCAGGATTGCGTCGATCCGCTCATGAAGATGGGCACGCGCGACGGAATCGCCGGCGAGGTGATCAACATCGGCCCGGACGAGGAATACATCTCCATCCTCGAGCTGGCGCACACGATCGCGGACCTGATGAACTTCACGCTGGATCCGATCTTCGTGCCGGAGCGGCCGCGCGAAGTGCGCTACGCGACCTGCTCCGCGGACAAGGCGCGACGCCTGCTCGATTATGAGACGAAGGTCTCGCTTCGCGACGGTCTCCGCAGCATCATCGAATGGATCCGCGCCAATGGCACTCGGCCCTTCCAGTACCATCTCCCCATCGAGATAGACTCGCCGCTGGTGCCGAACACGTGGAAGCAGCGGATGATGTAGTGCGTCTGCCTTGAGCAACGAAATATTTCGTGCACTGCGCTCGCGTGTCGGGCGCAATGCACTCCTCAATCTTGGTGGGCTCGCGGTGCCGCTCGTCGTCGCCGCGATCGTGCTGCCCACACTCACGCATGCACTCGGTCCGGCACGATTCGGATTGCTGGGCGTCAGCTGGGCCTTTCTCGAGTACCTGACGCTGTTCGACGTGGGGCTGGGCAAGGCGACGGTGCGCTACGTTGCCGACTCCATCGCGCGCGGCACCGAGGATGTCTCCCAGATAACTTCCGTGTCGCTCTCGGTGCAGCTCATCATCGGATGCTGCGCGGCGGCGATACTCAGCTACTTCTCCGGAAGTCTCGCACAGCACGTGTTTCGTGTCGATCCAGGGTTGATCGACGAGGCGTCGCTGTTGTTCGTGGTCGTTGCGGTCAACCTTCCGGTCGTACTCGCTCTCACGACGTTCCGCGGCGTGCTGGAAGGCGCACAGCACTTCACGCTGAGCAACGCGATCAAGATTCCGGCGTCGGCCGGCTCGATAATAATTCCTGCGATTCTGGCCCGTCTGGGGCATTCTCTGCCGGACATGTTGATGTGGGTGCTGGCGTGGCGCGCGCTTGCGTCGCTCGTGACGCTGTATGCCATACGGCGCGTGATTCCCGGCTTTCGCGTCGAGCCGCCGCGCGATTGGAGAAGGTTGCGCAGCCTCATCAGCTTCGGCGGATGGGTCGCGGTGTCCGGTGTGGTGAGTCCGATGCTGGTGTATTTCGATCGGTTCGCGCTCGGAGCGCGATCGGGGCTTACTGCGGTCGGGTACTACACGGCGCCGTACGAGGGAATAACACGACTCCTCATGATTCCGAACAGTTTGATCAGCGCGCTCTTTCCGCTCCTCACCGGGCTCGGTGTGGTAGCGGCGGCAGGCCGCATCGACCGGCTGTTCGCGTCGTCCATGCGTGCGCTTTTGATCATGATGAGCATTCCGGCAGCGATAGCACTGTTCTTCGCTCCGGTGATTCTGCAAATCTGGATGGGCCCGGACTACGCGGCGCACGGCGCCATGGCGCTGCGCATCCTTTCGGTCGGCGTACTCATCAATGCAATCGCGCACATCCCCTACACATTTCTCGAAGCAGCTGGGCGGCCGGACGTACCGGCAAAGTTTCACATGATCGAGCTCGTGATTCACGTTCCGTTCGCGTGGTATCTGGTGGGACGATACGGTATAACGGGAGCTGCGGTCGCGTGGACCGCGCGCGTCACGCTCGATACGACGCTGCTGCTTCTCGCTGCCAACAGAATCGTTCCGGTGTCACTGCGCCGGGTGCTGTGGACGCGGCGAGTCGCGGAGTTGGCGGCGTGACGAGCGCGGTCAGCGGAACAGTGGAGTGCGAGTGACGCACGTCGCCGCATCGATCGTTTCCACCGGAGAGGGCGACAAGATTCGCGCCTGTCTGGAGTCGCTCGCCTCCCAGAGTTTCGACGGACGGCTGACGGTCGTGGTCGTCGTCAACGGGGTGGATGACAGCACTTCACAGGTGACGCGTGAGCTCATCCACGACGCGGTGATTCTGAAACGTGCAACGCCGTTCGGGTTCGCCGAGAATCACAACGACGCGCTCGCCAGTACCGGCTTCGACTTTGGTCTCGTTCTCAATCCCGACGTCGTGCTGGAGCCGGATTGCATCGCGGAAATGGTGGAGGCGATGGCCCGGCACGAAGATGCGGGGGTCATCGCTCCGTTATTGAGCTTTCCCTCCGGCGCACCACAGCCGTCGGCGCGCCGCTTCCCGCGGCTGGGTGGGACGATACTGCGACGCACACCGCTGCGACGTCTCGTAGGTGAGGATCGAGTCATCCGGACCGCGCACTATCTTCCGCCGCCGATCGAGGACCGGAAGATCGACTGGGCACTCGGCGCATGTCTATTCGTCCGTCGTGCAGCATGGACGGAGCTCGGCGGCTTCGATCCCGGCTATCGCCCGCTGTACATCGAGGACGTCGACCTCGCGTGGCGGATGTGGAAGGCCGGCTGGGCGGTATGGCAGACACCCGATGCGCGTGCGATGCACGAGCATCAGGCAGCTACGGACAAGACGTTCTTCGACCGGCGCACGCTCTGGCACATGCACGGCATGGCCAGGTTCGTGAGAAAACACCCGCGCATTCTCGTGTCCGGCCCGAATGTCAGATAATCGCCGCACGATTCTTTTCGTGCACGGAGCCGACGAGTGGTATGGATCGGACTATGTGCTGTACGAGATCGTGCGCGCGCTGGAAGGGACTGAATTCGACGCGATGGTGCTGGTACCGGACGACGTCAGCTCGGAGCTTGCGCCAGAGACGCGGCTCAGCGGACGTCTGCGCGCCCGCGGCGTGCCGGTACACTCGGTTCCGCTCACGGTGTTGCGCCGGCGTTACATGACACCAACCGGCTTCGCACGGCTCCTGAGACAGGCGCCGGCCTCGCTCCGCGCTGCAATGGATGCAATTGGCGATCGTAATATCGTAATGGTTCACTCACATACTGCGACGGTGCTTACCGGAGCCCGTGTTGCGGGAGCGTTGCGCGTTCCGCACCTGTGGCACGTATCCGAGATCGTCGAACGTCCGCGTGCAGTGAGAAAGTGGCTTTCCCGCAAGGTCGTGCGATCGGCGGACAGGGTGGTAGCGGTATCGAACGCGGTGAAAAATCACCTGCTCGATACCCAACCTGGCGCGACCTCGAAGCTATCCGTGATATACAACTGCATAGATCCAGCGCGCTTTTCCGGCGGAACATGTACGCCCAAGCGTCAGCCGATCGGTGCCACAAACCCCGATGCGCCGATCGTCGTGGGGATGATCGGCCGCGTCGGAACGTGGAAGGGACAGGAGCTGCTCCTCCAGGCTGCCAGAACGGTGTGCGGTGCAATTCCCAACGCCCAATTCGTGTTTGCCGGCGGCGTACTTGAGGGGAATTTTCCAGCGTTGGACAAGCTGCGAGCGGTCGCGCGGAGTTACGGAATCGCCGATCGGGTGACGATTCAGGAATATTGTGCCGACACGCCGTCGTTGCTCAGCACCTTCGACGTCTTCGTACAGCCGTCACTTCGTCCCGATCCGCTCCCGACGACGATCCTCGAGGCCATGGCGAGCGCCTTGCCCGTCGTCGCGACGAGACATGGCGGTGCTCCGGAGATGGTGGCTGACGGAGTGACAGGGCTGCTGACAGCGCCGGGCGACGCCGATGCGATGGCTGGCGCAATCATAAGTCTGTTGCACGATCCCGAGACACGCACGCGGATGGGGCACGCTGGTTACGATCGCGTACGGCGCGACTTCTCCTTCGATTCGTTCAGCTCGGCGTACCTGCGATGCTATCGCGAGCTTGTTGCCGCGCGGCCGATACCAACGCGTTAGCGACTGAGTCGCGATCGACGCTTTCGAGCGCACGCCGCATCGCCTCGGGCGAGAGATATTCTCCGGTTGGCGCAACGTCGAACTCTGTCGGGCAATATTTCCCGCTTCCGATTTCAGTCGCACCCATGTTCCGGACAAAGAATACGGGGATGCCCGCGGCGTTTGCGAGATGGCGCGGACCCGAATCCGCACCGACGAACGCGGCGCATCGCCTGAGCATCGCGCCGTAGGCGAGCAGCTGCAGCGTGCCAGCCGATATGCACGCGCGATCTCCCAACTCCGCGGCGATTGCCTCCAGAACAGGCCGGTCGTTCGCGCCGCCGCTGAGCAGCACGCGAGCGGTGGGCGCCAGCACGAGCACGCGGCGAAGGATGTCGCTGAAGAATCCCGGGGGAAAGTCGCCAATCGTCTGACGCGTCGTCACCGCGGACGCGATGACAAACTCCGCGTCGTGCAGGGCCAGTCGATGCCACTCGAAATCAGCCGCACGGACATCATTCTGTGACGGGTAGATCCTCGGCCGCAGCGGCGATGGGTCAGGCAATCCGGTTACAGCTTCGACCATGCGCCGGAAGGCGGCGGGATGAGACGTTGGACCGTCGGTAGCGACACCGAGCGTTACCAGTCCGGACAATCCCTTGCGCGTGAATCCGACGCGGTTGGGGATCCCAAGCTTGAGTGCGAGCATCACTGCGTGATGATGCGCAATGTTGTCACTGCACAACGCCACGTCGAACATTTTCTTCGCCAGTTCATCGCGCTTCACCGGCTCGAGCGGCCGCTCGTCGCTGTCGGACGTCCATGGCAGGACATGAGCGAGCGCCGGATTTCCGGCGAGCACGGCAGCACCACTCTCAGAGGTAAGATATGACCAGCGGCAGTCAGGCAAGCCCGTGTGCAGTGCTTCCAGTGAGCATGTGCGGTACAGTACGTCGCCTATGTGATCCCTGCCAATGATCACACCTGTACGCCAGCTCGCCGGCGGCGCTGGAGCCGATCTGGACGCCGCTCTTGCGACGAGTCGCAATGCGGGGGCGGCGATTTCACTCGCCACCGCCAGCGCATAATGATACGAATCCCGGAACTGGCTGCGATCGACCATCAAGCAGGATCGTCGGTCAAGCCATGCAGGAAGCCGCGGAATATCGCGCTTCCCATGGCCGGGCGGCCGCGCAGCAGCTCGACGAGGGAGCGAGCGGGCTTTGTGACGACGAGATAGGTGAGGGCCGTCACGCGGTCGAATCCGTGATAGTTGCGACGCACGTAATACCCTCGGTGGCGATTCTGCAGGAACGCGGCGCGCGGCGTGGCCTTCTCGCCCCCCATGCTCGCGCTCACTCTGTGGTACGCACGCGCAGCCGGCACCAGCATCACGCGCCATCCACCATTCCGCGCGCGAAAGGAGTACTCGGTGTCTTCCCAGTAGATCGGCGTATAGCATTCGGCGAGGCCGCCGCAGGCGTCGTATAGAGTGCGCGAGATCATCATCGCGCAGCCTGTTACGAACGGAGTCGGATGCGGAGCGTGATCGGCTGGCACTTCGTATCTATGCAGCACGAGCGCACGGTAGGGGACTTCGTACCCTCCGCCGAACCAGACCTTGTCGCGGTCTGGGTGGTAGTAGATGGTGCAGCCGAGCAACGCCGAGTCGGGATATTCGCGAATCGCGTCGCTCATGCGCGCGAAGTAATCGGGCGCGATGGTCGCGTCGTTGTTGAGCAGCAGAAAGTGAGTCACGTTCGTGCCCGTCGCGAGGCTGCGGAGCCCGATGTTGTTGCCGATCGCAAAGCCCCGGTTCTCTGCCTCTGCGACGATCGTCAGCCAGCGTCCGGCGGCATCCGAATCGCCGCGCGGCTCGTTGCGGTCGCGCCACGCGTTCAGTCGTTGCACCGAATCGTCGTGCGAACCGTTGTCCACCACGACTACGTGGTCGGGCCGCAGGTCGGCTGCCAACAGCGAGTCGAGTGCCGCTTCCGTATCCGCGCAGCCGTTCCAGTTGAGCAGCACGACGCCGAACGACGGATCATGCATAACTGAGCGCGATTTTGGAGCTGAGTGGCGATGGCGCTCGCTGCGCGAGTGTAACCGCCGTGCCGCCGAGCCAGAATACCAGGTAGCCGACCATTGGGTCGTTGAACATCGTACTCGTCATGCCGTAGACAAGCACGCCAAGTATGATGAGCGCGACAGCGACACCCATGTCACGTGCTGGCGCGGCGATGCTGCGCGTCGCCGCCCGGAAACCCGCCATCCCGATGCAGGCAAGCGTACCCACCAGCGCAACAAGCCCGGGCAGGCCGAGCTCGACGGCGTACTTGAGATACACGTTGTCCGCCGTGAGCGGTTCGAGACCTGCGCGGACCGCTGTCTGATCCGTCGTACCTAACCCGTAGCCCCAGGGTTGCTCGAGAAATGCGGTGATGCCATTGGTCCAATCCTTGAGGTGCGAGACGCTGCTGCCGCTCTGCCACGTCAGCGTCTCGAAGACGAAGGTCGCGAGCGATGGAAATACGAGCACGCCGGCCACCAGCGCGCCAACCGCGACGCTCGCGGCGAGCGCTGCGCCAGTCACTCGACGCCGGATGGCGAAAAGGATCAACGTCTGAAGACCTGCAACGACGATCGCGGTCCGGGTGAACGTCGCGATGAGCCCGATCCAGATGATGCCATACAGCACACGATGGAACCAGCGCGTTCTGTCACCTTTCTGAAGCAGCCACAGCGTCGCGAGCGGCAGCAGGACGATGAACACCACTGCGAACCCCTGTCCGGACAGGAATACGGAGCCTGAGCGGCGCACCATGTGACCGCCCATCTCGCTCCAGTAATTGTCCGGCAGCCCGTACACGTTCCCTTGCGTGAACGCTACACCGCCCAGAAAATTCTGCACGTATGAGGCAACACCCAGCGCGACGAGCATCTGCGGCGTGACGAATATCTGCTCCGCGATCGCGACGATGGACGTGACCGCCAGCACCGCAAATGCGTGTTTCATGAATCGGTAATCGTCACCCAACTCCGGCGTTGCGCGGCCCACAAAGTAGAACAGCATGAAGAAGGCTGCGTCACGCACGCCGAACACGGCAGCCTTCAATGGAACGAAGTCGCGCAACACGACGTTTTCCGTGGCGAAGAAGACCACGGCGAGGGCAATCCACAACCCTGCGAACAGATCAGCGGCGGACACCGCGACGCGTGGTCCCCAGCCGGTTGCGGCGCGCACGACGACCACGGTGAACAGCAGCAGTCCCGCGATTTCCTTCCACGCAGCGATTACCTGAACGACCTTTATCGAAAGGTTGAAATAGCCGAACAGGACCGCGATGCCGAGGATGTGGAACGTCAGCGCCCAGAGAACCCACGGAAGCGCTCTTGCAGGAAGCGAGCGCTCGGGGCGCGCGCCTTGCTCAGGCACGACGCGCAACCGGAGGCACGTCGCTGCGTGCTTTCCGGCGCCTTATCGCCGATGCAAGCTTGCGCGCTGCCATCGGCTCGCGTCGGCTCCAGTCCGCGTAGACTGTCGCGACTCCGGCAATCGTGATGCCGATGAAGATTCCGAGCAGCATGGCGCCCGGAATCAGCAAACTGAATCGCGGCCAGTACGGCTTGATCGGTGTTACCGCGGAATCAACCACAGTGATCAGCGCGGCATCGTTGAACTCGTCGAGCTTGGCGGATTCGACTTGCTTCTCGAGCGACAGGTACAGCTCCGATGCGACGTCCTCGTTGCGACGCAGCGTCTCCTCGTCCGAGGACAGGGTAGGGGAGAGCCGCCACTGCCGGTTGGACGACAAGAAGTCACGGTAACGTGCCTGTGCGGTACCGAGATCTGTCTTTGCCTGTGCGGTACGACCTTCGAGATAGACGCGCTTGGCGCGTGCGCGCGAAGTGCGCTGCTCGAGGTTGAACGAATTGACCAAGGCGAGCGCGGCGTTGGCCTCTCGCGATGCGATAGTCGGATAGCGATTCTCGACCGTGACCTTTATCAGGTTGGTCCGCACGTTGGACTCGGTCGTCATGGATTTCCCGAGTTCCTTCACGCCGAGCTCGATGCGTCGCGCAGGATCGGTGGACCGCAACTTCATGATATCCACCAGTCTCGCGCTGTCGCCGCGCACTGCCTGGCGCGGGTCCGGCATCTTTGTGAGAAGCAGTCTCGTCAACAGCTCACGGCTCTGCATCAACTCGGCGTAGAACTCGGGCGACTCCGTCGGCTCCCCGCCGACCGATCCAAGCCCCATCCCGCCCGCGAGGCTGGACAATGCGCCCGAGCTCAGACTGCTGATTGCGCCGCCCAGCTTGGACGAGCTGCTGGGATTCGGTGCAAATGAAACAGTGACGCGGTAGACCGGCGGCAGGATCACCGTCGATAGCAGCGCGAGCACGAGCACACAGATCGTGCTGACGATTACCGTGCGCCACCGGTTGAGCACGCCGGCGGTCCACAACGCAAGCGTCAGTGGCTCGAGGCTTGGCTCCGCAATCGGCACGACGTCCGGCATCCTGGGATGCTTAGTGTGTGCGAAGCAGCGCGATCACGGCGAGCAGGCTCGACGCGACCCCTGTCAACGACCCGAGCATCGTCAGTACGCTGGGGCCGCCGCTGCCGTCGTTCACTGGCACGTACACCACGCTTCCAGGTTTCGGCTTCGGGATGTAATCCGGAATCAGGAACCGTTGCGATTCTGCATCGACCTTGCCGTTCGGCTGCGTGACGTACGCGTGATCGACATCTGCCTTGCGCGTCGCACCGCCTGCGGCACGAATGTAGTAGTTGAGATCCTTGCCGGGCGAGTATGTAACCGCCACCGGCGAGTTCACTTCACCCTGCACACGCACCACCGCATTGAAGCGCGGTATGTACAGCGAGTCGCCATCTACCAGGAGCAGATTGTCGCGGCTTTTCGGATCCTTCAGCACGTCGGGTAGCTCGATGCCGATGCGCCCGATCGAGCTGGAGCGTCGGTAGAACGTCACGCCGTTGGCGTAACCCTCGGGAGTGAGACCGCCGGCGCGCTTGAGCACGTCGCTGATATGTTCGTTCTTGTTGAGCAGTGTGTACTTGCCCGGGAAGCGCACCTCGCCCGCGACCGTCACCGTGCGCTGCAGTTCCCAGCCTGGCTGCCGAAGGATCAGCACGTTGTCGTATGGCTTGAGCTGGACGTCGGGCGTCGGACCGGCGGACGCGGGTAGTCCAGGCGGTCCCGCGTATTGCCCGTTGGGCCCACGCTCAAATAGGTAGCTGGAGTCGAGCGGGACAGTGAATTCACGCGCGGTCACGGTACCCGATCTGTCATCGGGAAGGCGCGCGATGCGTGCTTCGTTGAGCAGCGCGCTCTGTTCCAGTCCGCCCGCTTCGAGCACGAGGTCTCGCATCGTCATCCCTTCGCGATATGGAAACTGTCCGCTCCTGCGGACCGCGCCGTTGATCGCGACGTAGCGAACCGGACGGAAGTCCGTCACTGAATAAACCGTGAGGTTATCGTCTTCGTGCAGTGGGAAATCGTTCACCACTGCGCCGGATGAATCGCGCAACGTCGCGCGCAGCTGCTGGCGCGTCGAATCAGGATTCAGTCGCGTGATGAGAACTTCGCCGAGGTACGTATCCGGCTTGATTCCCCCGGCCAGCTTGAGTGCGCCGGCAACCGTCATTCCTGGCGTGAGACCTATGGTACCCGGCATGTTGACATTGCCGCGAACCGTTACACGATTCCGCACGCGCGTCGCGACCGGGAACACACGGATGACATCACCCGGTTGGACCGGAACAGCGGGTCCGGTCCCGGTGAGAAACGCGTCCGAGACGATATCGGTGGTGACGCGGTCTCGGCCCGGTGTCCGTTCGGCCGGCGGTACGATTCGCTCGACCTGAACCCTCTGGCGTGAGGCTGTTGCCTTGAACCCGCCAGAGAAGCGAAGCGCATCGGCCAGAGTTTCGGTCGGCTTGATCTCGTAAGTCGCGGGCCGAACAATCTCTCCCACGATCCGCACGCGAGCAAGATGCACTGGAACGAAGACAATGTCCCCAGTCTCCAACCGGATGTCGTGTGACGCATCTCCATTGATGAGATAGTCGTAGAAATCCATGTTCGCGATGAGCTTGCCACCGCGACGCACCTGCAGGTCACGCAGGCTCCCGTTGTCGGTCGGACCGCCGGCCGCGTAAAGCGCTGACAGTAGCGTTCCGGACGCTGATACCTGATACGCGCCCGGCGCCATCACGTCACCGACGACGAACACCATGTTGCTGCGGAGCTTCGCCGGCGTGACGGAGAAGTGCGTGGTGGCGTCCCCACCGCGCCTCACGCCGGAGTACACGCGGCCGAGGCGGTCGTACAGGACGTCGTTCAACTGACTGAGCGTTAGTCCGTTGACCGAGATCTGGCCAACCTGTGGTACGACGATGAAGCCCTGTCTGGTTACATCGAGCTGATACGACGCTTCGACGTCGCCGGTGAGCACGAGCACGAGCTGATCACCGGGGCCGAGTCGGTAATTCGCGTCGACGGGCCCTGCGACGTTTGGATTGAACAGCGTGGTCGAACGGCGAAAGAAGTCGAGCCCGAATATCGTGAATCCGCTGTCGCGCTGCGACTGTGCAATCACTTCCGGGCGATGGAGCGAGTCAGCGCGAGCCTTGCATGCGCGCGCGAGCGCCTGACGCTGGCGGCTGTTTCGAACGCTGTCCGACATGTACGCATCCTGTCCCTGCACACCGCCGGAAAGGTTGGTCCCGCGCGGTCGCAGCGAGTTCAGCGAGCCGAGTGACCCGCTGGTCGTGTCCATCGCGCCACCGCGACCCCCATTGAAAAGCGTGTCGGCGTACATCAACGAATCCGGATTCAGCCCGCATCGCAGGAAATCGACCTGCGCACTGTCGACGATCCCGAGCTGCTGGACCGCGTTCAACACATCTCCCTGGTTCGCAGTCGAGTCCGGCGATCCGGCACCGCTCATGTAGGCGTCGAGCAGATTCTCGGGGTAGCCAGCTTCTCTGAGCCTCGCCCGAACCTGGTCCGGCGTCATCCCGCTGGTCATGATCCGTTGTCTCAGTTGCTGGAGCAGCGCAGGATTGCTCTGGAGCATCTGCTGCGCCTGCTGCGACGTTGGATTCTGCGCCACGGCTAGTGCCGGCGCTCCGGATACGACAACGGCCACGAGGAGTGACCGGAGGTTCAAAGCACGCATGCTCTGGTTTGTGATGAGAGAAAGGTAGGCGAGTGGTCGCGCAGGGACTCGAACCCCGGACCTCTGCTGTGTGAAAGCAGCGCTCTAACCAGCTGAGCTACGCGACCGGCCGGTAGTGAACCGGAGCCTCGTAAAATACCGCCCGCCACGGTGACGGGGTAGGGCTGGAGCCGCACGAGAGGACGAGCCGGAACGGCGAATAACAGGCGGGCGATAGATTTGGCGCATGCCACCGGATCGGGACAGGCCTCCGACGCCTCGCAATCAACGCCTGGAGCGACTGAACGCGCTTCGTGGTCCGGCTGCGCTCCTCGTTGTGCTCTACCACGTTCGTCAGATCGCGCTCCGCGACCTGGGCTCGGCAGGCACTTTCGAGTTCTGGCGCTTTGGCCACGCTGGCGTCGACCTCTTCTTCGTCATAAGCGGCTTCGTCATCTACCTCGTCCACCGGCACGACATAGGCCAGCCGGCCGCCACTCGGCGCTTTCTGGCGAGGCGGTTCATACGCGTTTATCCGCCGCTATGGATAGTCACCACCGGCGTTCTCATCGGCGCGCTGGTTACCGCGCACGCCGTGCACGCGGAGAAGATGAACAGCTGGTTCATCCTCCGCTCGTACCTGCTGTGGCCGATCAACGGAGCTCTCCCGCTCGTGCCGCCAGCGTGGACGCTCTCGCATGAGCTGAAATTCTACCTCCTTTTCGCTCTGGCAATTGCACTGCCCGCTCGCGTATGGAAGCCGTTGCTCGCGACGGTGTTTGTCGCAAGCGTTGTCGCCTGCGTCGTCGAGACAGTGGCGCCCACGGCGCTGCCCTTTGCGATCTCATTCCTTTTCAGCCCCTACAACCTGGAATTCGTTGCCGGTTCGGCGATCGCTGCCTTCATCCTCACGCGCACCGTTGCCGTGCCAGCGGCATGGGGTGCAATCGGACTCGTCATGTGGGCGGTCGCGGCGACGCACGACCAGTCGCTCGTCGCGCCGGATGTTGCCGAAGTGATGAGCTACGGAGTGCCGTCTGCGCTGATAGTGTTGGCTGTTGCCGCGCAGGATCTTCGCCGGCCCTCGTTCCACGCGCCGCTGCTTCGGCTGCTCGGAGATGCCTCTTACGCGATCTACCTTGTACACCTGCCGGTCATCATCGTCGCGATAAGGCTCGGGAAGCAGATACACATCGAGCCCAACACTGGGACTCTGTTGGTGATCGCGCTGATCGCGACCGTGGCGGGCGTGGTGTTCCACATCGTCCTGGAGCGACCGGTCACGCGTTACCTGACCGGACGCTTCGCCGCAAAGCCACGCGCTTCGGCCACACTGCTTGCGGTTGGGAAATAGGGCAGGTGGGAGTTGAACCCACTTCCTGACGGTTATGAGCCGACTGCTCGACCGTTGAGCTTCTGCCCCGTCCTGCTGACATCGAAACTGGACTGCAGCGGTCTTCCGACCAAATTACTGGGAGTCTTGCGCGGGCGCCACTGGGCGCGGGTGCGGGAAACGCGTCGAGCTATACTTCGCCATGTTTGAAAAACTTGTAAATCGACTCCGTCGTGAAGCTTTTATAACATCGCCGCTGGGCATCGTGATAAGTCCCGTCTATTTCATCCGCGACGGGCTCTACAGGAACATTTCAAGCCTCGCTCCGCGTTTGAGCGGGGACATTCTCGACTTTGGATGCGGCTCCAAGCCGTACGAGTCCCTGTTCGTCAACGCTTCCAGTTACGTCGGCGTCGACGTTCAGGTGTCCGGGCACGATCACAAGGACAGCAGGATCGACGTCTACTACGACGGACGGACGCTGCCGTTTCCCGACAACCACTTCGACGCCGCTGTGTGCTTCGAAGTCTTCGAGCACGTGTTCAATATCGACGAGTTGCTCACCGAGATCAGGCGCGTCATCAAGCCTGGCGGCTATCTGCTCCTGTCGATCCCGTTCGCGTGGGACGAACACGAAATCCCCTACGACTTCGCCAGATACACCAGCTTCGGCATCAGGTCGGTCCTCGAGCGCAACGCTTTCGAGGTGCTGGAGATGCGAAAGACTACCACCTACATCCTGGCGCTGGCTCAGATCTTCATCGCCTATCTGAGCCGTTACGTCTTCCCGAAGAACAGGTTCCTGTCGAAGGTGGTACTCCAGTTGCTGATCATCTTCCCGCTCAATCTTCTGGCGCTGCTGTTCGACTTCCTGCTGCCGACGCGCTACGAGTATTACTCCAACAACGTTGTGTTGTCGAGAACGAAAGTCGCCGTGTGACGCATGCGATGTTCCGCGTGTCGCGCTAGAAATACAACCCCTTCGGCGTCCACTGGAACCGCGCCCGCGCCGCGATCTCGTTCCGCGTCACGCCAATCAGGTGGTCCGCGTTCGTGCTGTGGTTCACGCCGACGTCCCCCGTCAGTTCCACGCCCGGCGCGATCATGCCGCCGCCCTCCACTCCCACTCGCGCCGTGTGCTCCACCACGCCATCCAGAAATCCGGGCGTCGTGGAATACTGCGCCGGCGTCGGAAATGGAAGATGAAAATCGCCCTGTCCCTGCCGCCTGAATGCGCCGTACAACTTGACCGTGGTATATGGCACGAGCGCGAGATCCACGCCCGCCTTTACCTCGTCGTAATCGCTGAACGGCTGCCCGAGCCCGACACCGAGACTCGCGTACTGCGCAGCCGGTCCTTCCTTTCCGCGATACGCCAGCGCCGACAGTCGCGAGTACGCCGCGAACAGGCGCTGGTCGCCGAAGAACGGAATCCCTTCCGCGGTCGCGGAGTATCCGTACGACGCAGGCTCCTGACACGCGAGTGTGGGACATGAATCGATCTGTCTGTTCCCGAGCAGCAGCTCCGCCGAGTAGTTGCCAAACCTCGCGGTTCGGAGTGCAACAGTCCCTCCGAGCGTGAGATTCCCCGAGACGTGCTCGTTGCGCCACGACAGCGCGTAGATGTTGAGCGGATTGAGCAGCGACGGATCGTACGATCTCCCGATTCCGTAAGCTAGATATCCCTCCGACGTGCCGACTTCCAGACCGCGCCATCTGACCGACAGGCGGTGAGTGTAGAAGTACCGGGCATATACTCCATCCGGCTGGAAATCATCGTCCAGTCGGGTCGCAAGCGCCGACATGTGAATGCGATCGGTGCCGATCTGCGTGTACAACTGATCGTACGTGTACGGCGCGCTCCCGAGCTGCAAGCCTTGCAGCGACGACGGGCCCCAGTTCCGCGCCATTCTTCCGGCGAACAACGTTCCGTATTTCCACTGGCCGCTGACGTAGGCGTCTTCAGTGCGGCCCGCGATCACGCGATCCTGCTTGCCCGCAAAATCCGGATCGTGATTGAGCCTGTTGTCGATGATCGGATGAATCATCGCCGCGATCGGGCCCGCAACCATTGCAAGCCGGAATCCCGCGCCGCCCGTAACGGTGTGATTCGTGTCGGCCAGCATCAGCTCGCGCTGTCCCGATGTCTGCGCGGTGCTGAACACGTCGGCGTTGGCGATGAAAGCCGGCTGATCCGCCGAAGTCGTTGCGCCGCGCGCATTGACCGCGTAGCGCTCGAGCGCGGTACGCAGCGCGATTGCGTATGACCGGATCACTGGCGAGTGCGTGTGTGCCAGTGCGGTATCGGCGCCCGCGGACATCTGTGCGGCAGTGTAGGGACGCTCGAGCAGCGAAACGCCGCGCAGCTCGCCGCGCGCGATCAGAGCATCTGCGAACCGGTAGGCGATGTCATCCAGTGGAACGTACAGCGACGCCTGTGCGCGTGCAGATCGCGGCAGCGCAAGCGACGCAGCGGCAACGAGAACGATCGCAATCGCGCGTGTGAAACTTTTCAATTGATGGTCTGTTGTGTGGTTGTGCTCTTGTACGCGTCGTATGCGTCGTATGCGTCGAGTACTTCATCGACACCGACCGTCGCCGCGCCAAGCTTCCCGACTTCGACGCCAGCCGCGAAATTCGCGATGACCGACGCCTCCGACGCCGTGGCGCCAGCCGCCAGCATCGTCGCGAGATACGCGGTCACCGTGTCGCCCGCTCCCACCACGTCGTAAACTTCGCGCGCCGTCGTGGGAATGCGTCCGACCTCCCCGTCCGCCGATACCAGTACCATGCCATGCTCGCCGAGCGTGAGGAGCAGATGCTCGACCCCCAGGCGCGCACAGGTCGCGGGAAGTGCCGCCGGTGAGCCGATGTCCAGCGTGGCCCCGACCGCCGACTCCAGCTCCCGCCGGTTCGGCTTGAATATCGTCGCGCCGCGAAACTCGAAGAAATTCCGGAACTTGGGATCCACGACGACCGGAATTCCCTTCGCCAGCGCGGCGTCCATGGCAGCGCGGATCACCGCCGGTGCCAGAACTCCCTTGTTGTAATCCTCCAAAACCAGCGCATCGGCTTCTCGAACAGTTGTTCGAACAGCCGCTATCAACGCCTCGGTGTCGGCGCCGTCGGCGTCCAGGTCGTCTTCCTCGTCGACTCTCACCAGCTGTTGGGCCCGCGCCACGATTCGGGTCTTGGTGGTGGTTGGCTTCGCGCTCGGGAGCACCCCGGTCACCGTCGCGCCCGCACTTCGCAGCATATGTGTGAGCTCTCTCCCTGCCGCGTCCCTGCCGACTGTGCAGACCATGCTGCAGGATGCGCCGAGTGCCAGGACGTTCTGCGCAACGTTGGCAGCGCCGCCAAGGGCGTGGCGCCGTTCCCGTACTCGAACCACGGGGACCGGAGCTTCCGGCGAGATTCGTTCGACGTCGCCGACCAGATACACGTCGAGCATGGCGTCGCCAGCCACTGCCACGTGGTATCTTTTCGCCGACTCGAGCAGTGCAACGAGCCTGTGGCGCTGAATTGTCTCGATCATCGCCTACCAACCTAGCCCTTTGCCGGGGATCGGCAAAGGACGCCCCCATGACAGCCGAATTCCGGCGAGTTGGGGTCGGCATGTCCCTTGCCTTCTGACGGAGCGGATGGCCTTACTAGAACGAATCAACGCCGCAGCCCGCAAGAAAGTATTCTCCCTGCAGGAGGCTTTCGTCCTTGCCTGGAATGCCATCCGTTTCATCTTCGTCCCGCCATTCTATCGCGAAGACGTGATCCAGCAGATGGATTCCATCGGAGTCCAGTCACTCGGCATCGTCGTTCTTACCGGATTTTTTACGGGAATGGTGCTGGCGCTGCAATCCGCGGTTCAGATGCAGCGCTTCGGCGCGACGACCTATGTGGGGAGCCTGGTTACGGCTTCCATGATCCGGGAGCTCGGTCCGGTTCTCGCCGGCCTCATGGTCGCCGGACGCGTCGGATCGGGCATCGCGGCACAGATCGGCTCCATGCGCGTGACGGAACAGATCGACGCGCTCAATGTGATGGGCACCGACCCGATCAAGAAGCTCGTGACTCCGCGTCTGATCGCGGCGCTCCTGATGCTGCCCGCACTCACGGTGATCAACGACGTTGCGGGAATCTTCGGCGGAAACGTCATCGCGAAGTTCTATCTGCAACTTCCCACGTCGCTCTATTGGGCGACTGTCTGGGATCAGATATCGAACGGTGGCTTCGTCCTTCGTTTCATTCCCAACGACTTCGTGCACGGTCTCATCAAGCCGTTCGTATTCGGCGGTATCATCTCGCTCACGGCATGTCACTTTGGACTTCGCACGACCGGCGGTACCGAAGGCGTCGGCGTCTCGACGACGCGCACCGTTGTGACGGCCAGCATCCTAATTCTCGTCACCGATTACTTCATCACACAGGCGCTGCTCGCGCTGTTGCCATCATGACCGATCGCGACGACGATCAGGACGCGATACAGACGGAACGCGTGCGCGCCGCCATCCGCGACGAGATTCAGGCCGACGAGGAGCGGGATGACTCGCCGACGCCGCGGGACACACCCGTCATCGAGCTGCGCGATGTATGGCTCGCATTCGATCGTCCCATCCTCGAAGGTGTATCGTTCGCCGCGCGCAAGGGCGAAACGGTCACCGTTGTCGGCGAATCCGGCACCGGAAAATCGACGATCGTGAAGCTGATACTCCGGCTGCTCGTCGCGGATCGCGGCGAGGTCTGCGTCCGCGGGAAGGACATAGAGAAGGTGACGTACGAGGAAGCACTCAAGATTCGCCAGCGCATGGGGATGGTGTTCCAGAGCTCGGCGCTCTTCGATTCGCTCACCGTGTACGAGAACGTCGCATATCCGCTGCGCGAGCACACCAATCTCACCGACGACGAGATCGGCGAGCGCGTGCGAGAGAAGCTGCGCTTCGTGGATCTCGACCCCGACGAGGTGACGCAGCTCGCGCCCTCCGAGTTGTCGGGCGGGATGCAGAAGCGCGTCGGCATCGCACGCGGACTCGCGGCCAATCCGGGAATTATGCTGTACGACGAGCCGACGTCGGGCCTCGACCCTCTGACGACCGGCATCATCACGAATCTCATAATGAAATTGCAACGCGAGCTGCACGTCACGAGTGTCGTCGTCACGCACGACATCAGATCCGCGTTTCGCATGTCGAGCAAGATCGCGCTGCTGCACGACCGACACATTGTATTCTTCGGATCGCCCGAGGAGATGGCTGCGTCGGACGATAAGTACATCCAGACTTTCCTGGGCGGTTACTGAATGAGACGCTCCGAGATCATCACCAAGGATGCGCTGCGTGTCGCTGCCCTCGCGATCGTTGCGCTCGCCATACTCACGTATGCGATCATTCGGCTCGGCGAAGCAGCGCGGCTGTTCACGCGCCGGTATTCGCTGTATGCCTTTGTCCCCAACGCTAGCGGACTGCGCGAGGGCGGACAGGTGACCGTCGCGGGTCAGCTTGCGGGCTCCATCAGCAAGATCGAATTTCTGCCCGTGGACAACGACACCACCCGCAATCTCAAGATCACGGTGCAGATCGATGAGGATCTGCAGCAGCAGGTACGCATGGATTCGCGCGTCATGCTCCGCAATCAGGGCCTGCTCGGCGATCGGTTCTTCGACATCACGCCGGGAACGCCACGCTTCCGCCCGCTGCACCAAGGCGACACTCTGCTACTCGGGCCGTCCATCGGGTACGACGTGATGATCCAGCGCGCGGCCGCAGTGCTCACGGATGTCGCCGGTCTCACGCACGACCTGCGTGAACTGACGCAGTCTGTTGCGCACGGCAACGGAACCGTCGGCAAGCTGCTCACCGACCGCGGTCTGTACGACAGGCTCAACGCCACACTCGCATCGACGAGTGCTCTCCTCAAGCGGCTTCAGAATCCGGACGGAACCGTGGGCAGGTTGCTGGACGATCCGCAGCTGTATACCAACCTCACGGAGATGGTCGGCCAGGTCGATTCGCTCATGACGAAGCTCAACTCGGGCAAGGGAACAGCCGGAAAGCTGCTTCAGGACGACTCGCTCTACACCAACCTCGTGACGGTCACGGCGCACGCCGATTCGCTGGTCGCATCGCTGAGCAAGGGCAACGGAACCGCTTCGAGACTCCTGAGCGATACCACCCTCTACAATCAGATGGTCCAGGCGGTCCAGCACCTGAACGAGATTCTGGCGGACGTCAAGAAGAACCCGAAACGCTACACCAAGGGAGCGATCACGATATTTTAAGGGGTGAGTCCCGCCGCTTCCTATGATATCGATGTAGTCGTCACGCGCGGGAGCGCGGTGGAATCGGTCCATCACGTTTCTGCTGCAATCGTCGCGAACGACGCCCTGATCGGCTATGCCCGGAATCCGGAGCTGGTCACGTACTGGCGCTCGTGCGCCAAGCCGTTCCAGCTCATTCCGTTCATGACCACGGGGCACGTGGATGAGCTGGGGTGGGGCGCAGACGAGATCGCGCTGGCCTGCGCATCGCACGGCGGCGAGCCGGAACACGTTGCGATCGCCGAGCGGATGCTGAGCGACCTGGGGCTCGAAGAGGGTGATCTCGCATGCGGCGCCGCGGAGCCACTGTCACAGCGCGGTCAGCGTCTGTTGCGCGAATCGGGCGGCAGGACGACCCGGCTCCACAACAACTGCTCCGGCAAGCACGCTGCGATGCTCGCTTGCGCCCAGACCGCAGGCTGGCCAACCGCAGGGTATGATCATCTCGACCACCCAGTGCAGCAAGCCATAGTACGAACGATCGAGACCTGGAGCGGCACCAGCCGCTCCCAGATCAGGATCGCACGCGACGGCTGCGGCGTCCCCGTATTCGGCATCAGCCTCGAAGCCATGGCGCGCGCATTTGCGCGTTTTGCAGCGGCGATGAACAGGGGCGACGAAGTTCCAGCGCGTATCGGCAGCTCGATGCTCTGCAACCCGTTCCTGGTTGGCGGTACCGACCGGTTCGACACGGTCGTGATGACCGAGGCCCCGGGTATCCTCTGCAAGATCGGCGCAGAGGGAGTGCATTCCGCGGCTATCGTCAGCGACGGAATCGGGATAGCGCTCAAGGTCGAGGATGGAGCATCTCGTGCGCAGTATCCCGCATTGCTCGCGCTGCTGCAGCACCTTGGTGCATTGCCTGATCCGTTGCCGCAACGTCTTGCTGAAATTGCCCGCAAGCCCGTGCGCGATACTCGCCACGAGGTCGTGGGCGAGATAGTCGTTCGCGCAATGATCTGATTCGTCGCGCATGGATGCGCCGTGGCGCTGTGCGTGACTTGACGTATCGTTGACATTATGGAATCCAGTATTGAACACGAGGCGCTGTTCAGCGACTCGATGCGTGCGCTCGTTCGTATTTCCGCGGCCGTCGCGGGTGCGCCACTGGCGTTCACCCGGCGGATGATGGTGGAAGCCGTCGGCGTCGCGTCGCCGCCGGCGGTGGACGAGGTCTTGCTGCAATCGTACCTGTTCGCGGGTTTCCCCCGCGCGCTGAACTCGATGCGCATCTGGCGCGAAGTATCCGGCGATCCGGCTCCGGCCGAAGATGCTGCGACTACGCCACCGCTGCCCGATGTCTACCGTCTGCAGGGAGAGGAAGCGTGCCGAACGGTGTACGGCAGCAAGTATGACGCGCTGCGGCAGAAGGTTGGACGGCTGCATCCGGCGCTGGATGCGTGGATGGTCATGGACGGATACGGGAAGGTTCTCTCGCGTCCTGGAATGACATTGGTACAACGGGAGCTGTGCATCGTCGCCGCGTGCGCCGCGTCGGAACAGATCCCGCAGCTCAAGTCGCATCTGCGTGGGGCGCTCAACTGTGGTGCGACGCCGGATGATCTGGCACTGACGCTATCGGCGTTGACCGACATCGTCTCCCGCGAGGCGCTCGCCGCCGCGCGTGAAGAATTGAATCGAATCAAGGAGAGCTGACGATGTTCATAGACAAGGTGACGGTCCGCGCGATAGCGGGCACGGGTGGTTCCGGATGCCAGTCGTTCCGGCGCGAGAGTCTCGTACCGATGGGTGGTCCCGACGGAGGTGATGGCGGACGGGGCGGCGACGTGATCGTCCGTGGTGACTCCAACCTCGCCACACTGCTCGACTACACGTATCGCGACGAGTGGGCCGCCGAGCGTGGCCAGCATGGCATGGGTTCCAACATGACGGGGAAGAGCGGCAAGGACATCTACATGCCCGTACCGCCTGGCACCATCGTGCGCGACGCGGTAACCGGCGAGATTCTCGCCGACGTGCTGGCCGACGGCGAGGAATTCATCGTGGCAAAGGGCGGCCGCGGTGGAAAGGGCAACGCGTTCTTCGTCACCGCTACTCACCAGTCACCGCGCGAGTGGCAGCCAGGCGAGGACGGTCAGGAGCGCACGCTCGAGCTCGAGCTCAAGCTCATCGCCGACGTCGGACTCGTCGGACAGCCGAACGCCGGTAAATCCACGCTGCTGTCGGTGATCTCCGCTGCGCGCCCCAAGATCGCGGATTATCCCTTCACGACGCTTCAACCGAATCTTGGCGTGGTGCAGCTTTCCGATCACCGCACATTCGTCGTCGCCGACATTCCCGGCATCATCGAAGGAGCGGCAGAGGGACGGGGACTCGGCCTTCAGTTTCTGCGTCACATCGAGCGTACGAGAATCCTTGCGATGATCATTCCGATCGATGCAATGGACTGGCAGGCTGAGTACGATCAGCTGCGTGTGGAAGTGGCGAAATACAGTCCGGAGCTCGCGCGCAAGCCGCATTGCGTCGTGTTCACCAAGCTGGATCTCTTCGGCGAACAGTACGTTCCGCCCATCGAGGCACCCGGTGCGTTCGCAGTTCTATCGATCAGCGCAGCCAACCGCGAAGGTCTGTCGCCGCTGCTCGCCGCGTGGTGGAGTGAGCTGCTCCGTCTCAAGGTGGAAGAGGCAAAACCCAGCGAGGCTGTGGCGCCGCTTCCGTGAGTCTGCGACACACATTCACCGTCGCGCGCCCGCATGATGACGAATGGCCGGCGGAGCTCGCGACCGTTCCCTCGCCTCCAAAATCGCTGCACTACACGGGCGACATCGCCGTGCTCGCTCAACCATGCGTCGCGATAGTCGGTAGCCGTCACCCGACTGCATACGGCGAGCGTGTGGCGCGCGATCTGTCGCGCGCACTCGCGTCCGCAGGTGCGTGCATCGTGAGCGGCATGGCCTTCGGCGTCGATGCGATCGCCCACCGCGCGGCGCTTGAGTGTGGCGGAACGACCGCCGCCGTGCTCGGCGCTGGAATCGACACGGTATACCCGCGCTCGCACATTGCGCTGTACGACGAGATTGCGCAACACGGGGTCGTGCTGTCGGAATTCGGCGCCGGCGTCGGAACCTTCCAGGGATGTTTCCCGCGCCGCAATCGTGTCATTGCCGGCCTCTGCCGTCTGACGATCGTCGTCGAAGCTGGCGCAAAAAGCGGATCGCTGATTACCGCGGGATACGCCGGAGATTTTGGCCGCAACGTCGCAGCCGTACCGGGACCGATCGACTCGCCACAGAGCGCAGGCACCAATCAGCTGCTGCGCGACGGCGCCCAGGTCATCGCCAGCATCGACGATGCGCTCGCGCTGGCGGCTCTGACCGCGCAAGCGAATGCACGCGTGCCGGTCTCGCTCGGCGCCGACGAAGCGACTGTGTGGGACGCCGTCGCCCAGCACGCGGCTGCCAGCGCCGACGAGATCATCACGCACACGGGCTGGCCCGCAAGCCGTTGCCTCGCCGCGCTCACGCAACTCGAAATTCAGGGACTTCTGGAATGCTCGGCCGGCGGAGTGATCGCGCGCAGATGACGGTGGATCCGGTGCGCCACCTCTACATCCACGTTCCATTCTGCGCGCGGCGCTGCTCGTACTGTGATTTCTCCATCGCTGTGCGCAGCTCGGTGCCGGTCGCAACTTACGTGGAATCGATCGCGCTCGAGATCGCGCGACACGACACGCGCCGCTGGGATCTCGACACGATCTATCTTGGGGGCGGGACTCCGTCGCGGCTCGATGCTGGCGTGGCTTCCGTTGTGAAGATCGTCCGCGAAAATGCATCGGTCGCCGCCGACGCGGAGATAACGGTCGAGGCAAACCCGGACGACGTCACGCCCGCGAACGCAGCTGCATGGATCGATGCCGGAGTCAACCGTGTGTCGCTTGGCGCTCAATCGTTCGACCCGTCGGCTCTCGAATGGATGCACCGCACGCATTCGGTTGAGCAGATCGTCGGCGCGATCGGGACTCTGCGTACGGCCGGAATCACCAACGTCTCGCTCGATCTCATTTTCGCGCTCCCCGAATCGATCCCGCGCGACTGGGGTGCTGATCTCGAGCGCGCGCTGGAACTCGAGCCCGAGCACGTCTCCCTGTACGGCCTCACCATCGAGCCGCGCACGCCGCTCGGCCGTTGGCGTGCCCGCGGCCAGGTAGTCGAGGCGCCGGAAGAGCGCTACGAGGCCGATTTCATGATGGCACACGAAAGACTCGACGCCGCGGGATTCGAGCACTACGAAGTCTCCAATTTCGGACGGCCCGGACGGCGTTCGAGACATAACTCGTCCTACTGGACCGGCGAACCGTACGCCGCGCTCGGACCATCCGCGCACTCGTTCGACGGAGATGCCCGTAGCTGGAACGTGGCGGCGTATGCAGATTGGGAGAGGCGCCTGCGCTCCGGCGAGAGCGTTGTCGCCGAGCGGGAATTGCTCACCCGGGAGAACCGGCTGTCCGAGCGGGTGTATCTAGGGCTACGTACGATTGACGGTCTTCCTGCGACGGATGCGGAAATCGACGTCGCTCGTCCTTGGGTCGAAGCGGGATGGGCCGAGATCACTAACCGAACGATCGTTCTAACAGCGACTGGCTTTCTTCGCCTGGATGCTATCGCAGCGTCCTTGACACTCGCCGGAAGTCGTTGATACTATTGCACTTATGGCACTTGCCGAACTGACCGACCGAGAGCGTATGGTGCTCGAGGCCGTAATCCAGACGTATGTAGCAACCGCCCAGCCCGCTGGGTCGCGTCAGCTTGCCCGTCGGTTCAATTTCGGTGTGTCACCCGCGACGATCCGCAACACCATGAGCGACCTGGAAGAGAAGGGCTACCTCTTCCACCCTCATACGTCGGCCGGCAGAGTTCCCACGGACGTCGCGTATCGCGTCTACGTGGACTCGATCCTTCCCGCGCACAAGTTCACGACAGCAGAGCGCGACAGCCTTGCGCTGCAGATATCGAGTGGCGGGTCGGCGGTGGAGAACATCCTCCGTCGCGCCGCGCAGAGTCTCGGCATCATCACGCAGGAGCTTGGTGTCGCGCTGGGGCCGCGCTTCGATGCGAGCGTTCTGAACCGCATCGAGCTGGTGCGGCTCGCATCCGACCGACTCCTCGTAGTGTTGTCGGTACAGGGTGGTGGCGTTCGCACCATCTACGTCGATGCGCGAGGCCAGATTGCCGACGAAGCGATCACCGAAGTCTCGCGCGTGCTCAACGAGCGGCTTGGCGGACTCACACTGCGTGAGGTACGCAACTCGCTGTCGCAGCGCCTCCGCGATACGACTGTCGGAGCGGCCGAGCTGATCAACGTATTCCTGGAAGAAGGCGAGCACATATTCGACGAGGTATTCGATTCGGCGAACGATGTAATGCTGGGTGCGGCCTCCGTGCTCGCCGAGCAGCCGGAATTTGCCAGCGCGGACAGCATGCGAAGGCTCGTCGCCCTGACTGAAACGAGGCACTATCTGGCCGAGGTGCTGCGCAAGCGCAGCGAATCATCCGGCGTGAGCATTACTATTGGCAACGAGCATGACGATCCCGCGCTGGAGAACTTCACGCTCGTCACGGCGCAGTATCACGTTGGTGCGTTGAACGGCGTCATCGGCGTCATCGGACCGACGCGGATGCCTTACGACAAGGTTATTTCGCTCGTGACTCACACATCCCAGCTCGTCACCGACCTGCTGGACTGACGCATTACCGAACGCACCACCAAACGCATTACCAAACGCATCACCAAACGCATGGCAGACTATTACGAAACACTCGGAGTCCCGCGCGCAGCGTCGGACGACGACATCAAGAAGGCATATCGCAAGCTGGCGATGCAGTTCCACCCGGACCGCAACAACGGCTCGTCGGAATCAGAGGAGAAGTTCAAGGAGATCACCGAAGCGTATGACGTGCTGCGCGATGGCAACAAGCGCGCAGCGTACGATCGGTATGGCGAGGCCGGCCTCAAGGGCGGTGGCTTCGGGGGTTTCCACCATGTGGACCTCTCGGAAGCGCTCAACATCTTCATGCGCGATCTGGGCGGGATGGGCGGCTTCAACGATCTGTTCGGTCGTAGAAGCAGCGCCGCTGAGACGCGCACCGGCTCCGACATTCGCATCACCCTCGGACTCACACTCCAGGAAGTAGCGACGGGAGTCGAGAAGCCCGTCACGATCAAGCTGTTGAATCCCTGCGACTACTGCAAAGGCACCGGCGCCGAGCCTGGCACGAACGTGAGTACGTGTCCTACGTGCAAGGGTGCGGGTGAAGTGCGTCGGGCGCAGCAATCGTTCTTCGGTCCCGTCGTGAGCGTGTCGGTGTGCCCCAACTGCGCCGGTGATGGCAAGGTAGTCGCGTCGCCGTGCAAGAAGTGTCGCGGTGAGGGGCGCCTCCGCTCGGAAGAGCAGGTCAACATCAAGGTTCCGGCAGGAGTCGCGACGGGTCAGTACATGACTCTGCGCGGTGTCGGTAACGCCGGCCCGCGAGGCGGCCCGCGCGGCGACATCCTCGTCGTGTTCGAGGTCGATGAGGACGAGCGCTTCGAGCGCGACGGCGAGGATCTGCTCACCGAAGTGCTCGTCACGTATCCACAACTCGCACTCGGCGCCGACGTCGATGTTCCGACTGTTACCGCATCGGTCACGTTGCGCATACCTGCGGGAACTCAAAGCGGTCAGGTGATGCACCTGCGCGGACGCGGACTTCCGCGCATCAACGCATCGGGCACCGGCGACCTGCACGTGCGGTTGCAACTCTGGACTCCCGACGTGATGAGCGAAGAAGAGGCCACGCTGCTTCGCCGCCTTTACGAAATTCGCCCTCTGGCGCCAGCAAGACGCGAGCGCGGATTCTGGGCCAAGGTCAAGGAATCGCTCGGCGCGTGAGCACGGAATGGCGCGCGGTTCGTGTCGAGCAGTGCGCCGATCGCGATGCGGTGATGAGCGCGCTGTTCGCAGCCGGCTCGCAGGGCGTCCACGAAGACGGTGACGCCCTCGTCACGCATTTTCCGCCGGACTTCGATACCGCAATCGTTGTCACGGCGGTGCACGACACTGACCCGTCCGCGGTCGTCACGACAACGGTCGTGCCCGCGGTGGACTGGAGCGAGTGGCGCGCAAATGTCGACGCACACCACGTTGGAGGCCTTGTCGTAACGCCGCCCTGGCGCGCGGCAGAGTTCGATCCGGCGACTACCATCGTGATCGATCCTGCGATGGCGTTCGGCACTGGCGAACATCCAACCACGCGTGGAATGCTTCGTCTCATGCAGCGCACGATCCGCGCGGGCGATTCCGTAGCCGATCTCGGCGCCGGCAGCGCCGTGCTGTCGATTGCTGCCGCCAAGCTCGGCGCAACGCGTGTTGCGGCTATCGAAATCGACGACGGCGCCGAAGGCTCCGCGATCGAGAACATTCGCGTGAACGGCGTGGAAAGTGCGATCCGATATCTGGTTGGTGACGCGACGGTGTTGCTCGCGCTCGTCGCGCCGGTCCGTGTGATTCTCGCGAACATCGTCTCATCCGTGCTGATGGAATTGCTTGCAGACATGGCAGGGTCGCTCACGCCAGATGGAGTTGCGTTGTTGAGCGGGATCCTGGTCGAGGAGCGCGATATCATGACCAGCGCGATTGTACGTGCCGGCTTTCGCGTCGAAGCTGAAGATGCGGAAGGCGACTGGTTGAGCATCCTCGCCGGTCGTGTTTCATGACCGATTCCGATCGGGCAGCGTTCTATTCGGAAGATCAGTTCACAGTTGGGGCGCAGATCGCGCTATCGGAGAGCGACGCGTCGCACATTACGGTGCTGCGTCTTGGCGTCGGGGAACGCGTCGGCCTTCGCGACGGGGCGGGCCATATCGCGTCGGGGACACTTGTCCGGCTCGGCCGCAGGAATGCACTGGTTGAGGTCGACCGGATCGCCGAGGTGCCGCCGCCGCTACCGATTCACCTGCTGGTTCCAGTCGCGGACCGCGACCGGATGCTATGGCTCGCCGAGAAGGCCGCCGAGCTCAATGTCGCGAGCTGGCGTCCGGTATTGTGGCACCGGTCGCGGAGTGTGTCGCCGCGCGGAGATGGTCCGACTTTCCGGAACAAGGTACGTACGCGAATGACGTCCGCCTTGCTTCAGTCGCGGTCGGCGTGGCTGCCCGAGATATTTCCCGAAGCGACGCCGGAGCGCGCGATGGCCGCGTCTCCTGAGGGATCGCGTGTGGTCCTCGAAGCGAGCGGGCGGGCGTTCGGCGCCATGGACGTCTCGGAACCGATGGTGGTGGCAGTGGGGCCCGAAGGGGGCCTGGACGCGGAAGAGCTGGATGGCCTTCAGGCTGCCGGATTCAGGCTCGCATCGATCGGCCACTCGATCCTGCGGTTCGAGACGGCGGCCGTCGCCGGTGTCGCCGTGGCCCGCGCGTTGCTGGAAGCGAAACTCATCTCAGACCGGTAATTCTCATGGCGGACGACTCCGCAAATTGTGTTTTCTGCAAGATCGTCCGCGGGGAGATTCCGGCTACCATGGTCGCCGAGAACGAGGCGGCGATTGCCTTCCGCGACCTGGACGCGAAGGCGCCCGTGCACGTGCTGGTGGTCCCGCGGAAGCACATAGTCTCGCTTGCACATTCGACCGATCCGGCCACTCTGGGCGAGGTTCTGGCGTTGGCTGGGGACGTGGCGCGGCAGGAGGGGCTGGATGGCGGGTATCGGGTGGTCATCAATACCGGGCCGGACGCCGGCCAGACCGTCCATCACCTCCATGCCCACGTTCTGGGTGGCCGAAACATGGCGTGGCCGCCGGGCTGAGATTATTATTAAAGGCTGCACATCAACCGTTACAGGATCGGGGGCGATAGGGTTTGTCAGAAGTCATCATTCAGGAAGACGAGAATTTTGAGCGCGCGCTCAAACGCTTCAAGAAGAAGGTCGAGAAGGCGGGGATCCTCGCGGATCTGCGCAAGCATCGCCACTACGAGAAGCCGAGCGAACGTCGCAAGCGCAAGATGAATGCGGCGACGCGCAAGAATCGCCGTCATCGCGCGATGTAATGTCGCTGCTCGGCGACAAACTGCAGGCCGACCTCAATGCTGCGCGCAAGGCGCAGGACAAGGGCGCGGTGCTGCTGCTGGGGACCATACTGTCGGACGTCAAGAACAAGCGCATAGAACTTCGCGCCGAGCCAACTGACGACGACGTACTCGACGTGCTGCGCAAGGGCATCAAGCGCAGGCGCGAATCGGTCGAGATGTACGACAAGGGGAACCGCCCCGATCTCGCCGAGAAGGAGCGCGCGGAGGTGGCCGCCCTGGAGAAGTATCTACCAGCGCAGGCCAGCGAAGACGAAATCCGCGCAGCGGTGCGCGCCGCGATCACTGCCGGCGCCGCATCCATGGGACCGTTGATGGGCCGCGTGAATCCGCAATTCAAGGGAAAGGCCGACGGCAGCGTCATCAGCCGCATCGCCAAGGAAGAGCTGGCGAAGGTATAGCCCCGCCGACGCTGTCCACGCGCCGAATTGGTGGTCCCGCGTAGGGCGCGGATTTATCCGCGCCTGGCCCATTTACGTGCAATCGGAATCGGATGTCCGTGGGATTTATCCGCGCCTGGCCCATTTACGTGCAATCGGAATCGGATGTCCGTGGGATTTATCCGCGCCACTCACCGTACGGCGGCCCCACGGATGATGGAAACGCCGCGGTCCCCTCAGTGCCCTCTGAACACGAAGAACACCGCCCCCACGATACACAGCGCTGCCCAGAGGTAGTCCATCTTGAGCGGCTGGTCCATGTAGAAGTACGCGAACGGCACGAACACGCTCAGCGTTATCACTTCCTGCATGATCTTGAGCTGGCCGAGAGTGAGTGTGGTGTATCCGATTCGATTCGCCGGCACCTGCAGCATGTACTCGAACAGTGCGATCCCCCAGCTGACGAGAGCCGCGACGTACCACGGCTTGGCTTCGAGATTCTTGAGGTGGGCGTACCAGGCGAACGTCATGAATACGTTGGAGCACACCAACAATCCGGCAGTCCGGAAGATCACCGACCTGAAAATCGTGAGCATTGTCATGGGTCGCGGCAGGCGCGAAAAGTGAGCCAGCTCCAACCCACCGACTCTTCGGTGTATTTTCGCCGCACTCTGTATTATTCAGAAGCTCAATGAATAACCACGCCCTCTCCGTCCTGGAATTCCACCGCGTCCTCGACGTGGTCGCCGAGCGCGCCACGTCGGCGGAGGGGGCGGAGCGCGTCCGCGCGCTCAGGCCCACCACCGACAGGGCCTGGATCGAGCGAGAGCAGTCCCGGGTGTTCGCGGCAAGGTCTCTCATAGCCAGCGAGGCCCGCTGGGCGCCACACGCCATACCGGCTGCGCGACGCGCACTGGAACGACTTCGCGTCGAGAATGCCGCGCTGGCCGCCGCCGACTTCATCCTGATCCGGGCGCTTCTCCGAAGCTCTCGGCTCACTCTGGATTCGCTGGCGGATCCGCGGCTCCCCATTGCGGCGCGTGCAGTGCTCGAACCGGTAACCTCGCGTCTGCTGCGCGACACGCAGGCGGAAGCGGCCATCGATCGCGTCCTGAGCGACGAGGGAGACGTACGCGATAGCGCGTCGCCGAAATTGCGTGGAATACGGCGCGAGCTGCGACATGCGGAGTCGGATCTCGTTGCACTGCTCGAACGCCTGATGACGCGACTCGATCCCAGTCAGCAGGTCCCCGACATGTCGGTGACGGTTCGCAACGGGCGATATGTGATTCCCGTGCGTCGCGAAGGCCGCGCGACGGTCGGTGGAATCGTGCACGACGCTTCATCCACCGGCGGTACGTTGTTCATCGAACCGCCCGCGGCCGTCGAAGCGGGCAACCGCATGCGCGAGCTGGCGTCCGAGGAGACGATCGAGATCGAGCGCATACTCTTCGAGTTGGGTGACACGCTTCGTCCGACTCATCCGGGGCTGGCGGACGCGTTCGACGCACTCGCGGACCTGGATTCCCTGTACGCGCGCGGCCGAATGGCGCTGGAGTTCAATGCCGCGCCGGTCACACTCCGCGATCCAACGGAAGGCTTCGACATCATAGGCGGGCGGCACCCGTTGCTGCTCGCGCAGGGTGCACGCGTCGTTCCGTTCGATCTGTCGCTCGGCGAGTCGGAGCGCACCTTTCTGATTTCCGGACCTAATACCGGAGGCAAGACGGTTCTGATCAAGGCGATCGCGCTGCTTTCGCTCTGTACACAGGCCGGGATCCCGCCGACGGTCGGAGAGGGAAGCGGTATTGCGATCTACGACGAGATCTACGCGGACATAGGTGACGAGCAATCGATAGCTGCGAGTCTCTCGACTTTCTCGGCGCACGTCAGGAATCTGCGCGAGATTCTGGCCGGTGCGACTGATCGATCGCTCATCATCATAGACGAGCTTGGATCCGGAACCGATCCTGTCGAGGGCGCTGCGCTCGGCGGTGCCGTCCTCGAATCGCTGACCGCTCGCAACGCTCGTACGGTCGCGACGACGCACTTGGGAGCGCTCAAGCAGCTGGCCGTCGAAGACGTCGGGATCGTGAACGGATCGTTGCAGTTCGACGCGATCGAGCTGGCGCCGACGTACCGATTGATCAAGGGAATTCCGGGCCAGTCGTACGGTTTAAGTATCGCGCGCAGGTTAGGGGTTCCAGCAGAAGTGCTCGAGCGCGCCGAGGCGCGGCTGCCGGTGGGTGAGCGTGATGTGAACGTATTGCTCGCGGACCTCGAGGCGCGTGACGCGGCACTCGCCGAACGAGAGCGCGAAGCTGAGGTGATCGCGAACGACGCGCGGGAGCGCGCGCGCAGAGTCGCGGAGCGCGAGCACAATGCCGGTGTGCGTGAGCGCGAATCCGAGCGTCGTGCGCGTGAGGAGTCGCGCAGATATCTGCTCGCCGCGCGCCGAGAGATCGAAAATACGATTCGGTCGCTCAAGAAGTCGGAGAGTCCCGAAGAAACGGCGCGCGATGCACGACGCCACGTCGAGGAGCTTGCGAAGGAGCAGACGCGCCAGCTCGATCGGCTGGACGAGCGGGAGCGGACGACACCGCCAAATCGTGATGGACGCACGACTGAGCCGCCGTCGGTTGGCGATCATGTTGCGGTCGCAAGCCTCGGCGGACGGATAGGGCAGCTCATGGAGATGCGCGATGACAATGCAATCGTCGCAGTTGGAACGCTCAAGCTGAGCCTCCCGCTATCCGATCTGACGCGCGCGCAGCGACCCGCGCCGGCGCTTGCCGTGAGCATTCGCGGCGACGCGCCCGAAGCCCACGTCGCAAGCGAGATCGACCTGCGCGGCATGCGCGTTGGTGAAGTCGAAGGGATAGTAATGCACGCCGTAGACAATGCCGTCCGCGCCGACATGAAGGCGCTGCGCATCATTCACGGAAAGGGAACCGGCGCATTGCGCGAGCGGATCGCCGAGATGCTTCAGAAGGAGCCACGCGTGGCGAATTTCCGGCTCGGTGCGTGGAACGAGGGCGGCGCCGGTGTGACGGTGGTGGAGCTGGCATGAGCTCCGATCCAATAGTCGAGCGTGTTCGCGAAGCGGCGGACATCGTGCAGATCATCGGCGAGCACGTCAAGCTCAAGCGTGCTGGTGGTGATTTTCGGGGACCGTGCCCGTTCCACGGTGGCAAGAATCCGAATTTCAGCGTGTCGCCCAGGCGGGGGCAGTACCACTGCTTCAAGTGCGGCGAGTCGGGCGACGTATTTTCGTTTCTACAGAAACACCTTGGCATGAGCTTCCCGGATTCGCTGCGCGCCGTCGCCTCCACGGTCGGGATCGAGATTCCGCAGCAGCGAGTCGAGCGGGCTGGACCGGATCCGCTCGATCAATTTCGCGAGATGAACGCCGCCGCAGCAGATTACTTTCAGCGCGAGCTGTGGGACTCGGAGCGCGCGGTTATTGCGCGTACGTATCTCGAGAGCCGCGGAATCACGCGAGCGGATGCGGATCGCTTCGAGCTTGGATTCGCGCCGGACGACATCGGTACGTTCCGCGCGCACATGGGAACGATGGGTTTCGATGTGGAGAGATTGCTCGAAGGTGGCTTGCTGAGCCGTCGGGATGAGAACTCCGAGCCGCGTCCGCGCTTTCGTAATCGCGTCATGTTTCCGATTCTGGATGCGGCAGGGCGTCACGTCGCGTTCGGCGGTCGCGCCCTGGGCGACGCAGAGCCTAAGTATCTCAACTCGCCGGAAACTCCGGTCTTCAGCAAATCAAAGACTCTGTACGCGCTTGGCTGGTGCAAGAACGCAATTCGCAAGGCGGATCGTGTGTTCGTGGTCGAGGGATACATGGACGCGATACGCCTCATGATCGCCGGAATCGAGACCGTCGTCGCGCCACTCGGCACCGCGCTCACGGAAGCGCAGGGTGCGATGGTAGCGAGATACACGCGCAACGTTTACCTGCTGTACGACAGCGATCAGGCCGGCCTCAAGGCGACATTCCGCTCGGGCGATGAGCTGCTGCGCCACGGCTGCGCCGTACGTGTCATCACGTTGCCCAACGGAGAGGATCCGGACACATTCGTTCGCGCGAATGGCGCTGCGGCGCTCGAGCAGCAGGTTTCGCAGTCTGTGGATGTGTTCGAGCGCAAGATTCAACTACTGGAGCGCGGCGGATGGTTCGCAGAGCTGCAGAAGAAACGTCGCGCTCTCGACCGGTTGCTCCCCACCATTCGCGCAACGGCCGATCCTTTGTTGCGCGAGCTCTACATAGGCCGCGCTGCGGAGAAGACGGGTATTGCGAAGGAGGCGTTGATTCGAGAGGCGAACACCATTCCACGCGGGGAGTCTCGCCCCGTGGTCGCCGATGAACGCATCAGTGGAGATGATGGCGAGCCCGCCGATCCCTACGGTGAATCAGGTCCGCCGCATCCTGCTGCGCACCATCGCGAGCGGAGGCGAATCCACGATGGCGGCGTAGCGGGAGCGGAGCGTGAACTGATCCACGCAATGCTCGATGACCCAAGTCGAACGGTTGCAATAGCAGAGAAGATCGATCCCGCTGACTTTATCGACGAGCGTTACCGGGCCATTTTCTATGCGATGCTTGACCTCAGCGACGATTATACGATTGAGCGCCTGGAGGACCGGCTCGAGCCGAACGATATTGTCGTGCTCAACGCGATCCTGGAGGAGAGGGGTGCGCTGCTTTATCCTGACGAGACGGTTTCCGCTTCGATCGCGATCATTGAAATGCGCAAGATTGAAGCGAGCCAGGCCGAGATTGACCGCACGATGAGCGTTGGCACCGTACAGGAACAGACCGACATGTTGATGAAGAAGGTGAAGCTGCAACAAGAGCGCAAATCGCTGGGCCAACCCGCGGCCAAGTCGTACGGCAAGGTGCTGAACCCACCCAAGCGAGCGCCAAGCGAATGACGCGCGCAAAAACCCGTTGGACTGAAGCGCCGGTGATCGATGTCGCGTCGGCCACAACGCTCGCTGCGGCACTGGGTGTGTCGATTCCGATCGCGCGCCTGCTCGTTCATCGTGGTTACGGCGACACGGAAGCCGCCAAGCGCTTTCTGCGGCCGCGCCTGGATCAGCTGCACGACGGCAGCGCGATGATGAGCCTGGAAGTGGCGGTGGAACGCCTGGTGCGCGCGATTCGCGGCGGCGAGCTCGTCATGATCCACGGCGACTATGACGTCGATGGAATCTGCTCGACGACGCTACTCGTGCGCGCGATTCGGGGATTTGGCGGCAATGTGATTCCGTTCATTCCGAACCGCATGACTGATGGCTACGACCTTGGCACCGCGGGAGTAAAACACGCAATCGAGATCGGCGCGAAGGTCGTGGTCACGTGCGACTGCGGCACCAGCGCGCTCGAGCCCGTCGCTGCGCTGAACGCGGCAGGGATCGACGTTGTGATCAGCGACCATCATCTACCGCGCGAGACGTTTCCCGACTCTCTAGCGTTGCTGAACCCGCGCCGCCCGGATTGCGACTATCCAGACAAGGATCTCGCCGCGGTCGGTGTGGCGTTCAAGCTCGCGCTCGCGCTTGCGAGCGCATTGAAGGTCAGCGACGCATTCATCTGGAAGATGCTGGACCTCGTTGCACTCGCGACCGTCGCAGACGTTGCATCGTTGCGCGGCGAGAATCGGATCTTCGTTCGGTACGGCATGCGAATGATCTCCGAGACCGAGAACGTGGGGCTGCGTGCTCTGCTCAGAGCTTCGGGAATGGATGGCAAGCCGCTCACCGCCGGCCGGATCGGCTTCACGCTGGCGCCGCGATTGAACGCCGCGGGACGGCTCGGTCACGCACTGCGCGGAGTCGAGCTGCTTCTGACTGAATCGGAGCACGAGGCCAATGTCATCGCGCGCGAGCTGGAAGAGCTGAATCAACGTCGTCAGGCGCTCGACCGCACGACGCTGGATGATGCGCGCGTGATGGCTGAGCGTCAGGTGAGGGACGGGGCGATCGGACTCGTGCTCGCGAAGGAAGGCTGGCATCCCGGCGTCATCGGCATCGTCGCGTCGCGCATCGTCGAGGAATTTTCGCGGCCGGTGATCATGATCGCGCTCGAGGATGGCGTGGGCAAGGGCAGCGGGCGCTCGATTCCGGGATTCGATCTTCATTCGGCGCTCGTCGACTGCTCCGATCTGTTGCTCAGATTCGGAGGCCATCGAGCGGCCGCCGGAATCACGATTGCCACCGATCAGTTGGGTGCCTTCACTCATCGTTTCGACCAGGTTGTGCGGGCACGTCTCACGCTCGACGAGCTGGTGCCCGTGTTGCGCGTCGACGCCGAGATCGAGCTCGATCAGGACACGCTCGATCTCGAGACCACGTTGCGACACTTCGAGCCATTCGGCGTGGGTAATCCTGCGCCGGTCTTCGCAGCCCGGAACGTGACCGTATTTGGAAGTCCAAGAGTCGTTGGGCGCGATGGACTCAAGCTCACTCTCGTCGGCTCCAACGGCACTCAACTCGAGGCGATCGGATGGGGAATGGCTGATCTCGCGCCGGAAATTCGCGCCGGAAAGGCGCTCGATGTCGCGTTCCGCCTGGAGCGCGATGAGTACAGAGGCGAAAGTCGGCTGCAGGCACGTCTCGCAGATGTAGTCGTGCGATGAGGATCGTCGGCGGCGAGTGGCGCGGGCGGATAATCAAGGCTCCGCGCGGCAAGACGGTGCGTCCCACGCTCGACCGCGTTCGAGAGGCGTGGATGAGCATCGTTCAACTGTCGCTTCCAGGCGCGCGCGTGCTCGATCTCTTTGCAGGCTCTGGCGCACTCGGTATCGAGGCTCTGTCGCGTGGCGCTGCGAGTGCGGAATTCGTCGACTCGGATCCGCGGTCGCTCAGCATTCTGCGCGAGAACCTGGTTGCGCTGGACGCTACCGACCGGGCAACGGTGTTGCGCTCGGACGCCATCGCCTTTGCCGACTCGCTCGGGCCCGACTCGTATGACGTGGTTTTTGCCGACCCGCCCTACGCGACGGACGCAGCGGTACGCCTCGCGGAGCGCTGGTTGAGTGCGCCATTTTCACGCATGATCGGAATCGAGCACGCGCGCACCGTCGCCATGCCTCCGGGCGGAGAGACGCGGCGCTACGGCGATTCCGGCGTTACCTTCTATCGCTGATGCCGACAATAGCCGTTTACGCTGGCAGCTTCGACCCGATGACCCGTGGGCACGAGGAACTCGCGCGCCGCAGCCGGACCTTCGTGGACGAGCTTGTCATCGCCGTCACGACAAATTCGAGCAAGCGTCCGCTGTTCTCCATCGAGGAGCGAACCGAGCTCATCAGGACCACCATCGGCGATGCGCCGGGAATAACTGTGCGTCCGTTCGCCGGTCTGCTCGCCGATTTCGCCCGCTCGATCGGCGCATCGCTGATCATCCGCGGGTTGCGCGCAGCTGGCGATTTCGAGTATGAATTCCAGATGGCACTGATGAATCGCCACCTCGGGCCGGGTATCGAAACCGTCTTCATGGTGCCATCGGTGGAAACCACGTACATCAGCTCGAGCATCGTGCGCGAGGTGGCGCGCTACGGTGGCGACCTCACCGGTCTCGTGCATCCCAGGGTGGCCGAAGCGCTCCGCGCAAAGTTCGACCATCAGTGAAAGGGAGTGATTGCCAGTGACTGACGAAGGTCTTCACAGTTTCATCGACGGGATCCGGAGCCGCGCGGCGAAGTCCAAGCGGCGCATCGCCTTTCCGGAAAGCTCCGACCCGCGCGTGCTCGCGGCCGCGGAACGCCTCGATACGATGGGCATCTGCGATCCTGTACTGATCGATCCGGGGCCCGATGCGCTCGAAAGTGCGGCTGAAATGGTCGCCAACGGCGTTGCTGACGCGATGGTTGCCGGCGCCGTCAGCACCACGCGCGACGTTCTGCGTGCCGCCATCCACAAGATCGGCCTCGCCCCCGGGATGCTCACTGTTTCCAGCGCATTCTACATGGTCGCGGGAAGGCCTTGGGAAGCTGCCTCCCCGGTTCTCACATTTACCGATTGCGCCGTAGTGCCGTATCCGACGGCCAGCCAGCTCGCCGAGATCGCAATCTCGGCCGCGAACGACCGCCGCCGTATCGTCGGTGATGAGCCGATAATCGCCTTCCTCTCCTTCAGTACGGCCGGAAGCGCTTCGGGGCCTTCGGTTGATCTGGTCCGGGCCGCCGTGGATATCGTGCGGCACCGAGTCCCATCCCTCGTGGTGGACGGAGAATTGCAAGGAGACGCCGCGTTGGTGCCGGCGGTCGCGGCCCTCAAAGCCGCCGATTCGCCCTGTGGCGGTCGCGCGAACGTCCTCGTGTTTCCGTCGCTCGACGCCGGCAACATCGCTTACAAACTGGTCCAGCGGCTCGCTGGCGCTGCGGCACTCGGCCCGATTCTGCAGGGATTGGCGCGCCCCGCTGCCGATCTGTCGCGCGGCGCGACGGTGGACGATATAATCAATGTGACGGCGATCACGGCATTACAAACGGAGAACGGATGAGCTTTACGCTTAAGAAGAACGGCGATGTGGTGGTGGTTGATGTGGAAGGGCAGCTGATCGTCGGCAATCGCCAGGAGCTGAAGCAGAAAGTGCTGGACGAGCTGGAAAAAGGGGACCGCAAGTTCCTTATCGACTTCGCGCAGACCGGCTACATCGACAGCTCAGGACTCGGCGTCCTCGTTTCACTCAGCAAGAAGATCCGCGAGCACGGCGGCGAGCTGCGTCTGGCCAATCTCAACGACGATCTGCAGACGCTCTTCGAGCTCACCAAGCTCGATACGCTCTTCCAGATAGCCGATACCAGGGAGCGGGCACTCGAAGGATTTTAATGCCCCGAATCCGGAGCACCGCCGGCTCGCTGATGTCGCGTGGGCCGGCTCGTCCGACGTTCCTTATGACTTCTCATTCGACGCGGTGACGCCTTCCTACGTAGCGCTCGACGTCGAGATCCCGAGTGACGTCAGACAGATCGAGCCGATCGTGAATCTGGTCACCGAGCACTGCAAATCGCTGCGCCTCTCGCGGCGCCAGTGCTCGCTGAACATTCCGGTCGCACTCAGCGAAGCGCTTTCGAACGCGATAATCCGCGGCAATCACGAAGACCCGCGCAAGCACGTTCGCCTGCGCGCGACCGTGTCCGATCGGGCGCTCGTATTCGATGTGGTGGACGAGGGAAGCGGCTTCGATATGCAAAAGGAGTCGCACGATCCGACGACTGCCGAATACATCACGCGCGAGGACGGCCGCGGCATCTTCCTCATGCACCAGTTGATGGATCGCGTCGAGCAGTTCCGCGGTCCGCAACACGTCGTACGCCTCACGCTCAACCGCTGATGTCACGCGACCTCGAGCTCGAGATCGAGAACGCCGCGCGCGAGCTGGCCGAACGCTACGAGGAGATCAATCTCCTCTACACGATCAGCGAGATCCTGGGCCGCACGGTCTCGCTCGATCGTGCAGCGACTACGATTCTCCGCGAAGTATCCGAAACAGTGGGAGCGCGCCGCGCCGCGATCTACACGTGCGAGGCCGGCAGTGACATGCTCGATCCGATCGCGTCCGTCGGCGTCCCGAATGCGCTCCCGAGCGTCTCGTTGTCCGATCCGCGCAATCTCGCCGCACGTGCATTTCGCGGCCGTCATTCGGTCGTCATCGCTCCCGAGGACGACGTCACTGATGACGGCTTTCGCATCGGTGCCGTGCTGGCCGTGCCGATAATGTGGACGGGGGAGGCCGGTCGTCCCGAGCTGCTGGGCGCTGTCAGCCTGACCAACAGATCCACTGGTGCCGCGTTCAGCGCCGGCGATGTCAAGCTCGTTGCCGCTATCGCGACGCAGATCGGCAGCGCGATTCAGAACGCGCGATTGGTGCGCGAATCCATCGAGCAGCAGAGACTGCTGCAGGAAGTGCGTCTCGCGCACGACCTGCAGATGAAGCTTCTGCCCAGCGGCGACGTGGTCGCGCCACAGGCGGAAGCATCCGCGCGCGTAGTCCCCGCTGAGAGCGTTGGCGGCGACTTCTATCATCTTTTCCGACTCACCCCATCTGCAACCGGCGTGATGATCGGCGATGTCTCGAGTCACGGATACCGCGCCGCGCTCATCATGGCGCTCGCCATGAGCGCTGCAGCCATTCACGCCCAGAGCACGCTCGATCCCGCCGCGATGCTGCACGCGCTGCTCTACTCGTTGCGCGAAGAGCTTTCGAACACGGAGATGTTCATCACTCTGTTCTACGGGGTGGTGGACAGGCAGAACCGGACGCTTCAGTATGCCAATGCAGGGCATCCTCACGTCTTCTGTTGCCGTCCGACGGGCGAGCCGGAGCGTCTCGGCGCGCTCGACCCGCCGCTGGGCATGAGCGACCAGGCTCCGACATCGCGTACGGTCAAGTGGACACCCGAAAAGGACCTGCTGGTATTGTTCACGGACGGAATCACCGATGCGCTGAATGACGCCGGACAACCCATGGGCGAGCGTCGCGTGCTCGATACGATCCAGCGCTACGCCACCGAGCCCGCTGCGGTGATCGTCGATCGCGTATTCGATGCACTGAGCCAGCACACCGGCGACATTCCGCCGCGCGACGATCTCACTCTCGTCGTACTTCGGAGCTGATCACGCGAACACGTGGTGGATTCCCGCCCACGCTCAAGCGACTGGGCCAGCACTTCCTTGCGGATGAGCGCGCGCTTGCACGAATCGTCGACGCACTCGCGCCCACCGAGACCGATACTGTGCTCGAGATCGGACCGGGCCGTGGCGCGCTCACCGACATTCTCGTGCAGCGCGCGGGCCGCGTCGTGGCAGTCGAGCTCGATCGCGCGCTCGCCGCATTGTTGCGCGAACGGTTCGCCCTCACGCCAAGCGTCGAGATCGTTGAGGCCGACATCCTCAAGACGGATCCCGGCAAGCTTGGCGGGCCCGGTTACCTTCTCGTCGGCAACGTCCCGTATTACATCACCACACCGATCCTGTTTCATGCACTTGCGTGCGCACTTCCACGCCGTGCGGTCTTCCTCGTGCAGCGCGAAGTCGCGACGCGCGCGATGGCGGACGCGGGCTCCAGAAGCTACGGCGCGTTGTCCGTCAACCTCCAGGTCCTGGCGCGCGTCGAGCGTGTATTCGACATTCCGCCGGGCGCATTCAAGCCGCCACCGAAAGTCGATTCATCGGTGATACGAGTCACGCCGCGCACCGATCCCATTCTTCGTGAGGGAGAGCAGGGGCGCTTCCGTTCTTTCGTGCAGAGCCTGTTCAGTCAGAGGCGCAAGCAGATCGGAACGATCCTGCGCAGTCTTCCCCCGTCGGCATCGGGTGTTCCAGCGGTGACGCTCGATGCACTCGCAGCACTCGGCATTCCACCAACCGAGCGACCCGAGCGGCTCACCCCGCTGCAGTTCGTCGAGCTATTTAGATCTTCCCCGCGGAATACGAGGATTCCGGACTGACATCGCCGCATGTTCAATGCTTGCTTTCTCGTCATCCGCGAGGAGCAATGTTCGAGGGATGGCGTACGAGACGATTACAGCCTGCTCGACTCGCGAGTTGATTTCATTGACTTGTCTCCGTTTTGACAAGTCTCGTCACACGCCACGACTTCCGTCACTCGGCTCCGGGGTGCGCCCATCCTGGCGAGGCGCGGAGAGATTGGCAGACAATTCCCACGATCACAGGAAGATGCGGAAAGACACTCCCCCGGTCGCGCGTAAACAGTTGTCCCGCGAACTCCACCGTGTCGCCTCGTACTCCGACCACTGTGCTGTCCGGTAGCGCGTCCGCGAGGACATCGCTGAAGTAGACCCGTCCACCAGCTAACCAGTACTTATTGCCCCTTCCACCCAAACCAGTTGACTGGTTCGACGCGCGCCCCGCCGAGTCCACGAGGTCGGAACATATCACCGTCTGGTAGTCCCGATCCGGCGCAAGATACAACCGGCCCGCAAGTACGCGCTCGAAGAAATTGGAGCCGCGCCGCGGATCATAGTCTGGCGGCTTGAGGTCGGCGGGAAGTGGCAAGCCGCTGACGCGCCTGAGCACATAGACGCCCGGCTCGGGGAGGCGTGCCGACTGAGCCGCTGCTCGCGGCTGGCCGACCACTCCAGCCGGTGATGGCGCAACAGCGCGCGGTCGGCATGCCGACAGGGCAGCGAGTGCGATCGGGACCGAGAGAAAAAACACCCGTCTCATCGACGCTCCCAATCCTCTATGGGAGTCCCGCACAATCCGCGCAAGACTACGGACGTTTCACAGACCCTCGCCATGGCTTATGTCACTCGGCTTCGGGTGCGCACCCCGTTCTAGTGAGTTGCGGACAGGGGCGCAGACGTATGCCGGGATCGGGGGACCGCGCAAGAATGCTGCTGCAAGCGAACTCGTCTGGTCGCGAACGTACAGATTAGCGGCGAACTCTATCGTATCTCCCCTGACTCGCACCGCTATACTGTCCGGCGGTCCATCAACGATGAGGGCGCTAAAATAGATCCGGCCACCAGCAGTCCAGTACCGGCCCTCGGTCTGCCGGTCCATCGTGTTCGGCCCCTTGTCCGTCGAGCCGACCAGGTCGGCACAGATGATCGTATGGTAGATGCTATCAGGTGTCAGGTAAAGCCGACCACCGATGACGCGCTCGAAAAGATTGTAAGCTCCGCTCGGCTTGAGATCAGCGGGAATCGCCAAGCCTCTGACGCGCATGAGAGCATAGACGCCCGGCGCGGGGAGCCGCGCCGACTGCTGCTTCGACTGAGGCCCCGCTTGGGATCCCGACTGGGGTTGGTCGACGGCCCCAGTCGGTGCTTGTGTGGTGGCTGGCGGGCGGCACGCCGAGAGGAATACGAGCGATCCGAGCAATCCGCCGCTCGCTCGTGCAAGCCTCCGACGCGTCGCCGTACCCTTGTCGGTGAGCCACATCGCATTGCTTCTTATCATATACCAAACCGACTCAACTACAGGTCAACTGCAGTAGAAGAGATTGCACATCCATACCGTCCGCACGCTAGGGTCATAACCGTTTCGTTGCGGTATCGCGCCCCACGACCACTGGACCGGGACCGGGTCGTATGGGCTGCGTAGCCCCGCGAACTTGCTGCGCTCATCCGGTGTGATGTTCGGCGAATAATATCCAGGTACCGGCTGGCAGCCTGGTGGCCCTGTGTTTGCCGGCGACGCTCCCGATGTTTCTGACGCTCCTGATGTTGCTGCGGGTGCTGTCATCGAGGCCGACGCAGTTGTCGGAGATCCAGTCACACTATATATACACGCACTGTTGTAACTGGCGGGCTTTTCCATGCAGTACATCAGGTAGTCAATGCCGTCAGCTGGGATGAAGGTGTTGTCTGACCGGGTCACCGTGCAATCGCGTATTGCGGTCGCGACCGTTGCGTGCGTGAATGCGACGTTGTCACTGTAGTACTGGTAGCCGGGGTCGCTACGGTACACGGTCCGCGTCGCTATACCATCTCCCAGGTGCAGCAGCGTCGACGCGATCGCCCCTTCCGTCCTTGGGCCGGTTGGCCCAAAGCCCGTGCCGACCGGCGGTCCGGCGAAGTCACCGTTGTTGAACTCCGGGTACAGCGTATCTCCGAGCGTGGCACCCCAGAGAGCAACGGCGTGATAATCGGCGAACCCTTCGCGTAAGGCACATTGGTAATTCGTAACTAGGGTGTAGCTGTGGTGCGAGCAGGTGGGATCGTTAGCATTGGCGGTCGTAATGCGTATTCCTCCCAGCCTTGTTTGATGCACGGCGTGTCCGTACTCGTGCGCTGCTACAAAGAGGCCGTAGGTGCCCGTGGCGTAGCCCTCGTGGATCGTGATGGAATCTGTCGTGGTATTGTAGTTGGCCAAGTAGTATCCTGCGGCCCGTCGACGAAATTGACACCGATCGGATTTCTCGAGACCGCGAACACCTGCCGCGACCTGGTCACGGTCTGGCTTGTGTTGTCGAACGCCTCGGCCTGCGATGGAGCACCGACCGGGTAATCCCCGGTATACGTTCCACACCAATCCACGGACGCATTTGCCTGGTCCGGCCAGTAGCCCAGATCCGCTTGCGGCATCGAGGGCCGGTTCGTTACGAGCACCTTGACATCGGAGTTGACCGAGCTCGCCGCCATCTGGAGATAGCCACGCTCGTATGCAGGCGGGCAGGTCAATGTGAAGTTGCCATCGGCGTCAGTCTGCGTCACCGAATTAAACCCGGTTCCGCGCGTGTCGAAGATCCCGATCGTGGCGCTAGGGAGAGGCACACTGTAGCCTACCCTGGCATTGTAGTAGACAAGCGTGCCAGCGAATTGTGTGGACGACGGGCCCGGCGGTGGTGGCGGCTCGCAGGTCGGGTCGTTTGGATCGCAGATCGGTATTAGTGCGGGCTGCGCTGAGAGGCCTACCGCAGCGGATGGAGCGGCTGCGTATTGTAGCACAGGGTCGTGCGTAGTGTTGGTCTTACGAAACCCTTGAAGCTCCGCAAGCGAGTGAATAACCTGGCCACCCGTGGTCGTGACGTTCACCCATACGACCTTTGTAGCAGCGGAGTTCTGCACCATGCCACTGGCATCGATTTCGGGGTCGTCGCTGGTGAGTGATGCGCGCACGTAGTACAGACCAGGCACAGGGAAGGTCACACTCACTGCCCGTCGAACCTGCCCCGGTCCCTGCTGTGCTGCGCCGCGCCACGATAGCTGCACACCTGGATTACGCCGCGCGACGCTGCGCATCCCGTGCGTCGACCGATAGGCGATCTGGGCGATCGCTGGCACGTCAAGCTCCGCATGCGCACGCGTGGTCTGCATGTTTACATCGGCTGATACTTCGAGTGTGACCGGCGTTCCAACCCGAATGGCCGAGACAGCGTTAACACTGATCGGGCCGAACCGTTGTCGGACCGGCGGCTCGACGATTAACTACTCCATCAACGACAACCGCAGCTTCGGATCATTCTATTTTGCGCCAGGCAGTATACACAGCTCGCAGGACGCAAGCTTTGTCCTGGAATGTCCCTCCCCCAGGCGAAAATGTACCGGACTGTGTGTACGCGCAAGGTGGAGTCGAATCAAAGGCGGTCGGTGGCCCTGGAATCGCCCTGATGTTAAGTGCGAGAATGTCCGGTGCCTAACGCGCGGACTTCGCCATCTCCCCGAATTCCGTGAAGAACCTATTTCGAGAGGTTCGCCAGGGCGAACGATAGCGCCTCGAATTCCAGCCCCATGTTCACAGTACGCGTCACGACATCGGCGGGAACGGTAATCTGTGCAGGCGCGAAATTCATGATTGCCTTTATGCCAGCGGCCACCATCGTATCCGCCACAAACTGCGCCCCATCGGCTGGCACGGCAATCACGCCGATGTCGAAGTGTTCCTTCGCGGCATCGTCGGCGAGCCGGTGGACGTCGCGCACCGGAATCGAATCCAGTCTCGTTCCAACCTTGGCAGGCGACGCGTCGTAAAGCGCCGATACGTGGAAGCCCTTCTCCCGGAAACCCGGGTACTGGGCCAGCGCCAACCCGATCTTGCCGGCTCCGACTATGGCCACGTGCCAGTCCCGTCCGAGTCCCAGAATCTCGCGCAGCCGCGTAGTGAGCTCGGGGACGAAATAGCCCAGTCCTCGCTTTCCGAACGAGCCAAAGATCGACAGGTCCTTGCGCACTTGCGCCGAGGTGGTCCCGCCCAGGCGGGCGAGAACATCGCTGGATACGGTTGCTTCACCGCTGTCTTCGAGTTCCTCCAGGAATCCGAGATAGAGCGATAGACGACGGACTGTAGAGTCTGGTACGCGTTTCAAGTACGAAATTGGGCTTGTGAAATTCTTCACAAAGGTATGATAAAAGCACCAAAGCCCGCAAGTTGACCGCGCCGCTATCTTACGAAAAGATGCCAGTCAACATCAATTCCGAGATCGGACCCCTTCGCTCCGTCCTGGTGCATGAGCCCGGTCCGGAACTCCTCGCCGTCACCCCCGACACGCGCGAGGACTACCTGTACGACGACATCATCCACGTGGAGACGGCGCAGACGGAGCACCGCCGCCTCGTCGCCGTGCTGGAGCGGTTCGCCACCGTACACTACGTGCGCGATCTGCTCGCGGAAACGGTAGCGACCATCGAGGCTCGGCATCTGATCATCCGCGAAGCGATGGACATTCTCCAGTCCGCGCCCATCGCCAAGGACCTCAACGACCTTCCACCGGAAGACGTCGTGCGCGTCCTGATCGAGGGCCGCGAGGAAACCCCGGGACCACTCGCGCGTACGCTCAACGAAACCGGATACGCCCTCCCGCCAGTCCCCAATCTCTTCTTCACACGCGACACCGCGATGGGACTCGGCAAGCACGTCATGATCGGCTCCATGAGGTACGGCACCCGCTGGACCGAAGAGCTGATCATGAAGACGCTCTTCGCACACCACCCGGCGCTCGCAAATGCGGGAATCCTGTACGACGGATCCGTCGAGCGGCGCGTGAATTACACACTGGAAGGCGGCGACGTGCATCCGTTGCGGCCGGACCTGCTGATGATCGGGTTCAGCGAGCGGTCCAGCCCGGCCGCGATCGACGAGCTGGTGTCACTCGTGTTCGGCAATACTGCTTTCACGAACATCATCGTCGTCGTGATGCCCAAGGAAAACACCGCGATCCATCTCGACATGATCTTCACGCAGATCGATCGCGAGCAGTGTGTCATTCACGCGCCGCACTTCATTGGCGCAGAGCGTCTGTCGATCCTGCACTGGAGCAAGGGCGACGCGACGATGCGTGAGATGCCCAACGTCTTTGTCGCGCTGCACCAATGTGGCATGCGTATAGAACCGATCGTTTGCGGCGGCAAGAAGCGCATAATGCAGGAGCGCGAGCAGTGGGCGTCGGGTTGCAACTTCTTCGCGATTCGTCCGGGACTGGCGGTGAGCTACGCGCGCAATCATGAAACGCTGCGCGAGATGGAGTCTTCAGGATACCGCGTAGTCGCCTCGACGTCGTTCCTGGAAGGTCAGGAGCGCATCGAGGATGACGAGCGCGCGGTGATCACCATCGACGGAAGCGAGCTCGTGCGCGGCGGCGGCGGACCCCGCTGCATGTCGTGCCCCATCGAGCGGGAAGACGTCTGGTGAGCGATACGGTGAGCCGCGCAGTCGGCAGCACGATGAATCTGAGCCGGCTGTCGTACGCCGTTGTAGACGTCGAAACGACCGGCGGCAGTCCGGCGTACGGCCATCGCATAACCGAGATCGCGGTAGTCGTCGTATCGGAAGGTCGTATCACCGAGATATTCGAGCGCCTGGTGAATCCGGATCGCTTCATCCCGCCCTTCATTACGCACCTCACTGGCATCAGCGAGGGGATGGTCGCGACAGCGCCGCGCTTCGAGGAGATCGTACCGGAGCTTGTGATGGCACTGGCCGGCAACATCTTCGTCGCGCATAACGCACAGTTCGACTGGGGATTCGTGAGCGCCGAGCTGGAGCGCGCGGTGGGCAAGACGCCGACCGCATTGCGGCTCTGCACCGTTCGACTTGCGCGCGCGCTGCTTCCGCAGTTGCCGCGCAAGTCGCTCGACTACGTAGCACATCATTACGGCGTTCTCGACGTGCCGTCGCGCTATCAGCTCAACCGCGGCACGAGACACAGCGCAGCCGGCGACGCGATCATTACGGCGCATTGTTTGCTCCGTATGATAGACGATGCCGCGGATCGCGGCTTCACCACCTGGGACGACATTCAGCGCGCCACGAGTCGTGGATCGCGCAGCGGCAAGAACCGGCGTCCGTCGCCGATGCCGACCGCCGCTCTCGACGACCGCACCGCGTAGGCAATACTCGCAGGCAATACAGGTACTACAAAATGCCAGCACCCACTCCACTCGTACAATCACGTAGCATCGGCAATCTTGTCGTTCACGCGATACAGGCAGGCGGTCAGCGACTCGACGGTGGCGCGATGTTCGGCGTCGTGCCCAAGCCACTGTGGGAGCGTCGCATACCCGCCGACGAGCGCAACCGCATCCAGCTTGGCATGCGCTGTCTTCTCATCGAGCATCCGAGCGGTCTCATTCTCATCGACAGCGGTGCAGGCAACAAGGAGAACGCGAAGTTCCACGAGATCTACGGCGTGGAGAACGTCGGCGCCAATGGACGCACCGCGCTCGAAGACGGTCTCGCACAGGTAGGCGTGAGCCCCGAACAGATTGCGATCCTCATCAGCACACACCTGCACTTCGACCACGCCGGCGGCAACACGTTCGTGGACGACGCGGGCGTGGTACGTCCCACGTTTCCGCGCGCGCGCTACCTGGTGCAGCGGGGCGAGTACGAATTCGCAACCCATACGAACGAGCGCACAGCGGCGAGCTACTTCGATCGCAACTACGTCCCGACTCTCGAATCCGGGCAGCTGGAGCTGCTGGAAGGGGAATCGGAAATCGTGGATGGGATCGGCGTGCTGGTGACGCCGGGCCACACGCCATACCACCAGAGCGTGGTCATTCGTTCGGCGGGCGAGACCGCGATCTTTCTGGGCGATCTGGTCCCGACGCATGCCCATCTGCCGCTCCCGTGGATCATGGGTTACGACGTGGAGCCGCTGGTCACTCTCGAGTCCAAGCGTGGGCTCCTCAAGCGAGTGGAGCAGGGAGACTGGACCGTCATCTTCGAACACGACGCCGTGGTGCCGTGGGGTCGGGTGCAATTCGACGGGAAGGCCTACAGCTTGCGTCCGGAATCGGCCTAGGGTAACTTTCCAGGCTTAGTTTAATGCGGAAAGTGGTTGCCTAGCGGCGACCCACCCTCCGGCCCCGGCGTTGCCGAGGTGCTGTAGGCGTCCTGAATCATTCACACCGTGACCGCCACGGTGGGTTTGGCGCGGACTCCTACGTGGGAGGCCCGCGTTTTTTGTTTTCTCTCTTATCGAGGTTTTGCTCATCCCCCCAGACGTCAAAGGTCCGCGCGTCAATCGTCAGATCCGTTTTTCGCCTCTTCGTGTCATAGGCGACGACGGCGCCCAGCTTGGAATCATGGATGTTGATACGGCATTGAGCAGAGCGCAGGAGCTCGGCCTCGATCTCGTCGAAGTCGCACCACTTGCTCGTCCTCCGGTCGTCCGAATCATGGACTTCGGGAAGTACAAGTTCGAGCAGGCCAAGATGGCTCGTCAGGCCAAGAAAAAGCAGCATGTGATCGAGCTCAAGGAAGTCAAATTCCGCCCGGGCATCGAGGAGCATGACTTCCAGACCAAGGTCCGGCACGCGCGTGAATTTTTGGGTGAAGGGAACAAGGTGAAGGTCACCTTGATGTTTCGCGGGCGCCAGATCGCGCACCCCGAGCTGGGAAGGAAGGTCGTGATTCGTGTCGCCCAGGAGCTGGTCGACGTGAGCAAGATCGAGGCAGATCCGAAGTTCGAGGGAAAATCCATGACGATGATTCTGGCACCCAAGTGAGGGACTAGCATGCCGAAGATGAAGACACACAAGGGCGCGAAAAAGCGCTTCTCTATTACAGGTAGCGGCAAGGTTCGGCGCAACAAGGCCAACAAGAGCCACATCCTCACCAAGAAATCCGCCAAGCGGAAGCGCAACCTGCGCCGCCCCGGCACCATCGCGACATCGGGCGACGAAAAGCGCATGAAACGTTTGTTGGTGGCGTAGTTGTAGGGCGCGGATGTATCCGCGCCTGGCCCCGTCGAATGCAATCGAACTGTCCAATCCGCGACCACACGTCGCCTATCATAGAGGAGTAGCAGCCCATGCCAAGGGTACGATCCAATGTCGCGCGTCTGAAGCGCAAAAAGCAGGTAATGAAAGCCGCGCGCGGTGCGTTCGGCGCGCGTAGCAAACTCTGGAAATCCGCCAAGGAAAACGTCGAGCGTGGCTGGAAGTACGCTTACCGCGACCGCAAGAACAAAAAGCGTGAGTTCCGCAAGCTCTGGATCGTTCGCATCAACGCTGCCGCTCACATCCACGACATGAGCTACAGCACCTTCATCAACGGGCTCGGCAAGGCCGGCATCGAGATCGACCGCAAGGTCCTCGCCGATATCGCCGTGCGCGACGCAGCCGCCTTTGGCGTGCTCGCCGAGCAGGCCCGCAAGGCGCTGAGCGCCGCCGCGTAGGCAGCGTCAACGATTCACCGGCATCGCGCCGGATGATGCGCTGACGGGGCGGCCTCGATACTTTACGAGTCCGCCCCTTTCATTTGTAAGTCCATCCATCGCAAAAGTGCCAGCAACGACGCTCAACGACTTCCAGTCATCGGCTGCCGACCTCGAACGCGCAGCATCGGCGGCTTTCGCCGCGGCCGACTCGTCCGATTCACTGGAAAGGGCGCGCGCGGAATTCATAGGCCGATCCAGCGGACGCCTGCTCGAGCTGCAACGTCTCGTTCCCACGTTCGAAGGTCCCGACCGCGGTATCGCCGGTCGCGCCTTCAACGACCTCAAGAAGGCCCTGGAAGGCAGGCTCGAAGCGCGCCGAACGGAGCTCGAATCCGGCGCCCGCGCCAGCGCGCCGCAGATCGACCTCACCATGCCGTCACGCCGCCAGTTCCGCGGCGCCGAGCATCCTGTGACCGTCGTCATCGAAGAAATCGTCGAGATATTCCGCGAGATCGGATTCACGGTCGCGACAGGCCCGGAAGCGGAAACCGAGTGGTACAACTTCACCGCGCTCAACTTCCCGCCGGATCACCCGGCGATGGACATGCACGACACCATGTATCTCGCCGAGGACGTGGTGCTTCGCACGCACACGTCACCGGTGCAGATTCGGTCGCTGCAGGCCGGCCCGCCGCCAATTCGTGTCGTGATACCCGGCAACGTGTATCGCCTCGATCCATTCGACGCGAGTCACGCGCCCATGTTCGCACAGATCGAAGGACTCGCGGTGGATGAGGGAATCAGCTTCGTCGATCTCAAGGCGACGCTCACCCATTTCGCTACGCGCTTCTTCGGCGCGACCCGCACGCGCTTCAGGCCAAGCTACTTCCCGTTCACCGAGCCATCCGCGGAGATGGACGTGGAATGCCGGCTCTGCAAGGGATCCGGCTGTCCTGCGTGCAAGGGAACGGGATGGATGGAGATTCTGGGATCGGGAATGGTGCATCCAAACGTACTGGACGCCGCCGGCGTCGATAGCGAGAAGTACACGGGCTGGGCGTTCGGCATGGGGCCCGCTCGCATCGCGCTTCAACGCTACGGCATTCCGGACATTCGCGTTCTGTATGACTCCGACATGCGCTTCCTCGCGCAGGTGGCGCGATGAACGCGTCGTATGAATGGCTGCGCGAGTTCACCGATTTCGATCTCACGCCGGAACAGCTGCGCGATGTGATAACCAGTCGTGCAGCGACAGTCGAGGATGTGATTTCGCTGCGCGCGGATCTCCGCGACGTCGTCGTCGGTCTGGTGGTCGAGGCCAGGCCGCATCCCAATTCGGATCATCTCTGGGTTACGAAAGTGGACGCCGGGATGGGCGAGCTGCTCGACGTCGTGTGTGGCGCACCCAATGTTCAGGCCGGCTCGAAGTACCCCTTCGCGCCATCCGGCTCGACGCTGCCTGGCGGTCTCAAGCTCGAGCGCCGCAAGATACGTGGCGAGACTTCAAACGGAATGCTGTGCTCAGCGCGCGAGCTCGCGCTCGGCACCGAGCACGACGGCATACTGACGCTCCACACCGATGCAGCGCCAGGCACACCGTTCCTCGACGCCTTTCCCGCCGGCGATACCCGCTTTGTAGTGGACGTGCTTCCCAATCGCCCCGATCTGCTGTCGCACGAAGGCCTGGCGCGCGAGATCTCGGCGTACACTGGCAACGACCTGCACATGCCGGAACATCCCGGCATGTCGGCTGCCCCCGCGTTCGAGCACGGTACCAGTGACGGAAGCACCGGCGGCGTTCGCGTCTCCATCGATGAGCCGTCAGCGTGTCCGCTGTACACTGCGACGGTGATTCGCGGCGTCAGGATCGAGCCGAGCCCTGAGTGGCTTGCGAATCGCCTCATCAGTATTGGATTGCGGCCGATCAACAACGTCGTCGACGCGACCAATTACATGCTGCACGGCTTTGGTCAGCCGATGCACGCGTTCGATCTCGATCGCCTGCGCGGACCGGAAATTCACGTGCGCAACGCCCGGCCTGGCGAGCGCATCACGACGCTGGACGGCGTCGAGCGCAAGCTCGATCCGACCATGACGGTGATCGCGGACGCCGATCGTGCGCAGGCCATTGCGGGCGTGATCGGTGGCAGCGAAAGCGCCGTGTCGGATGGCACCAGCAACGTTCTGCTCGAAGTCGCAGTATTCGATCCTCGCTCGGTGCGCTCGACGCGTCGCGCGCTCGGCACATCCACCGATGCGAGTTATCGCTTCGAGCGTGCACTCGACGCGCACGCGTCCGCCGATCTGGCGCGCTACGCCACGGCGCTCATAATATCGCTCGCCGGCGGACGTGTCGACGGCGCGCCGATCGCAGTCGGTTCGCCGCGCCCATCGCCGCATCAGTTGTCGCTCCGCGTATCGCGCGTCGCGAAGATTCTTGGCGAGCATGTCTCCGCGCCAGAGTGCATGCGTCTGCTCGGCAGCGTCGGCTTCGGGGTCAACTCCGGCGAGAACGAGGTGCTGCACGTCACGCCGCCACGCTGGCGCTCCGATGTCACCCTCGAGGTGGATCTGATCGAGGAAGTCGCGCGCTTGCGTGGCTACGATTCCTTCTCCGACGAGCTGCGTCCATTCAGGGTCGGTTCCGCGCCGGAGTCGCCCGCATACGTCGTCATGCGGCGCGTGACGCGTGCGCTCGTCGAAGCCGGCATGATGGAGGTGCGCCCCATTCCATTCGTCGCCGATGCGGGCGAGCATGGTGTGCGCGTTCTCAATCCGCTGGCGGAGAGCGAGGCGTTGCTCCGAACCAGCGCGCTCCAGACGCTCGCGCGCCGCGTGGAGCACAACTTCGCGCACATGACGCGCAACGTTCGGTTGTTCGAAGTCGGTGTCGTCTTCAGTCGTGGCCTGGATAAGCGGATTCCCATGGAGCGCACCGTGGCCGCGGCCGTGATATCGGGCGACCGCAGTCCCGCGCATTTCACCGATCCGAGACCGGCACAGATGGACATCTGGGACGCGAAGTGGATCGCGGAGACGATCGTTCGCGCCGCCTTTGGCCAGTCCGGTCCGTCCCGTCCGGAGCTGCAGCCCAATGCGGCGCGCGATGGGTGGGATGTGGTTCACGACGGCTCGACGATCGGGACCGTCGGACCGATCACCGTCGACGCGCCGGTCTGGGCACCGCCGGTCTTCGGAATCGAGATCGACCTCACTGCTGCGTTCGGGATCGCGCGGGAGCCGGTTGTTTATCGTCCGCTACCCGTCACCCCCGCCGCCGAATTCGACCTGGCGCTGCTGGTACCGGCCGACGTCGTCGCCGCCGACGTCGCCCGCGTCATCAGAACGAATTCGGGCGAGATGCTGGAATCGCTCGTGCCTTTCGACGAATTTCGAGGTGCGGGGGTGGGCGACGGATATCGGAGTATCGCCTGGCGCTTGACGTTCAGGCATCCAGAGCGCACCCTACGCGACAAGGAAATCGAAGGCCGCCGCGCGCGAATCCTGCGCGCCCTCAACGAGGAGCTCGGTGTCAGACCACGCACTACCTGAGAATCCGCAGTTCGCCCAGCTTGGCCGCCTCGTGCGCCGCCTGGGCGAGGAGCTGGCGAGCTATCGCAAGCGCGCGTTGAGCGCCGAGGCTCGGCTCCGCACGGTCGAAGACGAGGCCGCCCGCGTTGCTGGAACGTCGCCTCAGCGCGTGCTGGAGCTGGAGCGCGAGAACGCGGAGCTCAATCGCAGGCTCAAGGTCGCCAGGACGCGAACGGAGAAGATGCTCGCGCGTGTCAGGTTCCTCAAACAACAGCGGGACGGCACGGCATGACCAAAGCAAAGACTACCACCGTCCGCGTCACCATACTCGGCGACGACTACACGCTGCGGTCGGCCACGTCGGCCGAGGAAACCCAGGCGATCGCGAAGCAGGTCGATCAGTCGATCCGCGAGATAATGCAGTCAGGTCTGGTGGTGGAGACCCACAAGGCCGCAATTCTGGCCTGTCTCCGCATGGCCGGCGAGCTGGCCCAGGTCCAGGCCGAAGCCGCAGAGCTTGCGGCCCAGATGACCGCCCTCAGTCAGGAGATCCGGCCGTGGCTGCCACCGGCCAAGCGTTACGATTAGCTTCCGAAGATGGACTTCACGGCTATTTTGGCCGCGGGCGCGATTCTTGTGCTGGTCGCCGGCTGCGGCCTTTTTTTCGTCATAGGGCGTAAAGCTGGTACCAGAGTGGAGGCGGAACGGCAGCAGGCAGCCGGTGCCTCTGCCGAACAAACAGCGAAGCGCATTATCAGTGATGCTGAACGTGACGCACAGGCTCTTCGCAAGACCGCCGTACTGGAAGGAAAGGAAGAACTCATCCGGCTCCGCGAGGAGTGGGAAGCGGAAGCGCGAAAGCGTCGCGAGGACGTCGAGGGCGACGAACGACGGTTGCAGGAGCGCGCGGGAACGATCGAGCGCAAGGCCGACGCACTTGAGCAACGCGAGCGCGAGATCAAACGCACCGCGTCTGAGATTACCACTCGCGAAAGCAAGCTCGGGGAACGTCAGGCGGAGCTGGACCGGCTCATCGCCGACGAGCGGCGCCGGCTCGAGACGCTGGCCGGCATGTCGGCGGCGGACGCCAAGAACGAGTTGATAAAGCGACTCGAAGAGGAGGCCCACGCCGATGCCGCCAATCGCGTGCGAGTCATTCGTGAGGAATCCCGGCGCAACGCCGAGCGGGAGGCGAAAAAGATCATCGCACTGGCGATTCAGCGGATCGCCGCTGAGCAGACAGTGGAGACGACGGTCTCGACCGTCGCCCTTCCCAACGATGAAATGAAGGGACGGATCATCGGCCGCGAAGGACGTAACATTCGCGCCTTCGAGCTGGCGACCGGCGTCGATGTGATCATCGACGATACGCCAGATACCGTCGTGGTGAGCTGCTTCGAGCCGATGCGGCGCGAGATTGCGCGCATGGCGCTGGAGAAGCTGGTGGCAGACGGGCGGATCCATCCAGGGCGCATCGAGGAAGTCGTAACGAAGGCGCGCGAGGAAGTCGACAAGGCGTTGATCGAGACTGGCGAGCGTGCGGCGTACGAGAGCGGCGTCCACGGATTGCACCCCGAGCTGCTCAAGCTCATCGGGCGTATGAAGTGGCGCACGAGTTACGGCCAGAACATCCTCAATCATTCCAAGGAAGTTGCCTGGCTGGCGGGCATCATGGCTGCAGAGCTGGGGCTGGACGTGGCGATGGCGCGGCGCGGCGCATTGCTGCACGACGTTGGCAAGGTGCTCACGCACGAGCATGAAGGAACGCACGTGCAGCTGGGCGTCGAGATGGCCACCAAGTACGGCGAGCATCCGCTGGTCGTGAACGCGATCGCCGCGCACCACGACGACGTTCCGCACGAGAGCGAGATATCCGTGCTCGTCCAGGCAGCGGATGCGATAAGTGGAGCGCGTCCGGGCGCACGTCGTGAATCATTCGAGACGTATGTGAAGAGGCTCGAAGGAATCGAGCGGATCGCGTCGGACTATCGCGGTGTCGAGAAGGTGTTCGCAATCCAGGCGGGCCGCGAAGTTCGGGTGATAGTGACGCCGGACGTGATCGACGATCCTCGCATGGAGACGCTGTCGGAGGAAATCGCCTTGAGGATCGAGCGCGAGCTGCAGTATCCCGGTCAGATCAAGGTAGTGTTGATTCGTGAGACGAGGGCCGTCGGAATTGCCCGCTGAACTGATAGACGGAACCGCCATCGCCGCGCGGATCCGCGGCGAGGTGAGTGCGGAAGTCGCGACGCTGAAGGCTACGGGCGTCGTGCCAAAACTTACCGTCGTGCTCATTGGCGACGATCCGGCGAGCGCCGTGTACGTCGCTGGCAAGGCGCGTGCGTGTGTTGAAGTCGGCATGGAGGAGAATACGATTCGCCTCCCGGCATCGACGTCACAGCACGAGTTGATGGAGCTGCTCGACCGGCTGAACGGCGATTCGTCGGTGCACGGCATTCTGGTGCAGTCGCCCTTTCCCCGACAGATCGAACCGGGTGCGGTGATCCGTCGGATAGATCCGGCCAAGGACGTCGACGGTTTTCATCCTGTCAATGTCGGGAAGCTTCTAGCCGGCGACCGCGATGGATTCGTTCCGTGCACTCCCGCCGGAATCCAGGAACTGCTGCGTCAGTCCAACGTGACGACGCACGGGCTGCATTGCGTTGTCGTTGGCCGGAGCAACATCGTCGGCAAGCCCATGGCCGCGTTGATGGTGCAGGATGCGCCGACGGCCAACTGCACTGTCACCATCTGTCATCGCTACACGCGCGACCTCGGGTCGTTCACGCGTTGCGCCGACATTCTCATTACCGCCGTGGGTCGGCCTGGTCTCATTTCGGCTGACATGATAAAACCCGGCGCCGCCGTGCTCGACGTCGGCATCACGAGAATTCCGGATGCGACACGGAAGAGCGGCACACGCCTCGTGGGCGACGTCGATTTCGACGCCGCGCGTGAAGTTGCTGGTCTCATTACGCCCGTGCCAGGCGGTGTCGGGCCGATGACGATCGCGATGTTGCTGCGCAATACTGTCCGCGCGGCGCAGCGTCTGGCGGCCGCGTGAGCTCCGCGCGATGAGACGCTCATACGGCTCTCGCGCGACGCGCTCCGGTGTCGAGTTCGATCTGTTCGGGTCCGGACCCGGCGCGACACCAATCGTCGCGCCGGCAACACCGGGCTCATCCCCCGAGACGGCGATACAGGTCGCGTCGCTGACCGAGACCGCACGCGCTGTGATCGAGGGCTCGTTCGCTCCGCTGTGGGTGCGCGGCGAGGTCAGCGACTTCAAGCGTCACAGAAACGGGCACTGGTATTTCTGCCTCCGCGATGCATCTGCGCAGGTGCGCTGCGTGGTGTGGTCGCGCAGCCAGCGCGGAATTCCGGCGTCGCCGGACGAGGGAATGGAAGTCACGGCCTTTGGCCAGCTCACCGTGTATTCCGCGCGCGGCGAGATGCACCTCAACGTCACCGCTCTCGATGCGATTGGCGATGGGCTCTGGCGCAAGGCGATGGAAGAAACGCGAGTGCGTCTCGACCGTGAGGGCCTGCTGGCTCCGGAGCGCAAGCGCGCCCTTCCGTCGGCACCGACGCGCGTCGGCATGGTGACCAGCCCGGATGGTGCCGCACTGCGCGACGTCATCTCCGTGATTCGTCGCCGCGCGCCGCACGTGAGTCTCGTGGTGAGCGCCGCGACGGTGCAGGGGCCCGGCGCGCCTGCGGAAATCGTCGCCGCCATCCAGCGCATTTGCCGCTTCGGCGAGATCGACGTTTTGATCGTCGGACGCGGCGGCGGTGCACGCGAGGACTTGTGGGCGTTCAATAGCGAAGCCGTTGCGCGCGCAATCGCGGACTCCACCGTGCCCGTGATTTCCGGTGTCGGTCACGAGATCGACGTGACGATCGCCGATCTCATCGCAGATCATCGCGCCGCGACTCCATCCGCTGCCGCGGAAGCAGCGGTACCGATGCGGAGCGACCTGCTCGCCGCGCTACGCGACATGAGCGACGAGTTGTGTGCGTCGCTCGCCCAGCGTGCGTCGCGGGCCCGCTCTGATCTCGAGAGCGGGGCCATGGCGCTCCGGCGCGCCGCGTCGATCGATGCGGAGCGGCGGCGCGCGGCAATCAGCGCAACCGCCGGTCGTCTCAACGCGCTCAGTCCGCTCGCGACGCTTGCGCGTGGCTACGCGGTCGCTCGCGACACGGTCCACAAGACAACGCTCGCAAGCGTCGCCGACTTCAAGCCGGGTGCGCCTTTCACTCTCACATTGCGCGACGGTGACGTCGCCGCGCGGGTCGCGGACAAGCCATGAGCTACGAAAAGCGAGTCGAGCGGTTGCGGGAAATAGTCGCAGATCTCGAGGGCGATGGACTGCCGCTGGACAAGGCGCTCAAGCTGTTCGAGGAAGGGATCGAGATACTCCGGCTCGCATCCGACGAACTGACCAGGGCCGAGGGACGCGTTCAACTGCTCATCGAGAGCGCGGAAGGCGTCTTCGAGACACGCGACATCGATGTCTGAGCCAAACCTGGCTGTGGACTTCGGATCCGACCGCAGCTACATCGACGCTGCGCTCGGCGCGGCCTGCGAGACCCTCCCGCCAATGTCGCAACGTCTCGACAGGGTTGTCCGCTACGCTCTTTCAGGGCCCGGCAAGCGTCTGCGTGGCATTCTCGTCGCAGCGTCGTACCGTGCAGCTGGCGGTGGGGGCAACGTCTACGGTCTGGCAGCCGCTGTGGAGATGCTGCACGCGTATTCCCTCGCGCACGACGATCTACCCTGCATGGATGACGACGACATGCGGCGCGGTCGTCCGACCGCCCACAAGGCATGCGGCGTCCCGGCGACTGTCGTCGCTGGCGTTGCGATTATCCCGATCGCTGCCGCGGCCGCTGCGCGCTCGGTGCGGGCTATGTACGGCGGGGCTCCGCGGGCAGCGCCAATCGTTGCCGTGCTGATGCAGGCGGCCGGCGCCAGTGGTATGATTGGAGGACAGCTGCACGACCTCATTGCCGAAGACATTCCGGCAGATTCGCTCGAAAAGCTGGAACGGATTCACCGCGCGAAGACAGGTGCACTGATGGCCGCGTCGGCAAAAGTGGGCGGTATGGCGGCAGGTGCCGCCGGCCCCGCGGTGGAGGCGCTTGGAAGCTTCGGTGCCGACATTGGCCTCGCGTTCCAGATAGTGGACGACGTGCTCGACGTTACTTCCTCCTCCGACGCGCTCGGCAAGACGGCTGGGCGTGACGCGGAGCTGGGCAAGAGCACATATCCGGCGTTGCTCGGTGTGAATGGTGCAATGGATCGCGCTGTTGCCCTCGCAAGGCAGGGTTGCAACACGTTGCAGGAACACAACCTGCTCAGCCAGGAGCTTCGTCACCTGGCCGATCTGGTGATTACTCGCACGCACTGACAGGCAGATGGCAATACTCGAAAGCATCACTTCATCGTCGGACCTCAAGGCGCTAACGCGCGACGAGCTGCGCACGCTCGCTGACGAAGTGCGCGCATTCCTCATCGACTCCTGCGCCCGAACCGGCGGTCACATCGGAGCGGGACTCGGCGTGGTCGAGCTCACCATCGCGCTGCATACGGCCTTCAATACGCCGACCGACCAGATCGTGTGGGATGTCGGACACCAAGGTTATCCGCACAAGCTCCTTACAGGACGCGCCAGAGGCTTCGACACGCTGCGCACCGAGAACGGCATGTCCGGCTTTCTCAAGCGCTCCGAAAGCCCGTACGATGCCTTCGGCGCGGGACACGCTGCGACGGCGATCTCGGCGGGCTTCGGAATGGCCGTCGGCCGCGATATTTCCGGCGAGTCGTTCAAGGTGGTGTCCGTGCTCGGTGACGGCGCACTCACGTCGGGGTTGTCGTATGAAGGATTGAATAATGCAGGTGCATCCGGCCGCGATTTCATCGTCGTGCTGAATGACAACGAGATGTCCATCGCTCCGAATGTTGGAGCCATGGCCAAGTATCTCAACTCGGTGCAGCGCAATCCGATCTACAACCGGCTGCGCTCAGCTATCGGCACTGTCGTGGACAGCATGCCGGGACCGTTGCAGGGAATGAGTACGCTGGTGCGCAAGTGGGAGGAGAGCATGAAGTCCTTCCTCACGCCGGGCGTTCTGTTCGAGGAGCTCGGCTTCCGCTACTTCGGACCGATCGACGGTCACGATATCGATCTTCTTCTCGAGACGTTCGCAGCGGTACGCCCCATGGAAGGCCCGCGCCTCGTTCACGTCGTAACCAAGAAGGGAAAGGGATTTCCGGCCGGCGAGAACGTCGAGAAGTGGCACGCGCTCCCCGCGGGTCATGACCCCGCAACCGGCAAGCAGGTCAAGGCGTCATCCGCGAATCCGAGCTACACCGCGGTTTTCGGAAAGGGGCTGGCGGAGCTTGCGGCCATCGATCCCAAGCTTGTCGCAATTACCGCGGCAATGCCGAGCGGAACCGGCACAGGAGTCATGGCGAAGGCATTCCCCAAGCGATTCTTCGACGTTGGAATTGCGGAAGGTCACGCCGTGACCTTCGCGGCCGGCCTCGCGACGCGTGGGATCAAACCGGTGTGCGCCATCTATTCCACTTTCCTCCAGCGTGCGTACGACAACATCATACACGACGTCGCTCTCCAGCATCTGCCTGTCGTGTTCGCCATGGACCGCGCCGGCCTCGTCGGCGAGGACGGGCCGACGCACATGGGATTGTACGACATCGCGTACATGCTTTCGATTCCTGGTGCAACGGTAACTGCGCCCAAAAACGGCACCGAGATGCTCGGCCTGCTGCGTACCAGCATGGCGCACAGGGATGGCTCGTTCTCGCTGCGATATCCGCGCGACGCGTCGCCCGACATCGTTCCGCCGATCGCGGAGATCGCGCCGGTCCCGTTTGGAACGTGGGAAGTGTTGCGTCACGGTTCCGAATTCGCGGTGCTCGCCGTTGGTACCATGGTCAACAACGCACTCGCTGCAGCTGACGTTCTGGCTGCCGAGGGACTGTCGATCACGGTTGTCAACTGCCGATTCCTCAAGCCGCACGACGAAGTCACGCTCAACGCACTGCTCGCGGACCATCGTCATCTTCTCGTGGTCGAGGAAGGAACCGTGGTCAATGGCTTCGGCGCGTACATGACGTCTGTCATCGCGCGACTGGATCCAACCGTGCGCGTCACTGCGCACGGAGTTGCCGACAGATTCATCGAACAGGCGTCGCGAGCGCGCCAGCTACAGCTGACTGGACTCGATGCGGCCGGAATCGCGGAGCGCGTGCGCGTGCTTCACGGCAGTGCCGCCGAGGCGGTCGCCGGATGATCAACATCGGGGTAATCGGTCATCGAGGATACCCCGCGCTCGAATCCATCATGGACGTGCTCGAGAGCGAAGCGCGTCAGCTCGGCGTCAGCTTGTATTTCGAAGCCGGCCTGCTCGATGCTCCCGACGATCGGTTACTCAGGTCGCCGTCGCAGATTCACGTCGCGCTGTCACTTGGCGGTGATGGAACCTTGCTCCGCACCGCCCGGTTTCTCGACGGTGCAGCGGTTCCCATCCTCGGTGTCAACCTGGGAAGACTTGGCTTCCTCACCAGCTGCAGCGCGCCGGAGCTCAAGACTGCACTCGAAGCGGTGGTTGCCGGTGACTACGACGTCGACGAGCGCATGGCACTGCGCGGCGAAGCGAAGCACAGCGACGGAACCCCTACGGAAGAATGGCAGGCGCTCAACGATATCGTGATGCACAAGGGCGGCTTCGCACGGATGCTGAGCGTACGGGTTATCGTCGACGGCGAAACGCTCGGCGACTACAACAGCGATGGAGTCGTCGTCGCGTCCCCGACCGGCTCGACGGCGTACAGTCTGTCGGCTGGCGGCCCACTCGTCACGCCGTCGCTCGATTCCATCATCCTCACGCCAGTCTCCGCGCACGCGCTTGCCATTCGGCCGATAGTCCTTCCGCCGAGCGTCACCGTGACTCTCGAATCGCTGGACGGTCCTGACGAGGTGTTGATCACCGTGGATGGACAGGCCGGTACGCGATTGGCTGCGGGCGACACATTAACGGTTCGCCGCGCGCCGCGCGCCGTGCGTATAGTTCGCTTTCCGGGCAACAGCTTCTTCGATCGGCTCCGCGTCAAGCTCGGCTGGGGCGGACTACCGACACGCGATCAACCCAAACAGTGCTGACCGAACTTCGAATCAGGAATTTTGCCATAATCGATTCGGTAACGCTTCCTCTCGAACGCGGGCTGAATGTTCTCTCGGGAGAAACTGGCGCGGGCAAGTCGATAATCGTTGGCGCGTTGGGATTGCTGCTGGGAGAACGGGCCAGCGCCGATCTGGTGCGCCCCGGCGCCGAGCGCGCGACAGTCGAGGGGGTCTTCGATCTCAGCGGGCGTCCGGCGCTTGTGGCTCTCGTAGATGAGCGTGGCATCGACACGGAAGGGGAAACGCTGGTGCTCAAGCGTGAGATCGCCGCGTCGGGGCGCGGCCGCGCCTGGGTGAACGGCACGCCGGTAACGGCAACGATACTCGCGGAGATCGGCCGGTCGCTCGTCAATCTGCATGGCCAGCACGAAGCGCAGACGTTGCTCGACGACGAGTCGCAACGCCAGATTCTGGACGCGTACGCGGACGCCACAACCGCCGCGCGTGACGTTGCTTCGGAGTACGCCTCGCTGGCGGCGATCCGACGAAGGATCGAAGAGATCACCAAACGGCGCGCCGACGCCGAGCGTCGCGCGGACTACCTTAGACACGTCGCGCGCGAAATCAGCGACGCGCAGCTCGTCCCGGGCGAGGACGTCACACTCGAAGACGACGCGCGTGTTCTCGAGAACGCAGACGAGTTGCGCACACTTGCGCAGGCAGTGTCGCAGGCGCTCAGCGATGACGAGGACGGTGCGCTTGCGCGCCTCGCATCGGTTCATCGCGCGCTTGGTCAGATCTCACGGATCGACGCAAGCGCGTCCAAGATGCAGGAGTTGTACGATACCGGCTTCTACGCGCTCGACGAGCTGGCGCGCGTAGCGTCCGACTACGCGTCTTCCGTTGAATTGGACCCCGAGCGTCTTGCCGGCGTTCGGGCGCGCCGCGAGCTGATCTTCCGTCTGAGCAAGAAGTACGGTGGCACCCTCGCCGACGTCATCACGACAGGCGCCGCGGCGCAGGCCGAACTCGATCTCGTCGATTCAGCCGAGTTCGACGTTGCGCAGCTCCGGAAGCAGGAAGGAGAAGCGTCGGACCGGCTGCGTGCTGCGGCAGCGCGTCTCACGACGCTTCGCAAGCGCGCTGCTACCGCAATCGGCAAGGCAGTGTCCGCGGAGCTTCCGCAATTGGGAATGGACTCCGGCCGCTTCACCGTCGCACTGACGCCGCGCGCGGAAATATCGCCGCAGGGCGCCGAGGATGTTGAGTTTCGCGTTGCACTGAACGTCGGCTACGATCCGCGACCGCTCGCACGCGTCGCATCAGGCGGTGAGCTCGCGCGCGTGATGCTCGCACTCAAGACTGTGCTCGCAGCCGTCGATCACATCCCGACTCTTGTCTTCGACGAAGTCGACGCCGGAATCGGTGGCCGCGTCGGCTTGCAGGTGGGCGATACGATGCGTCGAGTCGCCGAGCAGCATCAGGTATTCGCAATATCCCATCTGCCGCAGATCGCCGCGCGCGCCCACCATCACATAGTGGTTGCCAAGGGCGCGCGTGAAGGCGTGACCACCGCAGACATCAGTGTCCTCTCCGCCAACGATCGAGTGACAGAGATAGCGCGCATGCTGGGCGGCGATCCCGAAAGCAAGGCCAGCAGGGCACACGCGAAGGAATTGCTGCAAGCCGCAGGGTCATAACCCAACACCCGCCGAATTGGCGGTCCGCGCAGGATTGACGATCGGCTCCCACGCCCAGGCATCGCCCGCGTAAGGAATGTCATGCGAAGGTGGGGGAGGGATGCATCCCTGTCTGTCACACCAGATTCCTACCGCTTCAGCCTCCAATACAACCGAATCAAAATCTGATCGTTGATCAACTTCGGCACCGCGCCACCGGTCCCGCTCACCGTCTCCGTATGCAGGTAACTCACGTCGAACGGGATCTTCGACTTTCCCTGACTCACTGCATGCGCATTCGAAAACGCAATCCCACCGCCGACTCGTTGCTCCTTGAAGTCCGTACCAAGCCCGAGATCCGGTAGTGCAACGCCACCTGCCGTGTACGCATCGGCCGTCTTGTGACGATACAGATACTGACCGCCCAGTGAGATGAAATCATTGAACACCCAGCGCGGTGTCGCCTCGATCTCGAGCATGTTTCCGAGTTGCCGATTGACGGCAACGGCGGTGGCGGCCGGAGGGAACGTAACGCCGGGTGCGTATCGTACCGTCATCGAATCGCTCGTCGCCTTTGCGTACCGTGCAACTCCGGAAACCCAGAAGTGACCGCCGAGCAGGATGTCCAGATAACCGCGCGCGAGAACCGCGCCTGCATGCGTTCCTGTTCCGATGTCAGTGAGCGCATCGGACGCCGGAAGCGATCCCGTTGGGAAGCGATATCCGCCAGCGACAGCGAGCCGGGCATTGATTCCGTGCGGCGTGAAACGTGATGCGTTGCGTGCGCGAAACGAATCGAACAACAGCAGCTTCGCAGTCAGCTCCGCGTCGCCGAGGCCCGTTCGCTCGATCGTCTGGAACGGCTGCAGCGAGACCCCGTACGACGGATCGCTCAGCAGCGTCTGCACACCCGGCGTCGCCAGTGGAGTCGGAGCTCCCACGACACCCGTCGCCGTGATGGCCGGCACTCCCGTCGCAGGATTCGCCGCGAACGCATTCAACGCACCGCGCACGCTGCTGACACGCGCATCGACGGCGCTCTGCACGGAACTTCCACGCGTCGGCACCAGCGCGCCATTCATGTACAGAGACGCGACCGAGTTACCGAATCCCGTCGCTGACGCGACGAGCGCCGCGGAGCCGGTGCATTGCGGATCGCTTGCGCCCGCGCCGGAGCAATAGGCCCTCACCGCCGTCGCCGCCGTGATCACCTGTGCAGTGAAGATGGAATCGGTTGCGCGCGCGACGGCATCTCCCGCCGCAGCCGGATTGGGACCCAGATTGGCCTCGTTCGCCGCGGGATTCGCGCGAAAGAACACGCTCGTCCGCGTATGCACGATCGGAACCATCGCCGTCACCGACAACCAGCGCGAGATTCCGGCCTCGATCGATATCGGAACGTTCGCGACACGGTCGGTCACCTGCGTGACAGTCTTCCCGACCGACACGTTGAGGCCTGACACGCCCGTGATAGCCCGCAATGTGTCCTGAACCGGCTTGAGGATGGGCAGCTGTGCCACCCCCACGCTGTCGAGGCTGAACCGGCCGCCGAGCGGTTGGAGAACTCCCGCCACGCCCGGCTTCGGGGAAACGAACAGCTGATCCCAGTACGACCAGTCGCTTTCCACCTTGATCCGGAAACTGCCAGACGGCGTGATCGATGCATCTTCGCCCAGCCCGGTGATCGCCTGGGCACCAGCTGCGCCAGCGCACAGCGACGCCGTGAGGGTGAAAATTGCTGCTTGGAACCAGCGTCCGGGCATGTGCTCTCGGTAAAAATCGTTGTAGGCGCGACGCGGGGACGTTAGCATTCCGGTTCCGTCCGTGTCAACCAAAGCTAAGTGAGGTCTGAGCTGCGCACGCCACCAACCATCCCGTGGCAGGTAACCGGGAACCACTGGCTCTCGTTGCCGTGCGTGCATCCGGCCGACGGTTCCATCCATGGAATCGGACTGATCTCGCTGGCCCACCGGGGTGCCATCGAGTTCGCCGGCGCCGCTGACTTCGAGAACGGGGCAGGCGAGCCGCTGCTGCGCCTGGGCTTCGAGTCGAATGGCGCCCCGATCGAGCTCGCCACGACCCGGGTGGCCTGGCAGCGCGTCCTAGAGTGGCTGCCGGCCTTCAATTCGACGGTTGGCGATCTCGTCATACGCGGAACCATCTTCGCTCCCTGTGGCCGCGCTGCCGACTTCCCTGGCTTCGTCTACGCGATCTCCATCGAGAATCGCGGTCAATCGCCTGCCGCTGTCACCTTTCGCGCTCAAGGCACGCTCGGCGTTCGGCAACACCGCATCCGTACCGCGCGCCGCTTCGACGACGCGCACATCGCGACGCTGACCGACGACATAATCACTCTGCGCGGAACGAATCGCGGCTCGGAGACAGCGTTGGCGTTGACTGGCGATTCGATGATCGGTACCGTCGCCGAGACCACCGATGGCATAGCGCGGTTCACGTTGAGCCGCGAGGCCGTGCTGCAACCAGGCGAGCGCGTCGACCTCGCATTGTACGCCGCGGCGGGCCCCGAAGTCGACGGCGCCGTCGCCATGGTGCAGCGGATGCGACGCCGCGGCTGGCGAACGCTCGCGGCACAGACGCGCGATGCAATCTCGACGCTGCAACAATCCACCGGCATTCCCGCGGCCGACCGTCTCATCAATCGGCATCTGATGTTCGCGTACTTTTATGCTGCCGGTCGAGCCATCGACGACGCTCGCTGGTACATCTTCCGCTCGCGCATTCCATGGTGCGCGCAGGGATTGACGGTACGCGACTACGAGGTGCTGATGTGGCTGGTGCCTGCATTTCAGCTCGCCGATACCGCGCTCGCGCGCGAATTGCTGCTGAGAACATGCGAGCTGCATGGATACGCGCCGGGCCGCGGTGTCAACTACATCGATGGCACTCCGTTCGATGTGGCGTTCTGTCTCGATGCGGCCGCTGCATATCCGGTCTCTGTGGACCGCTACGTCGCGCAGACAGGTGACGATCGCATCGTCGAGGATGCGCCAATCGCCGAGGCACTTTACGCGGCGAACGACGACATCGCAGCGTCGCGTCATGGATCGCTGCCATTGTACAGAACGGATGCAACTCCGTCCGGCGCGGATGCGGAGCTGCCATACACGCTGCACGGCAACGCGCTCGTCGCAGACGCGCTCGAAGTACTCAAGCAGACGCTCGACGAGAAGACCGCGGAACACGTTCAGAACGCCGACGCCGTCCGCGCCGCAATCACGCGCCAGTTCGCGACTGACAAGGACTCGTCGCGAACGCTGCTCGCTACGGCAACCGATCTCGCCGGTGCAACGTCCATGCGTGACGATCCGGTGGGATCGGTGTTCTGGCTACCGCTCTATCACATGCTCTCGCGCGACGACTCGATCTATCGCCGCACCGTCCGACGACTCGAGCAATCCGACGCCGATGCCGCGCACATCAACCTCGCCGAGCGATGCGCTACACTCATGGGACCCGACGCCGCGAAGACGCTCGAATGGTTGCGGCGCGCCGATCTCGACGGTGGTCTCGCTGCCGAATTCGTGGACGCCGACGGCATGGCTATTGGCAATGGCGGTGACGCATCGCTCTCGGCGCTCATTGCGTACTCGGTCTGGTATGCCGTCAGTGTGCTTGGCATCCCCGCCGGTTGACCCGCCCTACGTGGGTCATCGCGGCTTCGTATATTGATGTGTTGCACCACGCACTTTGCGTGTGACAGCTCGGATGGCGAAATGGGTAGACGCGAGGGACTTAAAATCCCTTGGAACATAATTCCATGCCGGTTCGAGTCCGGCTCCGAGCACTATGATGCAACGACCACCGCACTACCCGTACATTCTGAACACAAAGAGGGGAAGCGAATCCGTGATTCGCTTCCCCTCTTTGTGCGCATGCGATTGACTTCCGCGTTAGAACGGAATCTCGTCCGTCAGCGCCAGCTTCGCCGCGCGCGACTTCCGCGCCGGTGCCTTGGGCGTCTCGACTTCGGCGGTCGACTCTTCCGCGGAGTCAGATCCATCAGGCTCCGCGTGCGATCCGTTGGTCTTTACCGGCCACACGACTCCGTCGCAGTTTCTATCCCGGCACTTGTAGTCGGGCGCCTTGGGATTCCGCTTGGTCAGGCGGTTGTCCCACATGCGCCCGCCGCACTTGGGGCAGCTCACTGCGTCGACGTCCGTCAGGGTGTTCGCTTCCTTCATCGCACTCACGTCGTCGGTCGCAACCGCGGAACGGCTCAGCTTTCCAGCGCCGTTCCCGTGTCTGCGCTCGTATGCGTTCGCCGGATCTTCGACTGGCTTGGCGTACTTGCCGTCGCCATCAACCTCGACCCAGTTCTGCTCGTACGAGTACAGCTCGTTTCCAATTCCGAACCGAACCGCTGCGCGCTTGAACGCATCGGTCGACGCCTGCTTGTAGTCGCGTCCGGTCCCGACGTCCTCACGGATCACGCCGAGTACCTGAAGCCGCGCCTTGAACGCGCAGACCGAATCCGAATCGACCTCGGCGCCGTGGATCTGCGGCAGCATCTCGAGAGTCAGGTCCCACTCACCCGGGACCACTGTGTCGAGGCGCTCCCGCACCGTGTTCGCTTCGATATAACACACGAAGCGCGCGAAGTACCGCCCGTCCCTCGCTACCGGCTTGCCGTCCTGGCGCCACGAGATCGTTCCCGCAGGCACCGGGGCCGCCAGCGCTGACCAGACAGCGTCCTTCGAATTGAATGTCTCCTGTCTCGCAATCATTTCCGTTTCCTCGCCCTGGTCTTGCCAGAGCTCCTGGGTCTAGGCGCATTCGCGCTCATTGTCCGAACAATCCTCCGTACTTCCGCAACCGCCTTGCAGCTACGTCCGTGTTCGCAATACCAACCGTACCGGTCGAAGTACACCAGGTGCAGCGTCCTTTCTTTCTCCCTCTGCTCCCACACCTTCCACAACTCTGTCACCGTCGTGTCGGGCCCACATTGAAGCCACGGATCGAGCGGCTCCACGTCGTAGGTGGACGGGACCTGCGGAATCTGGACCTTTCGCGTTTTCCGAGCCCCGGCGCGGCCTTTGACCTGTTTCATTGGCACGTGCCAAGTCGTTGGTAGTTCACTACTTACGGTGCAATTTTCGGTGATTGTTCGGTATGTGGAAACCTAGTGTTTTGCGTGTTTCAAAGCAAGGGTTCTGTGTGGAAAAGTGCCAATTATTCGATCGCGAGGCACCCCTCCTGCCTTCTGGCTCGGGACGTGCTTGGCCACCGTCAATTGAGCCGGATCACCCCACGGAGGACCAATGGATACAGGAAACGACTTTCTCAAATCCCAAGTGCACAACGCCGCCGTCCAGCACCACGCCTTTCTCAAGGGATTGGAGGACCACGCAGCACAGGCCGAAGACCCGCGCTTTCGCGATCTCTGTACACGTTACATACCCGCCATGCGCGACCACCAACGCCTGCTGGAAGACTATCAGCACGAGCTCGGTGCGCCGAGCGCAGGCGTCCTCAAGCGGGCCCTCGGCGCCACGGCCAACGCTGCCCGCGACCTGGCCGACTCGGTCCGCGAAAGCGATTTCCTTCGCCTGGTAGCCGACATAGTTCTGTCCCGCCAATCCGAAGACACCTTCAAGACTTTCCGGGAGGCTGGCCGCGCGCTTGGCCTGCCGCAACTTGCGGGTATCGGCGAGGCGGGCGAGCGAGACCACGATTCGTACAACCGGGAGGCGAACCGACTCGTTCAGCAATTGTTCGTCGAGCAGGTCCGGCAAGGCGACCATCGCGTTGCTCCGACGTCCACGGCGGAACTCAGCCACTAGGCCGAGCAATGGTTTGTGAGGGCAGGCCCCCGGTGCCTGCCCATTTCTCTCCGCTCCCAACGCGATACCTCTGCCACTAACTTGCGCGCATGACCGATGTCGTCGCGCTCGCCGCAGAACTGCTGTCGATACAATCATTTACGAGAGACGAGGGAGCGGCGATCGATTTCGTCGCGCGCTGGCTCGTGAGCCGGCACTGGAACGTGTCGATCCAGGAAGTCTCGCCTGGACGCGGTAACGTGTGGGCTTCGCGGCGCGGTGGAGGAGTCACTCTTTCCACGCATCTCGACACCGTGCCGCCCTATCATCCGCCAAGGCTGAGCGGCAATCGTCTCTACGGCCGCGGCGCGTGCGACGCGAAGGGAATCGCAGCTGCAATGATGGCGGCAGCCGAGCAGCTCGTAAGCGAAGGCGAAGACCGCGTGGATCTCCTCTTCGTGGTGGGCGAGGAGAAAGGATCCGACGGCGCACGCGCCGCCAACAATCTCGCGGCGACCAGTCGCTACCTCGTCAACGGTGAGCCAACCGAGAGCAAGCTGGCGAGCGGCTGCAAGGGATCGTTGCGCTTCATCGTCCGCACGCACGGACGGGAGGCGCACTCCGCCTATCCAGAACTCGGCGCCTCGGCCATCGAGCCGCTGCTGCGTTTGCTTCCGACGATCCATGACGTGGATTTCCCCTTCGATCCGGTGCTCGGTGCAACGACGGTGAACATCGGGACGATCACCGGTGGAACTGAAGCGAACATCATTCCCGGAAGCGCGGAGTCGGAAGTGATGCTGCGTCTCGTGAGCGACGTCGAGCCAATCAAGCGCCTCATTTCGGACTGGGCCCACGCAGGTGGCGCAGACGTCGAATTCGGATCGACGATTCCGGCTCAGCACTTTCACGTGCTGGATGGCTACGAGGTCGCACCGGTCTCATACACGTCCGATATCCCGCTGCTCTCTCGCTGGGGAACTCCGCTGTTGTTCGGACCGGGATCCATCCATGTGGCACACACACCCGACGAATACGTCGATGTCGATGAGCTGCGTGCGAGTGTCTCGACGTATGTTTCACTCGTAAGGCAACTGCTAGCTCAATGACCGGCAATGATATCGCTCGCGACCGGATGCCGGTCGCGGTGCTCGGCGCAACTGGCGCCGTGGGCCAGACTTTCATCAGACTGTTGCGCGACCACCCGTGGTTTCGTGTCGCCGAGGTTGCAGCATCAGAAAGATCTGCGGGCAGGCGATACGCAGATGCCACGCACTGGCTCGAGGGAGAAATGCCAGCGGATGTCGCGTCGCTCACGGTGACGCCGTGCACGCCCGATTCGGTTTCATCTTCGATAGTCTTTTCAGCGCTCGACTCGGGCGTCGCGGGCGACGTTGAGATTGCATTCGCACGCGCCGGCAGGTTCGTTTGCAGCAACGCCAAGAATCACCGCATGCTGAGCGACGTTCCGCTGCTCATCCCCGAGATCAATGCGCAACACCTCGCCGTGATCGACGCGCAGCGCAAACACCGTGGATGGACGGGCGCGCTCGTGACGAATGCGAACTGTTCATCCACCGTTGCGGCGCTACCGCTGGCGCCGCTGCATGAAGCCTTTGGTATAACCAGCATGTTCATCGCGACCATGCAGGCGGTCTCTGGCGCCGGATACCCGGGCGTACCATCGCTCGACATAATGGGCAACGTCATTCCATACATCGCGGACGAGGAGCCGAAGATCGAAGCCGAGATCGGCAAGCTGCTTGGCGTCGTGAATGAGAATGCGATCGAGTCGGCGCCGTTCCGGGTGACTGCGCACGCCAATCGTGTTCCGGTCGAGCACGGACACACGACCTGCATGTCGATCGGGCTCGCGTCCTCCGCGACGCCGGAGCAGGTGTCCGACGCCATCATGGCGTGGACCGGCCGCGAGGAAGCCATGGATCTTCCATCGCGGCCCCATCGGCCGATCGTCGTCACGACAGCGCCGGATCACCCGCAGCCGCGCCGCGACGTGATGCGGGGCAACGGGATGACCGTCACGGTGGGACGCATCCGGCGCGACGAGCTGCTCGATGTACGGATGGTAGCGATGGGCAGCAACACCATCCGTGGCGCGGCGGGCGGCGCAATAATGAACGCGGAGCTGCTCGTCACTCAGGGCTACGTGGCTCGTCCGTGATAGTCGTCAAATTTGGTGGCACCTCCGTCGGCGATGCGGATGCGATCTGCCGCGCGGCGGATGTCGTCGCGAGCCGGCTGCATCGCGCGCCTGTCGTGGTAGTCTCCGCGGCGAGCGGCACCACGACCGAGCTGCTCGGCATCGCGGAACAGGCGGCGCGCGGTCAGCTCATCGGCGCACTCCGGTCGGTCGAGCACATTCGCGAGCGGCACGTCGCGATGTGCGACGTTCTGCTTCGCGATGTCCCGGGTGGTCCAGACACTGCTGCGGAGATTGCCGCGATGTGCGATGAGGTCGCGAGCCTGGCCGAGGCGCTCACGACGCTCGGCCACATAACACCGCGGAGCCTCGATGCAGTCGCGTCGTTCGGTGAGCAGATGTCCGCCTTGCTGGTCACCGAGGCATTCCGCGCGCGAGGAATTCCAGCGCAGCATCTGGACGCGCGCGAAGTCATTGTCACCAGCGACCATTTCAACCAGGCGGAGCCGAGTCTGGATGCGATCTCGGACCGCGCGCGCGATCGTGTCGCGCCGATGGTCCGGTCAGGAATCATTCCGGTGCTCGGCGGCTACATCGGTGCTACAGCGGCCGGCGTTACGACGACGCTCGGGCGCGGCGGCTCCGATTACACCGCGTCGCTGCTCGGTGCAGCCCTCGGGGCCGACGACATCGAGATATGGACTGATGTGGACGGAATGCTCACCGCCGATCCTCGCGTGGTGAGCGATGCGAAGCTCATCTCGCAGATCCGATTCGACGAAGCGTCGGAGCTCGCGTCGTTCGGGGCCAAGGTGTTGCATCCGAATACGATTGCACCGGCTGTCCGGCGTGGAATCCCCGTGTACATCTACAACACGCGTAACCCGACGCGATCCGGGACGCGAATCATGTTCGACGCTCCGCGCCGTCCGGTGACGGCCATCGCCGCCAAGGGCGACGTTACGACAGTGCGGGTGAGCGCGCCCCGCATGCTGCTCGCGAAGGGCTTTCTGCGCAGCGTTTTCGAGATCTTCGAGCGGCAGCGCACATCGGTCGACGTCGTCTCCACTTCCGAAGTATCCGTCTCGGTTACGCTCGATGACGCCACGCGACTGGATGAGCTGCTCATCGACCTGCGCCTGCTCGGCGACGTTTCGATCGAGCGGGATCGTGCTGTCGTTGCGATAGTCGGATCCGGCATCGGTGACCGCGGCGACTGCATGGGCCGGGCGCTGCAGGCGCTCGGCGGCATGCACGTTCACATGGTTTCACTGAGCGCCAGCGGCATCAATCTCACCGTTGTCGTTGACGGCCCCTCGATGCAGGATGCCATGCGGTCGCTGCATGCCGAGTTCTTTCCTCATGAGGCGAATTCATGACTGCGCTTCGGCTGGCAGTAATCGGCCCGGGTAAGATGGGAACGGCAGTCGCGCATCTTGCACGTACGAGCGGGATCGACGTTGTCGCGACGCTGGGCGCCGGCACTGTCATCGACTCGAGTTCGCTCGCCGGTGCACAGGTGGCGATTGAATTCACGGAGCCCGGCGCAGCTGCGGCGAATGCCCGGGCGTGTATCATCGCCGGATGCCCGATCGTGATCGGTACAACTGGTTGGTATGGTGAGCTGCCGGAGATTTCGCGGCTCGTCTCGGAAAAAGGCGGGTCACTGTTGTGGGCGCCGAATTTCTCGCTCGGCGTACATGCGGTAGCCCGCATGATGCGTCGCGCGGGTGAGATCTTCGCGAATCTCCCGACCTTCGATGCCGCGCTGGTGGAGACGCATCACGCGGAGAAGAAGGACGCGCCATCCGGCACGGCGCGCATGCTGCAGCAAAAGTTCGCGGAGGGATCGGCTCGCGAGGTTCCGATAACGAGCGTTCGCGTCGGCTCCGTGCCCGGCACGCACACGCTCATTCTCGACGGTGGTTTCGAGCAGATCGTCATCTCGCACGAAGCGCGCGACAGGCGGGTATTCGCGGAGGGCGCACTCGTCGCGGCCAGATGGCTGATCGGACGTCGTGGCGTCTTCACGCTGGACGATGTGTTATCCAATGAGGAGGTTCGATGAAATCGACAGTTCCCATGCTGCGTGGTGCTGGCACCGCGATAGTCACTCCGTTCACCACGGCGGGTGAGCTGGACGAAAAGGCATTACGAAGCTTCGTCGCATGGCAGATAGAGGAGGGGATCAACTACATCGTGCCTTGCGGATCGACCGGAGAGGCCGCAACGATGACCGCGGACGAACAGCGGCGCGTTGTCGAGATCACGGTAGAAGTGGTTGCCGGACGAATCCCTGTCGTCGCGGGCGCAGGATCCAACGATACTGCGCGCGCGCTGGCAAACTCCAGGATGATGCGCGACGCGGGCGCGACGCACCTCTTGCACGTGTCGCCGTCGTACAACAAACCGCCGCAACGCGGCATAGTGGCACACTTCCGCGCGATCGCTGATACGATCGATCTGCCTGTGGTCGTGTACAACGTGCCGGGACGCACAGCAAGCAATGTGACAGCCGAGACGACGCTCGAGCTCGCCACTCACCCAAATATTGTAGCGGTGAAGGAGGCTTCGGGAAATCTCGCCCAGATAACCCAGATTCTTCGCCATCGGCCCCGCGATTTCTCTGTACTGTCGGGAGACGACGCACTCACGCTTGCCGTGATGGTGGCCGGCGGCGACGGTGTGACGTCCGTGACGTCCAATGTGACCCCGGCACTCGTCACACAACTCTGCGCGGCCGCGCACCGCGGCGACTACGATGATGCGCGAGCCATCGATAGTCGCCTCGCGCCCTGGACTCACGCAGCCTTCGTCGAATCGAATCCGATACCGGTCAAGGCTGCTCTCGCGATGATGAAGCTGATGGGCGACAACCTTCGCCTTCCACTCGTCCCGCTCGCCCGCCAGCATCATGGGTTGGTGCGCGCAGCACTCGTCTCGGTCGGAGCACTACCAGCATGACGCTTGGTTCGAGCCATGCACACGAAGCGCTCGCCAGCAGGATCGAAGCGTTCGCTTCGGTCCGTGGGACCCCGCCACCGGATGCGCGCGCCGCAGTCGATGAGCTGCTCACGTTGCTCGAGGCCGGCGCCGTGCGCGCAGCTGCGCGCGCGGCCACTGGCGATTGGTGCGCCGTACCATGGGTCAAGCTTGGCATTCTGCTCGGTTTTCGTGTTGGTGCCGTGGTCGACATGTCGTTTGCGCGGTCCGGTGACACCGATGTAACGTTTTCGTTCTTCGACAAGGATACCTACCCGCCGCGCGCGCTTCGGTTGAGCGATGGCATTCGCGTGGTTCCGGGAGGTTCTTCCATCCGGCGCGGAGCATTCCTTGCTCGCGGCGTCGTGTGCATGCCGCCCAGTTACGTCAACGTCGGCGCATACGTCGGTGCAGGGACCATGATCGACTCCCACGCTCTTGTCGGATCGTGCGCGCAGGTCGGTGAGCGGGTGCACCTGAGTGCTGCGGCGCAGCTTGGTGGAGTGCTCGAACCAATCAACGCAGCTCCAGTTGTCATAGAAGATGACGTCGTCGTCGGTGGAAATTGCGGTGTGTACGAGGGGACCGTAGTTCGGAGCAGGGCAGTTCTCGGAGCGGGCGTCGTTCTCACGCGCAGCACACCCGTGTTCGACCTCGTCAACCAGACCGTCTACAGAGCATCGCCGGATCGGCCACTCATCATTCCGATGGGCGCGGTCGTGATACCCGGCACGCGACCCGCGTCATCCGAGTGGGCAACTGAAATGAAACTCTCGATCGTTACGCCGATCATCGTCAAATATCGCGACGAGCGCACTGACGCGGCGACGGCACTCGAGGAGGCTCTCCGATGACCGGCATCGCGTCCATTCGCGGCGTCGTGCGGGTTCCGGGCGACAAGTCCATCTCTCATCGCAGTCTGATTCTCGCTGCGCTTTCTGATGGCACGAGCCATATCAGCGGTCTTCTGCGCTCTGCCGACATCGACAGCACCGCGTCGGTGTTGAGCGCGCTCGGTGTACGCATCGAGCCCGACAAGGAGGGCATAGCAGTTCACGGACGTGGACTTCGCGGCCTCCTGGTTCCCAAACGGCCGCTCGACTGCGGCAACAGTGGCACCACGGCGCGCCTCATGGCCGGCGTGCTCGCCGCGCATCCCTTCGACAGTACGCTCATCGGCGACGCGAGTCTCAGTCGCCGGCCGATGCGAAGAGTCACCGAGCCACTCGAGCAGATGGGTGCACACTTTACGATGGGGGGCGATGGCGATGGTCTCCCGTTGACCATCCATGGCGGCACTCTCGGAAGCATCGGCTGGAACAGTCCCACGGCGAGCGCGCAGGTAAAGAGCGCCATTCTTCTCGCGGCGCTCAACGCGCAGGTGAGCGCCAACGTGACGGAGCCGACCCGGTCGCGCGATCACACGGAGCGCATGCTCGCTGCACGTGGAATTCCGATTGTGGTGGACGGTGAATCTGTATCCATCGGTGTTGCGCGCTCGATGCGCGCGGTGGACACGCACGTACCCGGCGATCCCTCCTCCGCGGCGTTTTTCGTAGCGCTCGCGGCGCTGGTTCCCGGCCGCACACTCGACATGCCTGGCGTCTGCGTCAATCCCACCCGCACCGGCTTTCTCGACGTGGTTCAACGGATGGGCGCGGTGGTTTCGCTTTTGGACTCCTCCGATGAAGGCGGCGAACCTACTGCCACCATCCGCGCGACAGGCACCGACTCCCTGCGCTCCGTGAATGTCGGCGCCGCCGAGATGCCTTCGATGATCGACGAGGTCCCGATACTCGCGTGCCTTGCCGCGCGAGCGGATGGAGAGACCGTGATCAGCGGCGCGGCCGAGCTGCGAGTGAAAGAGAGCGACCGCATTTCAGCCGTCGTGCGTAATCTGCAGGCCATTGGTGTGGACGCCGAAGAGCGGTCCGACGGCATGGCCATTCGCGGGAGTCGTGCGCCACTTTCAGGCCGCATCGAGACGCACGGCGACCATCGCATCGCCATGGCCTTCGGCGTACTCGGCGCGCTCCCTGACAACGAGATCGATATCGTCGGCCCTGAATGCGTCAGTGTGTCCTATCCTTCGTTCTGGAGCGATCTGCGACGTGTCGCGTAGCACAGTGGTGATCGCTATCGATGGTCCGGCAGCCTCGGGAAAATCGTCAACAGCGGCATGGGTGGCGCGCGAGCTGGGATACAGGCACCTGGACTCGGGCGCGCTGTATCGCGCCGAAACCGGCCGCCGTCTCGGCATCGCGGACCCGCGCTCCGCCGAGGTTACAGCGGCCGTATCGGCAGTCGCGCAGATGCCTGAGGTCCGCGCCGCGGTGAACGCGGAACTCCGTCGAGCAGCCGCGACTGAGAACGTAGTAGTGGACGGTCGCGACATCGGGAGCGTCGTCTTTCCCGACGCGCAGCTCAAGATCTTTCTGGTCGCCGATCCGTGGGAGCGCGCCCGTCGCCGTCTGCACCAACGTCTGGAGCGCTCGGCCACCGACGCCGAAATCGCCGACGAGACCCGTCGGCTGGTCGAGCGCGATGCCAGTGACGCCACCAACACCCTTCAGGCGCGCGACGCGGTTCTGATCGATACCACCTATCTCACCCAGGAGGACCAGGTTCAGCGGATAGTGGCGCTGGCGCAGAAAGTGTAGGAATGTCGGGCTGCTAGAGCTTCGTCGGTTGGCTCCCAGCCGGCTATCCCGCCGCCCCCTACTCACAGAGTTGCTTTCTGCTCTTATATGAGTAGATTTCCATCACGCCCCGCACCTTGGAGGCGTTTTCAATGTGGGGTGGTCCCCCGCATTTTTTTATTCATAGAGGTCAGTTAGAAATCACATGAGCCCTGCCTTGCAAGACGTTGTGGGACAAGCGATTGCACCTCTGGGGTTTGATGTTTTTAGTGTCCGGCAACGTGGGACCAGAAGTCGGGCGGTGCTCGAGGTGAGAATCAATCGGCGCGATGGCGAAGGTGTCACCGCCGGAGATTGCGCTCGTGCGTCGCGCGCCATCGAGGAACGCCTCGATGCCGACAGGTCGCTGGGCGAGTTCTATACGCTCGAAGTGTCGTCGCCTGGCATTAGCGATGATGCTGAAATCAACTGGAAGAGGTAGGCACCATGGCAGTCGAATCTGGAAACATCCTGACAGCGATACGCGAGCTGACGAACTCCAAGTCAATGGACAGTTCGGAGCTGCGCGATCTCTTGCAGGACGGTATCCTCGCCGCACTCGCCAAGAAGCACGGCGGTCCGGTGCAGGCCGAAGTCGACATCGATGAAGATCGCGGTGCCATTCGTATCGTGCTGCTCAAGACCGTCGTGGAAAAGGTCGAGGACGCAGCTCGCGAGATATCGCTCGAAGAAGCACGCTTCGAGGATCCGGAGTTCCAGGTCGGCGACGTAATGGAAATTCCGACCGATTTTGCAGAGTTCGGCCGCTCTGCAGTGCAGGCGGCCAAGCAGCGCATTCTGCAGCGCGTGCGCGAGGGCGAGCGCTCCAAGATTCGCGACGAGTTCACATCACGCGTTGGCGAGCTGTTGAGCGGCGAGGTTCAGCAGATCGAGCGCGGCAAGCTCGTCATCATGCTCAACCGCTTCCGCGAAGCAGAAGCCGTGATGCCGTACCGCGAGCAGAATCATCGCGAGCACTATCATCAGGGCGAGCCGATTCGCGCAGTTCTCAAGAAGGTCGAGGAGACACCCAAGGGACCCCGCCTCGTGCTCAGCCGCGCGGACGGTCTCTTCGTGCAGGCGCTGTTCAAGCTCGAAGTGCCGGAGATTCAGGCCGGCACGGTGGAGATCCGCTCTGTCGCGCGCGAAGTTGGAAGCCGTACCAAGATCGCCGTCTTCTCGCGTGACGAGGCGGTCGATCCGGTCGGCGCGTGTGTCGGCGTAAAGGGCGCGCGCGTGCAGGCCGTAGTAAACGAGCTGAGCGGTGAGCGCATCGATATCGTCCCGTGGTCTGGCGATCCGGAACGCTTTGCGCGCCTCGCGCTGGCACCCGCCAAGGTTGCGCGGGTATTCAGTGACGCCACCACGCGCACGATTCAGGCGATCGTCGACGAGGATCAGCTTTCGCTGGCGATCGGCAAGAATGGACAGAACGTGCGTCTCGCATCGGAGCTCACCGAGTGGAAGATCGATCTCTACTCGAGCCGGGAGTGGATGGAGCGCGCGGCTGATACGCTGCCGTTTGCACCGCTCGAAGATCACCCGAACGCAACCAATCCAAAGTTGGCCGACATCGAAGGATTGCCGCCTGCGACGGTTGCGATCCTGGAGAATGCCGGCTATCGACGTCTGGACGACATTCTGGATCTCGAGCGCGAGGATTTCCTCAAGCTTCCCGGCATCATGATCGAAGATGCGGAAAAGCTCGTGGCCATCATCGACGAGTTGACCACCGATGCTCCCGACGAGGAAGCGACGGCGGCGCAGAGCGAAACCAGCGAGCCGGCTACTCCGGATGCGGAGCCGCCGGTCACGACGTGATGGACGATAAAGCCGCTCTGCGACTGATCGGCCTTGGCGCGCGTGGCAGACTGGTCGTGGTAGGCGTTGATAGAACGAGGGATGCGGTCTTCAAGGGGACTCTTCGGCTGGCGATTGTCGCAGCTGATGCGTCGCCTAATAGCCGCGACAAGATCGTCCCGCTCCTCCAGGGGCGGAGTATTACTATGATTGAAACAGCCTCGGCCGATGAACTCGGCAGGGCTGTTGGACGCACGACGACGGCCGTCGTCGGCGTCCTGGATGCCAAGTTGGCACGTGGCGTGAGAGCCACGTACCGGGGACAGGGAGAACTGGGTGAGTAAGTTGCGCGTAACGGACATGGCTGGTGAATTCGGGATTCCCGCTGACGAGGTGATCAACCTCCTGCGTCAGATGGATATCCCAGTACGCAGTCACGTGAGTCCGCTAACCGACGATCAGGTCGCGCGAGCTCGTGCGCGCTGGGAGCGTGAAAAGCGCGCCCGGTCCGCCGCGCCCGCACCTGCCGCCGGTGCCAGACGTCGCCGCGGTTCTGCCGCTGCGGCCGAAGTCCCTGCGCCTGAACCCGAGCCAGCTCCTGCGGTTCGTCGTCGTCGCGCCGCCGAAGTCGTGCACGAGCCGGAAGTTGTGGCCGCCCCCCCAGCGCCCGCGCCGACGCCGGCTCCGGTCGAGAAGGCCGCGGAGCCGGAGCCGGTTCAGCCTGCTCGCGTGCGCCGCCCAGCACCTGTCGTCGAGCCAGTGGCCGAGGCCAAGCCTGCGCCGGTGGTCGAACAGCCGGTCAAGCCAACCCCGGTCGCGCCGGTCCAGCAGGTACAGAAGCCCGCCGAGCCTGCGACTCCGCCACGCGAAGTCACTCCGCCGCCAGTAGCTGCCGCGCCACAGGCGGAGCGACCGGCGCAAGCACCGGTGCCGGCAGAACGCCCCGAACTCCAGACCGCGCATTCAGCGCCGACGCCAGCAACGCATCGTCCGCAGACTGCACGGCCCGACCGTCCGCGGCCGACGCCTCTGCCGCCGCTTCAACCGCGTGCCAGCGCCACCCCTCCGCGTCCACTGACGCCGGGTGGTCCGCGGCCGCGCCCGGGTAGCTCGAGCAATCAGCGCCAGGGCTCAGGACCGCCGAATGCGCGTCCGACAGCCTCCGCTGCTTCCACCAGCGTTCCGGGTACACCGTCGCGCGAGAGTCGTCCACGTCCTACGGGCGATCGTGCACCTGCACGCCAGGATGACCGCTCGCGTGGACGCGGTCGCGGTCGCCGCGTGGATCAGGAAGCGGTATCGGCCAACATCTTCAAGACGATGACATCCATGCGCGGAAGCTCGCGCAAGGGCGCGCCACGCCGCGATGAAACTGTATCGCGCGAAGAAGTGGAGGCGCAGCGCAAGGCCGCTGTCGAGAAGGAAAGGAAAACGGTCCGCGTCAACGAGTTCGTTACCGTGGCAGAGCTTGCTCAGCAGCTCAAGGTCCCCGGTAACCAGATCGTTGGCTTCGCCTTCAAGAACCTCGGCCTCATGGTCTCGATCAATCAGCGACTCGACTTCGGTCAGATCGAATTGATCGCTGGCGAATTTGGATTCCAAGCCGTGCTCGAGGACGAGTACGCCGCGGATACCGAATCACTGCTCGAGAAGGACGCCGCGGAAGATCTCATTCCCCGTCCGCCGGTCATCACCATCATGGGTCACGTCGACCATGGTAAGACGTCGCTGCTCGATCACATTCGCAAGGCGCACGTCGTCGCGGGCGAGTCGGGCGGTATCACGCAGCACATCGGTGCGTATCACGTGACGCTTCCGGGCGACCGCGCGATCACGTTCCTCGATACCCCTGGTCACCAGGCATTTACAGCCATGCGTGCGCGCGGTGCTCAGGTAACTGACATCGTGGTTCTCGTTGTCGCTGCGGATGATCAGGTGATGCCGCAGACGATCGAGGCAATCTCGCACGCCAAGAACGCCGGCGTTCCGATGATCGTCGCGATCAACAAGATCGATCTGCCGGGCGCAAACCCGATGAAGGTCAAGCAGGACCTCCTGCAGCACGGTGTCGTGCTCGAGGAGTTTGGTGGAACAACGCTCGCCAGCGAGATCTCGGCGAAGACAGGCCAGAACGTGCCGGCGCTTCTCGATCAGCTCGTACTGCAGGCCGAGATTCTCGACCTCAAGGCGAACCCGGACCGTCGTGCAGTTGGCTCTGTCATCGAAGCGCAGCTGGATCCGGGCAAGGGTCCCGTTGCAACCGTTCTCGTGCAGAACGGCACCCTGCACGTCGGCGATGACTTCATCTGCGGCATGTATTCAGGTCGCGTTCGTGCGTTGCTCGACGAGCGCGGTCGCAACCAGAAGAGTGCCGGGCCTGCAATTCCGGTTCAGGTGCTCGGCATCGGCGGTGTTCCAATGGCCGGCGATCAGTTCCTCGCAGTCGAGGATGCAACCGCGTCGCGCGAGATCGCGCAGCGTCGTCAGCGGCTCGACCGCGAGGCGCGCAGCCGTCGCACGATGAAGGGCAGCGTCTCGCTCGAAGACTTCATGTCGCAGACGGCGCCAGGTCAGGCGCGCGCTCTCCGCATCGTCATCAAGGCGGACCAGGGCGGTCCGGCGGAAGCACTCGCCGACGCGTTGGGCCAGCTGTCGACGGCCGAAGTCACGGTCGAGGTCATCCATCGCGGTGTCGGTGCAATTACCGAGAGCGACATTCTGCTCGCACGTGCATCGGGCGCGATCATCGTGGGCTTCCACGTGCGGCCGGACAACAATGCACGCAACGCCGCCGAGCGGGAAGGCGTCGAGATCAAGCTGTACAAGATCATCTACGAAGCCGTCGAGGACGTCAAGCTTGCGCTCGAAGGCATGCTTCGTCCCGAAGAGCGCGAAGTGGTGCTCGGCGACGCGCAGGTCCGCGAGGTGTTCAAGGTCTCGCGCATCGGCGTCATCGCCGGTTGCAGCGTGCGGAATGGAATCATCAACCGCACGGGCCGTGTGCGTGTCATTCGCGATGGCGTCGAGATGTACGACGGTGTCATCGGCTCGTTGCGCCGCTTCAAGGACGACGTGCGTGAAGTGCGCGAGGGCTTCGAGTGCGGTATCGGCATCGAGAACTTCAACGACATCAAGGTCGGCGACATTCTCGAGTGCTACACCAAGGAACAGGTCGCGCGCACGCTTGCGTCGAGCGCCGCGGCATCGTGAGGTCTCGCGATGCCTCGCGACAATCGCCGCGCTGAGCGCGTAGCCGCCGCCATTCGTGAGGAGGTCGCATCCTATCTCACGAGTGGCTCACGTGATCCTCGCATCAGTGGGATGGTCACGGTCACCGGCGTGGATGTCACGTCGGATCTCAGGCGCGCGCGAGTCTATGTCAGCGTCATGGACACCAACGGCACCGATCCGGTCGCGATTCTCAATCAGGTCGGCCACCGACTGCGCGGCGAGATCGGTCGCGCGCTGCGGCTGAGGCTTGCCCCCGAGCTCGATTTCCAGATCGACGAGACTGCGGCCCGGGCGTCGCGCATCGAGTCGCTCCTGGCACAGATCAAGGCGGAAGACTCGAACCGTGAACGGTGACGACGGCGACGTATCTGGTCTGCTGCTCGTCGACAAACCAGCTGGAATCACGTCACATGACGTCGTCGACATCGCGCGCCGCGCATACGGCGAACGCAGCATCGGCCACCTCGGCACCCTCGATCCGTTCGCCACTGGACTGCTCGTCCTTCTGCTCGGTCGCGCCACACGCCTGGCGACCTTCATCGACAACGAGCCCAAAGTTTACGATGCTACGATCCGTTTCGGCGAGGAGACCGACACCGGTGATCCGACCGGCGACGTGATTCGCACAGCACCTCTCCCGTCCCGTGACGCTGTCCTGTCGGCGATTCCATCGCTCACCGGCGTCATACCGCAGGTCCCGCCGGAGTTCTCGGCAAAGAAGGTGCAGGGCGCACCGGCGTATCGTGCGGCCCGTGCCGGTGCGAGCGTCGTGCTCGCCCCGTCTCCCGTCACGGTGCACGAGTGGCAGATCGCGTCGCACACCGACGACGAGCTGAACGTCTCCATTATCTGCGGCGGCGGCACATATGTGCGCGCGCTCGCCCGCGACCTCGGCCGTGCATGCGGCAGCGCAGCGCATCTCACCTCGCTGCGTCGAACGCGCAGCGGCGAGTTCGATGTCATCGACGCCGCAACGATCGACGATCTTCGCGCCAGTCCGAAGCCGACGGTACGCAGGCTCAGGGTGATCGCCGAGTGAGTGCAGCGCGGATAGTTCGCGACGGCGCGCATCTGCCGCCGGAAGTGAAGGGAGCCGCGGTGACCGTTGGCACCTTTGACGGCGTGCATCGCGGACATCTGGATGTGATCTCGCGCCTCGTCGCCGCGGCGAAGAGTGAAGGACTGCACAGCGTTGCCATAACATTCGAGCCACATCCTCTCGACGTCGTCAATCCCGCCGCCGCGCCGCCGCTTCTGACCGTCGGTGAGGAGAAGCTGGACGCGCTCGCGCGGACCGGTCTGGATCACGTAGTGGTGCTCCAATTCACCCACGAGCTCGCGTCACTCAGTGCGACCGAATTCGTGGACCAGGTGCTGCGCGATGACTTCCGCATGAAGCACCTACTCATCGGCCACGACCACGGCTTCGGTCGCGAGCGAGCGGGGAACGCAGCGGTGCTTCAGGCACTCGGTGCGAGCCGCGGCTTTACCGTCGACGTCGTGGATCCGGTCGCCGCCGAAGACGGACGCTGGATCTCCTCGACTGCGATACGGCGCGCTGTAGCCGGTGGCGACCTTCCGCGTGCAGCGGAGTTGCTCGGACGGCCGTACTCGATCAGTGGGGTCGTCATTCCCGGGGCTGCCAGAGGGCGCGCGCTGGGCTTTCCGACTCTCAACCTCTCGCAGCCTTCGTCGCGCAAGCTGCTGCCGCCCGATGGCGTTTACGCGGTCCGTGTCGTCACCCCCACGGGGACATACGGCGGGATGATGAATCTGGGCCCACGGCCAACTTTCGGTGACCACGAACGGTCGATCGAGGCGTATCTCTTCGACGTTTCTGGCGACTTTTACGGACAGCCCGTGCGGATTGATGTTCTGAAGCGTCTGAGGGACACGCGTGCCTTTCCGACGGCCGATGCGCTGGTGCAGCAGATCAAGCTGGATGAGTCCGATGCGCGGTCCGCGTTGACCGTGGCGTCGTCTCAGGGTAACCTTAAGGGCTAATCTCGATATTCAATGTCTCTCAAATACCGCATCCTCCTCATTCTCGCGCTGATCGCCGTGTCGGCGTGGGCGTTGTTCCCGCGCACCGTGACCGAGCGAGTCAAGCGCAATGGCGTCTACGTCGTCGACACCGTTCAGCGTGTCCCCCTCAAGCGCGGCCTCGATCTTCAGGGCGGAATGCACCTCGCTCTCGAGATCGATGACTCCAAGCAGAAGGTGGCCGACAAGAGCGACGCCATCGACCGCGCGCTCAAGGTCGTGCGCACCCGTATCGATCAGTTCGGCGTGTCCGAGCCGCTCGTACAGAAGGCCGGCGCCGACCGCATCATTGTGGAGCTTCCCGGAATAGATGATCCGCAGCGCGCAATGGACGTCGTGCAGAAGTCGGCGTTCCTGCAGTTCGAGATAACAGACAAGACTGGAGCGCTCGAGAAGGCACTTCCGCGACTGGATGCCGCGGTGAAGAGTCTTGGCTCGACCGCTGCGCTGAAGGGCGTTGCCGCGCCAGCGACGACGCAGACGGATAGCGCCAAGAATGCTCTGCAGGGCCTGTTCTCCAAGGACACCGCGAAGAAGGCGCCGGGCGACACGACGAAGAAGGACACCGCGGCGGTTGCGGGCGGCGCGTTCTCGAAGCTGGTCCAGCAAGGCCAGATGCCCGGCGAGTACTATGTTGCGCAGAACGACGTGCCAGCGCTTCAGCGCTACCTGTCGCTTCCCTCGGTCCAGGCCGCGATCCCTCCCGGCAAGGTCATTCGCTGGTCCAGCGACACCACGTCGCTTGGCTCGCGTACCTATCGCGCCATGTATCTGCTCGACGCGCGGCCGATCATCACTGGCGATTATCTGACCGATGCGAAGCCCACTCAGTCGCCGACCGAAGGAACGGTTGTCCAGTTCACGCTGAACAACGAAGGCGGTCGTCGCTTTCGCAACGAGACGTCCAAGCACATCGGCGATTACATGGCCATCGTGCTCGACAGTCTCGTGATGGGGCGTCCGCCGGTCATCCAGGGAGCCATCGGCACCCAGGGACAGATCACACTCGGCGGTCGCGACCTCCAGGCAGCACAGGATCTCGCCCTCGTTCTGCGCGCCGGTTCGCTTCCCGTTCCGCTCAAGATCGACGAGGTCCGGAACATCGGTCCGAGCCTCGGCGCGGACTCGATTCACGCGAGTATTCAGGCCGGCGCCATCGCGCTCTGCCTCGTGGTGGTGATCATGATCGGTTACTACCGTTTCTCGGGCCTGCTCGCAGTCTTCGGTCTCGCGATCTACACCCTCTGCACGCTCGCCGCGCTCGCAGGTTTCGATGCAACTCTGACGTTGCCTGGACTCGCTGGCTTCGTTCTGTCGATTGGAATGGCGGTCGACGCCAACGTGCTGATATTCGAGCGCATACGTGAGGAGCTCGACCACGGCAAGTCAACACGATTGTCAATCGACGAGGGCTTCCGTCATGCACTGCCGGCCATCATCGACTCGAACGTTTCAGCGGCGCTCACCGCCGCAGTTCTGTATCAATTCGGAACCGGACCTGTTCGCGGCTTCGCTGTCACCCTGCTCGCTGGTATCGCCGCCTCCATGGTAACTGCGATATTCGTGGTGCGGACTTTCTACATCATCTGGCTCACCCGCAACACCGACCAGAAGGCACTGAGCATCTAAATGCTGCGAATCTTTCATAACACTCATTACGATTTCATTCGCTGGTGGCGCGTCGCCGTCGGTCTCACAGTCGCATTCATCGCGATCGGAATCGGCTCCCTTGCGATCAAGGGCGTGAACTACAGCATCGAGTTCACAGGCGGCACGCTCAAGCAGCTTCAGTTCAAGACTCCCGTCGATCCGGGACAGATCCGGTCGGCCATGGATCGCGCCGGCTTCAGGGACGCCGAAATCCAGCAGTTCGGCACGCCGCGCGACTTCACGCTTCGCGTCGCGGGCGCGCAGGATGTCGCCCAGCAGGCGGCGGGCGCCGAGCTGGTGTCCAAGCGCGTCGACAGCGTCCTGTTCGATAAATTCGGCCAGGCAAATGTGACGGTGCTTCGCACCGAAGCCATCGGACCCCGCGTTGGAGATGAGCTCAAGCGCAATGCGCTCATCGCCATCCTCCTGTCCTTCGTCATTACCCTGGTCTACCTTGCAATCCGTTTCGAGTGGCGGTTCGGCCTCGCAGCGATCATTGCGACTGGCCACGATGTGTTCACCACGCTTGCGTTCGTCAAGGTCATGCACCTCGAGGTCTCGCTCACAGTCGTCGCCGGCCTGCTGACGGTGCTCGGATATTCGCTGAACGACACGATCATCATCTTCGATCGCGTGCGTGAAGACCTCCGCAAGGGCCGCAAGGAAACGCTGTACGACACGCTCAACCGCGCGATCAACGAAACGCTGCCACGCTCGATCCTGACGCACGCGACCACGGCCGCGGCAACTCTTGCGCTTCTGCTCTTCGCGGGTGAAGTCATCCGGCCGTTCGCCTGGGTCATGCTCTTCGGAATCGTGACCGGAACCTTCAGCTCCGTGTACATCGCCGGCCCGGTGCTCATCTGGATCGAGCGCAAGTATCCTCGTAACGTCCCGGCAACCGCATGGAAAGGTTCTTCGACAGCCACGCCCACCTCGCGGACGAAGCCTTCGGCGGCGACCGCGACGCGGTAATCGCACGCGCCCGCGATGCGGGCGCTGAAGGCATCGTCTGCATCGGCGCATCGATCGAGCAGGCACATGAATCAGCCCGGATAGCGGCAACGCATCCGGGCTGGATCACATTCACGGCCGGAATCCACCCGCACGACGCGGCGTCGTTCGATCCCGTCGCTGACGTCACGGCGCTCGAGCGCCTGCTCGACGCAGGCGCAGTTGCGGTAGGCGAATGTGGACTCGACTACCATTACGACAACTCGCCGCGCGACGCTCAGCGACGCACATTCGCGATGCAGCTCGAGCTGGCAAAGCGTTTTGACCGTCCCGTGGTCGTTCACACACGCGACGCGGACGACGACACCGCGACGATGGTCCGTGAGGCGGGCAGGGAAGGCATCCGAGGTGTTCTGCACTGTTTTACCAGCGGCGCCGATCTCGCACGCACAGCGCTCGATGCAGGCTGGTATGTCTCGTTCAGCGGCATCGTCACGTTCAGGAACTGGGCAGGCGACGAAATCATCCGCTCGATTCCCGATGATCGCATTCTCGTCGAGTCGGATGCGCCGTACCTCGCTCCAGTCCCGCATCGTGGCAAGCGCAACGAATCGGCGTGGGTCGCGCTCACAGCGGCTCGCTTGGCCAGCGTGCGCGGCGTCGACGCCGGAACGATGGGTGCGCAGGTGATCGACAACGCTCGGCGACTATTCCGCTGTCAATAGCAGGAAAGCTAGAGCAGAAATGTGATATCCCGCTATCGGAATGGCGTCAGGCGGTTCGGAAACTCGCCCGGGCTGCCGATACCCACAACATGGACGACACGCCCGGCCGACCAGACATCACACCGCCTCAGTGGAAGGCACTTCGCGCCGGCGCACCGAGCACCGGCCACACCGAGCGCCTCGTACGAGAGGCGTGGCGGCGCTACTATGTCGCTCGCCTTGCCGAAGCGCAGTTCGGGCCCGGCAGCCTCGAAGCATCCATAGCTCACTCACAGGCGGTCACGAGCTATCGCGAGTTGCGCGGCACGCTTCGCGAGCTGGATCCTTACTACCGCACCGACGCTTCAGCTGGCGACGTCGCTACGCCCGTCGTTCGTCACCTCAAGCTCGTGCGCGACGAACACCCCGAACCGGAACACCAGCCGGAATCCTAGTTCCGACGGCCCCCTCGCCATGCCGTGACGCCGCTCGGCCAACAGCGGCGAATCATGTGCCGAGCATGAGCGCAGCGTCGCGTCGAATCCCTCCTGCGACGCGGTATATTTCCTGATTCGTGGCCCGCGCTGCTGCACGGGCGTTTTCGCTCGCTCTTTCACGGTTTCAAAATGGCGCTCCAGCACGTCCACACCGACAATGCACCCGCGGCGATCGGCCCTTACTCCCAGGGTGTGATCGTCAACGGAATGTTGTATACAGCCGGTCAGATCGCACTCGACCCCGCCTCCGGCCAGATGTCCACAGGCGATGTGCGCGAGCAGGCCGAGATCGTCATGCGCAACCTGTCGGCGGTGATCACTGCCGCTGGTGCAACATGGGCCGATGTTGCGCGGGCCACCGTGTACATCCACGACATGGCCGCGTTTCCGATCGTGAACGAGGTTTACGGTCGCTGGCTCGGCGAGGCGCGTCCGGCGCGATCCACCGTGCAGGTATCCGCGCTCCCGCGTGGTGCCCTCGTTGAGATCGACGCGATCGTGGCGATCAACCGCTGACGTGAGCGACAGCGTCGGCGAGCTCGTGAGCGGAGCACGCCACGCTGCTCCGGTAATGCGTCATCGTCGAGGAATAGCACGCGCGCGTCGCGCGTGCTTCGCGACGCTCGTGTCGCTGCTTGCCGCCGCGCCGGTGGTTGCACAGCGCACGCAACCCATCGGTATTGGCCGCACGCCGATCCTCGCAGATACGATCGCCGACTCGCTGAAGCATCCGCCAATCGCGCCTCGTCGCGCCATGATCTATTCGATGCTGCTTCCCGGTTTCGCTCAATCGCGCCTCAATCGTCCGACATCGTCGATTCTATTTGCGGTGGCCGAGGTGCTCTCGATCGGAATGGCGCGGAAGGCCGCACTCGATCTGCGCGAGGCGCGCGCCGCACGAAAGGACAGCATTCCTACGGGCTTCACGGCTGACACGGTCACGGGTGTGATTACTCCGACCGGTTTTACGCAGAACAGGCTCGTCGCGCGCATCGGTGCGCGTCGAACGCATTATGAAGACTGGATCGCCGCTCTGATATTCAATCACATAATTTCCGGCGCTGATGCTTACGTCGCCGCGAATCTCTGGGACTTCAAGGCCAACGTCGCCGTGACCCCAACCCCGAACGGCGCCGCCATCGGCGCCTCGCTCGCATTCTGAACGGCTCTTGACACAGACTCCGACACACATGCAGTCCGATGCGCCCATCGGAGTATTCGACTCCGGTATCGGCGGCCTCACGGTCGTGCGCGAGCTCATGCGCCAGTTGCCCGACGAAGACATCATCTATTTCGGCGATACGGCGCGCGTTCCTTACGGCCCCAAGAGCCCCGAAACGGTGACTCGCTACGCTCACGAGATCACGTCGTTCCTGCGCGATCAGGGCGTGAAGAACGTGGTGGTTGCTTGCAATACCGCGACCGCGCACGCGCTCGATTCGCTGCGCGCGCATTTCGACATCCCCATTACGGGAGTCATCGAGCCCGGTGCGCGCGCCGCCCTTCGCGCATCGGCGTCACGACGCATCGGTGTCGTTGGAACGCAGGGGACGGTGAGCTCCGGCGCCTACGAGCGCGCCATCCATGCACTGGACGATGAGGCCGAAGTCACGGCGCGCGCATGTCCTCTGTTCGTGCCATTCGTCGAGGAAGGCTGGCTTGATCATCCCGCAATAAATCTTGTCGCGCAGGATTATCTGGCGCCGCTGCGCGACATCGGAATCGACGCGCTGGTCCTTGGCTGCACGCACTACCCGCTCCTGAAACCGGTGATCGCGCGCGCGCTTGGGCCGGACATAAAATTGATCGACAGCGCCGAGGAGACCGCGGGCGAGGTCGCCCGCCTGCTGACAGAACGCGGACTGCGTCACGCTCAGCGCGACGACCGCTCCCGCTTGCGTTTCATCGCCTCTGACGTGCCCGAGCAGTTCCGCAACGTCGGGGAGCGCTTTCTAGGCGCCGCGATCGATCACGTGGAGACTCTCACGCTCGGCTGACCCGTTCCACCGCAGCAGCTCGATCGAGCTGTCGGTTATTTCGATGTACGTCGGTGCATCGAGCCACGATCCCGCGTTTGCGAAGACCTGCCTCGCGCCCACACGCTCGAGCGCCGCAACGTGCGAGTGCCCGTAGACGGCAACGTCCAGCTCGGGTTCCGACTCGAGGCGCGCATGCCCGATCGCGCGCAACCCCTCGCCTCCGTCACGAGCCGAGTACGTGCGGCTCGCGTTCGAGCTGCCCGACGCGAGCCGCGTCGCCCAGTCGGGATGCAGCCGTCGGAACATTCCGATCGCAAGCGGGGAGCGCATGATCGGTCGCACCATCCTGTACTTCCGGTCCTCGACTTCGCGAAGTCCGTCGCCGTGCTCCACACGTACCCGCCACGGCCCGATCGACCCCTCCCACGGGCCTACGTGATATTCCACGCCGACGTCCTCGCGAAGGACATCTCCGCCCCAGCAGTCGTGATTGCCCGCGATGTAGAGGATCTCCGTTCCGCTGTCACGCAGTGCGGCAAGCGCGGCAAGCGTCCGGAAGCCGCGTCTTGGAATCACCGTCTTCCACTCGAACCAGAAGTCGAACAGGTCGCCGTTGATGATGAGGGCCGGAATTTTTCCGGTAATCCCCGCCAGATACCCTTCGAACGATCGTTCGACTTCGGCGTTCGCGACTCCCAGATGCAGGTCGGATACGATGTGGCATGGAGTGTTGAGCACGCGACAAGCTTAGCGCAGCGGCGGTATCTTAACAAATGCTCCAGGTGACCGAAGTTCGCGTGAGATACGCGGAAACTGATCAGATGGGCGTGGTCTATCACGCCAATTACCTCGCATGGTGCGATATGGGCCGCACGGATCTCATCCGGGCGCTGGGCGGCATGACCTACGCCGAGCTCGAACGCGAGGGCACCGCGCTGGCCGTCGTCGAGGCACATCTGCGGTACATCAAGCCAGCCAGATACGACGACGTCATACGCATCACGACGCGCGTCACCGAAGTGCGGTCCAGAGTCGTGCGGTTCGATTATGACATCGAGACCGCTGACGGCGCATCCATCGCTACCGGATACACCACCCTCGTCGCCATGACGCGCGAAGGGCGCGGCTCATGCATTCCTGACCATTTGAGGCAACAACTAGAGCGCGTGCGGGTAATCGCCTGACATGTTGCTGACACTTGCGCTGGCTACCGTGCTCTCCGGCTTCGGTGTTCAAGCCGTACGCCCGGTAGTCGCGATCCGGCAAGCCGGCGCGCATCACGCGCAGAAAGCTGATTCGCTCGAGGTAACCCTCTACGCTCGCATCCTCAAGTCGGCCGACCAGCGCACGCTCGACACGGCGCTGCTCGCGACCGCGCTGCAATCGCACGATGCGGAGATCCGGCGCGTCGGCGCTCGCACTCTGTCGCAGGTAGCGCTTCGACACAGACGCCGCGCACTGCCATTGCTGCGGGATCTCACCCATGACGCGGACTCGGTCGTCGCGTCTTCGGCGATATTCGGACTCGGTCTCGTACGCGACACGAGCGCGGTGTCCATGCTCGCGTCGATCGCTCGCACATCTGGCGCTGCCGCTCCGTCCGCGGCCTGGGCGCTCGGCGAGATCGGGGCGCCGGCGTCCGGCACGGTCGCGGCACTGCTCGGCGAATCACCCAAACGCAATGCAGCTTCGCGTGCGACATTGCGCGAGCTGCTGATTGCGATGTCCAAGATGCGGCCGCTCGCGGTCGCCGCGATTGCGCCGTATCTCCATTCTCCCGACGCCGAACTTCGCTGGGCCGCAGCGTACTCGGTCGCACGAGCGCGCGCGCGGTCAGGCGTGAGGCCGCTGCTGGATGCGCCGCATCCGGACGCTGCATTTCGCGCCGAGCTTGCGCGCGTGCTGGGCAAGCAGATGGTCGGTGACTCGCTGCGCGCGGAGGCCATCGGGCGATTGCGTGTGCTTGTCACCGATCCGAGCCCGTACGTTCGCATCAATGCGCTTCACTCGATTGCGTCATTTGGAACTGCCGAGCGAGCTGTAATTCTCCACGCGTTGTACGACCGTGATGCCAACGTGCGAGTCGCTGCTGCTCAGAGCGCGGCGCCCGCGTTCGACACCACGGTATCGCTGTGGCGCGAGGCCTGGGCGCTCGACACCACGTACAAGGTGCGCAGATCGCTGCTCGATGGAGCCGCTGCCTCGGGTGTGACGTTGCCAGCCGACTCGCTGTGGCGTGCTTCGCCCGATTGGCGGTTTCGAGCGGTCGCGATCGGCGCATGGTCCGGCTCGCGCGATACGGCACGCGCGCGCGGCGTTGCGTTGGCTGCGACGAGCGATCCCGATGCGCGCGTGCGCGGCGCTGCGTATCAGCTTCTCGCTGCGAGCGACACCGGTCGCCGCGATGCCGCTGTTCAGCGCGCTCTCACCGCCGGGAGATCCGATCCCGACTCGATAGTGCGCAGCTCGATTCCCGGAAACCAGGCGCGGTCACTCGACACGGCTGCGGTCGACCGTCCGCTCGAGTGGTACGAGAATGCCGTGCGTCGTGTAGTGCTGCCGTCGCTGCGCGGACACCCTCCGACCGCAACCTTGCGCACGATACGCGGACGTATTGTCATCACGTTCGATGGAGTGAAGGCGCCTCTCACGGTACTCAATTTTGCCACGCTCGCCGACAGGCACGCATACGACAACCTGAGATTCCATCGCGTAGTTCCCGGCTTCGTCGCACAGGATGGAGATCCGCGTGGCGACGGCGAGGGCGGTCCGGGTTACGCGATTCGCGACGAGCTCACACTGCTGCCGTATTCGCGCGGCGCTGTGGGGATGGCCCTGTCTGGTCCGGACACGGGTGGCAGTCAGTACTTCCTGACACTTACCCCGCAGCCGCATTTGACCGGCCATTACACGGTTTTCGGTGCGGTAACGAGCGGGCTGAACGTGATGGACGCACTTGTCGAAGGTGACGCGATCAACTCGATCCGCGTACGCTGGTGAGCGGTCTCCCGGTGTTGCGTCGCGCGCATCATGTCCGGCGAACCTCTGTCGCTCTGCTGCTGGTCCTTGCAGCCGCGTGCGCACCGCGTATCCACTCGTTGCCGGGTGTCGCACCGCTCGACGCGACGCTCCCGTCATTTCCACTCCCGGTGACTCCCCAGAAAATCACCTTCAAGTGGGAGTTGGATCAGGGGCAGATAGTCGGCCGCGGCGAGGGCGTCGCTCGCTTGGGCCCGCCCGATCATGCCCGCGTCGATCTGTTCCTGGGGGGTGGATTCGGTGCGGCCGCCGCAGCGATTCTCGTCGGAGACAGTCTGTTGGTGCCACCGGGATCCAACGGCCGCGACCTGGTGCCGCCCGCGCCCCTCCTGTGGGCAGCGCTCGGGCGTCTTGCGCTGCCCCCCGTTTCCGATACGATCATCCGTGTGTCGGGCGATACACTTCGGGCATCACTCGGCTCTCCGGTTCAGTGGAGAGTCACGGCAGTCGGCAGCCAGCTTACGCGCGTCGAGCGAGTGGCGGGCGACAGGATCGTCGAGTGGGTGGACCGGGCTCCGGGAAAGAAAGTTCGTTACGAGTTGTCTGGACGGCGTTCGCTCGTCCTTGATATCGAGATCCAACAACCGGTACCGCCGTTTGATGCGTCCGTCTGGCGCTTTTAAGAAGCTTCTACTCGTTGCTCCCTTCCTGCTCGCCGCCGTCGGCTGCCTTTATGGCTTCCACGGGGGCGGGTTGCCGTCGCACGTGCATACCATCGCCGTCATTCCGTTCGACAACCAGACGCCGGTTGCAGACATCCAGCGCGAGATCTCCGATTCGCTGCGTGTTCGGCTCATAAATCGGCTCGGGCTGCGCGAGGCTTCCGAAGCGCGTGCGAGCGCGGTGGTGCGCGGAACGATTCGGCGTTACGAATCGGGCATTCCGATCGGCGTCGACTCACGCTCGCGCGGCGCGCCCTCGGCGGTGCAGAGATCGTTGCAGATGGTGCTCGATGTCGACGTCGTCGATCAGGTCACGGGCAAGAATCTCTGGTCGCGCAAGGGATACATCGTCGACGGCCAGTACAACGAAGGTGAGGAGAGCATCGGCCGCTCCAAGGCGGTGGACAAGCTCGTGACGGCAATCGTCGAAGGAGTGCAGTCGCAATGGTGACGCGACGTGGTGCTTCCGATCTTGGCTGCCTTGGCTGGCTGCTGACGCTGGCGATCATGACCTACGTTGTCATCAACGTCGGGGCGCCCTACATGCGCTACTACCGTTTCCGCGATGCTGTCGATCAGCAGGTACGCTACGCAACGTTTCGAAAGGACGACGCAATTCGCCAGGAGATATGGGCCGCCGCCGACTCTCTCGATCTTCCCGAAGAAGCTTACCACGTGACGGTTGAGCGCGCGCCGAGTTCGATTCACGTCTTCGGCTCGTACGACGACTCGTGGAAGCTGTTGCGTTACTCGCGGACCGTGCACTTCATCCTTAACGAAAGTGGTCCGTTGTGACACCGCGTGACGCCGCTTCGAAAGTGATGTCGTGGAATACGCTGCGCGACTGGCGTACCGATTTCTGGGGACGCGTGGTGTTCACGAATGGCGTCTTCGATTTGCTGCATCCCGGCCACATCGACGTCATACAGGCCGCACGTGCCGCTGGCGATGCGCTCGTGGTCGGAATCAACAGCGATGAGTCGGTGCGCCGGCTCAAGGGAGATTCACGTCCCATCAGGTCGCAGATCGAGCGCGCGTACGTAATTGCCGCACTCGAATCGGTCGATGTCGTCACGGTCTTCGATGAAGACACGCCGCTCGAGCTCGTGCGGTGTCTCATGCCCGACGTGATAGCGAAGGGCGGTGATTACACGGAGGCGACGATCGTCGGCGCGGAAGAAGTCCGCGCGCGCGGCGGCGACGTACTTGTGATCCCATTGACTGCCGGCCAGTCTACAACCTCAATCATAGAGCGGATGCGTGGGTAGTTCCGAAGTGCCAGTGCGTGGCGAAGAGCAGATGCGGCCAGTGACCATCGAGCGCGGCGTCTCACCGTATGCAGAGGGATCGTGTCTCATCTCTTTTGGAATGACGAAGGTGCTCTGCGCAGTATCGATCGAGGACAGCGTGCCGTCGTGGCGGCGCGGGCGCGGCGAAGGCTGGTTGACCGCGGAGTACGCAATGCTCCCGCGTGCAACGCGCACGCGCACCTCCCGGGAGCGTGAGAAGATTGGCGGACGTACGCAGGAGATTCAGAGATTGATCGGCCGATCGATTCGTGCGATGCTGGACGACTTCAAGTTTGGCGAGTTCACGCTCAAGCTCGACTGCGACGTCATTCAGGCCGACGGCGGAACGCGCACCGCGGCGATTACTGGCGCGGCCGTTGCAGCGATTGACGCGTTCGACTGGATGGTCGCGCAGGGCAAGATCCCGGTGTCGCCAATCCGTCGGCGCGTCGCAGCCGTGAGCGTCGGCGTGATCGACGGAGTCGCCCGCCTGGACCTCGATTACGAGCAGGACGTGCGTGCGGAAGTGGACATGAACGTGGTCATGAGCTCCGAAGGCAAGTACGTGGAGGTGCAGGGCACCGGTGAGCACGGCACCTTCGATCGTGTTCAGCTCGATCGGTTGCTCGAGCTCGCCACGCGCGGCATCACCGAGCTCACGGAGCGACAGACCGTCGCACTCGGCCGGTGACGACGCGCTCCATCATCGCGACACGCAATCCAGGGAAATTGCGCGAGCTCCGCGGTATCTTTGCCCGCACCGCATTCCAGATCACCGACCTCACCGAGGCCGGTGTGACCGAAGCGGACGACGAAGATTCCATCGAGTCGTGGGAGACGTTCGAGGAGAATGCGCTCGCAAAGGCGCAGTATTTCTACCGACGCACCGGCCTTCCCACCTTCGCCGACGACTCTGGACTTGCAGTCGACGTGCTGGGAGGGCGCCCAGGGGTGCGCAGCAAGCGCTACTCGGGACGCGCGGATCTCACCGGCAAATCGCTCGACGCGGCGAACAATGCGACGCTGTTGGGGCAGCTCCGCCGTATGAACGCACTGCCGGCGACGGCGTCGTTCATCTGTGCTGCAGCCTTCGTGGATGGCGAGCGTGCAGTCGTGCGAACCGGGACCACCGCCGGCGTGATAGTCCCGCAGCCGCGCGGATTCAGCGGATTCGGTTACGACCCGCACTTCGTGTCGCAGGAGCTGCAGCAGACCTTCGGCGAGGCGTCGGAAGAGGACAAGGAGCGGATCGGCCATCGGGGCCGCGCCTTCAGATCGCTGCTCGAGGTGCTTTCGGGAGAAAACGCCTGAGCGTTGCCGTAACCGTCCGACCCCGACTAAGTTCATTGACTCGGGGCGTAGCGTAGCCCGGTATCGCGCCTGCTTTGGGAGCAGGAGGTCGCCAGTTCGAATCTGGCCGCCCCGACCTTGCTGCAGATAAGGCCCCGCATCGATCTTCGATGCGGGGCCTTATCTTGTTCCTGAGTGTCAATCCGGTCGATACGGCGGCCCTCGGAACGTCGCGCGATCACCATCAATGCAGGGGGCACGATGCGGCACGTGATTCAGCTCACCGGACCCGTCAACAACCTCGTCGCGCTCTGCGACGACGGAACGATGTGGGCATATCGGCCCGATACCTCTGACTGGGCACCGCTACCGCCCGTCCCGGGCCAGCCAGGAACCACGCAAGCCACCGACGCCGCGCCGCCGCAGGATCGCGCAGCGCTCGAGCGACAGGAGCACGCAGAACAGGCGCGCCGGGAGCGCTTTCGAAGCAAGCCGTAGCGAGCGCGAACGCGCAGGGCGTTCGCAAACTTTGTCACCATCGCGCACTGCGTCTCGGATTATGCACGACACGCATCACGCACACAATCCGAGTGTTGTGCGAGCACTGAAACTGCATTCCGAATCCAATCGTTGAATGCGATCTCATCCGCTGCACGGTGTATTTATCAGCTGCTTCCTTCACTCCTGATCGCGCCGGCGCGGCCGGAGTTTTGTGTCGGTTGGAACAGCGTCCGGTATTCGCCCGGTAGCTCCGCCCACAGGTGATTCACCTGGCCCTCGGAAACCGCTTCAGCAAGTGATTGGAGCACGATCCGAAGCTCGCGAATCGCTTCGTCGGAATCGATGTCGGCGCGTTCGGCGACGCGGTGCACGAATTCATCTACCGGAAAGCGCTCACCCGTACCGCCCGTGCGATTGCGCAGAAACCGCGCGATCCCGGGCGGAAGTTGCGACGCGACGTTATCCGCGGTGTCCGCCTCGACCCGCTCGGCGAGCGTCTCCAGTGTGGCGCGCGTTATGTCGAGCGCGCGTGTGCGGCTATTGAGTCCAGCGTGTTCCTGAACCAGAGCCAGAAAGTCGTCGTACTGCATATGTGGAGCTCCTCGCCGAGTACCGGCTGCTCGGGTGACTTTCGCTTGGCGGAGTGTTGTCGGGTTATGGTGTGGCAATGCGCGTTCCCGCGCTGTGGTTATCGGCGAGCTATCGGCGAGTTGGCAGTCGTCCGGACGGGCTGCGTCATTATGCGTGAGATCGTGGCGCGCGGGGCTTCCATTTTTGGGTCGTTCGCGCCAAATTGGGAGGCTGTCCAGCGCCAGTAGCTCAGTTGGATAGAGCGGCAGCCTTCTAAGCTGCAGGTCGGGGGTTCGATCCCCTCCTGGCGCACCACCTGGTAGGTCACGAGCGAGAGCGACCACGCGGTTCTGGCGGTGTTCTGCCGCTCGGTTACGGCAAGCGGTGGTGGAACTGGAGTGGTACGCTGGTAGTTCGGAGTGAAACGCCTCCTTAGCTCAATTGGTTAGAGCAACTGACTCTTAATCAGTAGGTTCTCGGTTCGATTCCGAGAGGGGGCATTTGTCATGCTGCGTGCGGTAGGGTTGGGAGTCTTGAAAAAGGCGTGAGAAAAGCGGCTTTCAGGGGTTCCTTTCGAGTGCGGCGTCCGTTAGGATGCGCATCCGCCGTAGTATGGCGAAGTTGTTGCTGATTGTAGAGTGGAATTGAGACGTCGAGGCGCGGCCGAAGTTGTTGCATTTTCGGAGCGTGGAGAGGCGGTTGCCGCGGTTGGTTGAGCAGGGCGTAGGGCGCGGCAAGAAGTCTGAAGAAAGTTCAAAAAGCCCCTTGCGAAAGAGGGGCAGAAACGATAGGTTGGAAGGCTGCCACTGAAAATGTGGCGAAACGCTGATTGACAATTGAAATTGAGATCGATGGATGTGCGAGGCTGACTCGTTGATCCGAGGCCATTCAGGGCTTCGGGGAGAGTATAGACCTGAATATTCATAAAAGTGATTCCGGACGTGGTAGCCTACGGGCTTAAATGTCCGTAGATGGCCGCGTTCGGGAAGAGCTATCAGATTTCTCTATTGGAGAGTTTGATCCTGGCTCAGGACGAACGCTGGCGGCGTGCATAACACATGCAAGTCACGGGGGCCAGCAATGGCAACCGGCGAACGGGTGCGTAACACGTAAGCGACCTACCTCGATGTGGGGCATAGCCGGCCTAACGGCCGGGTAATTCCGCATGTGATCCTTGAGGGGCATATCTCGGGGATGAAACCAGTAATGGGCATTGAGAGGGGCTTGCGGCCTATCAGCTTGTTGGCGAGGTAACGGCTCACCAAGGCGACGACGGGTAGCTGGTCTGAGAGGATGGCCAGCCACATTGGGACTGAGAAACGGCCCAGACTCCTACGGGAGGCAGCAGTGGGGAATCTTGCGCAATGGCCTAACGGCTGACGCAGCGACGCCGCGTGAGGGATGAAGCTCCTCGGAGTGTAAACCTCTGTTGCCCGGGACGAATAGCGGATTTTTCCGACTTGACGGTACCGGGTGAGGAAGCACCGGCTAACTCCGTGCCAGCAGCCGCGGTAATACGGGGGGTGCGAGCGTTGTCCGGAATCACTGGGCGTAAAGGGCGCGTAGGTGGCTTTGTAAGTTTGCGGTGAAAGCCCGGGGCTCAACCCCGGGTCTGCCGTGAATACTGCAAGGCTTGAGTACTGTAGAGGCAGGTAGAATATCGGGTGTAGCGGTGGAATGCGTAGAGATCCGATAGAAGACCGGTGGCGAAGGCGGCCTGCTGGGCAGTAACTGACACTGAGGCGCGACAGCGTGGGGAGCAAACAGGATTAGATACCCTGGTAGTCCACGC